>JARSSM010000019.1 GCA_029624735.1 Defluviicoccus sp. | reverse complement strand
CGTGCAGCGACCCAATCGGGCGATTCACGCCCGAGCAAGGTTGTCGCTGCACAACAGTTTGAATCGCGTGCACTTTCGGCACAAACAGGATGTAGGCTCTGTTTGTGCCAGTGCACTAGCGGCGATCCTGTGCGGTGCCGCGCCGGCGACGCTCGGGCTGGGCACAGGAGGCGATCGCCTGGGTCAGCACGGTCGGGGCAATGGGCTTTTCGAGGACAAGGTCAATTCCTGCCTCGTTGCAGTCGAGTCGTTTCGCCTCGTCGCACCAGGCGGTCAGCAGGACGATCGGCAACCGTGCCTCCCCCATCTGCGCGAATCGCAACAGCTTGACGAAATCAAGCAGCTCCTTGTCCGGCTTGTTGGCATTGATCAGAAGGAGATCAAAGTCGAACTCCTCGATCGCGGTCAGCGCATCGTCGACAGACTCGCTCGCATAGCTCCGATATCCTGCGACCTCAAGGAGCGAGACAAGCATCGATTGACTCAGCGGCGCGGCATCGAGAATGAGGACATCGAGCGACCGCTCGCACTCGGGTTCAGACGGCATCGGGCCAACGCTCCTCCTTCCGACAGAGAAGATGCCACCCGCGATCTCCCAGCTCGCGGTCATATGATAGTGTCTTGCGAAGCTTTCGCGCCAGACCCACAGACCGGACTCACAGGCCAGCCTCTCAGGCCTGACTCAGCGACCCCGGCGAAGTGAATCTGCGGCTATAGGCCACCCAATTTCCTCCCCCGTGGCTATCGGTCACCGGTTACGCCGGCATACACCCCGAGTCAGCGTGCCTCACCCGGTTGAAATGTTCGCCGACAAATATGACAAGAATTGGGCCGCTGAAACCGGCCTGCCGATGAAGTACCCCTGCCCACGATCGAACTCCCGCTCGATCACGAAATCGACATGCCGCTGCGTCTCGACACCCTTGGCAACGACGTCAAGGCGCATCGCATGCGCCATCACCGCGATCGCAGCGATCACCGCTGCATGTTCGGGATGGTCGATTCCCTCTTGGATCAGGCCGGCATCGATCTTGACGCCCTGGATCGGCAGCCGTTCCAGATCAAGCAGGGATGAACACGTGGTGCCGAAGTCATCGATGCAGAAGCTGACGCCAAGCTCGCGGATGCCCTGAATCACCGCGGCGGCTTGCTCGTAATCGGACAACAGCGCCAGCTCCGTGATTTCAAGCCAGAGGTAGCGACCGTCAAGACCGGCCTCGTCGAGCACGCGCCGGATCCGTTCCGTCAACCCTGATTCGAGGAGCTGCCGCGGTGTCAGATTGATCGAGACGAAGAGATCGTTCCAGCCCAGCTGGTGCCATTCCCTGAGCTGACAGCAGGCGGTCCGCAGGACCCATTCACCAGCCGCCCCGATGAGTCCCGCCTCCTCGATCATCGGTACGAACTCGGCCGGTCCCAGGCCACGCATCCGTGGCGTGCTCAGCCGCAACAACGCCTCGATACCGACCGTGCGCCCCGACTTGAAGTCCACCTGCGGCTGGTAAAGCAGCGCAGTATCCTGCCTTTCAACGGCGCTCTTCAAGCTGATCACCAGCCTGGCACGATTGATGTCGACCACATTGGCGTGATCGGCACAGTAATGAACTTTGTTGCCACCGGCTTGGCGGGCGCGCCGCGCTGCCTGTCCAGCGCGCGTCAGCAAGGGTTCGGGCGCCCGGGCGTCGCGCGGAAAGTAAGCGACGCCAATGCTCAAGCTCGTCCAAGCCTTGAACCCCTGGATGACGAACGGCGCGTCGAAAGCCTTCCGCAACCGGTGTGCCAGGAAGGTGACCGCATCCAACGTGCGCAAGGTATCGACGATCAGGGCGAAGCTATCGGTATTGACGCGGGCGAGCAGATCCGGCCGGTCGACGACCGCGCACAGGCGCTCGGCCGCGCCCTTCAGAAGCAGCTCCGCCGCAGCAGGACCGAGGTCCTCGCTCACAGCGGAAAACTTGTCCAAGCGCAGTTCCAGGACGGCAACCAGCAACTCCTCCCGCCGCGCCGCCGACAGTACCCGTCCCAGCCGCTGCAGGAAGGCCTTGCGGTTCTGCAACTGTGTGATCTGATCGCGCCCGGCCTGTTCCGCGATCGCGTTCGCCATGCGGTGCAGGTCGGTGACGTCGGTAAAGACGAGCACCGCCCCCTCGGCCGCGCCGGAAGCGGTACGAATCACGGCAAGAGACACCTGGACCTTGCGCTCTTCGCCGCCCCTCGATCGCAACAGGGGGCCGCTCAGCATCATGACGCCTTTCGCTGCTGCAGACGCTGCCAGCGCGGCGATGCTGATCCGGGCGCGGCCAATCGCGTCCGAGAGGCAGACGACACCGTCAACCGGCCGACCGATTGCGTCGGCTTCGGGACTGCCAGTGAGCCGCTGCGCCACGGTGTTCATGTGCTGGATCCGGCCGTCGGCATCCAGGGTCATGACGGCATCGGAGATCGAGCGCAGGGCCGTTCGCGCGATCGCCCGCTCCGAGCGGATTTCTCCCCGCTCCCGGTCGAGATCTATCGCCGTCCACGCCAAGCCACAGATGATGAGCGCCAAGAGCGCAGCGGCGGGCGAGAACCAGAGCTGCGCGCCGGCCAGGAGCGCGGCGCTGGTGATCAGCGACAAGAAGCTGCCCAGCGCCAGGACCGGCGCGCGGCGCACGCCGGCTGCGTGGACCAAGGCTGGCAGCATGAGCAAAGCGAGGGTCAGCGCGATTGCCATCAGCGGTGCCAGCGGCCGAAGCAGCAGTCCCCGCCGAAGGGCATCGAAGGCGTTGGCGTTGAATTCGACGCCGGACATCATCGGGTTGCCGGTGATTCCGCCGACCGCGAGACGGTCGCCGGTCATCACCGCCGTGGCGCCGACGAACACCGCCGCATCGCGAAAGACATCGATCGGGACGCGGCCGTGGATCACGTCGGCAAGGCCAACCCGGCGGAAGTGCCCCGGCGGCCCGGCAAAAGCCACAAGAAACGGGTTGCGGCGCACCCAGACGAAGGGATCTCGGCCGCTTTCATCAACGTCGGCCTGTCGCAGCCGCGCCCCCCATCCGCCTGCCGCTGCAGCCGCGATCGGATCCGCAACCTGGAGTGCCGCAAGCGCGAAGGCTGGCCAGACGGGTGCGCCAAGGCCGGCGCTCAGAAACAACCGCCGGCTGCGCCCGCCGCTGTCAAGCTCGACATCGACATGGCCAAAGCCGGCCGCGACCGCGGCCAGCGCCGGAAACGGCACCAGCTCGATCAATTGACCGTCTTGGCGCAGGTGCTCGAAGGCGACCGGCATCACGACCCGTCCGCTCTCGGCCGCGTGCGCGACGAGGAGCCGATCGCCTTCGGCATCGAGCGGGTTCGTGTCGGCGAAGATGACATCGATCGCGATCACCTTCGCACCGGCGCGGTGCAAGATGTCGACCACGGCAGCATAGACACGCCGCGGCAGTGGCCACGCTCCAAGTTCGGGAAGGCTTTCCTCGTCGACGGCAACGATGATGACATCTTCGGGGGCGGGACGGTGATAAGCGAGCAGGGCAACATCATAGAGAGCGTGATCGATCGGCCAGAGCCAGTCCCGAGCGACCGCAAGGAGTGCGGCCGCTGCGACAACCCCGGCGACGATGAGCTTCAGCGCTGGAGCCGAGCCGATGACAGTCCGAACCTGTCTGTGCTCGGCGTTCATAGGAGAATCAGCGCAAGGAGAACGCTCAGGATCGGCACTGAAATGAGCCAAAGCGGGTCGGACGGCAACTCGATCCGCTGCGGCGCGCTGAAGGCGCTGGCCTCACCGGCGGCGTCGATCGTTTGCACGCGGATGAAGACAACCCCACCGTCCGGCCGCTCCAGTTTGATCGACGGCTCGGTCGTCTCCTGGTCGACGAGGACATCGGTAAAGGCATTATCGCGCGCCATCTGGAAGCGGTAGCGATCGCCGGCGATGCCGGCCGGCCAGCGGATCACCATCGCCTCGTCGGACAGGTCCGGCTGCTCCGGCACCGGTCCCGGCTGCGGAACACGCAGCCGCTGCGGGTCGCCGAATGGTCCCTCTTCGCCGTGCTTGTCGATGGTGGCGACCCGCCAGCGATAAGTCCCTGGCGGCAGAGCGCTGGTGACCGCGTAGCGCGCTTCGCTCAAGCGGTCTGCCGCTGCCAGCGGAGCGGCAAAATCGTCACCGGCGGCGAGCTGGAAGCGGTAGGCGGCTGCCTCGTCCGGCTCGCTCCAACGGAACTGTGGCAGACCGTCGGGCACCACGCCGCCTTCGTTCGGTTCGAGCGGGAACGGCGGCTCCGGCCGGGCATTGAGGACGAATTCGCGGGTGGCGTCGAGTCCCTCCTGCCCCAGGGCGTCGATGCCACGCACCCGCAAGACATAGGATCCGTCAGCAAGATCCGGCCCGGTGATCGAAGGTGTCGGCGCAACGCGCTCTGCGACGACCTGCATAAACGCAGCATCGCGCGCAATCTCCAGGCGATAAGCGGTCGCGCCTTTCACTTCCGCGACCCGGATCCGCACCGGCACTCGTTCGAGGACGGCCGGCACGTCGGTCAGCGCCGGGGCCGGCAACAGGGGCCGCGGTGGCCGCGGCGGTGCGCCCAAATCGACGACAGTGCCGAAGCCGGCCGCGATCGCGACCGTCTTTGCACGCGCACTGACCGCGACCTGGCCCGAGAGCACTTCCGTGCGCATCGCGTCGTTGGCTTCCAGAACGCCGACACGAAAATCGGTTCCCCGAACGGCCGACAGCGCTGCCGGTGTCCTGATCTCGGTCCGCGAGCCGCTTGTCCGCAGCGCCCGCGCCTTCATGGTGGTGGAGCCCTTGAGCAAGCGCAGGCGGGTATCAGCGAAGGCATTCCCGCCGGCGATGCTCAAGATATCGAGAACGACGCGGCTTTCGGCCGCGACCCTGAGCGTCGAACCGTCAGCAAATTCGAGACTGACGCTGCTGTCCGCTGCCGTTGTCACTTCGTCGCCCGGCTCGATCGCCATATCCTCGACGGCGGCGGTCCGGTGCTGGCCGTCGGCGGACTGAACGGTCGCCTCACCCTCGACGGCCATAATTCGTGCCGGCGCCGGCTTGATGCGCATCCATGCGACCGGGATCCGGAGGCGGGATCCGGGCGGCAGGTTTTGCGGATCGGCGACCTGGTTCAGCGCCTGCAGACGCTGCCAGTAGCCGGTGTCAATGAGATAGGATTCGCTCACATCCCACAGCGTATCGCCGGGACGTACCGTATAGAGCCACTCGGCCGCCAACGCCTGCGGCGCGCGCGCGAGCACAACGACGCATCCGAGAGCGAGGAACCAGCCCCCGATGCGCCTCATCGTCAACCTGGTGTCCGGCGATTGCATGGTCAGGAATATCGCTCCCCCCGCCCCGCACGCGAGGATCTGGCCCAAGACTAAACGACTTCCTGCCGCCCCGGCAACTAAACACCGGCCACCGGCCGACAAAATAGGCACCCCGCTTGGGGCCGCAGCGGCGATACCGCGAATCGCTTGCCCTCTTCCACAACCTGATTACATTAAGCGGTCGGCAGCCGCGCCGTGCGCACGGCGGCCAACGCTTGATCTTCTTCAAGGAACCCCGACATTCGGATGACGGCGATGATCGTCATGGACGGCTTGAGCAAGCACTTCGGCCCGGTGCGGGCCGTCGATGGCCTGACGCTCGCCGTCGACAAGGGCGAAGTGCTGGGCTTCCTCGGTCCCAATGGCGCCGGCAAGACGACGACCATGCGCATGCTGGCGGGCTTCCTTGAGCCATCCGGCGGCCGGGCGGCCATCTGCGGCTTCGATGTCGCCACCGATTCGATCGCAGCCAAGCGCCGGCTCGGCTATCTGCCCGAGGGCGCGCCCCTTTATGGGGACATGACCTGCGCCGCCTTTCTCGCCTTCGTGGCCGAAATTCGTGGCTACCGCGGCGCGGCGAGGCGGCAGCGGCTGGCGGAGATCGTCGACACCGTTGCCTTGGGCGAAGTCCTCGAACGGCCGATCGACACGCTGTCGAAGGGCTACAAGCGCCGCGTCGGCCTGGCGCAGGCAATGCTGCACGATCCGCCGGTGCTGATCCTCGATGAGCCGACCGACGGCCTTGACCCTAACCAGAAGCATCACGTCCGCGAGCTGATCCGCGGCATGGGCAAGGAGAAGGCCATCATTGTCTCGACCCATATTCTAGAGGAGGTCGAGTCGGTCTGCACGCGCGCGGTCGTGATCGCACAAGGCCGCATTGCCGCCGATGGCACAGCGGAAAGTCTCCTTGCGCGACTGCCCCGGCACAACGCTGTTCGCCTGGTGGTTCCAGCCGGTGCGGCGGATGCGGCGGCAATGGTGTTGGGAGAGGTTGCCTCCCCGCAGGCGGTCGAGCGGCTCCCGGCCGCCGATGGCCTTGTCACCTTCTACGTGCTGGCCCACGAAGGTGCGGCACCGCTTGCGGCCGTGGCGCATGGACTGCACGCCCACAGCATCGAAGTCGACTCGCTCGGCGTCGAGCGTGGCCGTCTTGACGACGTTTTCCGGGCGCTGACGGCCCAGGAGGAAACAGCCCCTGAGGGAGCAAGCCCGGAGGGAGCAAGTCCGGAGGGAGCCGGTTCCGGCCATGCGTAGCGTCGCCGCTATCGCCAAGCGGGAGCTTGTCGCCTACTTCGCGACACCGGTGGCGTACGTGTTCATCATCATCTTTCTTGCCGTCAGTGCCGCCCTGACCTTCTATGTCGGCGGCTTCTTCGAGCGCAGGCAGGCGGCGCTCGATACTTTCTTCACGTTCCATCCGTGGCTCTTCTTGTTTCTGATCCCCGCGGTCGGCATGCGGCTGTGGGCGGAGGAGCGCAAGACCGGAACGATCGAGCTGCTTACCACCATGCCGGTGACGACGACTGCGGCCGTCATCGGCAAGTTCCTCGCCGCGTGGGCGTTCATTGCCGCCGCGCTTGCGCTCACGGCGCCGATGTGGCTCACGGTCAATGTGCTTGGCGAGCCCGACAACGGCGTTATCCTAGCTTCCTACGTCGGCAGCCTGTTGATGGCAGGCGCCTTCCTTGCCATCACCTCGTGCATGTCGGCCCTGACCCGTAACCAGGTTGTTGCCTTCATCCTTGGCGCCACGGTGTGTTTCCTCTTTACGATGAGCGGCGTCGAGCTGGTCCTGGAGACGGTGCGCGCGATCGCCCCCGCGGCGCTGGTCGATGCGGTGGCGTCGCTCAGCTTCCTTTCGCATTTTTCGACCATCACCAAGGGCGTGATCGATCTCCGCGACCTGGTTTTCTTCGTCTCGATGATCGTCTTCTGGCTGTTCGCGACGACCATCGTCGTCAACGCCAGAAAGGGGCTGTGAGGGGCGGCAATGACGGGGCTGCTGAAGCGCCTGGAAGGCTCCCGCCTCGGTCTCGCCGGCCTTGCTGTCGGCGCCGTCTTGTTTCTAGCGGTCAACCTGTTTGCGGATGTGGCCCTGCGCGGCCATCAGCTCGACCTGACCGAGGGACGCCTTTACACCGTCTCGGAAGGAACGAAACGGACGCTCGCCGCGATCGACGAGCCGATCAGCCTGCGCCTCTACTTCTCCCGCAACCTGGCCGAAGCCGCGCCCCGGTACGCGGCCCACTACGCGCGTGTGCGGGAACTCCTGCAGCGGTACGCCGGCCTCGCCGGCGGCCGTGTCAGCTTGCAGCTGCTTGACCCTGAGCCCTTCTCGGATGCGGAGGACCGCGCCGTTGCCGACGGCATCCAAGGGGTTCCGGTTACCGCCGCAGGCGACCTCGGCTACTTTGGGCTCGCGGCGGCGAACACGACCGATGGCCGCGCTACGATCCCGTTTTTCAATCTCGAGCGCGAACCGTTCCTCGAGTACGACCTCACCAAGCTCCTTTACACGCTGGTCAAACCGAACCTGCCGAAGCTCGGCCTGATCGGCAGCGCGGCCTTGGCGAGTGCTCCGACCGGTCTCTCAGCCAACGCCGGTGAGCCGTTGATCCTCGGCCAGCTCAACGACTTCTTCGAGATTGAGCGGCTTGATGGCGATCTCGCGGCGGTGCCTGAAGGCATCGACGTGCTGATGGTGATCGCGCCGCAACAGCTGGGCGAAGACGCGCTGAAGGCGATCGACGCCTTCGTTCGCGGCGGCGGTCGGGCGATGGTGTTCCTCGATCCCCTGGTCGAGTCCGCGCAAGGAGCGCCTCCGCCCGAGGCCGAGGCTGGTGCGCTGGCGACACAGATCCTCGCCGGGTGGGGCGTGAAGATGGTGCCCGACAAGGTGGCGGGCGATCTCGATGCCGCACGGCGGGTCAGTACGGGATCCCGCGGTGCCGTCCTCGGCGATTACGTTGCCTGGTTGACATTGGGCACCCAGGGCTTCGATCGGGAGGATCCGATTTTCGCCAATGTCGAGCGGCTCAACCTTGCGACCGCCGGCATCCTGGAGCCGGTCGAGGGGGCAAAGACCAGCTTCACGCCCGTGCTCACGACCGGGCCGCGCTCGATGGCGATCGATCTCGCGGACGTGCGCTTCATGCCCGATGTCGCCCGCCTCCTGCGCGCCTTCGTTCCCTCCGGAAAACCGCTCACGCTCGCGGCGCGGCTCACCGGCGGGCTCGCGCCGGCGCCGGCAGCGGACGGAACAGTTCCTGATGCGAGCGCAGCCGGACAACTGGCAAAGCCGATCGATGTCATCGTCATTGCCGACATCGATATGCTTTACGATCGGTTCTGGGTATCGGCCGGCGAGTTCTTCGGCGAGCAGGTGCTGGTGCCGTCTGCCAACAACGCTGACTTCATCGCCAACGCGCTGGAAAACTTGAGCGGCAGCGAGGCCCTGATCGGCCTGCGCGGACGCGGTACGTCCTACCGCCCGTTCACCCTGATCGAGGCGTTCCGCCGCGATGCCGAACTGCAGTACCGCGCCAAGGAGGAGCAACTGCAGGCACGCTTGAGCGAGCTGCAGGGCAAGCTCAAGAGCTTGAACCGGGGGGGCGAGCGGGGCAGTGGCGAGTTTCTGCTGACGGCTGACGACAAGGCCGCGATCGACCGCTTCCGCGGCGAGATCCTTACCGTCCGCCGCGAGCTGCGAAACGTCCAGCATGCGCTCCGAAGCGATATCGAAGGTCTTGAGTCGACCATCAAGGCTGCCAACATCGCTGTCGTGCCAGCCTTCGTATGCCTCGCCGCCGTCGTCGTGGCGGCCCTGCGCCGGGCCCGCCGCCAGCGTGGGCGGCAGCCGGGCGGCATCTCCTGACGCGGGCAAGAGAGGGAGCGACGGATGGCGGTACGATCGTTTCTCATCCTGTGCGTGGTCTCACTCGCGATGCTCGCCGCCGCCATCGCGGCCGTCGTCCGCCAGGATCGACCGGAGTCGGTCGCCGGCAGCGGTGAGCCGATGCTGCCGAACCTGCTGGAGCGTCTTGACGGATTGTCGGCCATTCAGGTGGTCAGTGCGGCTGGCACGCTGACCGCCGAACTGACCGAGGGCGGCTGGGGCTTGAAGGAGCGTGGCCACTACCCGGTCCCGTTCGAGACCGTGCGCGAAAAGGTGATGCGGCTGGCAGCCCTGGAGAAGGTGGAGCCGAAAACCACCCGCGCCGATCGCTACCCGCGTTTGGGCGTCGAAGATCCCGCCGGTTCCGGCGCCAAGTCGCGCGAGCTGCGGCTCCTGAACGCAAACGACGAGGTATTGGCGGCGCTGATCGTCGGCAAGCCCGCGTTCGGCATCGGCGGCGAGGGCGCGCTTTACGTGCGGCTGCCGGGCGAGGAGCGGGCGTGGGCGGTTCGCGGCAGCGTGGATGCTGGCACCGAGGCGCGCGAATGGGTCGACCGCACGCTCACCGACATTGCGGCCGAGAGTCTGGCCAGCATCACCCTCACGCACCCGGGGGGCGAGACACTAACCCTTGTTCCCGATCCGGCGGCCGAGGCGGAATGGCGGATCAAGGAGCTGCCGGCAGGCGCGCAGCTGAAGAGCGCCGACGAGCTTGGCGCGATGGCGCGGACGCTGTCCGGCCTCACGCTCGACGATCTGCGCAGCGCCGCCGAGACACCATTTGCTGCCGGCGAAGCGACCAGCGCCCGCTTCGTTACCCGTGACGGCCTGGCCGTCACCCTCGAAGTCGAGGCGCGCGACGAAGAGCGCTGGGTGCGGCTCACAGCCGCTATCGCACCGGAACCGGGCAGCGGCACCGATTCCACTGCCGCGACCACGGCTGCGGAGCACATCAACGAGCGCACGCACGGCTGGATCTACCGCGTGCCGACCTGGAAAGTCGCAACGCTTGAGCGGCGGCTATCCGATCTGATAGCCCCGTAGGCGGAGCCCGAACCTTCCTCGGCCCAGCTACATTCCTTCTTCAGGGTATTAGCTGAACGGTGTGCGTGCTTCCGCAAATACTGGCACGACCATTCGTCACAATCGCAACCGATGCGCTGCATCTTCTTGCGGGGACTGGCGGCAACACAGTGTGCAGCACCGGCTGCGAAAGACGAGAGGACGCGTTTTTGGCGTTGACTTGATCGGTATGCGCGGTGACAGTGTATTCTATCGATGGGTCTTATTACAAAATAGATTACGCCGATGCGTAACGCCGTGTTTGTCCTTGCCGTTGCGCTGATCCTGGTCGGCCTCGTCGCGCGTTTCACAACGGATCAAGCGCCCGAACCGCCTCCTGCCGCGGCAAAGCTTGGCTACGTCGTTCTGGAAAGTCGCACCGTACTGCAGCCGCAAGCGACCGTTCAAGCTGAGCCGGCCGCGGCTGAACCGGGGAAACGGAAATCAAGCCTGCCAGAAGCGGGGTTGGCGATCGCAAGCCCGCCCATCGAAACGGCTGCAAGCACGCGCGAAGGTCCAGCACCGCGCCGGCGCGCAAAAAGCGAAGCCGCGCTCGCCGCTTCGGATTCGGCGAAGGCTCCGGCAGATGGCACGCAAGCGCCGCGCGCACCGGATGCGGCTCAGGAGGTGCTAATGGCGGGACCGCTCGAACCTGCCGCCGATCCGGCTTCCGTGCCGCCACCCACGGCGGTTGGCGCAAGAAGTCCGCAGTTGAAGCAGCCGTTCGCGCCAGCAGGCCCGGCCGCAAATACAAGCCCGCCCCTAATACGCCCGTCGGCGGAGGTGCGGGAAGCCCAGGCGCTGCTGGCACGGCTCGGCTACGACGCTGGTGCGCCAGATGGCATCGCCGGACCGCGGACACAGTCCGCCATCCTTGCGTATCAGGCGGCCAACACGTTACCCGCCGATGGCGTCGTCTCGGCAGCGTTGCTGGCACGCCTGCGCCAGGACGAGACCGCGTTGCGGACGCTTCCGCCGCCGCCGGCTGAGCCGGAACAAGCCACGGAAAGCGCATGGTCGGCGCTTGTCGACGACCTCAGCTACCGCATCGACCGGCTGTTCGGCCGCGAGCTCGACAGCGTAAAGCGGCCCGACCAACTGCGTGCCCACTGCCGCGCCAACCGTGATGCCTGGGCCTACGACAGCGGCCGTGACAAGCTCATCTTCTGCGGCAGCGAGGACGGCACCTATGCCGAGCGGACAGATCCGCAGCCGCTTGGTCGCTGATGGGCGGTTAGACGAAGCCGGCAACGGGTTCAGCGGCCGGTGTAGGCGTCATATTCCTTGGCAAGCCGCTCCTCCTCGCGCTTGAGTTCGGCCAGCCGCGTGGCTTTGGTATCATCCGTTTTCTTTAGCCGCGCCACGTCGGCCTCATTCTGGCGGATGTCGGCCTCGAGCTTTTTCGCCTCACCCTGCAGGGTGCGGTTGCGCTGCTGGCCGGCGCCAAGCTTGCGTCGGACGTCCGCCAGCTGTTTCTCGGCTTTCGCCCGCTCGGCCTGCTTCGCTTCCAGTGTGCGCGCAACCTCGCGCCGCTCAGTCTCGATCGCGTCGCGTTCCTGCGTCAACTCGGCATTGCGCTTTGCTAGTGCCGCCTGCTCGTCCTGACGCGCGGCGATGCGGCGGTCATAGCCGCCCGAGGCGTCGCAGCTGATGCCGCCGAACAACCCGCCACGGGCGGGATCGCAGTCCCCGCCGGCACCGGCGCAGCCGCTGACGGCAAGTACGGTGAGCAGCGAAAAAGCGATCGCAGTGTTCTTATGCATCGAGATTGCCCCTTCCCCTAGTGCACTGGCCCAAACAGAGCCGACATCCTGTATGTGCCGCAAGTGCACGCGATTCACTATGTTGTGCAGCGACAACCTTGCTCGGTCGTGAATCGCCCGATTGGGTCGCTGCACGAGCCTCAGCCAACCACCGAGGCGCGCCTGCGCGTCGTCAGCTGGTCAAGCTCGCGCTGCAGCCGGCTCACTTGCGTTTCGAGCGTGCTGATCTCGCGCTCCATCTCCGCCACTTTCGTGCTGGCGCCGGCATCCTTGCGCGCCTCATCCGCCGTCCGCCGCCATTCGTCGCGGCGCTCCTTCAGACCGGCAATGGTCTTTTCGAGGACCGCGCGGTTGTCGTCGACGGCAGCCAAACGCCGACGCGCCTGGGCGACGGAAATGCGTCTGGCGGCCAAGTCCTGCTCGGCCTGATCGATCGCCGCATTGTCAGCGGTCATCATGGTGCGCGCATCGGCGGTGAGGGTTTCGAGCTTCTGATTGTCGGCGCGCATGTCGGCGAGGATGGCGTCCAGCCGCTCTTCCTCGTTGAAGTAGCGCTCCTTCTTGTTGGCGTAGTAGTAGCCGCCGGCACCCCCGGCGACAGCGCCGGCGCCGGCGCCGGCCACCACGTTCTGCCACTTGCCGCCACCCGCGGCAGCACCGATCGCCGCACCCAACAGCGCGCCCAAAACCGCGCCCTCGCCCACGGTTCGGTTGAAATCGTTCGCCTGGTCGCGCACCCGCTGCTCGGCCGGGGTCAGCGGCCGCTCCAGGTGCTGCGGTGTCGTCGCGCAGCCGGCCAGACCCACGCTGAGCGCGAGCCCGGCCACACCGGCCCGCATCGCAGCTCTCTTGATCAGCATCGTCGTTCCTGTTCCCAGGGTCTACTCCCCGGCACGCAATCCCTAGTGCACTGGCACAAACAGAGCGTACATCCTGTTTGTGCCGAAAGTGCACGCGATTCAAACTGTTGTGCAGCGACAACCTTGCTCGGGCGTGAATCGCCCGATTGGGTCGCTGCACGAGTGCACTGGCACAAACAGAGCGTACATCCTGTTTGTGCCGAAAGTGCAGGCGATTCGATATTTTGTGCAGCGACAACCTTGCTCGGACGTGAATCGCCCGATTGGGTCGCTGCACTAGCCGGCCTTACACTCGGCCAGCCAAGCCTGACGCTCGATCGACTTCGTGCGCCGGAATGCGAGCGCATGCCGATAGTAAAGATCGGTAACGGGAAGCAACCCTTGCAAGCCCCGTGCGCCCAATTCACTCTTCAAAATGCCAAGCTGACGGCCGAGCACCGCATCATCGTAGTCCTCGACCAGGGTGACGAGCGTATCGGCATAGTAGCGCAGGTTTTCCCACAGCTTGGCCTCCTCAGCCTCGATCATGGCGGCCTGGCCACGGCAGCGCTCGTGCTGTTCGCCGCGGTCCTGCACGCAGGCGCGATGCACATCCCTGAGCTTGTCGATCGGTAGCGCGTCATCCTTCAGCTTCTGGCACAGAAAGGTGCCGAGACGGAGGCGAGCCTTGGCGGCGCGGTCGCGCTGGTCGTCGCGGGCCTGGAAGCCGGCACGCACGGCCACCTGTAAGAGCTTCAGGCGCTGCTTGGCGGCGGTATCGTCGACGGCTTGCGCGATCGTTTCGATTTCATCGAGCGGATCGGCGCGCGGCGGCCCGTCGAGCGGTGACGGCTTCGCAGGTTCGGGCTTGGCGGATGCTGCCGGCTCGGGGGTGGCCGGCTTTGAAGGCGCTGCCGTCTCCGGTGCCGTCCCGAGCGCCGCCCAGGCGGCATCAATCGCCTGCAGCCGCGCGCGCGAGGTGATCACCCGGCCGACGACGGCAACGCGAAAACCGGTTGTCGTGGCGCGCCGCGTCTCCTTGCCTTGATAGAATGGGATTTCCTGGCGATAGGCGGTGCGGATGTCGTTCTTCGCCGTCGCATAGTTACCGCCGCGAACGACGAAGCCGCCGGCTTGGCCGTGCAGGCGATCGAGCCGGTTGAGGCGGAACGGCTCCAGCATGATCTCATCGACATTGCCGAGCACGTCGTGCAGCCCCAGCGGGTTCGGCTTGAGGAGGCCGATCCGCTGCGCCTTGCCGTTGGCGGACTCCGGACCTGCAAACCAGACGTAGCTGCCGATCCCATCCGGCATCGGGAACACGCGGTCGGTGAACTCCGATTCCGACATCCGAATGCCGCCGCGGGCAGCGAACTCCCACTCCGCTTCGGTTGGCAGGCGCACGAAGCCCGGCTCGCCGTCGTCCTTGGGCAGCGCCGCGATCGCGTTCTGGCGCAGCCACAGGCTGTAGCGATCGGCAAAGGCGACCGCATCAGCCCAGCCGATCTCGGCTTGCGGCAGGCGCAGGTCGTCCGCCGGCTTCGGGCACGGCTGCGCAAGCGCCTGGTACTGCAGCCGGCTGACCTCGTACTTGCCGAGGAGGTAGGTGCGCTGGCCGCCGGCATCGGCAAAACTGCCGGCGATCTGTGCGGCGTGGGAGCCTTCGAGCGCGCCACGGCCGCTGTCGGTAGCGCCCAAATAGATCGTGCGATCGCTGAGCGGACCTTCCGACGGGATGGCGACGGGTCGGAAGGCCATGGCGCCACCGCACGGCATCGGCAGGATGACATCCCCTTCGGCGGGCTTGGGATTGACATGTTCGTCCGGCCATGCCGCTGCGTCCGCAGCGCCGCCCTGAAGGGCCAGCGCAAGCGTCAGCACGCAGGCAAAAACGCGCGTGGGGCTAGAGCTCGCGTAACCGCTCGGCCGGATCAATTCGCGTCGCACGGTATCCTCCGACAACAGCCGCGGCGATGGCAAGCACGACAGTCAACAGCGCCGCCGCGAGCGCATCGCCGACAAACAGCCTGCACACGAACTCACGTTCGGCCAACTCCGCCGCAAAGAGCCGATTGAACGCCGTCGCCACGATCAGGTAAAGCGCGCCCGAGACGATAATCCCTCCCATCGCGACCAGCAGCGCCTGGACGACCGGAAAGCCGATCAGCGGGCCGCTGCGCAGGCCGATCAGGCGCAACAGCGCGATCTCCTTGCGCTTGCGCTCGACAGTGGCCCAGACGCTGGCGGCGAGCGACAGGAGGTAGCCGCCGGCGGCAATCGCGGCAAGAACGGCGAAGATGAGCGTGAGCACGCGGCCGATCGCCTGCACGCTCGCGATCTCCTTGGCACGGGTCACGACGTCCAAGCCGTCACCGCGTAGCTGCAGGGCGAGTGGAGCGACATCGCCGAGGCCACGTGCATACAGGCGGACGTTGGCGAAGCGGCGTTCGCGCGGCCGTTCCCCGATCCCGGTATCAGCGCCCAGCTCCGGCACCCGTGCGCCGTCGCGATAGTCCTCGGTCGCGAACAACAGCTCCGTCGAGGCAAACACGGCGTCGCCGCTGATCACCGTCTCCGGCAGTACAGCCACCACGGTGAGCGGCACCCGCACGGCTTCGGCCCGAGTGTCGATGCGCCGGGTGATCAGGCCATCGACGCGGCTGCCGGGACCGACACCCAGCTTGGCGCCGACCGTATGTGTCACCAGCACATCGTGCAGGCCTGCGGGCGTTGGTGCGCCGGCCAACAGCGGATCTCCCGCCGCCGTCGGGATCAGATCGATGTCGTGCAGGAAGCGGCCGTCGGCCTCCAGCGTCAGGGTTGCGGCAAGGGTCCGTGTCCGTGGCACGGCGAAACCGACGTCGGCGCGGGCGGTGAGCGTGTCGAGCCAGCGCTGGTCGAAGCGGTGGTTACCGCGGATGACGAGCTCAAGGTTGCGCGGATCGGCCTGCAATCGTTCGGTCATGGTAGTGACGATGCCGGTGCGCAGGCCGAACAGCACCAGGAGCGGCGCCAGCACCGCCGACAGCGCAAAGACGAGGCAAAGCGAAACCCGCCATTCGTGGACGAAGTCCCGCCATGCCAGGATCGCCGTCTCTTTCCACTGCCGTCCTGTGCCCTTCGTTGCCATGCGTCCCGTTCTCGCTCGCCCTTGGTGCCGGTCAACAGGCGAAGCGGGTCGCGGCGCCTTCGGCTGCCGGCAGCGGAACCGCCTTGACCTCGCGCAGGCCCAGCGAACGCACCAGGTCCCAGTCATGGCTGACGATGATCGCGGTCAGCCGCATCGCGCGGACCAGCGCCAGCATCACCTCCATCACCCGGACCGCCTGCTCGGGGTCGAGGGCTGCCGTCGGCTCGTCGGCGAGCAGGAGCGGCGGCCGATGCGCCAGTGCGCGTGCGATCGCGACCCGCTGCCGCTCGCCGATGGAGAGTGCTTGCGGCTTCTTTGTCATGAGATGACCGATCCGCAACGCCGCAACGAGGTGCTCGATCAGTCCGTCACCATCAGCGATGCCGAGAAGCGCGCGTGAAAGCATGATGTTGTCGCGCGCGGTCAGGAACGGCAACAGGCCGCCGGTCTGCAGCACATAGCCGATGTGCGCGGCCCGAACGGCTGCGAGCGCGTCGCGCTGCCCGCCCGCCCACAGGGCAGCGACGTCGATCGTCTCTCCCTCGCCGAACGTCAGCCGGAAGACGTCGGCCCGGTCAGGCCGCAGGACGAGGCCCAACAGATCCAGCATCGTGCTCTTTCCGCAGCCGCTGGGGCCGGTGAGGGCGACGCACTCGCCGCGCGCAACCCGAAACGCCGGCACTTCCAGGCGAAAGCCGGCGGCCGCATCCCCCAACTGGCGCGTCGTACCGGCGAGGTCCAGGACCAGGCCGGCATCGCTCATGGCAGCGCCTCAAGTGGCACCGGATAGATCCGCTCACCGGCATCCGCGTTGGGGGCCAGGCTCACCCAGCGATCGACGTCGTCGTGATAAAGCTGGTAGAGCCGGAGCTTGCGACGCAGCTTATCGAGCAGTTCCTCCTGCTCGGAAATGCTCCACGACGCCCAGATGTCGCGCGTGAGCGCCATCACGTCGCTCTTGTACGGCAGGCCATCGAGGTATTCCGACAACAGGCCCAGTTCCCCCAGCTTCGTTGCGCTGGGATTGTTGAGGGCGGCCGGATCGCGGGCGATCTGTGCCGCCGCCGAGCGGATCAGGTCGAAGAAATCAGCGGTCGAGGTCGCTTGCGACTTCTCGCCGGCGTCGAGAATGGTGCCCACGACCTGGGCCAGATCGCTCAACTGGCTCTTGGTCAGGAGCACGCGCACTTCCGTCGTCGGCCGCTCCAGCTTGGCGTAATCACGATCGCTCAGCCAGGCGCGGAACAACGGCGGCGCGGTCGTCCCCTGCACCCGGCCGAGGTAGGCGAGCTGCATCGCCCGGCCCAGCAGCTCCGTCTCGGCGTCGAGCTTGGCCAGCACTGGATCTGCTTTGGCATCGGTGCCGCTGGTCAGGGCGCCGCGGGCGCTGCCGGCGACCAGCTCCCCCTTCGCGGCGGCACGGGTGCTGTCGACGATGGCGCCGCTCAAGCGGTCGACGATACGGCCGAACTGATCGACCGAGCCGGCCTCGACCGGATAGTAGAGCGCGCTGTTGGTGATCGGGTTGCGCGAGAGGTCCTCGTACTGGGCCTGAGCCGACGGGTGATTGGCCTTGCCCTGCGGCGTCTTCAAGTGCAGGGCATAGAGCGCGATGCCGAGCCGCTGCAGCTCCAGGCGGACCTCCGATGCGCCGAGGCCGGTCGAGGACAAGGGGTCATCGCCACCGATGGCGCCGGCATCGGTGATCAGGACCAGATAGCGGCCACCGAAATTGCCCCACTTGATCCCCCGCACCGCCGCCATCACACCGGCATAGGGATCCTCATCGAAGTGGGGGCTCGACACCGTTGCCGGCTTGAGCGCCGCGACGCGGGCCAGGAAATCCTTGCCGTCGCGCACCTCGGAGGGGTCGGCATACATTTTCGCTGCGTATTCGAGCTGCGGGACCGCTTTGACGCTGGAGCGGAAGGCGATCAGGCCAAAGCGGACCTGGTTCGCGAGACCTGCCTTTTCAACCGCGTCGTAGATCCTCCGCACCGCATCGCGGGTGCGATCGATGTAGGGACCCATCGAGATGGTGGAATCGATCACAAACACGATGGCGGCCGAGAAGCTGCGCAGGGCGGCGGGCTGCGGCGGCTGCGCGGACGCCTTGCCGGTGTCGGCGGGCGACGCACCGCCCTTCTTTGCCGTCACCGAGGCGATCTCCAACACGCGGGCGCGGAAGCCGGTGCCGGTGTCGATCTCGGCCGCCTGCAGGATTGGCAGCAGGTAGAACTGCTTGTCGATGTCGATGTACGTCTCCGGCTCGATCGAGACGACGCGCGGATCGCTCTTCCCGGCGGCGACGGTGGTGCGAATCGGTGCCACCGCTGCTCCGGGGTCCTTGGCCTTCAACAGCTGCAGCACGGTGTCTTTTTCGTTGAAGAGGAGCGCCCGCTCGCGGCCCGCCGGATTGGTGAAGGCCAGCGCCAGCTGCTGCTCCCACGGCAGCACCGCACTGCCGGCGATCCAGCCGTCGACCTTGCCGCGGCTGCCGCTGCCGACCTCGACCCATTCCTCGCCGGCATTGGCACGCCGCTGGTAGACGTAGAACTGGGAGAGCGCTGGCACCGCGGTGCCGCCCGCTTCCCCAGGCGCCTTCACCATCATCGCGCCGGGGCGCGTCAGGACACGTTGGAACAGCGTCTTCTTGCCCTGCATCAGCAAGGGTACCCGCGCCGCTGCGGCTGGGACCGGCAGCGTCTGTCCGGCGGGCTGCGCCAGGACGGCACCACTGGTCACCAACAAGAGGGCGAAAAGGAACGCCGCAACCGACCGTCCGATCCTGGAACTCACGCTCACGACCCCTTCGCCTCGCACGCCGGGATCAAGGCCTTGGCCTCGGCTGCGCCCTTCGTTTCCGCCTCGCGCAGGTACTTGAGGCCCTGGCGGCGCTCGATATCGCTCTTGGCTTCGCGACAGAGCAGGCGCCCGGCGCCCAGGAGGCCCGCCACGTCACCTGCACGCGCGGCAGTCTCGTACCAGTAGACCGCCGTTTCCCAGTCGGCAGCAGGCGCCGGACTTGCGGCAGCGGACCATGTCTCCGGATCGTACATGCGGCCAAGGGCGACTGCGGCCTGTGCTCCACCCAGTTGCACCGCCTGCTGGAACAGCTGCCGCGCCGGCTCCAGGCGCTTCTCGGAAAGCGCCGTTTGCGCCAGGCGGATGCATTCCTCGACACCAAGGCCGGCGCAACTGGTCGGGCTGGCCACCGCGGCCGGCACCTCCGCGGAGGGCTGTGCGGTTTCCGCTGCACTCTCTGCGGTGCAGCGCGCCGGAACGAGGCCGGGAATGGGGATCAGGCAGGCATACCAGCTCCCCGCCACGGCCGCCACGCTGAGCACGAGCACTGCCGGAATAAGCGCGAGCATCCAGCGCCGCCGCTGAGGTTCCGGTTCCAACACCGGCGCGACGGGTTCGGTTGCCTGGCGTTGCGCGGCCAGCACCGTTGCTTCTTCCTGCTCCCGCCGCAGGCGCTCTGCCTCATCCAGCCGGGCGCGCTCAGCTTCCTCCAGCCGCAGCCGCTCGGCCTCGCGCTCCTGCCGTTCACGTTCTTCGGCCTCACGCTGCAGCCGTTCGCGCTCGGCCTGATCGTCGGCAGCGGCGCCGGATCCGAGCAGCCGATGGACGGTCAGCGTCGCGCCTTGCTTTTGGACGCCGGTGGCAACCGTGAGGTAGTAGGCAACGCGGCTCGGCTGAGCCACGATCGCATCGACGATTTCGGGGCCGACCGAGATCAGGAGGTCGTCGCCTTCCGCGGTCATCGTTGCCGCGGACTGCCACGCCTCCGTTGCCTGCCACTTGCCGCCGGTGCCCAGGAACGGCGCCTTGGCGTCATTGCACTTCAGTGAGAAATCGAGCGAACCGCCGGGCGTCCCCAGCCCTGCGATCCGCAGCACGCCATAACCCGGCCCCCTGTCCTGATCAGCGCTCAGCTCAGCGCGGATGGCCACTCTTCACCTCCCCCGTTACGAAGCCGGTGCATTGCCGGGACCGTTGCGGAATACCTTCAGGATCTCGCCTAATCGCATGTTCTGCTCCGGCGTGATTTCGCGGCCCGCCGAGTGGCCGGCATTGCCGATCGCCAGCGCCCGGAACGCATCCAGCCAATCGACCGCGTAGGTGCCGGTATAAAGGATCTCCTCGGCCGGCAGTTGCGGCAGCGTTCCGGCCGGGATCGGCGGCGGTGGCTCGAAAATACGGCGGCCGTCAACCTGCGACAGGGGCCGTTCCGCCATCGGCACTGCGGCAAAACCCAGAGTGTCGACGAACTCGTTGACGACACCGCGGGCAAGGAAGACCTGCTGATCGACGATGCCGGTGCGCGTCGTCGAGCGCTTCTCCTCAAGCGGCCGCAGAGCCTCGATCAGCTCGCCCTCGAGGCGCAGACGGTCGGACGCACTCACCAGTTCGTCGGTAATCGCCCGCAGGGTCTCGGCGGAAAGTCCGAGAAAGCGCTGCAGCTCGGCGTTGTCCGGCAGGCCCTTCAACTGCCGGATCCACTCGCTCATGACCGCCTTGGCAAAGGCTGCCGCACGGCTGGCGATGACCGGCTGGGCGCGTGCCGTCGGCAGCCGGACCACGGTCGGCCGTCGCGGCCGCTCAGGCGCACCGGCCTGCTGCTCCGCTGCCGCGCCACCGCCGGCAGTGTCGGCGCGCAAGTAAAGCCGGCGCAAAGGTTCCGCCGCTGGCTGCAGGCAGAAGAGCAGTTCCCCGAAGGCGTCGAGAACCTCTTCCAGCGCGGCTTTCACCTGATCGGCGAGCTTGCGTTTGCGTTCAACCTCATCGGCCCCTTCCGAGAAGAAGTACTGACCGAGCCGGTGGCCGACGATCTCTTCGGTCAGCCGGTCGAGCTGGGACGCAATCCGCGCCAGCTTGGTCTCTGGCCGCGCCGCCCCGGCGAGCGCGTAGCCCAGCCGCTCCATGCCACCGTCGTTGAGCTTCAGCACCGCATTCCAGGCGGCAACGCCGTCAGCAATGTGCCGGCCGACGTTCTCGCTGTTGAGGAACAGGGCCTGCTGCTCGGCCAGGCGCTCGGCCTCGCCCGGCAGCAGTTCAAGTTCCTCGCCGTCGGCCGTGGTCTTGATCGAGGCATCGAGGAAGCCCGGTTTGCGCACCAGGTACACGTTCTGGAACGGCCGCGCCGGCGTCCATTCCTGCAGCCACTCGCATTGCGAGAAGCGCTCCAGCAGCGTGATGTGGACCATGTTGTTCCACTCCTGCTGCTGCTGGGACGCCGTTTGGCCGCGCTTCGGCTTCAGCCGGTGGTCGAGCTGGGTGAGCACCCACAACAGCCCGCACGGCCGCTCCGCCCGGTCCTGTGGCGTCTCGCCTTGCGTCGAGTGGACCCAGGCGTTGAGCACCGGCGTCAGTGTCGTGATTTCGATCTGGCTGTCGCAGCGCGTGCACATGATCAGGACGTTCATCTCCTGATCATCGGTATAGCGCTCGAACAAATAAGCCACCTTGCCGCGCAACAGGAGCTGCGCAACCGGATCGACATCGTCGCGCTTCACCTGCTGCCGAACGTCGTCAAGGTCGCCGACCTGCAGCCGCCCGCGGTAGCCGGGGAAGTCGAGCAGGTCGACCTGTTCCAGGAGGCTCGCCACCGGCGGCTCGGCGAGTTCGAACCGCATCTCGGCGGTAAGCGCCGTCAGCAGGGAGCGCGGCACGGCCACGGCCGCGCCAGTGCCGCCCGCCGTGGCGGGGAGGACCTCGATCGTCTGGGCAGCGTCCTTGCCAAGCCGGTTGAGGACATCGACGTTGATGATCGAGTTTTCCGACCACTCGAAGCCTTCGCCCTTGCGGACGACCAGGGCATCGAGCGGCGCATAGACCGTGCGCGCACCGTTCAGGCGGGCGAGCCCGTCGGCCAGGCTCACATAGGCTTCCGTCAGTGCGCCGATCCCGCCCCAAAGCACCGAGAGCAGGCGGGCCCGTTCCGGGCGCTGCAGGTACGGCGCCAGTTCGATCGCCGTCGGCCAATAATCGGCCTTTAAGGGTTCCATCGATTGCTGGAAACGGCGATCGAAGTAGTCGAACACGTCGACCATGTCGTCGGCATCGATGCCGCCGGTCGGGTTTGGCCGGCGTGCCTTTTCAAGACCCGCCAGCAGCTGCTGGATTCGCTCGGGCTCGGTATCGAACTTGACCCGCTCGCGGTCGAAGTCGTGGAAGAAGCTGTTGCCGAGGATCTTGATGAGATCGGCTTCCGTGAACAGCGTGAGCGCAACCGGATAGCCCTTGGGCGTCGCCGTCGTCTGGCGGGTGAAACGCGTTACCAGCCCGGTCGCTTCCTTGCCGCCGCCGGGCGGATTGATATGGCCGATGAAGTTGAGGCGCTGGCCCTCAAGGACGGTCCTCAAGTCGCCGTCCGCGCCCCGTGCCAGCGTCGAGATCAGGTACGACTTGCCGGCCTGGGACATGCCGAACACGCCGATGGAAAGCTGACGGCCGGCGGCGGCGCCCAGCCTGCGGCTCAAGTTGCGCGAGCGGCGGAGCTTCTCGATCAGGCCGTCGGCATCGCGGTCGAGCCGCGGCGCCTTCGGGCGGACGTCCTGCACCCACTCGATGGCCGCTCCGGCACCGGCAAGGATGTTCTCGCAGCGTTGCGCCAGCCCCTCAGGCGTCGCGCCGCCACCGCCGACGGGGGTCATCGGATCACGCTCCCGGTGTCGAGCCAGTAGCTCGTCTCGCCAATGCCAATGGTGGTCAGGGTATTGAGCTTGATTTCCAAATCAGAGCCGCTGAACCCTGCGCCCTGCTCACAGCTCGCATTGGCGACCTTGAAGCCCTCTGCGCCGACCTTGGTCTCCTTGGTCAGCTGGACCTTGAGAATGGGTGGTTCGCTGCGGTCGCTGCGGGCAAGCCGCTCCTTGGCCTTGTCCTTGAAGTCCAGCACGTAAAGCGGGCTGCCGCCCCAGCGCGCGTTGTCGAGCTGACGGAACCCCAGCACCATACGGCCGCGCATTTCAAACGGCGTGTCGGGCAGCACGTAGTCCGGCGCGTCGAGACGAACGTCGCTGTAGTACACGTCCTCGTCCTTGATGATCATGTTCTGATCCATCAGGCCGATGTTGCGGACCGTCGAGTAGGCGGTGAAAGCGTTCGAGAGGAAGTTGAAGTTCGGGATCTTCCGCTCGCCGCCGACCTTGCAGATCATGGCGCCGACTGCGGCCGTCGACTTCGGATCATCGATGCGGCCGTCCTTGTGGAAGGGGTACCAGGTGCCCGTCCGGTAGCCATGCAGCGCGATAATGCGATCGGGCGGCAACGGCAGCAGCATCCGGAACAGCGCCTGCACACCGGGCAAACGCGACGGCCGGCCGCTCAACAAAAGGACATCGCAGTTATAGAGGTAGACGATCTCGCTCAAGGCCTGGATCGTCTTGCACAACTCCAACTGGTCGCTGAGGAAATACCAGTGCAGGCCGTTGAGATCGATGGTCACCGGAACGCTTAGCAGGTTGAACGGCTCCGCATCAGCGCCGGCCTCGCGGCGGACACCATTGGCGAAATACGCTTTGACCGCATCGGAAGGTGGCTCGCGCCCCTCCAACCATTCACCCAGCGAGCGGGTGATCACATCCGCGCGGCGAATGGGGATGTACTGCTCGTAATCCTTCAAGATCCGCAGGCCCATCGGGTAGAGGATCTGCAGCGCCAGTTGCTGGCGCAGCGCCATGTCGTGGACCGACATCGACTCCGAGCCGATCAGGCGCGACAACAGCGGCCCGGGGTCATTGACCCCCGCCGCGCGGAGCGCGTCCTCGATCGCCGGCACGACCAGCTTCTGCACGACCTCCAGCACCAGGTCGTCACCGGCGTTCTTGAAGCCGTCGCGAAAGCGCTGCTCGGGGCGGATATAGACATTGGCGCCGCTGCCCTCGTCGAGGCCGTAGTCGGTCACGACCAGATCCGAGGTGCCGCCGCCGATGTCGATTGAAGCCACGGTGATACGCTTCTGGGTATCCCCTTCGCGCTTGCGCCTGAGCGCGCGGAAGAAGTCCTCCGGCCGGCCGCCGAAGTGCTCCTGGCTCTCGCTGAATAGATAGACCACCTGGGCGCAACTCGCCTCATCCCACTGCATATGCAGCGTCGGGAAGGGCGGCCATGCCTCGTTGCGGCCGTCGGGATCCATTCCCAGGTCCGCGTCATGCCAGCCGAGCGCCTTCCACACCAGCGCCATCGCCTGCTCCATCCGCTTGGCGAAAATGTCGCGCTCCGGCTTCGGCATTGAGGGCGGCACGGTCAGGATGATCGTGCGCAGGTGCCGCGCCTTTTCCGGATCGCCCTGCTTCAGGCGCTGGGCGGGGCTGTTGATCTGCACCAGCGCCTGGGTCAGGATCTCGCTCAGCATGAAGGTCATCAAGGCGCTGCGCGAATAGTGCGGCATGAAGACCGGCATCTGCTCGTCCGGGTCGACGCTGTAGAGCGCATTGCCCAACTCGTTGACGAGGTTGCTGAACGGAGCTCCGGTGGCATGCGGTTCAATCTCGGCGCGGCTGACCGAGACGTTGAAGCGCCAGCCAGGGACGTAGCGCTCCTCATTCCACAGATAGCGTTTCGGACTCGAAAGACCGGTCGAGCCCTCGGTGCCGCGGCGGTTGTTGGCAAGCCGCGCCGCTTCCGGACCGATGCGGGCGATTGTCGGCCAGACGAACGCGTCGTTGCGGCCGCTTTGGCAGGCGTGCTGCTCCTTGCCGAGCACGACCTGCGCGAACTCGATGCGGCTTTCGAACGGTTCGACGCAGACATGTTGCGGTTGCGTTAAGTCCCTCAAGCCCAGTTCGTAGCGGTTTTTCAGGCCATGCCCCTGCTGCGGATGATCCTCGATCAGGATGCCGCAGGTGCGCGAATTGCCGACATCGAGGACCATGTCGACCGGAATCGCCTTCTCGACATCATCGCGTGCGTTCGAGCGGACCACGACCGCCGGCAGCCGCGCCCGCTCGCCGATGACGGTGAGCCAGTTGAGGTAGTGGGCGTGGTGACTGAGCTGCTTTTCCTCCGCCTGGATGTCCTCCGGCTGCAGCCGCAACCGAGCCTGCGCCTGGTCCTCGTAAACCTCCTGCAGCCAGGCCGCGATCCACGGCGTCTCGGTGAACCAGCCCATCTCGTTGGCGCGGAAGGCAAGCTTGAAGGTCGAGCCGGACTGGACGTCGGCTTTGGTCGGCGCGAGGTAAGTGCTGTCCGCGGAACCCTCGAACACCGTCGTATCAAAGGCGATCGTGAGACGGTGCGTGGCACCGCTCAAGTCCTCGCCGGGCTTGAGTGCGACCACACGACCGCGCGCCCATGTCGTCGGCCCGCTCGCGAACTGTTGCTGCTGGCTTCCGACCCGGAGGTAAGGGAGCGGCAGCCAGCATTCGTTCAACACGTTGAACGAGACATCAACCGGCACATCGAGTGTCGATCTGACCGCAACGCCTTGATTGCCAGGGAAAAACAACCGGTCGGTCTTGGTGTCACGCTGCAGGCGGGCGAGCGAGCCGCCACTGCGCTGAACGGCGAATTCCCCCGGTGCTTCCCGGCGCAGATCCAAGGTCAACGCGAAATCCAGGAACTGGATTCCTGAGCCCATGATCAGGGAGACTTTTTCCGAGAATTGGACCAGTTCGGCGAGCATGGTGGCGAAAGGTTCCTCCCCCGTGGCGCTGCTTGCAACAGGCTATTGCACGATATTGACGTCGTAGTCCGTGCCGTCGGCGTTGGCACCGCGACAGACCGCCTTGCCGCTGGCACCGACCGTGCACTTCACCTGCGAGTCAAGGAACTGTGTTCCATCCGGACAGCGGATGCCGGTCTGGGTGATGACCAACTGGCCATTCTTCAGGCTTGATCCCGCCTGGCCGGTGCAGGCCTGCTTCTGGCCGCCGCGCGCCTGATTGAGCGTCACCGTGCCCTGGCCCTTGTCGAAGCTGTAATTGAGTTCGACCGGCGCGCCAGAGCGGTCCTGCAGTCCGGTGATCGAGCGCCAGTTGCCATTGAGGAAGGCGGTCGAGCCCTGTTTGACGGCACTCGGCGGAATGGTGAGCGGCTTGCCTTGCTGCCCGGTTCCAGCCGGAACCGGTGCACCGGGTGGCGGCTGCGGCGTCACTTGGGGCTGCGGCGGCACGGGCGGCTTTCCGTCGGCGGCGGGCGGCTGTTCCGGTTTCACCGCCTGATCCGCCGGCGGCTGCCCGTCGTCCTTCGCGCCTTCCGGCTTTGGCTCGGCAGCGGCGGGCGGCTCGGCCGACTGTTCGGGTGTTTCGGTTCCGGCCGGCTGTGGGGGTTGTGCGGAATCCGGCGACGCTGCGGGTGGGCCCCCCTCTTGCGCCGGCGTGGCACCCGGCTGATCGGCCGCTCCCCGGACCGGCGCGCCTGGAACCGCTCCCTCCGTGCCCGGCACCACCGTTGTCGTACCGTCACGCTGGATCACCGTGCCCTCGCGGGTGATGCGGACGCCGCCGCGCTCATCGACCACGGCTGGCACCGGCCCCTCAATGACCGGCACCCTGGCATCTTCCTCAAACGGGATCGGCAGCCACGCCGGCAACGGGACCTCGATGCCGCAGCGGCGCAAGCCCAGTAGCAGGAGCAACAACAAAAGAAGCAACAGCAGCAGCGCCAGCAGCGACCACCACCACGGCCGCCGAGCCACGACCGCTGTCTCTGCCACCGTCTCAGCCGCTGTCACGGTTTCCGCCAACGTGCCCGCTTCGGCCGCGGTCGACGCCGCTGCCTCGGCCACAACCGCAGGCGCTGGTGGCGCTGCTGACGCCGCGGCGGGATCGAGCGTTCCGATCACGTCGAGCCCCGGCGGAGCGTGCAACGGGTGGAAGCCCCAGAAAGTGAGAACCGGCTTCCCGTCGACGAGATAGATGTGGTCGTCGCCGGGGATCATGGTCGCCAGTGCCAGCAGGCGGCCAAACACTTGACGTTCCCGATCCTCGCGCTGTTTGCCGTCGTCAATCAGGGTCTGGCTCTTCTCCTTCAGCCGCGCCCGGGCCGCCTTCACTTCCGCAAGCGCCTGCTGGCGTTCCTCAAGCGTCGCCGCCGACCAGGGCACGACCACGCCGGGGTAAGGGGAGTACCAGTCGATGACGTCGCCCTGCTCGCTGGCGCGCGGGATCGCGAACAGGTTGGCGACCTCCTCGCCGATCTGCCGGCGCATGGCAGCGCGCAACTGACTGGCGGCGCTGTACACCGGGCTGCCGACGGCGCCCAAGGCCTGGTAGTCGTGCAATTCCCCGGATCGCAGCAAGGCTCCAGCCATCGTGATCACCAACCTCCGTCGCGGCAGCCCGACATTACGGACAGTGTGGGGGCTTTAGCGCCTCTGTGGTTGCCCTTCTTATCGTCTTTTCGAAGGCAAGACCATCTTCCGGCGTCAAGATTTGGCCGCCCGTGACCTGGGCAACGCAACGTGCCGCGTTGCTGCCGACGATATCGACGACGTTGATGGTGACCTTCGGCTTTGCCGCTTTCAGCGCCCGCGCTGCCTGGCATGGATCACCGCCGCAGCTGTCCTCGCCGTCGGAAATAACGACGATGACGCCTGGCGCCTTGACGCCGTCCACCATCTCACCGGCCTGCGCGATCCCTTGCGCCAAGGGCGTGCCCTGCATCGGCCGCAGGTTATCAACCTGGCGCGTCAACGCACCGCGCTGCGAGGGCGAGAAGAAGCCCAGGTTGTCGGCCATCGGGCACCGCTTCAAGACCACCAAACCGACATCGACATCCTGTGGCAGCGAACGGACGACGTTGTTGATGCCCTTCTTCGCTTCTTCGAGCCGCGATGGTCCGCTCTGGCGCGGTATCACCATGCCCGCCGCGGGGCCGAACACGCCTTGCATGATCTGCCGCGCGATCTCGGAGCGGACGTCCGTATTCGTCATCGAGGCGGGAAAGCCCATGCTGCCTGAGGAATCGAGGACAATCGCGACATCCGGTGCCTCCTCCGGCGGTCGCTCGCCGGGACACGGCGGCAGGCCCTTTGCAGCCGGCGGCGTGCGCGGCTGTTCGGCCGGGGGCTTTGCCGCCTGCTGCCGTTCGGCCTCCGCCTGCTGTGCCGCCCGCTCGGCCTCGCGCCGTTCCGCTTCGGCGCGACGCTGTTCTTCACGTTCCTTCTTGCGTGCAAGCTCGGCCTTGCGCTTGCACGCGGCGATTGCCTTGGCAAGTTTGCTCTGGACAGAGTCAAGCGAGCGTGTCAGCGCCGCCCCTTCGTCCCTGGCCGCCCGTAGCTGTTCCTTGAGTGGACAGAGTTCGCGCTCGGCCGCGAGCTGGGCGTTAAGCGAGTCCACCTTTTGGCGCAGCGGCTCCTCGTCTGCGCGGGCAGCCGCCAGCCGTGCCTGCAAAGCGCACAGCGCGAGGGCATCGCGCACGTTCGCCTCCAGTTCCGCCATGCGGGACCGCAGCGCCTGCTCCTCATCCTTTGCCGTTCGCAGCAGCGCCCGGTAGTCGGGCCCCCAGGGCGGCCAGCGCATGAGATCGAAGGCGACCAGACCGTAGCCAGCAAGGCCTAAGAGTGCCAGCAATGCGAGCAGGCCAAGCGGCCACAGCCGCCGCGGACCGGCTGTCGTCGTTGCTGCTGCCACTGCCGCGGGCGGCACGACAGCCGCTCCGTCTGCGACGGGTTCAGCCGCAGCGACCGGCGATACGGGCCCAGGCGGCGGTACCGCCCCTTGCCGCTGATGCCCCCAGAAGACGATGACCGGCTGACCGCCGATGACGTAGACCGACTCCTCGCCGGGGTAGGTGAGCGCCTGGCGCAAGGGGCCGGCCAAGTCCGCTGCTGACGGATCGATACGCGGCAGCCGGTCCGCGAGCGCGGCCAGGGACTTGAGCCGCTCGTTAAGGACGTCGCGCGCCTTCTCGTACGCCTGCGAGGTGAGGGCTGTCAGTGGCACCGGCTGGCCGGCGAGATCGGAGTACCACTCGATCATCCGGCCGTCGGCCGCGGGCGCCGGCTCGGCAAACAGCGACGCGGTCACCTCCGGCAGATGCCGGCGGATCAGCGCATCCAGACGTCGGTGCAGATCCGCGCTCGCTGCCCCGTCGCCCAACGTGGGCACGAAGCCGCTGGCATCGAGGCGTGCGATCCGCAGTTGCCTGACCATTCCTCCCCCTCGCCCGCGATTCCTGTTGTACCGTTACAGCCTCATTAGCAAACAGCGGGCGGTTGAGCGTCAAGTGTTTCCGACCGGGTGCGGGCCGCCGGCATGACGCCAACGGCCCGGACGGTACGCTTGAGGCCCTAATGCTTGTGCTGCATCGGCTCCGTCGGCATGGAGGCAGCCTCCACCTCAACCTGCACCGTCACCGTCCCCGCCTTCTCGAAGGTGAGCGTCAGCGGGAACTGGGTGCCCTGCTTCAACGGCTCCTTGAGGCTGATCAGCATCACGTGCAAGCCGCCCGGCCGCAGCACCGCAGGTTCGCCGACGTTGACGGTGATGCCGCTCACCGGCCGCATCCGCATGACGTCGCCATCCAGGATATGCGTATGCAGCTCGACCTTATCGGCTACTGGCGACGCTGCCTTGACGAGCTGATCGGCGGCTGTGCCGGTCGTGGCGATGGTCATGTAGGCCGCACCGTTAGCAGCCGCGCCGGCCGAAGCACGTGCCCAAGGGTGGTCAATCCTGAGATCGCCCAATGTGTAGTCGTGGGCAAAGGCGGCAGTCACGAACGCCAAGGCCACAAATGCCGTAGTGAGAGCGATTAAACGGTTTCTCATCTGTACGCGACTCCTGATCTGTTTATTTACGCTGGCTCAATAGGAAAGAACTTGCGTGCTGGGGTTCATCTGGATCGCGATGGTCTCCGCCCCACCGGCGACTGATCCCTCTATCCACTGCTCCTGGCTGAGCCCGGCCCGCTTGGTGCACATGCCGCAGACGTGAACCTTGGCGCCCTTTGCCATCAGCGCCTTCAGAGCATCCTGGGCCGGTTTGAGTTCGGCTGGGACGTCCTTGACCGCAAAGCGTACGGCCCGGACGTTCATGAACACGACCACGGGATGGCCGGCATCGAGAACCTTCTCGGCATAGAACAGGCCCATTTCGTTGGTCCAGGCATCGTCGGTTGTGAGATTGACGAACAAGGTGGTGGGCGCGTCGGCCGCGCGCGGTTGCGCCGCCGGAGTGGCAAGAACGAAGGCAGCCAGCATCAGCGCCGTAATCATCGATTTCATCTGAGGTGTTCCTCTTGTGATCCGCGTACGCAGGCAGACCGGCTGGTCACGCGCCTGCATCTTCTTTGTGATCATCCGATTTGATTGTCCGCTGGCCGGCAGCCGGGCGGACTTGCGCATCCATCAACCGATTGGCGGCGCCCGTGGCCGAGCGATGCCGCTGCGATCGGCGAAGCGGACCTGATGGTCCGACGAGCGCGGCACGAGTGCGCTCACCAGGGAGGCGGGTTCGGCCGCGATCAGCGCCGGCACGAAGGCCGCAGCTGCCGACGCGACATGGCGGCAGATTGGGCAATCCTGCGGCTTCGGCCGCGACCGCTGCGGGTCCTGGCTCGACGGACCGGCGATACAGTGGGCGCTTACCTCAACGCTGGCCAGCCGCGGCCGCACCATGTGCGGCCCGAAGAGCACGGGGACGAGGACATGGACGAACAGGGCGAGCGTAGCGAGGACGGTGCCGGCAGCCGCGTGCTGCCAGCCCCGGTCGCGGCTGTTCGCGCCAGAGTGGATGATTCCTCGTCCCGTCATCGCCCGCATCTTGGCCGCTTGGCCGCCGGCGTTCAATCGTCGCGACGGGAAGGGGGTTGCGCGTCCTCGATCCGGTGCGGCAGTTCCCGGCGCAGGAGCTTGCCGTTGCGGGTGCGCGGCAGGTGATCGACGAACACCACCATGCGCGGCTGCTTGTAGGTCGCGAGGTGATCTTTGGACCAGTCGAGCAGTTGGCGCTCGTCTCCCGCGCCGTGCGGGACGACAAAGGCGGCGAGGATGTGCACACCTTCGCCCGCTGCCAGTTCGCCGACCGCGACCTCGTGCACCATCGGGTGATGGGCGAGAACGCCCTCGATCTCGAGCGGCGAGAGCCGATAGCCCATGGGATTGAGGATGTCGTCGTGGCGGCCGTGGAACCAGACGTAACCGTCGGCATCGATCGAGGCCAAGTCACCGCCGCAGAACCACTCGCCGCGGTAAACCAGAGCCTCTTCCTCCGGCCGGCGCCAGTAGCCCAGCATCAGGCCGGGATCGGAGCGATGGACGGCAAGGAGGCCGATCGCGCCGGCCGGGAGTTCTCGCACCGGCTTCGCGACCGCTGCGGAAGCTTCGTCGGTCTCGTCACCATCCGCGTCACCGGGATCGAGGATCGCCACCCGCCGGCCGGGCTGCGGCCTGCCGGGGCTGCCCGGCTTGGCCTCCATGCCAGGCCCGGTCGAGATGTAGGTCGAGATTTCGCTCATGCCGAGCGCCTCGTAGAGCGGCGTTCCTGTCGCTTCCTGCCAGGCCTTGAGAACCGCGGGCGGCAGCGCCTCACCCGCCGTCAGCCCGTGGCGGAGCGTCTTGAGGCCGTCGCGGTGGAAGCTTGCGTACTTGAGAATGCGCCGATAGAGGCTCGGCACGGTCGCGAAGATGGTAACGCCGAAGCGCTCAATGAGCTGCGGCCAGACCGCGGGATCGGCCGGGCCGTTGTACAGCACGGCCGTGGCACCGTTGGCCCACGGATCGATCAGACCTACGCCCAGCGTGTAGGTCCAGTTGAAGGCACCGGCGTGCAGCACGACGTCGTCACCAGTGATTCCGTACCAGCCCTGATACATCGGTCGCCGCCCCCAGGCGACCCGATGGCCGTGCAGCACGCCTTTCGGCCGACCGACCGTTCCCGACGTGTAGATCAGAAAAGCCGGGTCGTCGGCTTGGGTGTCGGCGTAATCGGCCGGCTCGGCGTTCGCCGCCAGGCGCTTGATTTCCTCCTCGGTCAACACCCGCACGGCAGGCGGCGGCGCATGTGTCAACGCCAGGTCGTCGGAGAGCGCGATCGCCGCGGCTTCGGAGTCGGCGAGCAGGAATTCCGCCTCCTCGCTGGTCAGCGCGGCAGCCGATGGCAACGGCACGAGCCCGGCCGCAAGCGCGGCGAAGAAAGTTAGGATGTAGGGCACGTCGTTGTCCATGCGGACCATCAGCCGCGCGCCTTGCGGCAGACCGAGCTTGCGCAGCCCGCCCGCAAGCCGGCGCACCGCCAGGTCAAGGGCGCCATAGCTCACCTGTTGTGGCGCGCCTGAGCCGGCCACGATCAGCGCCGTCTTGTCCGGATGCGCCGCGGCTTGGGCGGCGATGCAGTAGCGGGCGATGTTGAGCCGTGGCGGTGGCGGCGGCAGCAGCGTTTGAGTGTTCACGACAGATCCCGGCGGCTGGTTCTTTTCGTTGTCTCCTTCTAGCACAGTCTGCGACGCTCGGCGCCAGGGCAGGCCGGAACGTGGTCCTTGACGCGATCTTCCGGCGGTGCTTATCCTTCGGCCGACGGTTCCTCGAAGGGTGACAAAGCCCGAGGATTAAAAGGGAACACGGTGTGGGTCGACCCGACGGGGACCCGCTGCCGTGGCTGCCCCCGCAACTGTGCGCAGGGTAGCTCTCGCCCCCTTACGAAAGGGTCGGCCACTGGGAAACCGGGAAGGCCGGGTGAGAGCGGGGACCTGCGAGCCAGGAGACCTGCCGTCAGGACGAAGACGCGACGCTTCCGGGCGGGGTGCACCGGGGCCGGCGGTGAGCATGTTCGCAGCTCAAAGCCCTCCTCCGTTCGCGCTGTCTTGGCGTCTGGTTTGTTCGGGCCACATGCGGCCTCGGGAGGAGGGACAATGCATATCATGGAGGGCTACCTGCCGGTTGCGCACGCCGTTGGTTGGACGGCCGTGTCGGCGCCGATCGTGGCCTGGGGCGGGATGCGGCTGGTCCGAACCGTTCGTGCCCATCCGGAAACAAAGATGCTGCTCGCCGCTTCCGGCGCATTTTGTTTTGTGTTGTCAGCACTGAAAATTCCCTCCGTCACCGGCAGTTGCTCGCACCCGACCGGCACCGGGCTCGGCGCGGTCCTGTTCGGTCCTTCGGTGATGACGGTACTCGGCAGCCTCGTCTTGTTGTTCCAGGCGCTTCTGCTCGCCCACGGCGGACTGACGACGTTGGGGGCGAACGTGTTTTCGATGGCGATCGTCGGCCCCTTCGTCGCCTGGGGAGTGTTCCGCCTCGGCCAAGCGATCGGTGCCTCGGCAGTGGTCGCGGTTTTCATGGCCGCTGCCCTCGCCGATCTCTCGACGTACGTCGTGACGTCGGCCCAGTTGGCGGTTGCGTTCCCTGATCCGGTGAGCGGCTTTGCCGGCTCGTTCGTTAAGTTTGCCGCCGTCTTTGCGCTCACCCAGGTGCCGCTCGCGATCATCGAGGGCCTCGTCACGGTGGTGGTCTTCACTATTCTGACGAGCTACAGCCGTGACGAACTCCGCCAGCTGCCGCATCTCGCCGGGGAGGTCCGCTGATGGCTCGTCGCAACGCCGTCCTGCTCTTGATCGCGGTTGCACTTGCGATCGTGCCACTGCTGATGGGTTTCCAGGGTGAAGAGGTGTTCGGTGGTGCCGACGGCGCGGCCCAGGCTTTGATCACTGAGATCCAGCCGGCTTACGAGCCATGGTTTGGGCCGCTCTGGGAGCCGCCGAGCGGCGAAGTCGCAAGCCTGCTGTTCACGCTCCAGGCCGCTTTGGGTGCAGGCTTTCTCGGCTACTACCTCGGCCTGCGCCGGGGCCAGGTGCGGGTCCGTGGCAGCGGCGGCGATGGATCTCATTGACCGGATCGCGCAGACCAACCGTTGGAGCCGTCGCCACCCGGCCGAGAAACTGATGCTGGGCGGCGGGCTCCTGCTGTTGAGTCTGATCCTGCCAGCCATTCCGGCGGGACCGCTGGTCCTACTCGCGGCGGCGTCAGCGGTGCTGGTCGGCGCACGGGTGAGTGTCCGCGATTACCTGGCCATCCTTGCCGCACCGCTGGCCTTTCTGGCCTTAGGCGCCGTCGTGCTGGCGGTCTCGGTGCAGCCGGATGCCGGCGCGCCGTGGCTCGCGGCGTCGACAGACTCCATAGCGACAGCCGCGGCGGTGACGCTGCGGGCGCTGGCGGCGGTGGCCTCGCTGCTCCTGATCGTGATGACGGTCCCGCTCACGGCGCTCCTTCGGCAGGCGCATCGTTTGCGCGTACCAGCGCCGATCATCGAAATCGCGGTCATGATGTACCGCTTTATTATGCTCGCCTTCGGCATGGCCGCACGCGGACAGCAGGCGCAGGCAAACCGTCTTGGCTACCGGGACATTCGCCGCGCGATCCGCTCAAGCGGCCTCCTCGCCGCAACACTCTTGCCGCGCCTGCTTGACCGCGGCCGGCGGATGGAAATCGGCCTCTCGACGCGCGCCTGCACCGGCGAACTGCGCACGCTGGCGCCCGCGGTGGCCCTGTCGCCAGCGTTCCTCAGCGGCGCAGTTGCGCTGCACGCGAGCATAGCCGCCGTCACGGTCGCCTGGGTTACGCTGGTTCCTTCGCCCGCATGACGGTGCCGGGCCCTGAAGCGCTGATCGAAGCGCACGATCTGCACTACACTTTTGCCGGCGGCATCCCCGCGCTAAGCGGCGTTGATTTCGCGGTGCGTCCCGGCGCCAGGGTGGCGCTTCTCGGCGCCAACGGGGCCGGCAAGACGACTGTGCTCCTTCACCTGAATGGCTCACTGAAGCCATCGCGCGGCACGCTTCGCCTGGGCGGTGAGATGGCAGGCTATGACCGCGCTGCCTTGATGCGGTGGCGAACACGGGTTGGCCTCGTCCTGCAGGACCCGGATGACCAACTGTTCGCCGGCACCGTCTATGAAGACGTCTCCTTCGGGCCGCTCAACCTCGGCCTGCCGGAGCCGGATGTGCATGCGCGCGTCACCTTCGCGCTTGAGGCCCTCGGCATCGCGGATCTGGCAGCGCGTCCGGCGCACATGTTGAGTTTCGGACAGAAGCGCCGGGCGGCGATCGCCGGCATCGTCGCCATGCGCCCGCAGGTCCTGCTCCTCGACGAGCCGACCGCTGGCCTCGATCCGCATGGCGTTGGTCAGCTGCTGGCGACGCTGGACGCCTTGGCCGCAGCCGGTACCGCGCTGGTGCTGTCAACGCATGATGTCGATCTCGCCTACGGCTGGGCAGAGACGGTGGCGCTGATGGACCGCGGCCGCATCATCGCCGAGGGGCCGCCGGAAGCGGTTCTCGCTGACGACGCTGCGCTTGCCCGTGCGGGGCTGCGACGGCCGCTGTTGATCGAACTCGCATTCCAGGCTCGGGCAGCCGGCCTGACAAGCGCGCAGCCGTTTCCCCGGCGCGCAGCCGATCTCGCGGCCTGGCTGCGCTCAGCGCAGATTGTCGGCGCTTGAAGCGTGCACGACCACTCCTCGCATGCGGCGAGCTACGGCTTGCGCGCATAGACGCGGACATGGTCGATGCGCACGGCATCGGGGAGCTTATCCGCGTGGTCCAAGATGTTCTCGTCGAGGCCCCAGGCGTCACCTGGGCCCTGATCGTACTCAAGCGACAGCATCAGCGCGTGCTCGTCGCTGGTTGAAACGCCCTTGCGCGTTTCCCAAACTGGCTGGCGATCGAGGTAGTAAGTCAGGCGGTCGGTGTGCCATTCCACGCCGAAGCTGTGGAATCCACCGTCGCGCAGATTAACGCCGTGCGCTGAAGCGTCGATCAGCTTCGTTCCCGATTGTCCTGCCTCTTTGCCCCAATGATTGGCAACGTGAAAGTGGTTCAAGGTTCCCTGCGGCAGGTTCTTCGTCCATGAACTCGGCTTGCCGGCCGTGACGAGGTATTCGACGACATCGATCTCGCTGCCGGTCGCAGGGTTGCCGTCGTAGGTGTCGCTCGGGTCGAACAGCCAGAAGGCGAACCAGAGTCCGCCGGCATCAAGGCCGGCCACGTTGATGCGTGCCTCGATGTATTTGCCCGAACCGGGGCCGAACGTCGTCCACTGTTGCTGCGGCACCTTCCAATCGTAGGTCTGCAGGAACGACGTTTTCAGCACGCCACCGTCAAGGCGTGCCCGCAAAACGAGATGGCCATTCCCGTCCAGGCTTGCGTCTTCCTGCGTATACTCGGCATCGCGCCACTTGCCCTTGCCCCAGCCATCGAAGAAGAACCAGTGCGGGTGCGGTCGCGCGGCTGCCGGACCGTCGAACTCATCGGCCCAGACGAGCCGATAGCCGCTCAGATCAAGCATGGGTGGTGCTGCGTGCGTGAACGAGCGAGCGGCGACGATAGCACCAAGCGCCAGCGCACCGGCGCCGGCAAGCCGCACAATCGTCATTCGCAGCGCGCGCATCGGCGCTCAGCTCGTGAGCACCGGCGTCCGGCGCAAGTATCGATCGTCGCTGATCTGCTTGACGAGAAAATCGGCGACATCGGCGCGCGTGATGAAGCCGCAGCGCCAATCGCGCGGATCGACGAGCACCCGATACTTGCCGGTAAACGGACCGCTGGTGAGGATGACGGGGCGCGCAATCACCCAGTCAAGCCCGCTCTCCTGAATGATGCGTTCCTGCACGTCCTTGTCGCTGTAGACACGGCCAAGGAACAGATGGAAGGCAGAATTGAACAGGAAGCTGCCGTGGTCGCGGCTGTCGCCGGCGCCAAAACCGGTAAGGCAGATCAGCCGCTTCACACCGCATTCTTCCATCGCCGCAACGAGAATCCGCGTCGCGTCGGAGAATAGCCGCGTCGAATTGAAGAGCATCTCCGGGCTGGGCGATACGCCCAAGGTCTGGATCACGGCATCGACGCCTTGCAGGGCCGTCCGCACCGTTGTCGGATCAAGCGCGTCGCCGCTGATCTTCTCAAGGTGGGGATCGGTCACAGGGATGCCCCCGGCAGAGCGGGCAAGCGCCCGCACCGCGTGCCCCGCCTTCAGCGCGGCTCTCAGTGCCGCCAGACCGATGCCGCGGCTGGCACCGATGATCAGGATTGTGGCCATCGCGTAATGCCTCCCTCACGCCCCTCTACTGATTTAATCGCGCGTGCTTGCCCCGCCAGGATCGCGGCGGCCGGCTTGAAGCCGGGTCCCGCCTCCAGCGAAGGGTTTGACTCAACCGCGCCGTCGCGTATAGTCCCGGCTTTCCGTTGCGCCCGTTAGCGGCGGCAGGCGGCAGGTTCGCTTGTGCCTCTCACCCGTGGCGCCGACATCGGCCGAGGGACGGCAGACTCCGAACATGACGAAGCGACAGAACGCCAAGTACAAGATCAACCGGCGCTTAGGCGTCAACCTGTGGGGTCGCGCCAAGAGCCCGATCAACGCCCGCGACTACGGACCCGGCGAGCATGGTCAACGCAAGCGCAAGCCGACCGACTATGGCTTGCAGTTGATGGCCAAGCAGAAGCTCAAGGGCTATTACGGCAATGTCAGCGAGAGCCAGTTCTATCGCTACTACGAGGAAGCCGTGCGGCGGCGCGGCGACACGTCGGAGAATCTGATCGGCCTCCTCGAGCGCCGCCTCGACGCCGTCGTCTACCGCGCCAAATTTGCCCCAACCGTGTTCGCCGCCCGGCAGTTCGTCAACCACGGGCTGATCACCGTCAACGGCCGTCGGGTCACCATCCCGTCGTACCTGGTGAAGGAAGGCGACGTGATCGAGCCGACCGACCGGGCCAAGCAGTTTGCGGTCATCTTGGAGGCAAACCAGCAAACGGAGCGGGACGTGCCGGACTACATCGGTGTCGGCGGCGACAAGCTGCGCGTCACCCTCGTGCGCACGCCGAAGCTCGCGGACGTGCCCTATCCGGTGCAGATGGAGCCCAATCTCGTCGTCGAATACTACTCGCGCTAAGCCGCATGGCTCATGGCGCCGGTTGGACGGCTGGCTATTGAACCGCCCCTCGGAGCCCACCCGGGAGCGGAAGCTTGCGCTGTTGACAGGCGCCAAGCTTGCGAGAGTCGTCGAAGACCTTAAGCTCCATTGGCGAGACAAGCGGTTCTAGCGCGTGCCGAGTGAGCGAAAGCCAGTTTCCGAGGTTGCTTCGCCCTGTATCGGCGTCTGCCGCATTGCGCCTGCGAGCGGGCTATGCACGGGCTGCCTGCGAACACGCCATGAGATTGCCCGCTGGCGTGATGCCAACGCACGCGAAAAGCGGCGCATCCTGCAAGACATCGCCCGCCGCCGCGCGACCGGGCCTCACTCCGCCTGACAGCCGCCGCCGCGTCGTGCTGCCTTGGTCTTAAGGCTTGGCCTTTGGCCGGCCGCCGGTCTTGCGCGGGGCAGGCTTGGTGACTTCCGGTTTCGCAGCTTGCGGCTTCGCCGCTTCCGGTTCCGCCACTTGCGGTTTCGCAGCTTGCGGCGCTGCAACTTGTGGCTTCGCGGTTTCCGGTTTGGCAGTTTCCGGTTTGGCCACTTGCGGTTTCGGAGTCTCCGGTTTAGCTGCCAATGCCGGGGCTGCCGCAACCGGCTCTGCGAGTGGCTGGGCGACCGGTGTTGCCGGCTTCGGTTTTTCCTTTGCCTCGCTCGGCATCAGGCTCTCGGCGGCGGCCTGCATCGTTTTCAGAACGTCGGTCTCCGCCGCGAGCCAATATTCCATAGCCATGCCATGTTGCCGGCCCGCCGATTCCCACATCAGATAGGCGACTTGCCTGATCCGCTCTTGGATGTTCTCGGCAATCTCATGAAAACTCTTGCCCATGGCGCGCGACCTCTTGGCAAATCTGTCAAGTACAGAATCCGATTTTAGTCGCAGGCTGCACCAAGTGCACGAAAAAACAAGGCTTACGGCGCCCCTGGGCCGGCGTGTCGCAGCCAGGACGCTACCTGCGAACGCAGCCCGCAGCAGCGGCTATGCCCCGAGTTGCTTTGGCGCTTGATGTTGGGTGCCGCCGGTGCGACCTTTTGCCTTGGAGCCCTGCTGCACCTGGGTTGAACGCGGCTGCGGTCGCAAATGGCGGGAGAATCGGCGGACGGGATGCATGGACCGCCACCCGAATCGGGAGACGGCACGAAGGCGGTGATCTGGCGCCAGCGCGACGGTGCGCCGGTCTCGTGCGAGGAGAAACTCAGCGTACTGCAGGAGAATCTCGACGAGGTGCGCCAGATCTGCCAGGACGCCTTCGAGGATGCGATCCTGATGGGGGTCGACGAACAGCAGATTCGCGATGTCCTTGCAGCGCTGGTCAAGGCCCTGAAGACGCCGCTGGGCAATCGCTGAGCGAGGCGTCCGCGCGGCCGGTCAGTGCGGCGGCGGCGGTAACGCGTGGCGACCATGCACGTGCCCAGGCGATGAACTCATCGGCCGGGAGCGGGACGCTAAAATAGTTCCCCTGCACGCAGTCGCAGTGCCGCTGCGCGAGGAAGCTGAGCTGCGCCCCGTTCTCGACTCCCTCGGCGACGACGCGAATGCCGAGGCTGTGCGCCATTGCGATGATGGCCTCGACGATGCTGGCATCGCCTGGGTTGTCCGAGGCGTTCTTGATGAACGACTTGTCGATCTTGGCGGTATCGACCGGCAACATCTTGAGGTGGCTCAAGCAGGAGAATCCGGTCCCGAAATCGTCGAGACCGAGACGCACGCCGAGGCCGTGCAGAGCCTGCAGCTGCCGGCCGACCTGGGCGATATCATGCATGAGGCAGCCCTCGGTAATCTCAAGCTCGATCCGTGCCGCGGGCGTGCCGTGGCGCTTTAGGACTTCTGCGACCGTGCCGATCAGTTCCACCCCCCGCAGCTGGCGCAGCGACACGTTGACCGAGACACACAGATGGGGAAGGCCGGTGTTATGGAAACGGCGCAGTTCCTTGCAGGCCTGATCGAGAACCCACTGGCCGATCGGCACGATCAGGCCGGTGTCTTCGGCCACCGGCACAAAGACCTCCGGATCGAGCGTGCCAAGTTCGGCATTGTGCCAACGCAACAGGGCTTCGGCGCCGAACAGGAGGCCATTGGCGATGTCGATGATCGGCTGATAGTGCAGCACGAACTCATTGCGGCTGACCGCGTGCACGAGCTGGCCCTCAATCCGCATCCGCTCGATTGCGTGCTCGTTCACCTGTGGCGTGAAGTAGTGGAAGGTGTTCCGCCCCTTCTGCTTGGCAAGGTACATCGCCGCATCGGCGTTCTGGATCAGGCTCGCCGGCTCATCGCTGTCATCCGGGAAGATGGCAACGCCGATGCTGGAAGTGACGAACACCTGATGCCGGTCCAAGACGAAGGGCTCGGAGAAGGCAGCCAGGATCTTCCGGATGACGGGTGCTGCGTGCGACGCGTCAGGGATGTCGGGCAAGATGATAATGAATTCGTCGCCGCCCAGGCGGGCAACCGTGTCCTCGGCGCGGACGCATTCGCGCAGCCGGCCGGCGGCCAGCCGCAACAGCTCGTCACCGATCGCATGCCCCCAGGTGTCATTAACTTTCTTGAAGTGATCAAGGTCGATGAACAGCACGCCTCCCTTGTGGCGGTGGCGTACCGCGCCGACCACAGCGCGGCGCAAGCGGTCGAGAGCGAGGGTGCGGTTTGGTAGCGCCGTCACCTCGTCGATGTTCGCCTGCCGGTGCAGCCGCTCCTCGTAGGCCTTGCGCAGGCTGATATCGGCAACCGTCGAGAGGTATGCGGGCGCTCCCCGCCAGCGCACTTCCTGCGTCAGGAGTTCGACCCAGATCAGGCTGCTGTCGTCCTTGCGCAGTCCCTGGAACTCGCGCGGCTCGGCTGGCGTGTGGCTCCACGCGCCCGAACGCTTGAGCCTTCGGATCCGTCGCCCCTCGTTCGGCGCGAACAACGATTCGAAGCTCTTCAGCGCCAGGATGCCGTCCGGGTCCAGGTAGCCGAAGATGCGGGCAGCGGTGCTGTTCGCGAAGACCGGCGTGTCGCCTTGTTCGATAATGATGCCCAGGACCGATCCCTCGACCAGGCTGCGGAAGCGGCTCTCGCTCTCGCGCACTTGGCGCTCGACCCGTTTGCGGTTGGTGATGTCGAGCGAGACGGTGACAATCTCGTCGATATCGCCTTCGCCTAGGCGCAAGGGGGCCTTTGTGGTCAATAGAACGCGTTCTCGGCCGTTGCGGTCGTGAACAGTCTCCTCGATGCCGAAGACCATCTCGCCGGTCTTGAGGACCTCGTCGTCGAGCTGGCGGTCCTTGCGTGCATAGTCCTCGCCGAGCACGGTCTCTCGCAGTGCGCCTCGTCCGGCGCCGGAATCGAGGTCGAAATACTGGTGGTGGCAGCTGTTGATCAGCACCATGCGCCCGGCAGGGTCACAGGATCGGATCAGCGCTGGCACCGTATTCACGACGCGGCGCAGATGCTCTTCGCGCAGGCGGATCTCCTCCGCATGCTGGCGAAGCGTGTTGGCGAGCTCGCTCTCCAGGGAGTTCGCGCGCTGGCGGAGAAGCTGCCGGTGCCGCCACAAGGACAACAGGTTGCGCGCCCGTGTGCAGAACTCCTGGCCATCGACGGGGCTCAACAGGAAGTCGCTGGCGCCGGCTTCGAGCGCCCGGTAGCGATATTCACGGTCCTCGAAGGCGGTGACGACGATGATTGGCAACTCATCGTCGCGGGTCAGCTGACGGCAGCGGCGGATGAACTCGGCGCCATTAAGGCCGGGCATGACGTAGTCGCTCACGATCAGGTCGATGTTGCCCTGACCGACCGCCGTCAGCGCCTGCACGGGATCGCCGAACGCCTTCACGTCGATGCCAGATTCGAGTGACTGCGCAAAGCGGCAGAGGATCTTCAGATTGACGGCTTGGTCATCGACGATCACCACGGACGTCATGCGTGCTCTCTGCCCCACCTTAGCCCGATCCGCGTGACACAACCGCCCAGCACCCACCGGCGGCGCCCGCTTTCGCAATGATTATAGCCAGTTGCTGGCATGGCGCACAACGCGATGCGAAGCCGGCAACATTTGCCTTTCTCCAATGACACTAGGCAATTAGCAACGATACGCAGCAAAAATCCGCAAAATTGTCCGCTATAATTGAATCTCTTGTCTTGCACCTCTCCTTAAAAGAAGTGCTGTCGCCATTCAAACCATTTTGAGTAAAATATGCCGTCAATGCCTCTATCTTTGGGGGAACTACGGCGACTGCCGCAAGGTAAAGGAGAAAGAGAATGTCAAATATGCTGGCCCACCAAATCATTCCCAGCCTCGTTGAAGATGTTAAAAAGATACCAACCGGTGGCTGCGACGTCACGCGAATTGCACAAAACTCGTCGCTTAACGATGTCATCGGCCGTCGGACGACACGGAATTCGGCAATTCCGTGCCCGTCCCTGCCGCGCCTTGAAGAGCTCGAAGTTCAACACGAAGCGGAGACCAGAAGCCTGTGGCAGTTCATGAAGCCGGCTGGGCGGCCCAGTTTCACGCCAGGTCTGTTGCGCGACATGACGGCGGCGATCGACTGGGTCGAGCACTCGCATCGGGCCGAAGGCTGCGCAGATGAGGCCATCCGCTACTTGGTTCTGGCATCGAAGATGCCAGGCATCTTCAACCTCGGCGGTGACCTGCCGCACTTCATCGAGCTGATTGCAGCCGGCGACCGGGCGCGGTTGCGGTGGTATGCGCGCGTTTGCGCCGAGGGCCAGCATCGGCGGGCGGTCGGCTTCGGGCTGCCGATCTGCACGATTGCGGTCGTCCAGGGCGATGCGCTTGGTGGCGGCTTCGAGGCGGCGCTGGCGCACGACGTCATCATCGCCGAACGGGGCGCCAGCTTCGGGCTGCCAGAAGTGCTGTTTGGCATGTTCCCGGGGATGGGGGCCTACAGTTTCCTCGCCCGCCGTCTCGATCCGATTCGCGCCGAGCGCATCATCCTCAGCGGCAGGATCTACAAGGCCGAGGAACTGCACGCGATGGGCGTCGTCGATGAACTTACCGAGGACGGTCAGGGCCTGCAGGCGGCGCGCGATTTCATCCGCTCGTTCGATCGGGCGCGCGGCTCACGGCAGGCGCTGCTGCAGGCTCGCAAAATGCTGCAGCCGGTGACACTCAAGGAACTCGTCGACATCGCCGATCTTTGGGTTGATGCGGCTTTGCAGTTGAGCGGGTCCGAGTTGCGCAAAATGAGCCACCTCGCCAAGGCGCAAGATCGCCGCTGGCAACGGGTGGCCGCTGCGGGTACCGGAGCCAACACCGGCACCGGCACCGGAACCTGCGACCGCATGAGTGAAGCTTCGTGAAAACCGTGACGCCGTGCCTGCGGATCGGCCCATAAACTCCCCCCCAGCATCGGAGTAAGCAAGAGATGGTTGAGGCCGAACGCGGATGCCTTCCTTCCTGCCGGCCGCCCTGATCTGGCGTCAGTCCTGATCGCCTGCTTTCCTATTGAGCGGGGTTAACAGGGGCTTCTCAAGAGGGGGTTCCGAGAGAGGGGCTGCCGAGCTGGCGCGCGGGTGTGGCGCCGGCGTGCTCCTGGCGGAAGCGGATCAGTTCGTGCACGAGCCGAGAACTGAACTCGCTGCCTTCCTCGCGCAGCCGCTCGAGCGTCATACCGCTGACGCTGCGGCAAAGCCGCCACAGCGCTTCAGCCCCGACGTTGCCGGACGTGCCGCGCAGCGCGTGGACCTGATCGCGGAACGAAGCGACGTCGCACTGCAGCGCGGCTTCCTGGATCGCACCGATGAGCGTCTCCGCATTGGCAAGATACTCGGCCACTGTCTCAGCCACGAACTGCTCGCCGCCGAACTGTTTCAAATTCCCGACGACCGACCAATTGACGGCGGGGTGGGCCTCTCCGCGGTAGCGCGGATGCGCGGAGATCGGCATTACCCGGTTCCGATCGGTCGCATCGGAGTCATTGGCGCCCAGCGCTTCTCTGGAGCTCTCTTCTTTCGTGCGCGGCGATGCGGGTGCCTCGGCCGCCAGACGGGTGATCGCGTCGAGAAGGCGCCGCGGTTCGACCGGTTTGGTTAGATAGGCATCGGCTCCCGCCTCGGTGCATGCGCGCGCAGTCTCCGGCATGGCGTCGGCACTGAGCACGATGACGGGCGTGCGCCGCTCGCCCAGCGTCGCCATGCGGTGCAGCTTGATGACCTCGAGGCCACTAACCTTCGGCATGTTGAGGTCGACGATGACAAGATCGAATGACTCCGCTTGCAGTTTGTCCAGGGCTGCCTCGCCGTCGGCCACGACCGTCACGGTGTGTCCGGCGTATTCGAGGATGCGCCGCGTGACCTTCTGGTTGACGGGGTTGTCCTCGGCGATGAGGACCGTGAGCGGCGGGCTCGAAGGGGTGCCCTCCGCCGCGATCGCACCGGCCGCGGCTGCCTCGGCTGCGCCGGCACCGGGGGTGAGGGCGTCGGCAAAATGGAGAACGCGTGCCAGCGCTAGCCGATCGCACGGCAGGCGCAGGGTGGCGCAGAAACCGATCGGCATAGCCCCCCCGTCCTCGCCACTGACAACACGCACGGTCGGCGCCCGGCCGACCGGGCAGAACGAACCCGTCGCTTCGCAGCTGCCGTCAGTGTCGGCCGCATCGAGCAGAACGACGCCCTCGGCCGCAACGGCGTCGTCGGGTGCCGCCGCGACGTGGATGCCGAGTTGAGCCGCCAAGCGCTCGAGGCTCTCCCGAACCGATGCGCTGGCCGAACGGATCACAACCGCGTGCGGCAGTGAAACGGTCTGCCCTGCAGCTGGAGCCTCGACGAGCCGCAGCGGCACCTCGACGGCGAAGGTGCTGCCGCAGCCGGGTGCGCTCACCAGCGAGAGTGATCCGTTCAGAAGCTCAACCAGATTACGGGTGATCGCGAGGCCCAGCCCGGAGCCGCCATAGCGCCGGTTGATGCCCTCCTCAGCCTGCGTGAAGCGATCGAAAATGCGCGCCTGTTGCGCTTGATCGATGCCGATGCCGGTATCAGAGACTTCGAAGCGGACCATCGCGACCCCGACGGCTGGGCTCGGCGCGGTCGAGACACTGACGAAAACGTGGCCCGCGTCGGTGAACTTGAGCGCGTTTGCAATCAGATTGATGAGGACCTGGCGCAGCCGCCGACCGTCGCCATGGACGGCAATCGGCACATCGGATGCGATGTGAATGCCGCAGCGAAGCCGCTTGCGTTCGGCCTGTGGCCGGAAAAAGACGACGAGATCCGCGAGTTCCCGGTGCAGATCGAACTCGACCGCAACGATTGGCAGCTTGCTCGCCTCAATGCGCGACAAATCGAGGATGTCGTCGATCAGCGCCAGGAGCTGGCTACCCGACGCGCGCACGGTCTTTGTCATCTCGCGCTGGTCGCCGTCGAGGCGGGTGCGCTGCAACAGATCGCTCATGCCGATGATGGCATTGAGCGGCGTGCGCAGCTCGTGGCTCATGTTGGCGAGGAACTGGCTTTTCGCCGTGTTGGCGGCCTCGGCCTGCGCCTTCGCTTCCGTCAGCTTGCGGATCAGGCTTGCCGAATAGGCGGGAATGAGGATGAGCGCGATCAGAAGGCCGATGCCAAGCGCCTGCTGCTCTTGCCAGAAGGGGCTGCTGAGGATCACCATGAAGAAGCCCGTGACCGCCGCTGACACGGACGCTGCGAGATAGGGCAGTCCGAAACGGAAGCCGTTGCCGAGCGCGACCCAGAGGTAGATCGGATAGAACGGCGCCGCTGCCTTGCCGCCGAAGTACATAAAGGCGGACGTCAGCGCGAAGTCGGTGACCATGGCAGTGAGCCGCCGGCCCGGCGACTCCTGGGGCATGGCAATGATCAGCACCAGGTATCCGATCGAAACCCCGAGATACCCGCCCGAAAGCAGGGCGCCAAGTTCAACCTCGCGCGAGTGAGCCTCGGCCACCAAGCCGATGAAGGCCAAGTATGCGAACAGCGTGCCGACGATCGCTACCCGGATCGCGGCCTGCTCGTGCTCGCTGTCGGAACGCTCCTTTAGGCGTTGGGCGATCCGCTCCGGCTGCAGCCATTGGCGCCATGTCGCAGCACGATCTTTACGTTCCTCCGCTGGTCGAGCGTCATTCGTTGGCATTGGCCGTCCGTCGAAAAAGACCCTTTCAAGCGTCAGGATTGTAAACCTCATGGCGGCCGATTGCACTTGCTAAACCGCATGCGGCACGGCGGGTGCGGCAAACGACCCCCCGTGCGCGCGGGCGTTGCTCCGCCTGAAGCGAAGCACTCGTCCATATCTTGGTGCATTGAACCGAAGAATACTCTACATTCGGAGCTGCGTCGGCGAGACGCTGCGGCGCTGCCGCCGGTATGTGATTGCCGCGGTCGCATTCATTATCATTTCGTTTAGTGGGACGCCCGAGGTCATGAGACGATTTGCCCGAACCCTGCCGGCGATGGTGTGCGTCTTGCTCCTTGCCGCCTGTGCCGCCTATCAGACCAAGCCGCGGCCGGAGATCACCTATGCGCACAAGTCACCAATTTCGCTGAACGTGCGTTCACTGGTCGTCCAGTCAAGCTACCAGGCGCCGGGGCAGCCGCCGAACGTCGAGCACCGTTTCGCGACGCCGCCCGCAACGATCGTCGAGCGCTGGGGGCACGAGCGCCTGCGCACCATCGGCACTTCCGGCACGGCGCTGTTCACGGTGCTGAGTGCGCCGGTCACGGCGCAGCCGCTGCCCGTTACCAAGGGTTTCATCGGCGCCTTCCGTATCGAGTCCGAGGAGAAGCTGACCATTACACTTGAGGCGCAGCTGGAAATCCTCGACGAGAGCGGTAATCGCGTCCGTCTCGCCTCGACGCGGGTGACCAAGTCGCGGGAAATGGAAGAGGGGCTGACCGCAGACGAGAAGCAGCTCTTCTGGGCAGAGCTGACCAAGCTAGCGATGGACAGCTTCGATACCGAGATGGAGCGCGCGATCCAGCAGTATCTGTCCGAGTGGGTGCTGTAGGGCCACACGGTTTTCAGTGATCGTCCGTGCGAGGCTTACGCCGGGTCGCGGTGCTGGCGGCTGTGGTCGTCGTCGGGTTGGCAGCGGCGGCCTGTCTGCCTTCGCGTCTGCAGGAGTCGGTCCGCGTCCTCGCCGACATCGAAGCCGGCCACGGTCCCAGCCGACTGAAGGCGGTAACGCCGGCGCCGCAGCGAAGCGCGGTCACCTACGTCGTTCACGACCACACGTGGCAGGCTGATCTCTACCAGCCCGGTGAACCGGCGCAGGGCGGCATCGTCCTGGTGCCGGGCTTGACGCCAAGGGGGCGCGATGACGCGCGGCTGGTTGCGTTTGCGATGACACTTGCGCGGGCGCGCTTCACCGTTCTGGTGCCCGAGCTTGAGCGCATGCGGGCGCTCACCGTCACGGCTGACGATGCGCGGCCGATCGCCGATGCGATCGTCCACTTAACGGCACTGCGTGGCGGCAAGCCCGTCGGCATCGCTGCCGTCTCGTTCGGGGTCGGCCCCGCCGTTCTCGCGCTGCAGGACCCGGAGACGGAAGGCCGTGTCCGCTTCGCGATGACCATCGGCGGCTACTACGATCTCGCCGATCTCGTCACCTTCGTCACCACCGGTGCCTACCGCGATGCCGCCGGGACCGGCTGGCGCCGCCGGCCGCCTAAGCACTACGGCAAGTGGATCTTCGTCCTCTCGAATGCCCCGCGCGTGGACGACATCAACGATCGCGTGCTTCTGACCGAAATGGCACGGCGCAGGCTCGAGGACGACGCGGCGCCGGTCGACGATCTGGCGGCAGGGCTCGGCGCCGAAGGCCAAGCGGTCTACCGGCTGTTGACCAACGACGATCCGGAGCGGGCGCCGGCGCTCTTGGCCGCGCTGCCGCCGGCGATGGCTTCCGAGATCGATCGCCTCGACCTGAAGCGGTACGACCTCAGCCGGTTGGCGGTCGATTTCGTCATCGTGCACGACCGCAATGACCGCATCATCCCGGAGACACACGCGCTTGCGTTGGCCGCCGCACTGCCGCCGCGCCGGGCGCGCGTCTTGCTCATCGATAGCCTGGATCACGCCCAGCCGAAGCCGACCGATCTCTTCGACGGTCTCAAGCTGGTGGAAGCGGTCTATACGGTCTTGGGGATGCGGGAATGAGGGTGCGTGCCGCCCGCGTCAGCGGGTCGCCGCGCTTGTGCTGGGGCCCGCGTTGACGACCGTGTTGGCGGCAACGTCGGCGAACGGCGTGAACAATTCGGGCAGTGGATGGCTGAGCGCCAGCACCGAGGCGATCAAGCCGGCGGCGATCAAGCCGATGATGATGCCGTGCTCGATACCGGTTGACCGGCAATCAAGCGCGAAGACCTTGTTAAGACACTTGGCGAGCATGATCCAATCCTGTTCCGCCGGCCGCGCGCACCGCTGATGCGGTCCCCTTGACGCTGACGGACGATTAGCGGGAGGCTGCGGCGCCGTCAAAGAATTCGTTGGGCTTCATGGAAGATAACGGAAGCGTGAAGCATGGTTAACACACTGGACGCGGAAGAACAGTACATGAATGAGGTTAAATTGTGGTAAAGCCCGCGGCGCGGTCGCGATTTTTGGCCGCTGCGCCTGCCGTTAGCCAGATCGTGGCCGCAAACGTGGGGTGTCGGCGAGCCACCGGCGGGCGCGCCTAAGTCAATGCAGCATTGCCTGCGCGTAGGGGCTGTCGAGCGAGAACGCGGGGATGTCGACGTCGAACGCTTCGCCCGATTCGGTGACCATATGATAGATGCCGACCATGATGCCGGACGGGGTCGTCAGCGGGGCAGCGCTCGTGTACTCGAACACGCCGCCGGGCGTGAGCACCGGTTGCTTGCCGATCACCCCGTCACCGTGCACGTCCTGGACGCGGCCGGTGCTGTCGGTGATCTGCCACGTGCGTTTCAAGAGTTGCACGGTCTCGCCGCCGGTGTTCTCGATCCGCACGTGGTAGGCCCAGACGTAACGGTGTGAAGCCGGCGCCGACTCGTCTTCGAGGAAGAGCGGCTGCACGCTCACCGTGATCGATCGCGTCGTCCGGGAATAGGCGTTGTCGGGAAGGGGGATGGGGCCGCTCACGCGTGGTTCCTGCTTCAGCATCGGTCGCCGGAGACCAGACGCGAGCTCGCTTTCCCGCCGCCGGCCTCCTCCTTCGCCCACCATACGCACGCCCCTGCGATCCTGCAAGGCGGGCAGCGGCGCCACAGGCGTCTTGCATCACCGCAATCGGCACTGGCCCCGGGCTCAATCGGCGGGCAAACCTAGGAGCTAATAACGGCATCGGCAATGTGCTGTTAAGGCGCAAGAACAGCCGCGCGCATTGCGAAGGCATGCCAGCCATGGTAGAGTCGGGCAAAATTATTTTGCTTCAATAATGGCACATCATGGGAGGAGATCGTGACTTTTACCGCATCGACGTACGCTAATTTTGTTTCCGGCACCGACGCATCTCAGCAACGGTTGTTCCTGGAGTACATGAGTTCACGCAACGATTTTGACATCATTGTCGTTGGCTCCGGCGTCGGCGGTGGTGTCCTTTCCGATGACTTGGCTGACCGGCGCGGCAATGACAAACGCATTCTCGTCGTCGAGGCGGGGTCCTTTCTCTATCCGACGCACGTCTATAACTTCTGCCGCTTTTCCAATGCCAGCGTCGCCAAGCATTTCGGCTGCGACACCTTCTGGCAGTACGGCAATCCGGGCACGCAGCACTATATCGGCGAAAAGCCGCAGCTCAACTTCGGCGGCCGGTCCATTTTCTGGTCGGGCTTGATACCAACCATCCAGGGCTGGGAGCTTGATTTCTTCCCGCCGCAGGTGCGCCAGGACCTGCAGAACGGCCTCCTCCTTGAGGCCGGCGCGACAATGAACGAGTCGCGCTCAATGGGGACGACGGCGAAAGCGGTCGTGGCGAAGCTGCGGCAGAGTCCCTTGGCCGCCGATTTCGTCATTGAGGAGACGCCGCGCGCCCTGCACCAGCCCTACCTGAAGCCGGATGGTACGCCCACGAGCGAATTCTTTACCGAACCGACCGGCGTGTTCAACACCGCCGAGCTGCTGGTCAACCAGGTCGGCCTGACGCCCGGTATCAAGCACGGTGACGGCCCCGGCCTGCATCTGCTGCTCAACCACTACGTCGAGGATGTGCAGAACCACGGCTCGCACTTCGAGCTGGTCACCCGAAATACCCTCAACAACCAGATTCGCGTCTTGAGCGCGGGCACCGTCGTGCTCGCCGCCGGCTCGATCGAAAGCCCGAAGCTGCTCCGCCGCTCGAGCCTCTATCCGGGGCTGGCGGATGCGGTCAAACCGCAGATCGGGCGCGGCCTGACCGATCATCCCACCTCGAACGAAATCAATACGTTCGTCACTCACATCGATACCGTCCCGATCCCGAAGAACGCGCACGCCAAGATCATTTTCTATTCGCGCGGGATCCGTAACGGCACAGAGATCCGCTACCCCTTTAACGTCGAAATGAACATCAATCACGAGTACTGGCACCTGCGCGAGAACGACCCGAGCGCCGACGGCGGCGGATTCTCGAACAACAATCCGCTCGGCCCGTCGCGGCTCGACATCAAGTTCAGTTTTGCGAACTGTCTTGACGACGGGAACGAGATCAAGCCGGCGCCGCCGTTCGCCTACGTGCCGGAAATCCTGTTCCGCAATCTGAGCTGGATGGATCATCTGGCCGGTTCGCGGTTTCCAGCACTCGCCGGCTGGCACAAGAACCATCAAGAAGTCTTCGACGTCCTCAATAGCGTCACCGGACAGATCTTTGCGCAGTTCCGCAACAACGGTCAGCCCGCGCAGCCGGAGAACAACACCTGGTACGGCCAGGGCGGCAAGGGATTTGGCTGGGGAACGGTTCACCACGCTGCCGGAAGCCTGCGCATGCCGCACAAGACCCATGATACGGCCGCCTTCAACTTCCAGACCGTTGTCGATGAGGACCTGTGCGTTGCCGGGACGCCGAACCTTTACGTCTGTGACATGTCGGTGATGCCGTTGAGTTCCGCCGCTAACCCGGTGCGCACCCTGGTTGCCCTCGCGCTCAGGCTCTCCCGCCACCTCGGCTGAAAGCGCCGCCGCCCGTCGCGCGGATTCACGCCCGCTGGTGAGGCGCCTTGCCGCTGCCGTCCTGCGGCGGCCGGCGGTGCTTGAACCGGCAAACGCAAAAAACGCCGTCGCAGCGCTGAACCCTGCCGCCCGTTCGGGGGCGGGGGTGGCTGCCGCTGTCTCACGCGGATCCTATGCGAATTCAACCGAATTTTAAGAACTATAGAATAATATCTCGGGCGTCTTTAGAAGAAAATAATGTAGCAAAATGCAAACAAATAATCATTTTGACCTTGGCTTGCAATATACATATAGTTCAAGAGGTTCACACGGGGGACCAAAGAGACGGCGAAGGAAACGAGAATGATCAAATCCCTTAAGGCTCTTATCAAAGACGAAAGCGGCGCAACTGCGGTTGAGTACGGCCTGCTTCTCGCTCTTATCTCTCTGGCTCTGATCGGCGGCGCCCAGTATGTTGCCGGCCAGCTCGACACCATCTTCGGCAATGTTGGCGACGAGCTTTCCAACCATGCCACTCCGGATACCGGCACCGCGCACTAACGCGCGCTCCGGTCTTCGATCGAAGCAAGCGGTCCTTGACTGTTATTTGCGTGGGGCTTCGCCGGGCGCGCATGGTCCGGCGACCACCCCCGCAAGGACCGAACCAAGACAGGGGATCTGGGCTGGAGAGGATGCTTCGCTGACGGCAGGCTGACTTAAAGCACTCTAGACCTCAACGACCCCGATGGTTGATCTGCACATCACTGATCTCGCAATCGCGACCCTGTTCATTGGGTTGCTTTGTGTTGCGGCTGGCAGCGACATCGCCGATTTGCGGATTCCCAACCGCATTTCGGTCGCTTTGGCTGCCCTTTATCCGTTTCACGTTGTCGCCAGTACCGGCGACGTCGATTGGCAGGGCGCGCTCGTGGTCGCGCTGTTGTCGTTCGCGGTCGGCGCGTTCGGGTTCATGGGCGGCTTCCTCGGCGGCGGCGATGTCAAGCTGTTCGCGGCTGTCGCGCTGTGGTGCGGGCCTGCCGGCATCTTCGACCTCATCATCCTGACGGGCGTCGTCGGTGGTCTCTTGGGCCTCATCATGGTGACCCGTCTGCGCTTCGTCCTCGCCTGGTCGTTCCAGGCGGTCGGTGCGACCGTGGTCCGCAACGCTTTCTTAAGGCATGTGATCCCATATGGAGTGGCGATCGCTGTCGCCGGCTTCATCGTCGCCGGTCGGCCGCTGATGACATTCGGCCGGTAACAGACCGGTAACAGAAAGGAACTCGGGCGATGCAACTGCGATCTGTCCTCCTGCTGGTCGTCGCCCTGGCGATGGCCGGCGCCACCGCCTTCCTTGTCAACGGTTGGGTTTCCAAGCGCCAGCCGGTGGCGGAGGTGCGGCCGGTTGTTCAGGAGCCCGCCGTTCCAAAGATCGAGATCCTCGTTGCCAAGGGCGAACTCGCAACCGGCACCTTCCTCAAGCCCGATCAGCTGCGCTGGCAGGCATGGCCGGAAGACGGCGTGAACGAGGGCTACTTCGTCAAAGGCAAGGTATCGGAGAAGGACTTTGACGGATCGGTCGTGCGCGCCCGCCTCTACGCCGGCGAGCCGATCACCAAGGAACGGGTCATCCACGCCGGCGAGCAGGGCTTTCTTGCCGCCGTGCTGGAGCCAGGCAAGCGCGCGATCTCGGTGCCGGTCGATGCCACCCGCGGCGTTGCCGGCTTCGTCTTCCCAGGCGATTTGGTCGACGTCTTGCTGAGCCTCAAGAGCAGCGTCACGTCGGATGAGGAAGGCGGCGGCGGTGGTGCCGCGACGCGCTTCTTCAGCCAAACCATCCTTTCCGGGGTGCGCGTGCTGGGTGTCGATCAGGCGGTCGACAGCGAGGGCGGCAAGCCCAAGGTCGCCAAGACGGCGACCCTCGAAGTCACGCCGAAACAGGCCGAACGCATCGCTGTCGCCCTTGAACTGGGTGAGCTGTCGCTGACGCTGCACAGCATTTCCCAGCCTGAGGCGGACCTTGAGGGCCTGACACGGACTGCGAGCAAGGGCAACGGCATCGGTCCGGCGCCGGCGAAAAGCTACACCCGCGATATGGATGTGCTGGAAATGATTGGTGATCCATGGGGACTGCCGGTTCCCAATGGCCTCGGTCAGAAGGCCAACGTGGTGCGCGGCAGCGAATCCCAGGTTGTGCGCTTTTGAGGACTTGAAAGACCATGATGACCCCATCCGCAAGACCTCGAGCGCCGCAGCTGTGGCGGATCGCGGCGCTCGTTCTCGCCCTGCTTGTTGGTGCCCTGGCGCGTCCAGCCGACGCCGCCGAGGTGCTCTCCAGCCAGCGTTCGACCGTGACCGTCGAGGTCAACAAGGGTGCCGTCGTGACCCTGCCGCGGGCGGCGAGCACGTTGTTCGTCGCCAATCCCGAGGTCGCCGACATCCAGATGAAGTCGCCGCGGCTGATCTATCTGATGGGCAAGCGGCCGGGCGATACCACCTTGTTTGCCGTCGATGAGCGCGAGCAGGTGTTCGCCAACATTGACGTCTCGGTCACCCACAACCTCTCGCGCCTCAAGGATGCCATCCGCTCGCTGCACCCCGATGCGAGCGTGCGCGTCTCCAGCATCGAAGGCGCCGTTGTCCTCGACGGCAAGGTCAGCAGCGCTACCGTGGCCGAAGACGTGCGCGAGTTCGCCTCCCAAGTCATCGGCGAGAAGGGGCGCGTGATCAACCGATTGAGTGTCGATGCGCCATCGCAGGTCAACCTGCGCGTCCGCATCGCCGAGGTTGACCGCGACATCGAGAAGGAACTCGGCATCAACTGGGAATATGTCGGTGAGATGTTCGGCTACGATCTTGCCGTCTCGCTCATCAATCCCCTCTCGAGCGTGGTGACCAACAGCGCGGTCCTGGGAACGCCCGGCCGCGACCTCAGCGCCGTAATCCGTGCGCTTGAGGAAGAGGGACTGATCTCGCTCCTGGCAGAGCCGAACCTGACGGCACTGTCCGGCGAGACCGCGAGCTTCCTCGCCGGCGGCGAGTTCCCGATCCTGGTGCCCGACGACGACAGCATCACGATTGAGTTCAAGAAGTTCGGCGTCTCGCTCGCATTCACGCCCACGATCCTGGGCGAAAGCCGGATCAACCTGCACGTGCGGCCAGAGGTAAGTCAGCTGACCAACGAAGGGTCGATCTCGTTCCCCGTCGGCTTCAACAACGCGGTGACCGTGCCGGCGCTGAGTGTGCGGCGGGCGGAAACCACGGTCGAGCTTTCGAGCGGCCAGAGCTTTGCCATCGCCGGTCTGCTCAGCAACGATACCGCCCACAACGTGAGCAAGGTGCCGGGTTTGGCCGACGTGCCGGTCATCGGCCGGCTCTTCTCCTCCGACAAGTTCAAACGCGAGGAGAGCGAGCTCGTGATCATCGTCACGCCTTATCTCGTGCGGCCGACCAATGACCGCCTGGCGTTGCCAACCGACGGTTTCGCGCCGCCGAACGACCGCGAGCGCATCGTGCCGAGCGGCACCTGGAAGCAAAGCGCCAACCCCGGTGCCGCGACCACCGTTCGTCCCGACGGCTCGCGCGTCGGCGGCACGGCTGGCTTCGTCTTGGAGTAGGAGGCCGAACATGAAGGACCCGATGCGCACGCGAAGCGGCTTGGTCCGCGCCCTCCTGCTCGTCACGGCATCGTCTCTCGCCGGTGGGTGCCAGTACTTCGAACAGCCGGCGGGCGATCCCGCCCTGGCGACGATGAATGGCACAACCTACATGAGCCGGCCGGAACCGGAGGCGAAGTGGGCCGTCTACCGCCACGACGTCGCCTTCGTGCCCGGCGATGCGACCCTGGTTGCGGTTTCGCAGAAAGACCTGGACGCGTTCGTGGACGAGGTCGGCGTCGCTGACGCCGATCAGTTCATGATCGTCGGACCGGAACAGCCGAGCCCGCTCAGCAGCCGGCAGCGGCAGATGGTCTCCTCCTATCTCGCGCTCAAGGGCGTGAACGTGGCGCCGCTGCCCGTCGATGCCACTTACGCCCCGGCGGCTGACGACACGGTGAGCTTGATCGTGCGCCGCAAGACGGTGGTGCTGCCGGCCTGTCCCGACTGGACTTCGGTCCCCAACCAGTCGTTTACCAACCGGCCGCAGCGGAACTTCGGCTGCGCCAGCGCCGTCAACCTCGGCATGATGGTCGCAGTGCCCTCGGACCTTGAGCACGGACGCGGACTTGGCCCCAAGGAGGGGACAGTCGCCGCGAAATCGATCGACCGCTACCGGAGAGGCAAGACCAAGGAGCTTATTCGCGATGCCGGCAGCTCCGACGTCTTCCCGGCGGCGGACTCGGGATCGTCCGGCGGAGCGGAGAAATAGCCATGATGGCGCGCGCACTGGCCGGGGTTGTCCCGTCCCAGCCAAAGGAATTCGCGGCTTTCGTCGTTGACGAGGAGACGCGCGCGGCGGTCCTGCAGGCTGCGGCCGACGCCGGCCTGGTCGAACCGCACGTGGCGCAGAGCAAGTTCGAAGATGCGCTCCGTCGCCTGCGCAAGATCCCGACGCCCAAGATCCTCGTGGTCGACTTAGGTGGCTGTCCAGACCTGATTGCTGACATCACCCGGCTATCCGAGGTCTGCGACGAGGGCACGCATGTCATTGCGTTGGGCGATGTCAACGACATCAACCTCTATCGGCAGTTCGTCAGCTTCGGTCTGCACGACTATTTCGTCAAGCCGATCATCCCGGCCAACTTGGCAGCCGCGATGACCAATGCCGGCAAGGAGTCGGAAGCGGCGACGCCCGCTGACCAGGTTGGCCACGTTGTCAGCATCATCGGCGCCCGTGGCGGTGTCGGCGCGTCTGCACTTGCAGTGAATGTCGCCTGGACGCTGGCAAATGAGCACAAGCGCCGGGTTGCGCTGGTCGATCTCGACCTGTTCTTCGGCACGTGCGGCCTCGCGCTCGATCTCGATCTCGGCCGCGGCTTCCGTGAGGCGCTCGAGAACCCGTCGCGCATTGACGGCCTGTTCATCGAGCGGGCGATGATGAAGTGCAGCGACAAGCTGTTCGTGCTTTGCGCCGAGGAGGCGCTCGAGTGCGCAATTAACTTCGATGCGACGGCGGTCGAGCTGTTGATCGATCACTTGAGGCGCGACTTCCAGTTCGTCATCGTCGATATGCCGCGCTTCGCCGCGCGCACGCAGTCCTCGATCCTGACGCCGCCGTCGTCGGTCGCCATTGTCACCGACCCGTCACTGGCCGGCATGCGTGACACGATGCGCCTTGTCGGGCTGTTGAAGAAGGTTGCGCCGAAAGCGGAGCCGAGCGTCGTTCTCAACAAGTCCGGTGCCAATTCGAGTGCCGAGTTGACGAAGGCGGACTTCGAGAAGGGTGCCGAGGCCAAGGTAAGTCTCGTCATTCCATACGATCCGAAAACGTTCGGCGCCAGCGCCAGCACCGGCAAGGCGCTGGCCAAGGTTGCGGCCGGCGCGCGTGTCACCAAGGCGGTGGCGAGCTTGGCCGGGCGTCTTGTCGCCGTCAAGGCGCCGGTCACCAAAGGCAAGGCGGGCGGTCTCCTGCAGCGGTTCTTGGGCGGGGCGCGCGCATAAATGTCCTTCGGGCGCAGACAAGGCGGCACCGTGGTGCCGCTGATTCCCCAGCCGTCCGTCCCTTCGACGCCAGTGCCGGGGTCGACGGCGGAGCCACCACGCGCGCTCGATCCGACACCGGAATCCCCGCTAGCTGCGCCACCGCCGGCGGACCCGCAGGAGCCGGCCGCGCGGGCGGCCGTGGCGCCAGAGGACGCGACCGATCAAGAGCTTCCGGTCAAGCTTGAAAAGCCGGCCAGCCTTGACGAGGTGGTCGAGCGGGTGCTCCCCGTCGTCCACAAGATGATCGAGCTGAGCGAGGTCGCCCGCGTCACCCGCGGCAATCTCGCCATGCAGATCAGCGATATCGTGGGCCAGGTCTGCCGCGACAGCGAACTCGCGCTCGAAGATCACGAACGCCGCAAAGTTACGACGACCGTCGTCAATCGCGTTCTCGCCGAAGCCAAGCGCCATGTCCATGGCAGTGCCGCCGCAGCAAACCAAGCAGCCGAGCGGCCGGGCAACCGCAACGTGGTCGAGGAAACGAAGCAGCGGATCCAGCCGATCCTGCTTGAGCGGATCGACGTTTCCAAGGCGGTGACGCTACCGCCTGACGACCTGGCGCGGCAGATCGGCGAGATTGCCGGCGAGATCCTCAACGAAGAGAAACTGCAGCTCAACCTTGCGGAGCAGCGCGACCTCGTCACTGCGCTTCTCAACGACATGCTGGGGCTGGGGCCGCTTGAGGCCTTGCTCGCCGATGACGCGGTCACGGACATCATGGTCAACGGGCCGAAACAGGTCTACGTGGAGCGCCGCGGCAAGCTCGAACTCACGGACGTCACGTTCCGCGACGATGCCCACCTGCTCGGCATCTGCACGCGCATCGTCACCCGCGTCGGCCGCCGGGTCGACGAAACGACCCCCTTGTGCGATGCGCGCCTCAAAGATGGCTCGCGCGTCAACATCATCATTCCGCCGCTGGCACTCGACGGACCGTCGATCTCGATCCGCAAATTCGCCAAGCAAAAGATCACGCTCGACGTCATGGAGCGGACCAACAACCTGTCCGCGGAGATGGGTGCGGTCCTCAAGATCGCCTCGCGCGCGCGCCTCAACATCCTGATCTCGGGCGGCACCGGCTCGGGCAAGACGACGCTTCTGAACGCCCTCTCGCGGATGATCGACCCCGGCGAACGGGTCGTCACCATCGAGGATGCGGCCGAGCTGCAGTTGCAGCAGCCGCACGTGCTGCGCCTCGAAACGCGGCCGGCCAACCTCGAAGGCCAGGGCGAGATCACCCAGCGCGATCTGGTCAAGAACGCGCTGCGCATGCGCCCCGACCGCATCATCTTGGGCGAGATCCGCGCTGGCGAAGCGCTCGATATGCTGCAGGCCATGAACACAGGCCACGACGGCTCGATGGCGACCATCCACGCCAACCGACCGCGCGAGGCCTTGACGCGGCTTGAGAACATGGTGGCGATGACCGGCGTCAAGCTGCCGCACGATGCCGTCCGCGCGCAGATCGCGGGCGCCATCAACATGATCGTGCAGATCGCCCGCATGCGCGATGGCGTCCGCCGGATCATCTACATCACCGAGGTGGTGGGGATGGAGGGCGAGATCATCACCACCCAGGACCTGTTCACTTACGAGTATCAGGGCGAGGACGACAACGGCAAGCTGGTCGGACGATTCCGCGGCTCGGGCTTAAGGCCGCATTTCGCCGAGCGGGCCGAGTACTTCGGGCTCGGCCGCACGCTCATCGAAGCCGTTTCCAAGGCATCGGAGTAACCGCCGATGAACGCCGTCACCATCGCTGTCTTCCTGGGTGCGTTGATCGTCTTCGGCATTATCGCGTTCGTCGCAACGAGCGGCGGCAATTCGCAGCTACGCAAACGCGCATCCGCCATCCAGGGCGGTACACGCGGCAAAGCCAAGCCGGCTATCAAGAAGGCCGCGGCCGGCAGCACCAGTTTGCGCCGCACCGAGGGCCGCTCGGTGCCGCTCCTCGAGGAGATGGCCAAGCGCTATCTGCCGCGGCAGTCAGAACTGCGCGACCGCTTGGCGCAGACCGGGTTCAACATTGCGCCCGGCACTTACCTTGCCGTGAATGGTGCGCTCGCGGTCGTGGCTGGCGGCCTCTTGTGGCTGATGGCGCATCTGCCGGCACTCGCGGCTGTGTTTGCCGGTTTGGCGATCGGCATCGGCCTGCCGCACATGATGGTCGGGTTCCTCGCCAAGCGGCGGCGCACCAAGTTCATGGCGCTGTTGCCGGATGCCATGGACCTCCTGGTCCGCGGGCTCAAGTCGGGCCTGCCTGTGACGGAGTCGATCGCTGCTGCCGGGCGGGAAATGCCGGCGCCGCTGGGCCCGGAGTTCCGCCGCATCACTGACAACGTGCGCATCGGCCGTAGCCTCGACGAGGTGATGTGGGAAACGGCGAAGCGGTTGAAGACGCCGGAATTCAACTTTTTCGTCATCAGCCTGTCGATCCAGCGCGAGACCGGCGGCAACCTGGCGGAAACACTCGCTAATCTTTCCGACATCTTGCGCAAGCGCAAGCAGATCCGCCTCAAGATCAAGGCCCTGTCCTCGGAGGCGCGGGCGAGCGCGTACATCCTGGGCGCGTTGCCGTTCTTGATGTTCGGCCTGATCCAGATGCTGAACCCGAAGTATGCCGCTGTCCTCTACACCGATCCGCGCGGACAGGTGATGCTGGGGGTCGCAGCCGTGGTGCTGTGCATGGGCTTTGCCATCATGGCCAAGATGGTGAGGTTCGAGATATGAACGTGAGCGAGCTCTTGCCGGCGGGTGCCAATGGCGAGGCAGGCATCAGCCTGATCGCCGCCGTGACCGCGTTCGCCTGCGTCATCATGATCTGGAATGCGCTGCTGCCCAATATGCCGGTGAGCTCGCGCGCGGTCCGGCTCAAGCGCCGGCGCGAGGAGCTGCGCTCGGGCCTGCACGTCCAGCGCGGCCATGCGATGCGGCGCGAGACCGTCATGGCGGCGATGAAGGACGTCACCAAGCGCTTGAACCTGTTGCGCTCGGAAGCGGCCGGCCGGTTTATCGACGCGCTGGCCCGCGCCGGCTGGCGCTCGCGCGAGGCGCTGATCACGTTTGCCTTCCTCAAGATCAGCCTGCCGTTCGTGTTCGGCGCCGGCGCGTTCGTTGCCTTCAATCTGATGGGCATCGGCAATCTGGAGGAGCGCTTACAGACGCTGGCGCCGATCGCAGCCGCCGTGATTGGCGCCTATGCGCCGGATGTGTTCGTGAGCAACGCTGCCAAGAAGCGCCAGCAGCTGATCCAGAAGGGCATGCCGGACGCACTCGACCTGCTCGTCATTTGTGCCGAGGCAGGCTTGTCGCTCGATGCGGCGATGACAAGGGTCGCGGCCGAGATGGAATTGGCCTGCCCGCCGCTCGCCGATGAGTTCGGTTTGACCGCGGTCGAGCTCGGCTTCCTGCCGGAACGGCGCAAGGCTTTGGAAAACCTCACCCGCCGCTGTCCGCTCGGCTCCATGCGCGGTGTCGTCACGACCCTGATGCAGACGGAGAAGTACGGCACGCCGCTCGCCAATTCCTTACGCGTGCTGTCGGCGGAGTTCCGCAACGAGCGCATGCTGAAGGCGGAGGAGAAAGCGGCCCGGCTGCCGGCGGTGCTGACCGTGCCGATGATGCTGTTCATCCTGCCGACGCTGTTCGTTGTCCTGGGCGGCCCGGCGGTGGTCAAGATCCTCGATACCTTGAAGGGATTTTGAGACCCGGCACCACGGCTCGCGCGCAATTCCTATGAGCCAAGGCTCAGTCTGAGCGCCGTCACACGGGGTCCGGCGCTCAGGCCAGGCGGGGGGCGGCGCATTCGTCGCCCCCCGCAGTTTTTTCGTGCCGGCCTTTCTCCAAGGTGGTTGCAAGCTCGCCATGACGATCGAGGCCCAGAAGCGGCGCCAGGGCGTCCGGTGCGCCGACGAAATCGGCAAGAGTATAGCGGTCGAGGACGGCAAAGAACGCTGAGAGTGCTTCCTGCAGGGCGCGGCGCAACTGGCAAACGGCCGGCAGCGGGCAGCGGTTGGTCGAAGCATCGAAGCACTCGACCAGATTGCCGGCCCCCTCAGTCAGGCGAATGACTTCGCCAATGCCGATCGCCGCCGGCGGCTTGGCCAAGCGAACGCCACCGGCTCGTCCGCGCACGGTCTCGAGATAGCCGAGCCGGCACAGCTCCGCCGCCACCTTTTTCAGATGATCGTAGGAGATGCCATAGGCGCGCGCCATCTCCGGCACGGCGCTCGGCGTCGACCCTTTCAGCGCGGCGTACATCAGGACGCGGATGGCGAAGTTGGAGAACTGGGTCAAACGCAAGGCGTTAACTCCGGGCTTGCAAAAATAAGGTACATGGTATAGCAGTTAATATACAGGTATCCAAGATGCTTGCTTTCGCCGCGGCCGGATACCGTGTTGCGTGCCAGCCGCCGAGAGGGTCGGTCTTTGAGGAGAAGGAGGACCGCGCGATGCAGTTCGAGGCATGGAAGAACGCGTTGATCAACGAAGTCGAGGTGGCAGCGGAATGGCGGGCGGAGAAAGCGGTTCTCGACCGCAATGATCCGCGTATCGTCGATAGCCAGCAGGCGCTGTTCGATCTCGCCGGCGGTCTGAAGGCGCTGCCGGCTGATCATGCGGGTTTGTGCGCCCTGTACCAAGAAGAGCAGGAACTCGTCACCCTTGAAGATGCCCGCATGGGGGCAGCGGAGAGCCGCTACCGCGAGGCCAAGGAGGACTTGTTGCGGACGATCGGCTTCGAGCATGACCCGTTCGCTGACCCGGCGCAGTTCCTGGACGTGTTGCGTCGGCAGGTCGACGAGACGATTACCGAGTTCAGGCTGGCGTAAGGCGGCCCGTCGGGGGCGCGGAGCCGCGAAGGGGGCGGGTGCGGGGAGAAGACAGCCTCGTTGCGCACCGCCCCCTTCCTTTTGACCGCCCTTCAGGTTCGTGCCGGCCATGGGGTAACATCCCTCCATGAGGAGAAGGAGAAACGAGACGTGAAATTTGCAGTCACCAGCCAGAACTTTCGCACCGTCACCCCGCACGCGGGGCGGGCGCGGCGGTTCTTGGTGTTCGAAGTCGAGGAGGGCACCGAGCCGAAGGAGGTCGATCGTCTTGACCTCGCCAAGGAACTCGCCATGCACGACTGGCACGGCACAGGCGCGCATCCGCTTGATGCCGTCGATGTTCTGATCGCAGGCTCGTTCGGCGAGGGCTTCGGCCAGCGCATGGCGAGCCGCGGGATCGTAGCGGTGCGAACCGACAAGACCGACCCGCTCGAGGCGGTCAAGGATTACCTCGCCGGTAAGCTCGCTCCGGCCGGGCCAAGTTGTGACGAGAGCCACCATCACCAACACCAGCACGCCCACGCGCATGGTCACGGTCACGGTCACGGCCACGCCCATGGTCAAGGCCACGGCCACGCCGAGGGTCACGCCCATGGCGGCTGCTGCTGCCACCATGAGGAGGGTGCGTAAGGGGAGTTCCATGACCGAACGGGTCGATATCGGCGCCGTCCGCAGCCTCAAGATCGACGTCCTCACCGAGACCGGCTGGTTCGACGACGCCCACTTCAAGCGGAACATGGCTGATTATGGCGGTGCTGAGCAGACGCAGTACCGCATTGCCTGGGACGCCGAAAATGCCGGCGGCTACGCGGCGTTGCTGACGCTCACGCTGGCCGACGGGGATGAGCGCCGAATCCTGCTCGACACCGGCTGGAACACGGCTTGGATGGACTACGTCTTCGCCCGCCACGGCGTCGATCGGATGCTGGAGCGAGGCGAGATCGATTGCATGGTGCTCTCCCACTGGCACCTCGACCACTTCTGGGGCATCGAATCGACGCTCAAGCATAGCCCGCGCCTTAAGATCTATGCGCCCGCTACGTGGCGCACCGAGGACCAGGCGCTGCTACGGGACAAGGCGACGGTTGAGGTCGAGGACCGCCAGGGGCGGCGGGTGCCCATATGCGGCAACTCCGTCGCGCACGAAGGCGAACTGGTGCTCACCGAACCGGGCGGCGAGGTCGGCAGCGGCCTCTACCGCCTGCTGCCGGGAGTGGCGCTGCACACGTTCGATGCGTCGATGCTGCTGCAGGTAAGGGGCGAAAACGTCATCTATGTGAACGTTGCCGATAAGGGCATCGTCACCGTCACCGGCTGCGGCCATCCCGGCATCATGAGCCTGTTGGGCTTCGCCAAGGAGCGCTTGGCCGCGCCCGGCCTCTATGGCTGCTACGGCGGGCTGCACTTGAGCATCTTTGACACCTGGAAGCCGGAATTCGATACCATCATCGACGACATCAACGCGCTCGGGATGACGAAGATGGGCTGCAACCACTGTACAGGGTGGATGTGGGCGGAAAAGGCTGCAACCCATGGCGTGCCGATCATAAAGGGGACGGACGCCTACCTCAGCTATCCGAAGCGTTCGGCGCAGGCCAAGGGCAGCCACGCCTTCCTCGGTAACGGCGACAGCGTCACGTTTTAATCCGGCTGAAGGGCGGAATAGCCTGACGGGCGGTTGGGAACGGCAGCGGCCCGCGCGGTGCGGCGCGCCCCCGGGTGTACGACGTCGCGGGGCGCGCGGGGGAATCCGCGTAGTGGCGATGTCGTGGCGATCCGCGCTTTCGTAAGCGCCGGTGCCGGCCACGCTCTCCCTTACGCGTCCTCCCGCTTCACCCCCTTGCGGTAGCGCTGCCAGTTCTCCTGATAGTGCTCGGCGCCGTAGTGCATGCGCTTGATCTGCTCGGGATCGAGCGTGCGGATGATCTTTGCCGGCGCACCCATCACGAGGGAGTTGTCGGGGATCTCCCGACCCTCGGGCACGAAGGCCTTGGCGCCGATCAGGCAGTTGCGGCCGATGCGCACGCCGTTCAGGACCACGCTGCCGATCCCGATCAGGCTGCCATCACCAATCGTGCAACCGTGCAGCATGACGAGATGGCCCACCGTCACGTTGCGGCCGACGGTGAGCGGGAAGCCCATGTCGGTATGCAGCACGCTGCCGTCCTGGATGTTGGTGTTCTCACCGATGGTGATCGGCTCGTTGTCGCCGCGCAGGACGGCGTTCCACCAGATGGAAGCGCCCTTCTTCAGGATCACCCGGCCGATGACCACCGCGGTCGGTGCGATCCAATAGTCCTCACCCTCGGTTTCGACGCCGATGCCGTCGAGCGCATACCGCATGCCCGTTCCTCTCGCTCGTTACCGGCCGCTCCGATCGGTGCCGGCCGCTGCTGTTGTCGCTGGCGGCAGTCTCGCCACTGCTCGCGGGTGCGGCAACAGATTTTCGACTCCGGGGACCTTCAGACAATTTTAGGCTTTTTGCCATAAACCGTTACCAGTGTTGCTTGCGTTCTTGAGCGCCTGCGACCGGCTCTTTCGCGCCCCCGCGGCGGACGGCGCGTCTGTCGAGAGACCAAGAGGCAGCCATGAAGCTTGTTCGAGAACGGCCCAGCCAGCGCCTGCATCATCGCGTGGAGGCGCCGCTTTACGTCGACATCAACGGCGTCAACCAGCGGGTCGCCAACTGGAGCCTGGGTGGATTCCGCATCGATGCTTTCGAAGGTGACCTACCGCCAGTCGGGCAGGCGCTTGAGTGTTCGTGCACGCTGCCGTTTCAGGGCTTCAGCATTTCCTTCAAGTCGGACGCCGAAGTCATCCGCCGCCACGGCACAACCTCCTTCGCTGCCCAGTTCCGCCACTTAGGCGAACGCGAGCGGGCGTTGATGGCGCATTTTGTCGAGGAGCTGGTGCGCGGCAGCATGGTGCCGGCCGAGGACACGATCCAGCGCATCGACGTGCCGGTCACCCCCGTCTCAACCGATCCCAGCATCAATCCGGCCCACGGCACGCCGATGCGCAGGCGCCCGCTCCGGGCGTTGTGCTTGACGACGCTGCATGTGGTCCTGGGCGGGCTCGTGCTCGGCTACGCGGCGACGCTCCTCTATGCGCATTTCTACCGGATGGAGGTGGAAACAGCCGTCATCTCGGCGCCGATCGAGGTCGTTGCCGCCCAGGGTGATGGCCGCATCGGCGAGGTGCTGGTGCACCAAGGGGACCCGGTCAGCGCCGGCCAGCCGGTCATTCTGCTCGCCGACAACGACCTCGAGCAGCGGATCGATATGGCGCGCCTGCAGGTTGAGCACGAGCGCGCGGTCTATGCCACGCTCGACAATCAGCTGGTGGAAGAGCGCCAACGCCTGCGCGATTACGGCATGGTGAGCGCGACCGACATCCAGCAGGTCGGCTGGGAGATCGGCGCGCTTGAGAGCCAGGTGACGACCGCACGCGCGCGGCGCGATCGGATGGCGCAACTGTTTGCCCAGGGCTGGGTCAAGAAGTACGAGATCGAGGAGGCGGAGAGCGCGCTTGCCACGGTCACCTCGCAGCTGCAGGCACGAAAGCTGCACCGCAAGGAACTCGAAACGCTGTCCAAGCGCGGCGACGGCAAACGCTTTTTCGACGGTGCGCAGTTCCGCGGCGAGATCGTCCGCCTCGACTCCGAGCGCAGGCGTGCCGAGGCAGCGGTCGCGCGCGCCGAAGAGGAATTGGAGGCGCTCATCCAGCATCGCGAGCGCCTGGCGGTGCGGGCGCCGTTCGCCGGCAAGGTGCTCGATGTCGCCGTCGGCTCCGGCAGCGCCATGACGCGCGGCATCCCGCTTGCCACCTTCGAGCGGGAGACCGACCGCGTGGTCGACGCCTATTTGACCCAGGATGAGGTCTTTGAGGTCGGGCTCAACGATACGGCCGTCGTCTATGTGCCGGCGCTCGATACGCGCCTAGAGGCGGAAGTCGTGCGGGTCGACCGTACGCGCGGCTTCGTCGACGAGCAGCACGCGCGCTATTCCTGGCGGGCGCCGATGGACCGCTCGGCGCTCGTCAGCTTGCGCTTCACCGAGCCAGTCGCCGCCGCCGAGGCAGGGGTGCGGGCCGGTCTGCCGGCCTCGGTCATCTTCAAGCGGCGCTCTGGCAACGAGCTTCTGGCCGAACTGCGGGCGCCGTTCAAACGGACCGAGCCACCGCAGGAGACGGCGTCGACCTATGCCCTGCCGTTTCGCTGGAGTGAAGGCAAGTGAGCACCGCGTGTGCCCCGGCTCAGGCTGCGCATACGGCTCCGGAGTGCTGTGATCCGCGCTGGCCCGGCTGGCGGGAAAAATGGACGCCGCGCGTTCTGTGGTTTCTGTTTGTCTACTTCGGCCTCTGCCTGATCGCACTCGATCACCTGCCCAACACGCTGTGGGATCCGCGCCTCCGCCAGGTCACCATCGTGATCGGTGCGCTCGGGATCTGGCGCTACAGCTGGTGGCTGACCCATGCCGTGCGCGCCTTCATCTACGGGCGTGTCGTTTATCCGCGGATGCGGCGGCAGGCGGAAACGGTCTGGCAGAGCGGCTGGCGGCCACGGCACCTGCATTTTCTCGTCACCACCTTCCGCGAGCATCGGGAAACGACGGAGAAGGTGATGCTTGGCATCTGCCGCGAGGTTCGCGCCTGCGGGGTGCCGGCAACGCTGTGGCTCGGCAGCAGTGAACCCAGGGACGAAAGCATCATCGCCCACTTCCTCGACCGCTGCGCCAGCGATCTCGATCTGACGCTGAGGATCGTCCGCCAGAACCGGCCGGGCAAACGCATGGCGCTCGGCCTCGCGTTGCGCGCCATGAGCCGCTCCGTGCTGCACCGCGATGACGTTGTCGTGTTCATGGATGGCGATTTCATCGCCGCACCAGGTGCGCTCGCCCGCTGCCTGCCCCTGTTCCGACTCTATCCCGACCTGCACGCGCTCACGACCGACGAGGAGGTTGCGTGCGAAGCGCCGCAGTGGGCGCGGATCTGGCTCAGTCTCCGCTTTGCCCAGCGGCGGATCACAATGCAATCGCACGCCTTGTCCGGCCGGGTGCTGACGCTGACCGGACGGATGTCGGTGTTCCGCGCCGAGCACGTCACCAAGCTCGCCTTCATCCGCATGCTCGAGGCCGACTACCTCGATCACTGGCTCTGGGGCCGGTTCCGCTTCCTCTCCGGTGACGACAAGAGCACCTGGTTCTACCTGCTGCAGCAGGGCGCGCGCATGCTCTATGTGCCGGATGCCTTCGGCTACACCGTCGAGGTGTTCGAGGGCAAAGGCTACCGGCGGATGGCACTCAACTTCCAGCGCTGGTCAGGCAACATGCTGCGCAACGGCGCCCGCGCAATTGCGCTGGGCCCAAGGCGGATGCCGTTCTTCATCTGGTGGTGCCTGGTCGATCAGCGGATCGCGATGTGGACGATGCTGGTAGCGCCGATGCTCGCTGTCAGCAGTGCGATCCTGCACGGCGCCGAGTACCTCATCGCCTATATCATTCTCACGGCCGTCTCGCGCATGCTTCTGTCCCTCTTTCTCTTCATGCACGCGCGTAAGATCTACGTCTCCTGGCCGTTCTTTCTCTACCTCAACCAGATGGTCAATGCCGCGGTCAAGGTGCACGCCGTCAGCCGGCTCGCACACCAGCGCTGGGCCAACCGGGGCGATCAGCGCCTGGACTTTGACGTGCCCGGCCTTGCCACCACCTCGCGCAACCTGATGGCGTCCTACGTCACGGCTGTCTACGTCGCCTGCCTGCTGATCGGCGTCATCCACAGCGCGGCGCTGATCGAGCTGCCGTCCGCCGCCATCCTCGGTTCGTTCTGGTTCGAACTCGCGCAGCTGTTGCCCGGGCGCATCTCCTGACCGCTGCAGGCCTTGAAGCCGGTGCGGGTGCGCGCGCCCGCACGGCGCAGAACTATTGGCGACAAGGCTAGGAAAAACAAACTAACAATATCTGCAAAATGCGGATAAATAAACATTTTGACTATCGCCCCTCCTGATCCCATTATTTGCTCAATTATCGACGATTTACGAATGTTAATCGTCGATATTGGCTAATGGGATCCAGCAATTCTAAAAATAGTCTTAAAGACGCATTCGCGAATACCAAAAAACTAATCATGCTCATGTGCTGGTTTCCCGCATTCCCGAGAACACCGGATCAACAGGAGTCCCTCCATGACCGTTGAACAACCGTCGGCGTCCACCCCGCTCGCGGGTGACAAGACGGCAAACGCGCTTACCGGAACCAAGAGCTCGGAAACGTTTTTCGGCTACCAGGCAAACGATACCGTGATCGGCAATGGCGGCAACGATACCGTCTACGGCGGCACCGGGTCCGACAGCATTCAGGGCCAGGACGGCAACGACGTCCTCTTCGGTGGCGGCGGGCCGCAGCTCATCGACGTGAGCAAACTCAGCATCGCCGAGGATGTCCAGGCGCACCTGACCTTTGTGACCGAGGACGGCATCTACAAGAACGCGTTCGGTTCCTACAAGATTGCCGCTGACGGCAGCATCAGCGGCGTCCAGGTCGTGTTCGCGAATGCGTCGGAGAAGGGTTTGGGCGGCGCACTCGTTCCCGGCAAGAGCGGCGTCGATCTCACACTCAAGGCCGGCGAGAGGCTGGGCTTTTTCATCGTTAGCGACGGATATGCGCGCAGTGCGAAAAACGCCAAGCTGCTCGATGACGCGGGTGCGGTGTTCGAACTGCGCAACGCCGACGGCACGCCCGGCAACTTGAACTCGGGCCAGCCGTTGCGGCTGTGGCATGTGAATCCGAAGTCCGGTGTCGCGACCGAGATCGACAGCGGCAAGGATCTTGACATCTTCCACAGCGCTGCCGATCCGGCCCGGGGCTTCGCGCCCAACAGCGATGGCGTCAGCCATGTCATCGGCCAGGCCGACCCGGCAAGCGGTACCATCACGCTCAGCTTCGAAGACCTGCGTGGCGGTGGCGATCTGGATTTTGACGAGCCGGTGGTGACCCTGAACATTGGCAGCGCCAACGTCGTCGCGCTGATGCCGGCAAGCACCGGCAGCGGCAAGTCGCCCGACAACGACACCATCGTTGCTGGCGGCGGCGACGACAAGGTGTTTGGCATGGACGGCAACGACCTGATCACAGCCGGTGCCGGCAACGACAGCCTTTGGGGCAACAGCGGCAACGACACGCTCACCGGCGAGGCGGGCTCCGACCGGCTTTACGGCGGCAACGGCAACGATGTGCTTGCAGGGGGTGACGGCAACGACACGCTTGCAGGCAACAGCGGCAACGATACGCTCGAAGGTGGCGAGGGCAACGACTCGCTCGACGGCGGCAGCGGCCACGATACCATGACCGGCGGTCGTGGTTCCGATACGCTCTCGGGCGGTGGGAACAACGACCTGATCGACGACGGCGACGGCAACGATCACGTTATCGCCGGCGACGGCAATGATACCCTTCTCGGCAGCTCCGGCGACGATGATCTCAACGGCGGCGGCGGTTTCGATACCCTCGATCTGAGCAAGGCGGAAACCGGCCTCAAGGTTGATCTGCACGGCCACACCGCGAAGGGCATGGGCGCCGACTCGGTATGGGGCGTCGAGGCGGTCATCGGTTCCTCGTTCGATGACGTGTTCAAGGGTGACAAGCGCGCCAATGTCTTCCTCGGCGGCGACGGCGACGACAGCTTCCGCGGCTTAGGCGGCAACGACACGTTCACCGGCGGCGAGGGCAACGATACATATGCGTGGCTCGGGAGCGAAATCGTTTCGCCCACTGACGGCGTGCACTCAGTCGACCACATTACCGACTTCGCGAGCGGCGATCGGCTCGACTTCTCCCGCCTCGTCGGCAAGGCCGGCAAGGCCGATCCCGACGGCTGGGTCAAGGTCGAGGAGAGCGGCGGCAGCACCGTCGTTGCCGTCGACTTCGATGGCCACGGGGACCATTTCGTTGACGTGGTCGTCCTCGATGGGCTGACCGGCCTCAGCCTCGATACGATGCTCACGGACGGCGCGCTGATCGTCTGAGCCCGCTGGCGGCACGCTCACTTTCCTGGCGAGGTTGTTCTCTCCGATGCGGGAGGACACCTCGCTCGCCGCTGTATCAGACCGGCCATTAACCGATCCTCAGTGACTGCCGCGTTATGAACGCGTGGCGAATCCTCTCAACTTCAAGGATCCGGTGATGGAACCAGCTGTCGTTCTGACCGAAACCGAGACCGCGACCGAAGAACGCTTGAGCTTCCTGCACCTGGACGCTGCTACCCGGTCGCGCCTCAAGAAGCTGCAGCCGGCCATCGCCAAAGCGCTGCCATCGATCGTCGACGACTTCTACGGCTCCATCCGTGCCTGGCCGGCGCTCGCACGCCTGCTGGGCAACGAGGCGAACATCGCCCGGCTCAAGGGTGCGCAGCAAGGGCACTGGACCAACCTGTTCACCGCCGGCTTCGATGACACGTACATGCGGGGCGCCACCGCAATCGGCCACGCGCACGAGCGGATCGGGCTGGAGCCGCGCTGGTACATCGGCTCCTATTGCTTCATCCTTGAGCGGCTGCTGATGGCCGTGCTTGGCCGAACGCTGCGCAAGGAGGCGGCCGACGACATGGTAGCCATCCTCCGCGCTGCCTTCCTCGACATGGATCTCGCCATTTCCGCCTACATCGAGAAGGGTAAGGCGGAGAAGCTGAAGCAGGAAATGCTCTCGCTCTCCGACGTCATGGATGTGGAGGTGCAGGAGAGCGTTGGCACAATCTCCCAGCAGGCGGAACAGCTGACAGCGACCGCCGAGCAGCTGACGGCAACCGCCCGCACACTGCGCGCGAGCGCTGTGACTGCAAGCGATGCGGTCGATACGGCGGTTTCCAACGTTCAGTCGGTCGCGAGCGCGGCGGAGGAACTCGACGCTTCGGTGCGCGAGATCGCGCGCCAGGTGGAGCGCACCTCGCAGCTCACCGATGCCGCGGTCGCGCAGGCCGATTCAGCCTCGACCACCGTTGCCGGATTGAGCGACACCACCGCCCGCATCGACGAAGTGGTGCTGCTGGTCGAGAAGATCGCCGCCCAGACCCGTCTCCTGGCGCTCAATGCGACCATCGAAGCCGCGCGCGCCGGCGAAGCCGGCAAGAGCTTTGCTGTCGTTGCCAGCGAGGTGAAGAACCTGGCGCGCCAGACCGAGGACGCGATCAAGACCGTCAGCACTCAGGCCGATGGAATCCGCCTGGCAACGCAGCAGGCGAGCGCGCTCGTTCAGGGCGTGACGCACGAGGTGCGCGCGATCAACCGCGTTGCCGATGAGGTTGCGACTGCCACCGGCCAGCAGCAGCAGGCGACGGCCGAGATTACCGAAAGCGCCGGTTCGGCAGCCACGCATACGCAGACGATCGGCGAGCGCGCCCGCGTCGTCCTCGATGAGGCAGTCGCAACGGACGCCAGCGCCGAGACGGTGAAGGCTCTCTCCGAGCACGTGAACTGCAATATCAAGGACCTGCAGCGACGGTTGACGGTGATCTTGCGCTCCTCCAACGCCGGCAACCGCCGTGCCGTGGACCGCGAGCCGGTTGGCGTCCAGTGCCGGTTCGCCCTTGCAGGCGCGCACATCGAGGGCTTTAGTGGCGATCTGTCGGAAAAGGGTGCGCTCCTTTGCTTGCCGCTTGACAAGGTCCGCAGCGGCAGCACCGGGAGCGTCGACATTGCCGGCGTTGGCACCATCGATGTGCGCATCGTCGCCGTGACCGGTACCGGCGCGCACGCGCAGTTCCTCAACCCTTCAGCAAACCAGGTCGCGGCCCTTAAGTCGCTGATCGCGGTCGGCCACAAGGAAAGCGAGCACTATGCCGCGCTGTGCCAAGGAGTGGCAGCCCGGATATCGAGTGCAATCGAGGCCGCCGTCCGCCAAGGCCGCATCAGTGTCGATGATCTGTTCGATACCGACTACCAGCCGATCGCCGGCACCCAGCCGCGGCAGTATCTGGCCCGCTTCACCACGCTGATGGACGAGATCCTGCCGCCGATCCAGGAGCCGCCGCTCGCTAATGACAGCCGCATCGTCTTCTGCGCTGCCGTCGATCACAACGGCTATCTGCCGACCCACAACAAGAAGTACTCGCAACCCCAGCGGCCGGACGATCCAGTCTGGAACACCGCCAACTGCCGCAACCGGCGCATCTTCGCCGACCGCGCCGGCCTGATCGCCGCCCGCAATACCAGCCCCCGTGTGGTCCAGACCTATCCGCGCGACATGGGCGGCGGCGTTTCGGTGATGCTGAAGGAGATCGACGCCCCGATCACCGTTCAGGGCCGGCACTGGGGCGGGCTCAGGCTCGCGATCAAACTGACGTAATGGCTGCGGGCCGCCGGTGAGGCCTTGCCGGTGACGTCCCGCTAGCGGCCGCCCTGGTAGTTGGGTGCTTCGCGGGTAATGGTGACGTCGTGGACGTGGCCTTCGGTGAGGCCGGCGTGCGTGGTCCGGCGGAAGCTGCAGCTACGCTGCATTGCCGCCACGGTCGCATTGCCCGTGTAGCCCATTGCCGCGCGCAAGCCGCCCACGAGCTGCTGGATGACGCCACTGACCGGCCCCTTGAACGGCACCCGGCCCTCGACTCCCTCCGGTACCATCTTGAGCGTGTCGACGACATCTTGCTGGAAGTAGCGGTCAGCCGAGCCGCGCGCCATCGCCCCCAGCGAGCCCATGCCGCGGTAGGACTTGTACGAACGGCCCTGGTAGAGGAACACTTCGCCCGGACTCTCCTCGGTGCCGGCGAACAAGGAGCCGATCATGGCGCAGTCGGCACCGGCGGCGATCGCCTTGGCAAGATCGCCCGAGTAGCGAATGCCACCGTCGGCGATGAGAGGAATTCCGCGCGCCCGGCAGACCTCGGCAACATCAACAATGGCCGAGAATTGCGGCACGCCGACGCCAGCAATGATCCTGGTCGTGCAGATTGATCCGGGGCCGATGCCGACCTTGACCGCATCGGCGCCCGCATCGATGAGCGCTTTGGCTCCGTCAGCGGTGGCGATGTTGCCGGCGATCACCTGAGCGCGGTTGCTGTGACGCTTGATCCGTTCGACCGCCTCGATCACCCCTTGTGAGTGGCCATGCGCGGTGTCGACGACGACGACATCGACCTCGGCATCGAGCAGCACTTCAGCGCGGGCAAAGCCGGCATCGCCGACCCCGGTGGCGGCGCCGACGCGCAGCCGTCCCGCGCCATCCTTGCAGGCGTTGGGCGAGCGTTCCGCCTTCTCGATGTCCTTCACGGTGATCAGGCCGACGCAGCGGTAGTCGGCGTCGACGACGAGCAGCTTCTCGATCCGGTGCTTGTGGAGAAGCCGCTTCGCCTCGTCCGGGTCGACACCGTTGCGCACGGTGACCAGTGGCTTCTCCGGCAGATCGGCGGTCATCAGCTCAGCGATCGGCTGGTGCGGGTCATCGGCGAAGCGCACGTCACGGTGGGTGAGGATGCCCAGCAGCCGGCCCGTTTCCGGTGCGACCACGGGCACGCCTGAGAACTTGTGCGCCCGCATGAGCTCCAGCGCATCGGCGAGTGTCGCGGCCGGACCGATCGTCATCGGATCGACGACCATGCCGGATTCGTACTTCTTGACCTTGCGTGCCTCGGCCGCTTGGCGTTCGGCCGCCATGTTCTTGTGAATGACGCCGATGCCGCCCGCTTCCGCCATCGCGATCGCGAGTGCGCTTTCGGTCACCGTGTCCATGGCGGCTGAGATCAGCGGAATGCCGAGCTCAATCGTAGGCGTCAGCCGGCAGGCCGTGTCGGCCGCCGCTGGCAACACCTGCGACGCTGCCGGCACCAGGAGCACATCGTCAAAGGCCAGTGCTTCGGGGATCATCATTGCCGCAAGCTATCCGCGTCGCCCAGGGGGACCTTAGCCACAAGGCGTAGCACGCCCGCGAGGCTTATTCCAGCGCATCTGCCCTGCACAACTTACCCCGCATACGAGAGCCGCAGTTTGGCGTATGCTTGTGGGCTTGGCCGGCGTCAACCGTCCGGCAGCACGACGATGGAGGGATCAGCATGAGGGCGAAAACAACGTGGATCATCATTGCTGATGGGGCGCATGCCAGGATTGCCCGCCATAAGGGACCGGGAACGGGGATCGTTTCGGCGCTCGACCACGAGTTTGCGGCGCCGCACGCGCCGACGCGGGAGTTCGTCAGTGACCGGCCGGGGAGTTATCCCGATCGCGGCGCGCTGGGCACGCACCGGTTTGCCCCGAAGACGGATCGGCACGAGCACGAGAAGGTCCTGTTTGCGGCCGACATCGGCGCGGTCCTCAACAAGGCGGCGGAGGAAAAGGCGTTCGACCGGCTGATCCTGGTGGCGCCGCCGGAAGCACTCGGCAATCTGCGGGCAGCCCTCAACGATCGCACGCGCGCACTGGTGACGGAGGAGATCGCCAAGGACCTGACGCACGTGCCGATGCATGCGCTGGCCGAGCACTTGCGGGACGTCATCGAAGCGTAAACGGCGGAACAGTGCCCGCTGTGGTGTTAGGCGCCGCAATGATGCTACGCTTGGCACGAGCGGGCTGAGGAGCGTTCCCGCACCGTGATAGACCGGTCGGGCCTGAACAGTGGGGAGGCAAGCGGCGATGTTTGATCCGAACGATCTCTTGAACACCATGCTGTCGAGCGGCACGCGCGGCTCGCCGATGTCCGATCTGCTGGCAGGACTGAACGAAGGCGGCGGCCTGGGCGGCGGTGAGCCGGGCGTTGGCGGCCTTGGCGGCCGCGGCCCGGCGGGACCTGGGGCTGGCGGCCTGGGCGACGTGTTGGGCGGCATGCTCGGCGGTGGCGGCCTGGGCGGCAGCGGCGGGGGCATGGCCGGTGGCGGTATGGGCGGGGGCGGTTTGGGCGGTGGCCTCGGCGATCTCTTGGGCGGCATACTCGGCGGCGGAGGGGGCATGGCAGGCGGCGCTGGTATGACCGGTGGCGGTGGCCTCGGCGATCTCCTCGGCGGCCTCTTGGGCGGCTTGGCCGGTGGCGGAATGGCAGGCGGGGGCATGGCTGGCGGAGGAGGCAGGGCCGGTGGCGGCGGTGGCGGCCTCGGCGATCTCTTGGGCGGCATACTTGGCGGCGGTGGAGGCGCGGCCGGTGGTGGCATGGGCGGTGGCGGTATGGGCGGCGGCGGTATGGGCGGCGGCGGTATGGGCGGCGGCGGTATCCTCGATGGGCTGCTGGGCGGCCTGTTCGGTGGCCGTGGCGGCCCCAGCAAGATGTCCGGCTTGGCGCTGATCGCAGCGCTGGCAATGACGCTGTTGCAGAGCCGCAAGAGCGGTGCCGCGCCAGGCGCACAGTCGGCGATGCAGGCGGTCGAGGCGGCGCACGGCGCCGACGAGGAGACGGCGGCGCGCAAGGCGCTGTTGCTGATCCGCGGCATGATTGCAGCCGCCAAGGCGGACGGTGCGATTGACGCCGAGGAGCGGGCGCGCATCATCGGCAAGCTCAGGGAAGCCGGCGCCAGTGCCGAAGCGCTCGCGTACGTTGAGCAGGATATGGCGGGCCCGCTCGATGTCGAAGCAATCATCGCAGAGGTTAAAGACGAGCAGACCGCGGCCGAGCTTTTCCTGGCGTCGATGTTTGCGATCAACGTCGATACGCCCGCGGAGAAGGCCTATCTCGCGCAGCTCGCCGATCGGCTGGGGCTGCAGGCGCAGCCGCAGGCCTAAAATCTGCGCGGGATGCGCGCAGTGGCAGAAGGCGGTGAACATGCTGAAATGGCCAAGTTGCCGGTGGACCCCCGGGGTCTTGCTGGTCATCCCAGCCCTGGTCGTAGGGCTCGCGGCGTGCGAGAGCGTGGTATGGCAGCGGCCGGGAACGGAGCAGGCAACGATGCTCGACGATCTGCGCGCCTGCCGCTGGGAGGCGCGCTTAAGGGCGCAATACCGGCTCAGTTACGACCCGCAACTGATGCCTCGCGGCTCCGCCGCCCCCATGGGCTGTCCCGGCACCTTCACCACTGGCGGGTCGACCTTCCGCGATCCGTCCTGTCCCCTCGGCACGCCGTACGCTCCGCAATATGCCGGCGCATCGGTTGCCGGAACGCAGGCCTTCCTTGAGAGCGACTTCACCGATGAGTGCATGGAGGACAAAGGTTACGTCCGCGGCGCGGTCGAGCCCCAAGACTAGCATCCTTCCAGGGGCTCAACTGGGCTGACTGATCAGAAGGCAACCGATCAAGGACACCCGGGGCGGCCGTCGCAAGGACGGAGCCCCGGGGTGCGGCTCCAGCGATCAGAGATAACGCCAGGCAATATAGGCGTGGCTGATCGCCACGGTGATCAGCATGATCGGGAAAGCGGTCTTGGTGTACTTAAGAAAGCCGAAGTGAATCCCCGCCCGCTCTGCCATGCCGGCCACGGTGAGATTGGCAGACGCGCCGATCAAGGTCCCGTTGCCACCGAGGCAAGCGCCAAGCGACAACGCCCACCAGAGCGGCATCAGGCCTTCCGGTCCGCCAAAGGTCGGCGCCATCGCTTTAATCATCGGGATCATCGTCGCAACGAACGGGATGTTGTCGATGATCGCCGACAGGATCGCCGACGCCCAGAGGATGGCGATTGCGGTGGTAGCGAGATCGCCGCCGGTGGCTTCGACCAGCTTGTTGGCGAGGATCGCCAACAGGCCGGTGGATTCAACGCCGCTGATGACGATGAAGAGGCCGACGAAGAAGAAAATTGTGATCCACTCACATTCGGTGAAGGTATGGGTGACGACTTGGCTCTGTTCTTCCGCCGGCTTGCCGAAGCAATCCAGCAACAGGAGCACCGCGGCGCCTAAGAGTGCAATCGTCGCCGGTTCCAAGCCCAAGAAACGCGCCGACACGAAGCCCACTAGTACGGCCGCCATCACGATCAGCGACTTCTTGAGCAGCCCATGGTCCTTGATCGCTTCGTGCTCGTTGAACGCCATTACCTTGGCGCGGTCCTCCGCCGCCGCGACCAGCGTGCGTCCCCAGAGGACGTGGACGATCGCTGATACCACCACCTGAATGACGATAATCACCGGTGAGAGGTTGACGACGAACTGGTTGAAGTCGAGGCCAACCAAGGAGCCAATCAGGATGTTGGGCGGGTCGCCGATCAGGGTCGCCGTACCGCCAATGTTGGAGGCGATCACCTGCGCCACCAGGAAGGGATACGGCTTGACCTTCAGCCGTTCGCAGATCACGAACGTCACCGGTACCACGAGCAGGACGGTGGTGACGTTGTCGAGAAAAGCCGATACGACCGCCGTCACGATCTGCAGCATCAATAGGATGCCGGCGGGGCTCGCCTTTACCTTTTTCGCCGACCAGATAGCGAGGAATTCGAACAGCCCGGAGCGCCGCACCACCGAGACGATCATCATCATGCCGATGAGCAGGCCGATGGTGTTGAAATCGACGCCCGCGACCGCCCGCTCCTGGTTCAGCACGCCCAACACGATCATGAGGCCGGCGCCGAGAAGAGCGACGATGGCGCGGTTGATGCGTTCAGAAATCACCGCGGCGTAGGTGAGGACAAGGAGCGCAGTCGCGATCCACATCGGGTTGAGGCCGAAAACGGCCGTTGTGGCCGCCGCGTGGTGTTCCATTTAGTTGCGCTCCCTGATCTTGCTCAGGATGTCCCACGTTGAAAGAACCCCCTCCAGTCGGTTGGTAACCGGATCGACCACCGGCACGAAGTTGCGGGTACGGAAGACGATCAGCACGGCTTCCATCAGGGACGCATCGGGCGCGATCTTGGGTACGGTCTGATCGGCGTATTCACCCACCCGCTGTTCACCCACTGTATCGAACCGCGATCGCAGGTCAGCGACGTGATCGTCCATGAAGGCGAGGTTGGGGAGCTGGCCCCTCTCGGGGAGTTTGCCCTCTCCTGCGACGACGGATGGTAGGAGGAGGCCAAAAAGCCGGCTCTTGGCGAACATGCCGAGGTAGCGGCGGTTGTCATCCACCACCGGCAACGCCAAGTAGCGGTGCTTGAGCAAGAGATCCAACGCATCTTTGACCGTGTCCTCCCGGTGTAGTACCGGTGGATTGGCGGTCATGATTTCTCTGCAAGCCATCTGTTTCAAGTCTCCCTGATGATTGTTGTTGAGGGCTGTTGTCCGCCCCTTCGTGTGAAAGCGGCGAGACCGTAGCACTCCCATTTCTGCATAGCAGCCGGTATTTGCGCATGGCTGCTATGCAGGCGGGCGAGCCGATCCGAGCGAGGGGAGGCGAGGGAACTGGCCGGCAGGTGGCTTTGCGCGGAGCTGTGCTACCAGCAGATCCCCTGATAGTGGTCGTCCGAGCACTTGGCCTCCGCAATGCGGACCAGGTCGATGACCTTCTGGCCGTTGCGCAGCCGGCCCAGCACGTCTTGGAACTCCTGCGCCTTGTTGCCGATGACGATCACATCGCCGTGCGCAAGCACATCGTCGATGCGGTCGACCATCAGCCGCGCGATGTGCGGAATGCGCGTCTCCAGAAACTCCCGATTTGCGCCGATCAGCGAGGCCAAGCGGACATTGCGATCATAGAGCTTGAGATCGTAGCCCTTGCCGATCAGGCCCTCGATCACCTCAATGATCGGGCTTTCGCGCACATCGTCGGTGCCGGCCTTGAAGCTGAAGCCGAGCACGCCGACCTTGCGGCCGCCGGCGGCCATAACCAGCTCCAGCCCGCGCTTGATCTGCAGGCGGTTGCTCTCCAGCGTCGCGGTCAGGAGTGGCACCGGCACGTCCACCTGGCGCGCGGCGTAGGCAAGCGCGCGCAGGTCCTTTGGCAGACACGAGCCGCCGAACGCGAAGCCCGGCTTCAGGTAATAGGGCGACAGGTTGAGTTTGTCGTCGCGGCAGAAAATCTCCATCACCCGATGCGAATCGACGCCGACCGCCTTGGCAATGTTGCCGATCTCGTTGGCGAACGACACCTTCACCGCATGCCAGCAGTTGTCGGCGTACTTGACAAGTTCCGCGACCTCGATGTCGGTGACGATCAAGGGCGCCTTGATGTCCTGATAGATTACTTCGACCGCCGTGCAGGCTTCTTTGTCGCTGCCGCCGATGACGATCTTTGGCGGTTCGTAGTAGTCGCGCACGGCGGTGCCTTCGCGCAGGAACTCTGGATTGTGGCACAGGCCGAAGCCCTCGCCGACGCGCTTGCCGGAAGCCTTCTCGAGTGCAGGCGTGATCAGGTTCTTGCTGGTGCCGGGCAGGATGGTGGAGCGGATGACGACCACGTGCCGCGCGGCCTTGGTGGCGAGTGCGGCGCCGATCTGTTCGCAGACACGGGCGACGTAGGTGAGATCAAGGCTGCCGCTCGGCTGGCTCGGCGTGCCGACACAGACCAGCGACAGATCGGTCTCGTTGACGGCCTTGGCGGCGTCAGTGGTGGCGCTCAGCGTGCCGGATTTGAGCGCTTCGGCAATCATCGTATCGAGACCGGGCTCGACCACCGGCAGCGCGCCGCGGTTGATGAGATCAACCTTGGTCGGGTTGACATCGACGCCGATGACGCGGTGCCCGCCATGCGCGAGGCAGGCGGCCGACACGCAGCCAACGTAGCCAAGGCCAAAAACGCTGATCCGCATCCTTCTATTCCTCTCCGGTTCGGGCGACGGCTTCGGGGTGATAGCACATGACGGGTGGCGGCCGGTGGGGCCGTGCCATCTGCGCGAGCAACGCGCCAGACAGGCCCGCTCCCGCCGCGATGATCGGTGGGACGTTCAGCGCCCGCTTGCGCGGGCCGGGGCTTCTCTGCCAGTGTAGCATCTACGCGGCGCGCTATACCATGCGATTAGCGAGTTGTTGAGTGCGGAAGATCACGATGCGCGCACTGGCCGTTATGCTATATGCTGGTGGTAGTATTAATTCCGTTAAATCCCGATTTGAGACGTCTTCCGTCCGCGCCCCCGGTGTTGTCGTCCCCGCTCTGGCTGTGAGAGGTCCTCAAGCATGCGCTGCCTGTGGTTGACACGCGAGTTTCCGAAACCGACCGTCCGCGGCGACCTTCTTTATGCGCGCAACCTGATCGAGAATCTGGCCGGCGCCGGCGCCGCGGTTACGGCGCTTGCGCTCAGCCAGACGGCGGACGACGTGCCGGCCGGCCAGGATGTTTGCACCCGCGCCGAGGACGGCGTGGTGTGGCGGGTCATTCGCCGCCAGCCGGTCAACCGCATCTGGAGCTTGTTGAGCGGCTTGCCGGGTGATGCCTACCGCAACGGGACGAAGGAGTATCGGCGGGAGCTCAGCCGCCAGCTCGATGCCGAGCCGTGGGACGTCGTCATCATCAACCACGTCGGCATGGGCTGGGCGTTCGCGCCGGTGTTGAGCTGGCAGCGCCGGTGCGGCCGGCGGGTGCCGATCGTCTATGTCTCCCACAATCACGAGATGTCGCTGAAGATGGAAGTCGCGGCCTCGCACCAGGGCTCGGCGGCTTTCAAGGCGGTCCTGAAGCATGATGCGCGCAAGTTCGTCCGCCTGGAACGCTTCATGATCGAGAGCAGCGCGCTGATGACGACCATCACCGAGGCAGACCGCGACCTCTACCGGCGGGATTTCCCGGACAAGCCGATCCTCTGCCTGCTGCCGGGCTATGACGGCGCGATCGTGCCGCAACGGACGATCACGGCCGCGGTGCCTCGGACCTGCATCATCTTCGGCTCCATCAACTGGATCGCGAAGAAGCAGAACATGATGGACTTCCTGCGCTGCGCCGAGCCGATCTTCACCAAGGCCGGCATTCACGTCGACATCGTTGGCAATGTCGATGCCGACTTCGCCCGCGACGCGGCTGCCGTCGCCAGCTGCTGCCGTTTCGTCGGCCGGGTCGACGATGTCTCACCGTACTTTGCGTCATCGCGGGTCGGCATCATGGCCGATCGCGTCGGCGGCGGCTTCAAGCACAAGAACCTGCAGTATATCTTCCATCGCGTGCCGCTGGTGACGATGGCCGGCCAAGCGCATGGACTGGCGCTCGACGAGGGCGACGATCTCATCGTCGCGGAGACGCTGGAGGACTTGGCGCTGAAGGTGGTCGCCCTGATCGACGATTTTGAGCGCTTGAATGTTCTGCAGAACCGCGCGTTTGCCAAATGCCAGGGGCATTTCGAGTGGCCGGTGCGCGGTGCCCAGCTGTTGCAGGCTTTGAAAGCCGTTGCCGACCCGGCGCGGGCGGACACCGCTCTGAACCCAGACCGGCGCGCCCGCGCGGGCATGACTGCGGCGGCGTGAGGGCGGTTCGCCGTCCGCCTCGGGTTTGCTTACGCCAGCATGCTGCGCAGCATCCACGCCGTCTTCTCGTGCACCTGCAGCCGTTGGGTCAGGAGATCGGCGGTCGGCTGGTCGTTGGCGGCATCGGCACTCACGAAAACAGCCCGTGCCGTGCGTGCCACCGCCTCGTGGCCGGCAACAAGCTGCTTCAACATTTCCCCGGCCGCTGGCACCGCGGTCTCCTCGGCGATCGAGGTCAGCTTCGCGAACGCGGCCTGAGAGCCGGGCGCCGGCACGTCAAGTGCGCGGATCCGTTCGGCGATCTCATCCAAGGCCTGCCACAGTTCCGTATACTGCTGCATGAACATCTGATGCAGTGAGTTGAACTGCGGTCCGGTCACGTTCCAGTGGAAGTTATGGGTTTTCAGGTACAGCGTGAATGTATCGGCGAGCAATCGTGACAGCCCCTCAGCGATTGCAACCCTGTCCTTTGCGTCGATACCGATGTCGATTTGCGGTGCCGTGGCCATGCTATTGGTCCTCCTGCTCTCCGAAACATGCTTGTTTGGAGGTAGCGTCACGCCATTCAGCGATCCAGTGAATATTTCTTGTTGATATAAGCGATTGGGTCGATTGAGAGCGCAAATCGCTTGACAGCGAGCTATCTTTCGATAATTCTCAAAACATGGAAATCATTGTTGCTGTTGAGGCCTTGTCGGCCCTGGCGCAACCGCATCGCTTGGCGGTGTTCCGGCTGCTGATGTGCGAAGGGCCGAACGGCCTGCCGGCCGGCGCGATCGCCGAACGGATCGCTGTGCCGCCGTCAACGTTGTCGCACCACTTGGCGCACCTCGAACGCGCCGGGCTATTGCGTTCCTGGCGGGTCGAGCGGCGGATCTTCTACGCCGTCGATGTCGAAGGCACCCGCCGGCTGGTGACGTTCCTCACCGAGGACTGTTGCCAGGGGCGCCCGGAAATTTGCGGATACGGAAAGGGAGGAGGCCGCAGTGACGATCATGATCTACCACAATCCGGCCTGCGGAACGTCGCGCAATGTCCTTGCGATGATCCGGAACTCGGGTGAAGAACCGCAAGTCATCGAGTACCTGAAGACTCCGCCGAGCCGTGCCGAACTGGTCGACCTGATCGCCCGCGCCGGCATTTCTCCGCGTGCGATGCTGCGGCGCAAAGGCACGCCCTACGACGAACTCGGTCTCGATAACCCCGCGCTGACAGACGATCAGCTGATCGACGCCATGATCGCGCACCCGATCCTGATCAACCGGCCGCTCGTCGTCACGCCCTTGGGCGTGCGGCTCTGCCGGCCTTCGGAAGCCGTGCTCGACATTCTGCCGAACCCGCAGCACTCCGCCTTCGCCAAGGAGGACGGCGAGCTTGTTGTCGACGCGGAGGGGCGACGCGTTCTCTAGGGTCGCCGCATGGGACCGACTTCCCCGGCCCGTTCCCGCGACCCCGTCCCCCCGCACGTTCAACCCACGGAGTGCAGATATGCCGCCGCGAAACCCACCTGCGCCGACGGAAGCAACGCTTGTCGCGCCAGCGCCAGATGCGCGCGCGCGGGCAGGGCTCGGATTCTTCGAGCGCTCGTTGAGCCTCTGGGTGGCGCTTTGCATCTTCGCCGGCGTCGCGCTTGGCCATTGGCTGCCGGGTCCATTTCAGGCGATCGGCCGTGCCGAGATCGCCCGCGTCAACCTGCCGGTCGCGGTGCTGATCTGGCTGATGATCATTCCGATGCTCTTGAAGATCGACGTCCGGGCGCTGCATCAGGTCAAGGAGCACTGGCGCGGCATCGGCGTGACGCTGTTCATCAACTGGGCCGTGAAGCCGTTCTCGATGGCGCTGTTGGGATGGCTGTTCATCGGCTGGCTGTTCCGCCCCTGGCTGCCGGCTGAACAGATCGATTCCTACATCGCCGGCCTGATCATCCTCGCTGCCGCACCGTGCACGGCGATGGTGTTCGTGTGGTCAAACTTGAGCGACGGCGAGCCGCACTTCACGTTGTCCCAGGTCGCGCTCAACGATGCCATCATGGTGTTCGCGTTCGCGCCCGTGGTCGGCTTGCTGCTCGGCATCTCCGCGATCACCGTGCCGTGGGAAACCTTGTTCCTTTCAGTCGTGCTGTTCATCGTCATTCCCGTGATCATCGCCCATCTGTGGCGCCAGGCGTTGCTGCGCAGAGGCGAGGTGGTATTGCAGGCGACGCTTGCCCGCTTGCACCCCGTCTCCATCCTGGCGCTACTGGCGACGCTGGTGCTCCTGTTCGGCTTCCAGGGCGAGCAGATCCTGAGCCAGCCGACGATCATCGCGCTCCTTGCGGTGCCGATCCTGATCCAGGTCTACTTCAATTCCGGTCTCGCCTACCTTCTAAACCGCGGGCTGGGCGTCGCTCACTGCGTCGCCGCGCCGTCGGCGTTGATCGGTGCTTCGAATTTCTTCGAACTCGCGGTCGCAACGGCTATTGTCCTGTTCGGCTTCAATTCGGGCGCGGCGCTGGCGACCGTTGTCGGCGTACTGGTGGAGGTGCCGGTGATGCTCTCGGTGGTGTCGATCACGCGGCGGACCAAGGCCTGGTACGAGCGCGGCGTCCGCGCGTGCACACCCGTGAGTGCATCCCGCTGAGATCCGAAAACTATCTTCGGCCGAAGCTCAAAACAGTGATGGCTGCGCCGACTCAGGGATTGCAAATGGGTCGTCTAGTCTCTTTAAGAGACGTGTCCTTGCTCGCAGCGCCTTGATTTCAACGCTGGCGATATAGTATCGCCCGCGCTTCTCTCCTTCAGCAACCAGCAAGCCAGAATCCACGAGGGCCTTTAGATCACGGCTCGCCAAGTTATTCGAGACATCTGCGCTCACCCTGTAAGAGGCATTGCGTACTCGGTGGCCGATGGCAGCTTCGAGCAATCCAAGTGTCGTACGCTCAGGCAACCCATTCCGCCTGACAATCTGCAGAAGTTCTTCATACAGGTGTTCAATTTCTTTGGTTCGACGCAATAGCGTCTGTGCCTGCCGATAATGTCCGGTTATGCAATAGCGCACCCAAGGTTTGCAGTCCCTTTCGGGATGCCACCCGCCCCCGCCTACCTGCGCCAATACATCATAGTATTCTTGCTGGTTCCGGCCGATGTATTCCTCAATGCTGGAAAAAATGGGTGCAACAATGCCTTCGCTAGCCAGCACGGCCGTTTGCAGGCAACGTGCAGTCCGCCCGTTTCCATCCGAGAAAGGGTGAAGCAGGGCCAGGTTCAGGTGAGCCATTGCGGCCTTGAGCATCACCGATTCGGCCTGGTTGCTATTCATGTAGTCGATCAGTTCGTCCACCAGCGGCTCAAGTTGGTCTCGGTCAACGCCTTCATGAACAATCTCCCCGGTGTGGGAGTTGCGGACGCCAACCCACCCTGGCCTAAAATTGCCCGGATTGGCCTGCAGATCATGCTGGGAAATCATAAAGTGCACGGCCAGGATGACGTCTTTCGTAAAGCGAAAACGGGAGTCGCGACATCGCTGCAGGATGTAGTCCATGGCGGCTTGGTAGCCGAGAACCGCCTGCCAACTGGGCTTGTCCGTTTCAGCCGGGTCTTCATTGTCTACCGCGGCCATCGCGTCCTCGGCAGAGACATTGATTCCCTCAATACTGTTTGACGTGCGGAGGGCGCGTGCGCGGGTTATTCGAGCGAGGAGCCCTGTCCAACGACGAGGCTCCTGCACCACGGCGTACCGCAACTGGCCCCGCATTTCGGCGACCTTATCGAGTGCGCGTCTTTCGTCCGTGGCAAGCGAACGGCAGGTGTACAACATGCCACATATCCATTTTGCAAACCACCGTATATCAGATAATAAATGACTGCAAGTCGTTTTACAACGTATCTTTGCGCACAAAGCGGTCAATGGCCACGTGCTCAAGGACTGGCTGCCACAACGACATCCCTTCAAAGCGCCCGGCTGCCTCGAATTTCTTCGAACTCGCGGTCGCAACGGCTATTGTCCTGTTCGGCTTCAATTCGGGCGCGGCGCTGGCGACCGTTGTCGGCGTACTGGTGGAGGTGCCGGTGATGCTCTCGGTGGTTTCGATCACGCGGCGGACCAAGGCCTGGTACGAGCGCGGCGTCCGCGCGTGTGCACACCCGTGAGCGGTCCGGCCGGCACCACGGCGCAGCAGGAGGCGCTGACCTGGCGCTGACATCTCGCCGCCTGATCGCCGTCGTGTGCCTGGCAGAAGTCCTGACAATGACGGGCGTGTTCGCCTTTCCGGCGCTGTTGCCGTCGTTCGTCCAGGAGTGGGGCCTCTCGAACGCTGAAGCCGGGTGGCTCGCTGGCATTTCCTTCGCCGCTTACGCCCTTGGCGCACCGCCGCTACTCACTGCCACCGACCGTATCGATGCGCGGCGCATCTATGTGGCGGGTGCGCTCGTCACCGCCTTGTCGTCGGCAGGCTTCGCGTGGCTTGCATCGGGCTTCGCGAGCGGACTCGTCTTTCGCCTGCTCGCCGGCCTCGGCCTTGCCGCCACCTACATGCCCGGCCTCAAGGTGCTGGTCGACCGCTATCGGGGCGAGCGACAGTCGCGCGCGGTGGCGCTCTACACCTCGTGCTTCAGCCTCGGCACCGCCGCTTCATTCTTTCTCGCCGGCGAAGTGACGGCCCAGTTCGGCTGGCAGGCGACGTTCGCGGCCGCTGCACTTGCGGCGGTCGGCGCGGCCGCCGTCGTTGTGTGCCTGCCGGCGGTAAGGCCGGCTGCGGCAGCAGCGGCGCCCACCCGCCTTGCGGGCCTGCCAGCCGTGTTCGCGAACCGCGGCGCGATGGCGTACGTGCTCGCCTACGGCGCCCATTGCTGGGAACTTTTCGTTTGGCGTTCGTGGATGGTCGCGTTCCTCACCTTCGGTATCGGCACGCTGAAGTTGGCGCAGGCACCCTGGCCGGCGCCCACCACCGTCGCGACGGTGAGTGGACTTGTCGCGATGGCCGCCAGCATCGGTGGCAACGAGTTGGCCGAACGCGTGGGCCGCAAGCGCGCCGTTGCCGGCATCATGGCCGCCACGGCGGTCTGCGCGCTCTCGATCGGCGTTACGCCGGGCCTGACCTATCCCGTACTCGTGGCGGCAAGCCTCGCCTACACGGCGCTGATCATGCTCGACTCGGCGACGCTCACCGCCGGCGCGGTCGCTGTCGCCGAGCCTGGACGCCGCGGCGCCACCATGGCCGTCCATGCCGCCATTGGCTTCGGCTGTGCCGGCATCGGTCCGGTCGTGTTCGGCCTCGTCCTCGACCGGGCCGGCGGTGCTGATGACGCGTTCGCCTGGTGGATTGCGTTTGCGGCGCTGGCCCTCGTTGGCCTCATCGGCCCGCTGGCATTGACGCTCGGCCGTCCGCGCGAAAGGGTGAGCCGAGACGGCGGCTGAAAAATGTGCAAAGATGATCGCGCAGAAGCGGGTGAAAACCCGCCGTCGTGTTCGTCAACTCAGCCCGCAGGCGCTCGCGCGACCGACCCGTACCCCTTTCCCATTCCGTGAGGCTCATCGATGTCCCTGCGCCCTGCCTTCACTGTGCTCGCAATCCTTGGCCTGCTGACCGGCCTCGCCACCGCCGCGCCGGACGTCTACGCCCAGGCACCGGCGAAACCGGCCAAGCCGAAGGTCACGTTCTGCACCGGCCAGAAGGACGGCAAGTACGAGGAACTCGGCAAGACCATGCGGACCTATGTCCGCTCGGCCGAACTCGAGATCGTCAACACCGAGGGCACACTCGACAACCTCGAACGCTTGGCTGCCGGCGCTTGCCAGGTTGCGGTCGTGCAGCCTGACGGCCTCACGGTCTTCAAGCGCCAAAGCGGCAAGAGCCTCGATGCGGAGTTCATATCCAAGGCGCACCCCGAGTACGTGCACCTCTACTGCAACAAGGATTCAGGCGTCGACCGCATCACGGACTTGCGCGGCAAGAAGGATGCGCTTGTCATCTTGGGCGCTCAAGGGTCGGGCCCCTGGATCTTCTGGAACAATCTTGTTGCCGAGGACAAGACCTACGAACCGGTGCCGACCGTGGTTGCGGACACGATGAAGCGCGCGGCAGCGACGGTCGAGAGTGATCCCAAGGCCTGCATGGTGGTGATCTCCGGCTTGAAGTCCAAGTCGACGCTTTTCCTGAACGACAACTACGGCGAAACGCTCACCCTCGCCAAAGCCGATGACCGGGACCTGAAAAACGTCAAGAACTGGGCCGGCAAGCCTTTGTTCACCTTCGCGCCGATCCCGGAAGGCACCTATCCCAACATCAAGCCGAATGGGCGGCGCGACATTGCCACCGTCTCGATGGAAGCGGTGGTGATTGCTGACAAGACGCTTTCCGCCGAGATCAAGGACGAACTCACCGGCGCGACCAAGAACGCGCTCAAGGTGATGTTCCGGCCGTAAGGCAGGATGCGCGCTCGCGGGTGCGGCGAGAGGCCGCGCCCGCAGGGCTCAAGACGGCTCAAATATGGATGGCGCGGCCGGCGACGGCGAGTGCCGCCTCCTTGATCGCCTCCGAAAGGCCGGGGTGGCCGTGGCTGGTGCGCGCCAGGTCCTCGGCCGAGCCGCCGAACTCCATCGCCGTCACCACCTCCTGGATGAGGTCGCCGGCCTCCGGGCCAACGATGTGGCCGCCCAGGAGGCGGTCGGTCTTGGCATCGGCGATGAGCTTGACCAAGCCGTCGGCATCGGCGTTGCAGCGGGCGCGCGAATTGGCGGTGAAGGGGAATTTGCCGACGCGGTAGGCGATCCCATCGGTCTTCAACTGCTCCTCCGTCCGGCCAACGGAAGCGACCTCGGGCCAGGTGTAGACGATCGCCGGGATGGCCTCGTAATTCACGTGCCCGGCCTGGCCCGCCATCAGCTCGACCGCGGCGATGCCCTCTTCCTCCGCCTTGTGCGCCAGCATCTTGCCGCCGATGACATCGCCAATCGCATAGATGCCGGTAACGCTGGTCGCAAACGCGTGATCGACGACGACGAAACCACGGCTGTCGCGCTTGACGCCGACCGCATCCAGGCCAAGGCCATCGGTGCACGGGCGCCGGCCGACCGAAACCAGCACAATGTCGGCGGCCAGCGTCTCCTGAGCGCCGCCCTTGACCGGCTCCACCGTGAGGCTGACGCCTTCTTCGGACGTGGCGGCGGCGGTAACCTTGCTCGCGAGTTTGAACCCCAGCCCCTGCTTTTGCAGGATGCGCAGCATCGTCTTCGCGATCTCGCCGTCCGTGCCGGCCAGGATCTGGTCGAGGAACTCGATGACGACGACCTTCGCACCCAGCCGCCGCCAGACCGAGCCCAGTTCGATGCCGATCGCGCCGCCGCCGATGACGATCAAGCGCTTCGGCACCTGCGCCAGCGCCAGCGCGCCGGTCGAACTCACGATCCGCTCTTCGTCGATGGTGACCCCGGGGATCGAAGCGACGTCGGAGCCAGTCGCGATCAGGATCCGGGAAGCGGTGAGCAGGCGCGTCTCGCCGCCGCTCTCGGGTGCGAACGTCACCTGACCGGCTGCCACAAGGGTGCCGGTGCCGTACAGGTGGTCGACCTTGTTCTTGCGGAACAGAAACGCAATGCCTTGCGTCAGCTCGTGCACGACCTTGGTCTTGCGCGCCATCATCGCGGGCAAGTCGAGGGCGAGCGCACCAATCGCGATGCCGTGCTGGCCAAAGCCGTGGCCGGCCTCCTCGAAGAAGTGGGAGGATTGCAGGAGCGCCTTCGACGGAATGCAGCCGACGTTGAGGCAGGTTCCGCCGAGCGTCGCCCGCTTCTCGATGCAGCCGACCCGCATGCCGAGTTGGGCGGCGCGGATGGCGGCCACGTAACCGCCGGGGCCGCCGCCGATGACGATCAGATCGTAAGCGTCGTTCGCCATGCCCGCCGTCCTGTCGTTGAATGCCCGCGCGCGCGGCGGGATCAGGTCTCGATGAGGATGCGCTGTGGATCCTCGACGCATTCCTTGACCCGCACCAGGAAGGAGACGGCCTCCCGGCCATCGATGATGCGGTGATCGTAGCTGAGCGCCACATACATCATTGGCCGCGCTTCAATCGAGCCGTCCGCCAGCACCATCGGCCGCTGCTGGACCTTGTGCATGCCGAGGATGCCCGACTGCGGCGGGTTGATGATCGGGGTTGACATCAGCGAGCCGAACACGCCGCCGTTGGTGATCGTAAACGTGCCGCCCTGCATGTCCTCGATCGCGAGCGCGCCTTCGCGTGCGCGCTTGGCGAACGTGGCAATCGCCGTCTCGATGCCGGCGAACGACAACTGATCGGCATCACGCACAACCGGAACGACCAGCCCCTGCGGCGAGGCGACCGCGATCGCGATGTCGTAGTGGTTCTTGTAGACGATGTCGTCGCCGTGGATCTCGGCGTTGACGGCCGGAAACTCCTTCAGTGCCGTCACGCAGGCCTTGACGAAGATTGACATCACGCCCAGGCGGACACCGTGCCTTTTCTCGAACGCGTCGCGGTACTGGCTGCGCAAGGCGTTGGCGGCGCTCATATCGATCTCGTTGAAGGTCGTGAGCATCGCCGCGGTGTTTTGGGCTTCTTTCAGCCGCTGTGCCACCATCCGCCGGAGCTGGGTCATCCGCACCCGCTCCTCGCGTGGCGAGGCGGGCGCCGGCGGCACTGCTGGCGCTGCGACCGCGTCGGCGGCGGCGCTGCGTTCCTCGATCACGGCCGAAGCTGCGGCAGCCCGCGCTTCCAGGTGAGCGAGAACGTCGCCCTTGGTGAGCCGGCCATCCTTGCCCGAGGCCTTGATCGCGGCCGGATCGAGGCGGTTTTCCTCGATCAGCTTGCGCACGGCTGGCGATAGGGTCGTATCGGTGACCATGGCGACCGGTGCCGCTGGCGGCGGTGCAGCCACAGCCGGTGTCGCGGTGGGCGCCGGTGCGGCTGGAGCCGGCGCAACTGGTGCGGCTGCCGCCGGTTGCGCCGCCGCGCCCTCATTGATACGGCCGAGGATGGCACCGACGGCGACATCGGCGCCGGCGGCGGCGCTGATCTCGGCCAGCACACCTGCAACCGGCGATGGCACCTCGACGGTCACCTTGTCGGTTTCGAGCTCGACCAGCGGCTCGTCAACCCGGACCGCTTCGCCTTGGGCTTTCAGCCACTTTGCAACCGTCGCTTCCGTTACCGACTCGCCCAGCGTCGGCACCACGATATCGATCGACATGGGGTTTCCCGCTCCCGTTCTCAGCTGACCGGCCGTCGGAACGGCTGCGGAATGGCATCAATGGCGGTCGCCAGTGCATACTCGACCAGCCGGCGCTGCTCGGCCTCGTGGGTCTTGAGCAGGCCCGTTGCCGGTGACGCCGACGCCTTTCGGCCGGCGTAGGCGGGCACCCGCTGGTCGCGCTTCAGCTCATCGAGAATATTCGTCAACCGCGGCAGCACGAACATCCAGCCGCCCATGTTGGCCGGCTCCTCCTGGCACCAGACGACTTCCGCATTCTGATAACGGCTGATCTCCGCCATGACCCTCAAGCGTGGCCAGGGATAGAGCTGCTCGACCCGCAATACCGCGACATCGTTGATACCGCGGTCACGGCGCTCCTTCACGAGGTCGTAGTAGACCTTGCCGCTGCAGAAGACGATCCGGCGCACCTCGGCGTCCCCGGCCAAGGGATCGGTTTCGGTGATGACACGTTGGAAGCGCGACTGCGGCCCGAAATCGCTCAACGGCGAGATCGCCAAGCGGTGCCGCAGCAGCGACTTTGGCGAGAAGACGATCAGCGGCTTGCGGAAGTTGCGGCGGATCTGGCGCCGGAGCACGTGGAAATAGTTGGCCGGGGTAGTGCAGTTGACAACCTGCAGGTTATCCTCCGCACACAGCTGCAGATAGCGCTCTGGCCGGGCGGAGGAGTGCTCCGGCCCTTGGCCCTCGTAGCCGTGCGGCAGCAGCATCACGAGACCAGAGAGCCGCAGCCACTTCGATTCCCCCGACGCGATGAACTGATCGATGATGACCTGCGCGCCGTTGGCGAAGTCGCCGAACTGGGCCTCCCACAGCACCAGTACGTCCGGCTCGGACAGCGTATAGCCGTATTCGAAACCGAGCACGCCCGCCTCGGATAGCGGGCTGTCGATGACTTCGAAGGCGGCCTGACTGTCGCTTACGTTGTTGAGCGGGATGTAGCGGTCCTCGGTCTCCTGATCGACAAGCACCGCGTGGCGGTGTGAAAAGGTGCCCCGCCCGCTGTCCTGCCCCGAGAGACGGACCGGAACGCCCTCCGCCAGCAGCGAGCCGAACGCGAGCGCTTCACCCATCGCCCAGTCAAGGCCCTCGCCGCGCTCGATCATGTCGCGCCTCGCCGCGAGGACACGCATGATCTTGCGGTTGACATTGAAATTTGCCGGCGGCTCGGAGATCGCGCGCCCCACTTCGCGGAGCATGGCGAGCGAGACCCAGGTTTCCTCCTCGCGCAGCTCCTCCTCGCCAATCAAGGTCTTGAGCCCGCTCCACTTGCCTTGCAGCCAGTCGGCGCGGTTCTGCTTGTAGGTCTGTGCCGACTGAAAGGCCTGATCGAGCCGGGCGCGCACCGAACTGCCGATCCCGTCGACCTCGTCCTTGGTCAACACGCCTTCGCTGACCAGGCGCTCGCCGTAGATCTGCCGCGCCGTCGGGTGTTTGGCGATGGCCTTGTACATGATCGGCTGCGTGAACGACGGCTCGTCGGCCTCGTTGTGGCCGAAGCGGCGGTAGCAGAACATGTCGACGACGACATCACGCTTGAATTCCTGCCGGAACTCGGTGGCGATGCGGGCGACATGCACGACGGCCTCCGGGTCATCGCCGTTGACGTGGAAGATCGGCGCCTGCACGGTCTTGGCGACATCGGAGGGATAGGGCGAGGAGCGCGAGTAGCCGGGACTGGTGGTGAAGCCGATCTGGTTGTTGATGATGAAGTGGATCGTGCCGCCGACACGGTAGCCCTTCAGTTCGGACAGGCCGAACGTCTCGGCTGCCAATCCCTGGCCGGCGATGGCGGCGTCACCGTGCAGCAGGATGCCAAGCACTTGGCTGCGCTGGGAATCGCCGAGCAGTGTCTGCTTCGCCCGGACCTTGCCGAGGACGACCGGATCGACCGCCTCCAGGTGCGAGGGATTGGCACTCAACGACAGATGGATTTCCTGGCCATCGAAGACCCGGTCGGCCGAGGTGCCGAGGTGGTACTTGACGTCACCGGACCCTTGAACGTCGTCCGGGTGGGCGGCGTGGCCCTGAAACTCCGAGAAGATCGCTGCGTACGGCTTCTTCATGACGTTGGCGAGCACGTTGAGGCGGCCGCGATGCGCCATGCCGACGATCACCTCGCGCACGCCCAACTGGCTGCCGCGCTTCAAGATCTGTTCGATCGCGGCCACTGTCGCCTCGCCGCCGTCAAGGCCGAAGCGCTTGGTGCCGGTGAACTTGACATGCAGGAACTGCTCGAACTCCTCAGCCTCCACCAGCCGCTCGAAGATCGCCCGCTTGCCGTTGACAGTGAATTGGGTCTGGTTGTGGATGCTCTCGATCCGCTGCTGGATCCACGCTTTCTCATCCGGATGCTGGATGTGCATGAACTCGACACCGATCGACCCGCAGTAGGTCTCCTTGAGGATCGCAAGGATCTCCCGCAAGGTTGCGGTCTCAAGGCCCAGGATGTTGTCGATGAAGATCGGGCGGTCGAGATCGGCCTCGGTGAAGCCGTAGGTCTTGGGATCAAGCTCGGGATGGTACTTGCCCCCCTCAAGCTCAAGGGGGTCGAAGTTCGCCATCAGATGGCCGCGGACGCGGTAGACGCGGATCAGCATCAGCGCACGCACGCTGTCGAGCGTTGCCGCGCGAATCTCGCTCTTCGAGGGCTGGGCTGTCGAGGCTGGAACGGCCGCCGGACCTGCCGTTGCCGCCGTCGCCCGCGCCGGTGCGCTGCCGTTGCCGCCGATCAGCGCCGGTCGCGACGCCCAGGTCGCGCCGCGGGCTTCGGCCAGAACCGAAGGCGCTTCATCGCGCAGCTCGCGGAAGAAAGCCGCCCAGCTTGCGTCGACGGACGCCGGATTGGCGATGTAGCGGCTGTAGAGTTCAGCGATATACGGCGCGTTCGCCCCGGTCAGGAAGCTTTCCGGTATGGTTGCCATGTCCACTAAGCCTCGGAGGCGCGGTCACCATCGGACCGCGCCCGCCTCCTCCAGTCGGCCGCGTGGTGCGGGTTAGCCCCGCATCGCCGCGACCATGTTTTTGCCGAGCGTTGCTGGCGAGTCGGCGACCACGGCGCCGGCGCGCTTCAACGCTTCGATCTTATCGTCAGCTGTTCCCTTGCCACCAGAGATAATCGCACCGGCATGCCCCATCCGCCGTCCCGGAGGCGCCGTGCGGCCGGCGATGAAGGAAACGACCGGTTTCTTCGTTTTGGACAGCCGCAGGAAATCCGCAGCGTCTTCTTCGGCCGAGCCGCCGATCTCGCCGATCATGACGATTCCCTTGGTCGCGTCGTCTTTGAGGAACAGCTCAAGGCAATCGATGAAGTTGGTGCCGTTGACTGGATCGCCGCCGATGCCGATGCAGGTGGTCTGCCCGAGCCCGGTCGCGGTCGTCTGTGCCACCGCCTCGTAGGTGAGCGTGCCGGACCGGGAGACGATGCCGATGATGCCGGGCGTATGGATGTGGCCCGGCATAATGCCGATCTTGCACGCGCCGGGTGTAATAATGCCCGGGCAGTTGGGGCCGATCAGCCGGCTCTTGGAGCTGGCGAGTGCCCGCTTCACCTTCAGCATGTCGATCACCGGAATGCCTTCGGTGATGCAGACGATGAGCGGCAACTCGGCGTCGATCGCCTCCAGCATCGCATCGGCTGCGAACGGCGGCGGCACGTAGATCACGGTCGCATTGGCGCCCGTCTTGGCGGCGGCATCGGCGACGGTATCGAAGACTGGCAGGTCGAGGTGGCTGGTGCCGCCTTTGCCCGGCGTCACGCCGCCCACCATCTTCGTTCCGTAGGCGATCGCCTGTTCTGAGTGGAAGGTGCCTTGCGCGCCGGTGAAGCCCTGACAGATGACCTTGGTTTCAGCGTTGACGATAACGGACATCACGCGGCCTCCTTCACGGCCTTGACGATCTTCTGGGCCGCGTCGCCCAAGTCGTCAGCAGAGATGATGGGAAGGTTGGAGTTCGCCAGGATCTGCTTCCCGAGATCCACGTTGGTGCCCTCGAGCCGGACCACCAGCGGGACATTCAAGCTGACCACGCGGGCGGCCGCGACCACGCCCTCGGCGATGACATCGCAGCGCATGATGCCGCCGAAGATATTGACGAGAATGCCCTGGACGTTGGGATCGCCGAGGATGATCTTGAAGGCCTCGGTCACCCGGTCCTTGGTGGCGCCGCCGCCGACATCGAGGAAGTTGGCCGGCTCGCCGCCGAACAGCTTGATGATGTCCATCGTCGCCATCGCCAGGCCGGCGCCGTTGACCATGCAGCCGATGTTGCCGTCGAGCTTGATGTAGTTGAGGTCGTGGCGGGCGGCTTCGAGCTCGGCCGGGTCTTCTTCGTTTTCGTCGCGCAGTTCCTCGACATCCTTGTGCCGGTAGAGCGCGTTGTCGTCGAAATTCATCTTGGCATCAAGCGCGATCACGTCGCCGGCACCGGTGACGACCAGCGGGTTGATCTCCGCCAAGCTGGCATCGAGGTCGATGAAGGCGCGGTACATGCCGAGGATGAACTTGGTCGCCGCATTGACCTGCTTGCCCTCAAGCTTGAGGCCGAAGGCGATCTTGCGCGCGTGATAAGGAAGGATGCCCGTCGCGGGGTCGATCGAGACCTTGAGGATCTTTTCCGGCGTTTTCGCGGCGACTTCCTCGATCTCCATGCCGCCTTCCGTCGACGCGATGATCGTCACCCGCGAGGTCGCGCGGTCGATCAGCATGCTCATGTAGAGCTCGCGCTGAATATCGCAGCCTTCCTCGATGTAGATCCGCTTGCATTCCTTGCCTTGCGGGCCGGTCTGCTTGGTGACGAGGACCATGCCGATCATCTTCTCGGCGGTCGGGAAGATCTCCTCAAGCGACTTCACGACCTTGACGCCGCCCGCCTTGCCACGGCCGCCGGCATGGATCTGCGCCTTGACCACCCACACCGGTCCGCCCAGATCCTTCGCCACCCGCTCGGCTTCCTGCGGGGTGTAAGCAACGCCGCCGCGCGGAACTGCGACGCCGTACTTGGCCAGCAGTTGCTTGGCCTGATACTCGTGGATGTTCATCCGTCCCTCTCCAGTGCTGTGTTCGCAATCCTCAAGCGGGCTTGCCCTTGCGCGGTCGCGGCGGCAGGCCCGGAACCCGGTCAGCGACCGGCTCGGCGCCGCTTCGCCGAGGCCAAGCGGCGACGGCCGGGCGGGGCGTTTACATCAGCCCCTTGGCAATATCCATCAGCGTCTTGACGGCGCCCACACTGTGATCGAACATCGCCCGCTCAGCCGCGTCGAGCTCGATCTCGACGATCTTTTCAACGCCGCCAGCGCCGATCACCACCGGCACGCCGACGTAGAGGCCGTTGAGGCCATACTGGCCGCTGCAATATGCGGCGCACGGCATCACGCGCTTCTGGTCGTTGAGATAGGCTTCCGCCATCGCGATGGCCGATGTTGCCGGCGCGTAGAAGGCCGAGCCGGTCTTGAGCAGGCCGACGATCTCGGCACCGCCGTCGCGGGTGCGCTGGATGATCTTGTCGAGGCGTTCCTGCGTCGTCCAGCCCATCTTCACCAGATCGGGCAGCGGGATGCCGGCGACGGTCGAGTAGCGCGGCAGCGGCACCATGGTGTCGCCGTGTCCGCCCAGAACGAACGCGGTGATGTCCTCGACCGAGACGTTGAATTCACGCGACAGGAACAAGCGGAAGCGCGCCGAGTCGAGCACCCCCGCCATGCCGACCACCATGTTGTGCGGTTGGCCGGTGAACTCGCGCAGCGCCCAGACCATGACGTCCAGCGGATTGGTGATGCAGATCACGAACGCGCCGGGGCAGTGCGTCTTGATGCCGTCGCCGACCGCCTTCATGACCTTGGTGTTGATGCTGATCAGGTCATCGCGGCTCATGCCCGGCTTGCGGGCGACGCCCGCGGTGACGATCACGACATCGGCGCCAGCAAGGCCTTCGTAACTGTTGACGCCGGTAAGCGAGACGCTGATCGCCTCCACCGGGGTCGATTGAGCCAAATCCAGGGACTTGCCCTGCGGCAGCCCCTCGACAATGTCGAACAGGACAACGTCGCCCAATTCTTTCAGCGCGACCAGATGGGCCAGTGTCCCGCCGATATTCCCGGCACCGACCAGTGCTATTTTCTTGCGTGCCATAGTTTTGACCTCTCAGGAGACCAGACGCCCGCACCTTTTCAACCGGTGCTGCTGCATTGCGATAACTTGGATCCGATTTACTAGCGCGAATCTCCCCTCAGGGCAAGCAAGAGGGTGTTGCGGTGCGGCAGAAAACGCAAGCAGACGAAGGCGTTCGGGCGTCAGCACCGTCGTCCGGCGGGCAGCCGGCGGGGCTTGGCACCAGGGTGTGCGCGTGCGTCGGACTTGCCTTACGCCAAGTGCTCGGCGCCCAGGTAGTCGGCGCTCTGCATCTCCGTCAACCGCGAGACCGTGCGCTCGAACTCGAATGAGCCGTCGCCCATGGGATAGAGGTCATCGGGCCGCGTGGCGGCGGAGCAGATGAGCTTGACCTTGTGTTCATACAAGGTATCGATCAGCGTCACAAAGCGCTTCGCCTCGTTGCGCTGCGCAGGCGTCATCCGCGGGATGCGGGAGAGAAACAACACGTCGTAGCGCGCCGCGATCGCGAGATAGTCGGCGGGCCCAAGCGGTTGCTGACACAAGAGCGGGAAGCTCGCGAACGCGATGTCGTCGGATGCCTTGGGGATCTCCACCGTCCGCCCGTGGACGATGATCGCATCCGGGCCGACATCGGCGCCATGGGTCAAGCGCTGGAAGTAGGCCTCGAGCCGGGCATCGGTGCTGTCGTCGCCGGGGACTAGGTAAACGTTCATCATCCGCATCGTCTCCAGGCGGTAGTCGGTGCCGGAGTCGAGCTGCAGGACGTCGAGCTTGCGTTCGATCAGTGCGATGAAGGGCAAGAACAGATCGCGCTGGAGGCCATCCTTGTAGAGGTCCTTGGGCGGCCGGTTCGAGGTGGCGACGATAATGACGCCGGCTTCAAAAAAGGCCTGGAACAAACGGCCAAGGATCATCGCATCTGCAATATCCTGGACCTGCAATTCATCGAAGCAGAGAAGCCAGGCCTCACGCGCAAATTGCCGCGCCACTTCGCCCAGGACATCCTGCTCGATCCGCTGCCGCAGGGTGACGCGGGCGGCGGGCGCGGTGCTGCCGCCGCGCTCGCGCTCGACCTTGAGGCGGGCATGGACCTCCTGCATGAAGGCGTGAAAATGCACCCGCCGTTTCTGCGCCACCGGTGCGACGCGGAAGAAGATATCCATCAGCATCGACTTGCCGCGGCCGACGCCGCCATAAATATATAGGCCCTGAGGCGGCTCGGTTGGCCGGCGGGCAAGGCCGAAGCGCTCCTTCCAGCCCGTCCGCCCCACCGTCGGCGAATAGTTCGCAAGCGCGTGATGGAGGCTTTCGAGCTTCTCGGCAGCCAACTCCTGGGCCGGATCTGGCTTCAGCTCACCCGCGGTGAGGCGGGCACGGTATTGGGAGAGCGGTCCCTGCGGCATGGCGAACGAAGCCTTTGTTGCGCGTGCGAAAAGCCTATGCGCCGGGATGCGGCTTGTAAAGGGTGGCGACGCATGCGGGCGTGTGATGAAGGAGCGTGGCGCGGGGCGTGCCTGAGGGCAGGCTGGCTGGCTCCGGGTGGCGCGGTCAGCGTCGAGGGATAGATGAGCGATTTCCTCGTCCAGCATGATGCGGCGATCCGGTTATCGGCTTTCGCCCTGATGCTTGCCGGGATGACGGCGTGGGAGTTCGTCGCCCCGCGGCGGCGCTTGAGCGTGCCGCTGACCGGACGCTGGGTCGCCAACATCGGCCTCGTCATCCTCGCTGCGCTGATCATACGGCTCGCCGTGCCGCTGGCGGCAGTGGGCGCGGCGACATTGGCGGCGGCCCGTGGCTTCGGCCTGTTCAACATCATCGATCTTCCCGCCTGGCTCGCCTTCGCGCTCGCAGTGGTCGTGCTCGACCTCGCCGTCTGGGCTCAGCACCTGGCGATGCATAAGGTGCCCCTGTTGTGGCGGCTGCACCGGGTGCACCATTCCGATGTCGATTTCGACAGCACGACGGGAGTGCGGTTCCATCCGGTCGAGATCGTGGTCTCGATGGCGTACAAAATGGCAGTGGTCGCCGCGATCGGCGCGCCGGCGGCGGCGGTCATCGTGTTCGAGATCTGCTTGAGCGGCGGCGCGCTGTTCAACCACGGTAACGTCCGGCTGCCTTTGGGTGCCGACCGGATCCTCAGGCGGCTGATCGTCACCCCGGATATGCACCGCGTCCATCACTCGGTGCGCCGGGAGGAGACCGACTCCAACTACGGCTTCAATCTGTCGCTGTGGGACCGGCTGTTCGGGACCTACAGGGACCAGCCGGCCGACGGTCATGAGGGCATGGCGATCGGTCTTGAGACCTTTCGCAGCGCGCGCGATCGGCGCCTCGGCCGCTTGCTGCTGCAGCCACTGGCAGGGCCGCTGCGGCGCTGACGCCGTCTGTGCTGTCGGCCACGGTCCGCAACCGGCTGCGAAAAAAAAACTGCCGCCGGGGGGGTGAAGCCCGGCGGCCAGCGCAGTGTGCGCATCTTGTTTGGTTCGCGCGCGGCGTTTTGCCGTTGCTGCGCTCGAGAGAGCCGGACCCGTGTCTCCGCCCCGGCTTTTATTGCCCTCCCCTAATCCGTCTACATCATCCGCTTGGCGAGCAGCGACTTGATTTCGGCCACTGCCTTGCCCGGATTGAGGTGCTTCGGACAGGTCGCCGTGCAGTTCATGATCGTGTGGCAGCGGAAGACGCGGAACGGGTCGTTCAGCTGATCCAGCCGCTCGCCCGTCGCCTCATCGCGCGAGTCGGCGATCCAGCGATAGGCCTGCAGCAGCACGGCCGGACCCAGATAGCGGTCGCCGTTCCACCAGTAGCTGGGGCAGCTGGTCTGGCAGCAGAAGCACAAGATGCACTCCCACAGACCGTCAAGCCGCTCGCGCTCCTTCGGGCTCTGCAGCCGCTCGCCCGCTGGCGGCGCGGTGTCGGCCTGCAGCCACGGCATGATCAGCCGATACTGTGCATACGGCACCGAGAGATCCGGCACCAAGTCCTTGACCACCGGCAGGTGCGGCAGCGGATAGATCTTGATGTCGCCCTTGATGTCCTCGATTGCCTTGATGCAGGCGAGCGTGTTGACGCCGTCGATGTTGAAGGCGCACGAGCCGCACACGCCCTCGCGGCAGGAACGGCGAAAGGTCAGCGTCGAGTCGATCTCGTTCTTGATCTTGATCAGGCCGTCCAGGACCATCGGTCCGCAGGTGGCAAGGTCGACCGGATAGGTATCGATGCGCGGATTTTCCCCGCTTTCCGGATCGTAACGATAGATCTTGAAGTTCCTGATCTTCGTTGCCCCCGCCGGCGCCGGCCATCTCTTGCCTTCGCGCGGTTTCGAGTTTGCAGGTAACGTGAATTCGACCATGGGGAGATCCTCCCTTCTTAATCAGTAGACCCGCGCTTGCGGCTTGATGTACTGGGCTTCGTTGGTCAGCGTGTAGGTGTGGACAGGTCGGTAGGTGAGCGTGACCTTGCCGTTGTCGTCGATCCACGCCAGCGTATGCTTCATCCAGTTTTCATCATCGCGCTTGTCGAAATCTTCCCGCGCGTGTGCCCCGCGGCTTTCCTTGCGAGCCTCGGCCGAATAGAGCGAAGCCTTGGCACAGATCATGAGGTTTTCGAGTTCGAGCGCCTCGACAAGGTCCGAATTCCAGATCATTGAGCGGTCGTTCAAACGGATGTCGGACAGCGTGCTCCAGACTTCGTCAAGCTTCCGACAGCCCTCGGCCAGCACGTCCTGATTGCGGAAGACCGCGGCGTTGTTCTGCATCGTCCGCTGCATGGCGAGCCGGATCTGGCTGGTCGACAGTGACCCCTTGGCGTTGCGCAGGCGATCGATCCGGGCCAGCGCCCGCTCGGCGGAGCCCTTCGGCAGCGGCGAGTGCGTCTGGCGCGGTTTGATCTTTTCGGCACAGCGGAGCGCTGCTGCGCGGCCGAAAACGACGATGTCGAGCAACGAGTTGGTGCCGAGCCGGTTGGCGCCGTGGACGGACGCGCAGCCGCACTCGCCGACGGCGAACAGGCCGGGGACGATCGCATCCGGGTCGTCCGCCGACGGCCGCAGCGCCTCGCCGAAGTGGTTCGACGGGATGCCGCCCATGTTGTAGTGCACCGTCGGCAGCACCGGGATCGGCTCGCGGGTCGCATCGACACCGGAGAAGATCTTGGCCGTCTCGGTAATGCCCGGCAGCCGCGCCAGCAGCACGTCGGCGCCGAGGTGCTCGAGGTGCAGCAGGATATGGTCCTTGTCCGGACCGACGCCGCGGCCCTCGCGGACCTCGACCGTCATCGAGCGGCTGACGACATCGCGCGAAGCCAAGTCCTTGGCGGTCGGCGCGTAGCGCTCCATGAAGCGCTCGCCGGCCGAGTTGGTGAGATAGCCACCCTCACCGCGGGCACCCTCGGTGATCAGGCAGCCCGACCCGTAGATCCCGGTCGGGTGGAACTGGATGAACTCGTGGTCCTGCAGCGGCAGGCCGGCGCGTGCCACCATCGCATTGCCGTCGCCGGTGCACGTATGGGCGGATGTGCAGGAGAAATAGGCCCGGCCGTAGCCGCCGGTTGCGAACACCACCGCATGTGCCTGGAAGCGATGGATCGAGCCATCATCAAGGTTCCAGGCGACCACGCCGCGGCAGGCGCCGGCATCATCCATGATCAGGTCGATGGCGAAGAACTCGACGAAGAACTCGGCGTCGTACTTCAGGCACTGTTGGTAAAGCGTGTGCAGGATGGCATGCCCGGTGCGGTCGGCAGCGGCGCAGGCGCGTTGAACCGGTGCCTCGCCGTAGTTGCGCATGTGGCCGCCGAACGGGCGCTGGTAAATCTTCCCCTCGGCCGTGCGCGAGAAGGGAACGCCAAAGTGTTCCAGCTCCTGCACCGCCGGAATCGCCTGGCGGCACATGTATTCGATCGCGTCCTGGTCGCCGAGCCAGTCGGAGCCCTTGACGGTGTCGTACATGTGCCACTCCCAGCTGTCGTCGGCCATGTTGCCGAGGGCGGCGCCGATGCCGCCCTGGGCGGCAACCGTGTGGCTGCGGGTGGGAAAAACCTTGGTGATGCAGGCGGTCTTCAAGCCTGCCGCAGCGAGCCCCATGGTCGCGCGCAAGCCGGCGCCGCCGGCGCCTACGACAAGGACGTCGTAGCTGTGATCGGTGATGGGATATGCATTTGCCATGGCTTGGTACTCAGCCCTTAAGCGCGACCAGAATGATCGCGAGGAGACACGACACCGCCAGCGCGAACAGGGCAAAGCGGACGATGAGAAGGGTGGTGATCAGCGCCGCGTGGCCGCTGACGTAATCCTCGATCACCACCTGCATCCCGAGATGTGCATGGTAAAACAGGACGATGACCAGGAGCGCCATCAGGAGCGCGTTGCCGAAGGTGCCAATCCAGGCGGCAAAAGTGGCGTAATCGGCGCCCAGGAGCGAGATCGCTGCCAGCACGAACCAGATCGCGAGCGGCACCAGCGCGATGGCGGTGACGCGCTGCGCCCACCAGTGGCTAATGCCTTCCTTGGCTGAGCCGAGGCCGCGGGCGCGGCCAAGCGAGGAGCGGAGTTCCATCATTGACCTCCCGCCAGCGCGTAGCCGGCAATCAACGTGACCAGGGTCGCGACGGCGGCGAACGCCAGCATGACGATGCCGGAGAAGCGCAGTTGCTCGAGTTCAAAGCCCCAGCCGAAATCCCACAGCAGGTGGCGAACGCCGTTCGCGAGGTGGTAAAACACCGCGAACGTGAAGCCCCACAGCACCAGCTGACCGATCAAGCTGCCCAAGAAGGCCTGTGCGGTCGCGAACGCCTCTGGACCGTAGGCGGCGGAGACCAGCCACCACGTCAGGAGCAGCGTTCCCAGCGTCAGCGCGACGCCAGTGATGCGATGAAAGATCGACAACCCTGAGGTTATCTGCGGACGGTAGATTTGGATATGCGGCGACAGAGGCCGTTCTGTGGCAGGCATCGGAAGTGACCCTTTTCGTTATTGCCCGCGAAAAACTGAGGGTTGAAACGTTAGACCGCGGCGGAAATGGAGTCAACGTTCGCACGTGCGGTAAGGCGTCAAATTTGAGTAATTGGAAAAAGGGGAAAAGGGGAAACAAGCACTCGGCCAAGACTCGTGATAATAATATTCAGTCGCAGGCGCTGACGGGCGCCATGGCGGTGCTTCCGGCTGGGCGGTCGAAACGGCGCCCGCACCGCAAGCTGCACGCTAGGCTGGCATTGGCGCGTCAAAGCCGCATTGTCGCGTGACCGAAACTGATGGCCTCGGCATCAGTGTTTTTTCCGCTGCCTTAAACCGACATTCGCCCGCGGGCGTGTTCCCCCCGGGAAGGTTCGTGCAGGACCGCGCAGCTACGGCTGACACCCGTCGCGCTGCCTTCAAGGAGAGATTGCGGGCCGGAATAGGCTCGGCGATTAGGAATCTGCCATAACAGGTTGAGTGCGAACGGTTATTTTGCGACGAACTCTTTAGTTGACATCGCGGACGCCGCCAAATGTGCACTGTTTTGTGGAAAAAGCGTGGATCGATTGTGGAAACGCTCGATAATTATGCACAGTATTATTGAGAGCGGCGTAGTGTTTGTTGTTGCCGTCTTTTTCAGCATGACCGATGATTACTTCGGGCGGAGGGCCTGATCGACAGTTTCGCGTCTGCTCTCGCCGTGGTCTCGTTGCGCAAGGGCTGTCCGTCAGAGTCGGTGGAACGCCCCCGTCCAGCTTCCGGCTGTGTGCGCGCAGGGCCTCCGTCCGGCACTGCCGCTTCGGAGTCACCCATGGCTCCCCCTCGAGGCGTCGGGAAGCGGGCCGCCCCTTTCAAGGGCCCGGCTCAACCTTCCCGACGCCCGTTTTTCCCCAAGATGCGCGCGTCTCGCGGTCGGGGCGGCTGTTCAAACCACCACCGTGAACGTGCGGCCGTCGTAGGCTGCGAGCAGGTGGCCACGCGTGCAAAGGGGGAGCGGGACGATGGGTGTAGCGCCGCAAGGCGGGCGCTTGCGCGCGCACCAGCACTCACACTCGAACCGCAAGGGGCGGCGTGTTGGCGGGGAACGATCGCGAAGCTGCGGGAGGAGGAGCTGCCGGTCCCGGCGGCGGGCGCCGGCGCGGGCTCAGAATCCTTCGCGTTCGAGGCGCTTGCGCTCGAGCTTGCGGGCGCGGCGGACCGCCTCCGCCTTCTCGCGGGCGCGCTTCTCCGAAGGCTTCTCGTAGGCACGGCGAAGCTTCATTTCGCGGAAGATGCCTTCGCGCTGCATTTTCTTCTTCAGTGCCTTCAACGCCTGATCGACGTTGTTGTCGCGGACGATCACTTGCACGGGTTGTCCACTCTCCTTGCCAGCCACATTTTTTAGGGTGCGGGAGGAAAACCTGAGGGTGGGCTTGTAACACAGCCTCTTGCCGCTCTCAAGGCTTGTTCCCGGCGGCGAGAGGATCAAAATGCTCGAAGGCGGAGAAAGGGTGTAACCGGTCGTGGCAATACTCAAGATCGCACGCATGGGCCATCCGGTGCTGCGCCAGGCGGCGGCACCGGTCGGCGATCCGCGCGCGCCGGAGATTGCCCGCCTTGTTGCCGACATGATCGAGACCATGCAGGACGCGCCGGGCGTCGGTCTCGCGGCGCCGCAGGTGCATGCACCGCTGCGCATCATCATCTTTCACGTCCCGGCCGCGCGCGCCGAGCCGACGCATGCGCCGGTGCCGATCACGGTGCTGATCAACCCGGTCATCTTGCCGCTGGATGAGGAGAGGGAAGCGGCGTGGGAGGCATGTCTCTCGGTCCCCGGCCTTACCGGCCTGGTGCCGCGCTACCGGCGCATCCGCTACACCGGCCTGACACCGGACAACAAGACGCTCGACCGTGTCGCCGAGGGCTTCCATGCCCGCGTCGTCCAGCATGAGTGCGACCACCTGGATGGGGTGCTCTATCCGGCCCGCGTGCAGGACCCGCGCCATTTCGGCTTTGCCGAGGAGATCCGCCGCTATCCGCTCACGACCAGCGAGGGACAGCCGCGGCCGCAAGAGGGAGAGGGACGATCGTGAGTCTCAATGATCTGCGTGCGCAGATTCTGGCGGCGACGCTGCCGGAACTGGCCTTCGAAGGGGTGACCGACAAGGCGCTTGTGCGCGGTGCGTTGGACGCCGGCCTGGCGCCAGAGGCAGCCGGGCGCGCCTTTCCCGGCGGGGTGGCGGAGATGATCCGCTTCTGGTCGCAGACGAGCGACCGGACGATGCTGACCGCGATCGAGGCGCTTGCGCCCAAACCGCAGCGGCTCAGCGACCGCATCGCCAACGCGGTGCGGTTGCGCCTTGAAGCCGACGCCGACCACCATGAAGCGGTCCGGCGCACCGCGTCCTATCTCGCGCTGCCATGGAACACGGCGCTCGCCCTGCAATGCCTGTGGGCGACGGTCGACGCGATCTGGTACGCCGTCGGCGACAGCGCGACCGATTTCAGCTGGTACACCAAGCGGGCGACGCTGGCAGCCGTCTACGGCGCGACGCTGTTATGCTGGCTTGACGATGAGTCCGAGAACAGCGAGGCGACCTGGGCCTTCCTTGAGCGGCGCATCGGCGAGGCGAGCGAACTCACCACACTTCGTTCACGGCTCAGCGCCCGCTTCACCCGGCCCGGCCACTGGCGCCGCCCGCGTACGCAGTTCTGAGGCGGCGCGCCCTGAACGTCCGGTGATGGCCGCGCTCAAGCGGCGGGGCGCAGCCGCAACCGCTCCCAGACCTCGCTCAAGGCGGCGATCAGGTGGTCCATGTCATCGTCGGTGTGGAGCGGTGTCGGCGTGAAGCGCAGCCGCTCGGTGCCGCGTTCGACGGTCGGGTAATTGATCGGCTGCACGTAGAGGCGGTGCCGCTCCATCAGTTCGTCGCTCGCCTGCTTGCACAGCACCGGATCGCCGACCAGCAGCGGGACGATATGGCTCACTGACGGCATGACCGGCAGGCCAGCCTCGCGCATCCTGCGTTTTAGTGTCGCCGCCCGTTCCTGGTGGCGCTCGCGCAGTTCCGGATGCACCTTGAGATAGCGGACGCTCGCAAGCGCGCCAGCGGCGACGGCGGGCGGCATGGCGCTGGAAAAGATGAAGCCGGTGCCGTAGCTGCGGATGAAATCGCACAGCGCCGCGGACCCGGCGATATAGCCGCCAACCACGCCGAACGCCTTGGCGAGCGTCCCTTGGATCACCGTCAGCCGGTGCATCTGCCGGTCGCGCTCAGCGACGCCGCCGCCGCGGCGGCCGTACATGCCGACCGCGTGCACCTCGTCGAGGAAGGTCATCGCGCCGTAGCGCTCGGCGAGGTCGCACATTTCCGCGATCGGTGCGATGTCGCCGTCCATCGAGTAGACGGACTCGAAGGCCACCAGCTTCGGCCGTCCGTGCTCGGCGGCCGCCAGCCGGCGTTCGAGGTCGGCGACATCGTTGTGGCGGAAGATGCGCTTTTCCGCACGCGAGTGGATGATCCCCTCGATCATCGAGTTGTGGTTGGCGCTGTCGGACAGGACGAGGCAGTCGGGCAGGCTGTGGCCGAGCGTCGTCAGCGTCGTCATGTTGGCGATCCAGCCGGACTGGAACAACAGCGCGCTCTCGGTCCCGTGCAGATCGGCCAGCTCTTGCTCTAAAAGAACGTGGTAGTGATTGGTGCCGGAGATGTTGCGGGTACCGCCGGCGCCAGCGCCGCACCGCGCGATCGCCTCATTCATCGCCGCCAGGACTTCCGCGTGCTGGCCCATCCCGAGGTAGTCATTCGAGCACCAGACGGTGACCTCGCGCACGCCGTTGCGGCTGTGCCAAAGCGCACGCGGAAAACGGCCGGCGCGACGCTCCAGGTCGGCGAAAACACGATAGCGGCCTTCGGCCCGCAGTGCCGCGACCTTGTCCTCGAAAAACCTCTGGTAGTTCATAGGCAAGCCTGTTAGCGGTTCTGTTGCACCCGATTCTGCCCTGATCGGGTTTCGTCGCACTTATCCACCGCCGTCGTCAAGCGTCTCGCCACCGTTTCACGCATTTTCCTGCCGCAGCGCACAAGCGGGCAGGCCACGGCCTCGTGGCGGCGCTTTGCAGGCGGGCCGGGCGAGCGCTACACTTCTCGTCTGAGGACTGAGGCCAGAGAGACGATTGAGGCCAGCGAAGGGAGACCGGCGATGCCGCTCAAGGATTGCCTGGTGCATATCGACGTGAATCAGCAAAGCCGCGCCCGCATGGAGGCGGCGGCCGCGCTTGCCGTGCGCCATAGTGCGCATCTAACCGGCGTCTGCGTCATGACCCCGCCGCAGATCCCGGGCTACCTGAGGGCAGAAATCAGCAGCGATGTCTTCAAGCGCCAGGCGGAACATGCGCGTGCGCAAGCCAAGCTGGCGGAAACCGCTTTCAACGACTGCGCCGGGCGGGCCGGTATCACGTCCGAGTGGCGCTGCGTCGAAGGGCTGCCGCTGGCGGCCTTGTGCCTGCATGGCCGCTATGCCGACGTCGTTGTTGCCGGCCAGCGCGATCCGAGCGGAACGGAAGGGGCGGACGATCCTGCGATCCCGGACCAACTCGTGCTTGCCGTCGGCCGGCCGGTCCTGGTGATCCCTGCCGTCGGCGAGTATCCGGTCATCGGTGAGCGGGTGATGGTGGCCTGGGATGCGAGCCGGCTCGCGGCACGCGCGGTCAACGATGCCCTGCCGCTGCTCACCATGGCCCGCCACGTGGTCGTCGTCGCCGTCAATCCACAAGGCGGTGCCAGCGGCCATGGCGAGATCCCGTGTGCCGACATCTGCCTTCACCTTGCCCGCCACGGCGTCAAGGCGGAGGCGCAGCACCTCTATGCCGAGGACATCGATGCCGGCGACATGCTGCTGTCCCGCGCAGCGGACGCGGCGATCGACCTTATCGTCATGGGTGCCTACGGCCATGCCCGCTGGCGGGAGGTCGTCCTGGGCGGCGTCACCCAGCACATGCTCCGGCACATGACCGTGCCCGTTCTGATGAGCCACTGAACGGTTCCCGTTCTGATGAGCCACTGAGCGCTTGTCGGCTGGGCGGCCGGCCCCCCTCTGCTCAGGGGGCCGGTGTACTCAGGGGATGTGCGAGCCGGGGGGGGGCGCTACTGGGCCGGCTGGATCGCCTGCGGCGGCGTGCCCATCGGCATCCCCGTTCCCGGCCCCTGCGGTCCGCCGCCGCGCGGGCCCATCTGCTGCCGCATCGCCTGCATCTCGTCGGGAGTGATGAACCCGTCACCGTTGGCGTCGATGCTCTCGAAGCGCTTCTCGGAAGTCGCGTCCGATTCCGACCGGCTGATGGCGCCGTCGCCATCCGTATCGCCGGCTTTGAACATCTTCTGCATGCGTGCCGCCTTGCGGTTCTCACGGCTTTTCTGCAGTTCCTCCGGGGTCACCTTGCCGTCGCCGTTGAGGTCCTGGCTGGCGAAACGGGCGCTGTGCGCGTTCATATGCTCCTCGCGGCTGACACGGCCGTCGCCGTCCGTATCCATTCCGTGAAACCACGGCATCGGCCGCCCGTCGCCTTGCCCCATGCCCGGCCCCATGCCCGGCCCCATGCCTGGGCCCGTGCCGGGGCACGGGCTCATCCCGCCGCCGGGGCCGGGCCCTTGGGCGACGCCGACGGAAGGCGCTGCGGCCGCAAGGCCAAGCGCCAGCGCGAATGCCGTCGCCGAAATCATGAAAGTCCTGCGCATTGTGTGTTCTCCTCTCGTGAAAATCTTTGATCGCACCAAAGCGATCGAACAAGCGGGAAGCTAGCAGGCGCTTGTTGCAGGGCGATGTCGGAAGACGGCGGTTCGTGTAACGGAATGTTGCAGGCACGGCCGCGGCAACAGACGGTGACGAGAAAGCTGTGCCGGCTGGATCGGCCAGGGTCCTATACTCCGCAGCACCATGCAGGCCGAACCGCACATCCTGGTTGTTGACGACGACCGCGAGATCCGGACCCTCTTGTCCAGGTTTCTCGCCAAGGAGGGCTTTCGTGTCAGCGCAGCCGCCGACGGCCGCGAGATGCGCAAGATGCTGGCCGAGTGGGGGGTCGATCTGGTCGTGCTCGATCTGATGCTGCCGGGCGAGGATGGCCTCGCGCTGTGCCGCTCCTTGCGGGCCGGCTCCGACATTCCGGTGATCATGTTGACGGCCAAGGGCGATGATGTCGACCGCATCGTTGGCCTCGAAATGGGCGCCGACGACTACGTGCCGAAGCCGTTTCACCCGCGCGAGCTGGTCGCACGCATCAAGGCCGTGCTGCGCCGCTCGCGTGCACCGCACGGCGGCTTTTCCGGCGGCCGGGTGCCAGACTCAGATGCCCAGCGCTTTCTTTTCGAAGGCTGGCAGCTGGACACCGCGCGGCGCGAGCTAATCGCGCCTGGCGGCGTCCTGGTGCCGCTCAGCAGCGGCGAATACGGGCTCCTGCTGGCCTTCGTGTCGCAGCCGCAGCGCGTGCTGAGCCGCGATCAGCTGCTCGACCTCGCCCGTGGTCGCGATGCGCAAGCGTTCGACCGCGCGATCGACGTTCAGGTCAGCCGTCTGCGCCGCAAGATCGAGGCCGATCCGCGCAATCCGCAGCTGATCAAGACCGTTCGCGGCGGCGGCTACCTGCTCGCGGCTACGGTCGAGCAGGGCTGATGCGCCTGTGGCCGCGCTCGCTGGTCGCACAGACGACCGTAGCCCTGGTCGCCGCCGTCGTTGTGTCCAACCTCCTCGGCTTTGCCCTCTATTCCGGCGAGCGCCCCAACGCGCTGGTGAGTGGGCGCGGCCAGGAACTGGCACGTCACGTCGCGGTCGCAGCACGGTTGGTCGAGGAGGCGCCGCTGCAGCAGCGGCGCCGGCTGGCCTTTTCCCTGCGCCAGCCGGATCTGCGGCTGTTCTGGGCACAAGCACCGCTTCTGCCGCGGCAGGACGAGCACTGGCGGTTGCGGGCACTGGCCCGCGTCTTTCGCGATGCCCTGGAAGGTCGCGCGGATGATGATCTCCGTCTCGCCGAACGCGAGCGGGTCGGCGCGCTCCCGCTCCCGCCCCCGCTCAGCGACGACGAGACCGCAGCGCATCCGATGCGCCCGCCGCGGCGGGAGGCTTGGGCCGAGGCGGGGCACGAGGATCACGTCATGGGCTTTGCCCGGCTGCAGGCCGGCCCGGTCCTCGTCGGCGCGCTCAAGCTGGCCGACGGCAGCTGGCTCAACTTCGCCGCCGCTGCCGCCCCGTTTCAGCCATTCTGGACCACGCGGCCGTTCCTGATCGTCATCGCCGGGACGACCCTGGTGCTGCTGGTGGCGTTGTGGGCAGTGCGCCGCGCAACCCGGCCGCTCGCTGCCTTTGCCCAGGCAGCGGAGCGCTTAGGCCTCGACATTACGGCCGAGAGAGTCGCTGAGGCCGGTCCCCTCGAAGTGCGCAGCGCCGCCGCCGCGCTCAACCGCATGCAGGAGCGGCTGCGTCGCTTCGTCGACGACCGGACGCAGATGCTGGCGGCGATCTCGCATGACCTGCGCACGCCGATCACGCGCCTGCGCTTGCGCGCCGAGCTGATCGAGGATGCGGAACTTGAGCGCAAGACGCTGGCCGATCTCGACGAGATGCAAGCGATGCTCGAAGAAGCGCTCGCCTTCGCCCGCCACGAGGACGCCGCTGAGAAGCCGCTCCGCTTCGATCTCGCCGTTCTGCTGCAGACCGCGTGCGAGGAATGGGAGGACATGGGGGCCGCCGCGACCTACGAAGGCCCGCCGCATCTCGTTTTCCTTGGCCGGCCGGGCAGCCTGAAGCGCGCCTTCACCAACCTGATCAGCAATGCCGTCCGCTACGGCGGCAACGCGACGGTCGGGCTTGCCGTTGCCACGAAGGCGATCGTGGCGACCGTGAGCGATACCGGGCCCGGGATCCCGGACGCCGAACTCGAGCGGGTGTTCCAGCCGTTTTATCGCCTGGAGACGTCGCGCAGCCGCGAAACCGGCGGTGTCGGTCTTGGGCTTGCGGTGGTGCGCTCCGTCGTGGCCTTGCACGGCGGCAGCGTGCGGCTGGAGAACCGCCCCGAGGGCGGGTTGCGGGCGATTGTGACCCTGCCCGTGCCGGTCGAGAGGGGCTGAGAGGGAATGGGAACCACCAACGGCACCAAGGCGGCGGTTTTGGCTTGCCAAAGGTGCGGCTGGGCAGGCAGAAATTGCGTGCCTGGGCAGGAAGGGAATGAACGGCCGTGAGCCCGCAGATGCCGATGCCGCCGGAAGCGGGTGCCGCACTCGGTGCGCCGCCTGAGACGGAGAGCATGCGAACGGTTGCTGTGCAGGCCGACTGGCCGGCCCTGTTCTGGGCCCTCGTCGTCATGGTCTGCCTGACTCCGCTGCCGCTGGGTTCGATCTATCCCTGGAGCTGGGGACTACTTGCAAGCGGCGTCGGCGTGTTGCTCGCCCTGTGGTCGATCCGGGTCGCGCGCGGTCTGCAGGACGTCTCCGTCAGCGTCGGCAGCGTCTGGTTCCTGGTCGTCCCGTTTTTCTGTGTTGCCGCCTGGGTTGCCATCCAATCGTCATCGATCACGCCCCCATCCTGGCACCATCCGTTGTGGAGCAGCGCCGCCGAAAGCCTGGGCGAAGACGTTGTCGGCTCGATCTCGCTCAATCCCTACCTTTCGCTTTCGCACCTGGCCCGGCTGTTGTCTTACGGCGGCGTGTTCTGGTTGAGCCTGCAGCTGTGCCGCAAGTCGCAGCGGGCCCGCCAGGTCCTGTTCGCCATCTGCGTCGCCGCGTTCGTGTGTGCGGTCCTGGGTCTGGTCGCCTATGCGTTCGGCTTCGGCGCGATTCTGTGGATCGACATGCCGGTCGATGAGCGTGTTCTCACCGGAACATTCGGCAGTGCGGACTCGTTCGCGGCCTACGCGGCACTCGGCCTGTTATGTATCACTGCGGTCGTGCAGATCACGTTCAACCAACGGCTGCAGGCCATCTTCGGCGCAATGACGCGCGAAGCGTTTACGGCCGGTGATGATGGCCGGGTGCGCCGTGCCAAGCCGTCCTTGTTTTCCACCGAGGTTTGGCGGCGGCTTGCAGCGAGCGTGAGCTGGACCGATCGCTGGCTGATCCTCGCCTGGGTCTGCGTTCTTGCCGCGGCAGTTGCAACCCACAGCCGCGTTGGGCTGGGGAGCCTGATGATCGCCTTCCTGGCACTGGTGCTCGTGTTTGCGCTCAGTCGCTCGCTGCGCCGCGGTGGTGCCTCGACCGTGGCAGCAGCGATCGTCCTCTTCCTGGGCGCAGCCTTCCTCGCCGGCGGCGGCCGGCTGGAGAAGATCTTCCTCGATATCGACGCGGATGCCGAACGCCAGCGTGTCTACGATCTCACTGTATCCGCGATCCAAGATGCGCCGGTCCTCGGCACCGGCTACGGCACCTTCGAGGAGGTGTTCCGCTTCTATCGCACGAGTGACGTCGACGGCTATTACGCGATGGCGCACAGCACCTACCTTGAGAGCGTGCTGGAACTGGGGCTGCCGGCGACGTTGATGCTGTTCGCCGTCTTTGCCGGGCTGTTCTATCTCACGATTTACGGGATCCGCTCGCGCGGCCGCGACGGCATCTACCCGTGCGTCGGATTCGCCGCCACAATCTTGATCGCGCTGCACGCCGCCGCCGATTTCAGCCTGCAGGTGCCGGCCGTCGCCGCGACCTACGCCATGATCATGGGTGCGGCATGCGCCCAGTGCTGGAGCACGCGGCACGGCACCGAGGTGTAAGCGTGGGCCGCAGCGCCCACGGCCGATGCGCTCGATCCGACCCTGTTGGAGTAGCGGCGCGGCCGTAACCCTCCCGACAACAGGCTCAATGATGATCCGGTACCGTGAGCGGCGTTGACGGGTCACGCGCGGCCGGGCATACAATGGCTCGGATTAATTCTGCGGGCACGGACTACCGGGGGTAGAGAATCGAATGATAACCCTTCCGAATGTCCCGTTTGCGGTCGGTCCTCGCCTGGAGGGACGTTGAGTGCGGCATAATGCCCTGATCGCCGCCGCGTATGCCGCGGTCATGGGCCGGTTTGGCATCAAGCCGGATCTGCGGCGCCGCATCAACAAGGCTTTGCGGCGGCCGATCGAGACCGATTTCACCGTCTTCCGTCATTTTCGAAACCCCGAAGGCGCCATCTATCTTGATGTCGGCGCGCACCGCGGCGCGACCATCGAGGCGGTGCGGCTGTTCCAGAACGACCTGCCGGTGGTCGCGTTCGAGCCCAATCCTGGCCGTATCGAGACGCTGCGTGATCGCTTCGCCGATGACCGCGCGGTGGTCATCGCGCCCTGCGGCCTCGGTGATCGGACCGGGACGTTCGAGCTGTTTGTTCCCTACTACAAAGGCGCGCCTTTCGATGGCTTGGCCTCGTTTCACCGTGAGGAGGCAGAAAGTGCGCTCAATCCGGAGTGCATCTGGGGCTTCGACCGCGCGCACATGGAGATCCGCAGTTTCAGCTGCCAAGTCCGCCAGCTCGACGCGTTCGCGCTCAAGCCGGCTTTTATCAAGATCGACGTGCAAGGCGCGGAGGCCGCCGTCATTGAAGGCGGCCGGGAGACGATCGCAGCCTGCAAGCCGGTTATCCTGATGGAGAATAACCGGCCTGAGACCGACGCGTCGGCGCTCTTCGAACGGGGCTACGAGGCGTACGCGCTGCAAGGCAACCGCCTCGTGCGCGGCCAGTTGGGCAGCCTCAACACCTTCTACATTCATCCCGAGCGCCGTTCGGTGTTCCCACCCGCGCTTTATGCGTAAGGTCTGGGCGGTGGCCGCGCGGCTGTCGGATCGGCCGAGGATCGTTGGTGCATGTAGCGGGCCGGCGGCGCTCGCTCGGCGAACGGCGCTCACGCACACATTGCGGCAGGCACCGAGCGACACCGGCGCCGAACGATCGCGCGCGAATTCGTGGACGTGTTTGATGCCGATCGGGAGCGAGGATTGGTCGGAGTGAGTGGATTCGAACCACCGGCCCCCGCCTCCCGAAGACGGTGCTCTACCAGGCTGAGCTACACTCCGAAGCCGATGGCGGTCTTATAGCGCCGCGCCGGGGCAAAGGGCAAGCCGGCGCCGCGCCGAGCGCTCGTTAATACGCGCGTTCGATGCAGAACTGCACGACCTCGGCCAAGGCGCGGCGCTCCGGGCAGTCCGGGAAGCCGGCGAGGGCCGACGAGGCCCGGGCTGCATAGTCACGCGCCCGCGCAACACTCTCAGCCAGGGTGCCGCGCGCCTCAAGGTAACCGATCGCGGTTTCCAGATCGCCTTCGTGCTGGTCCAGCGCCTCGATCGTCCGCTCCCAAAAGCTGTGCTCGGCACCCGCACTGCCGGCCACGGCAAGCACGACCGGCAGCGTCATTTTGCCCTCGCGGAAGTCGTCGCCGACGGCCTTGCCAAGAGTCGCCTGCTTGGCGGAATAGTCCAACACGTCGTCGACGATCTGAAACGCGATACCGAGGTTCATGCCGAAGGCTTCCAGGGCTTGCACCTCAGCCACCGGCCGGTCCGCGACGACACCGCCGATCTTGCACGCGGCGGCGAACAGTTGTGCCGTCTTGGCGCGGATCACATCGAGGTAAGCGGCCTCAGTGGTGGTGATGTCGGAGGTCGTCACCAGCTGCATCACCTCACCCTCGGCGATGACCGACGACGCCTTCGACAGGATCGCCAACACCTCCAGCGAGCCGTCCTCGACCATCAGCTCGAAGGCGCGGCTGAACAGGAAATCGCCGACCAGCACGCTCGACTTGTTGCCCCACAGCGTATTGGCCGAGGCCAGACCGCGCCGCAAATCGCTCTCGTCGACGACGTCATCATGCAGGAGGGTCGCGGTGTGGATGAACTCGACGCATGCCGCAAGGCCGACGTGGCGATCGCCTTGGTAGCCGCAGAGCCGGCTTGACGCGAGGGTCAGCATCGGCCGCAAGCGCTTGCCGCCGGCGGCGATGACGTGCCCTGCGAGCTGCGGGATCAGGCTGACCGGGCTCTGCATCCGCTGCATGATCACCGTGTTGACGGCGCTCAAGTCGCGCGCAACCAGTGCCATCAGCGCATCAATCGATGCTCCGCCGGCCGTTGCCTGCCTGCTGGCATCTGCGGCAACGCTCACGCCCATACTCTCCTTTCGCCCCGCTGTCGGTTGACAATCCTCTTTCGGCGAACATAAGGAGCGCGGGCAAGCGCGGTCAAGCCTGCCGGGCCGCGCGACGGCCGGCATGCGCGAATGACTGGTCGACGCACCCACGGCACGGGCGAGGCACGATGTGGTGGATGAGGGCGCGGACAACTGGACGGAAAACCGGCTGCTCGGCGGTCGCGTCATGGTTCGGCAGCCGCGTATGGGTTATCGCGCGGCGATTGATCCCGTGTTGCTCGCCGCGGCCGTCGTTGCCGCACCGGGCGAGCACGTGCTGGATGCCGGCTGCGGCGTCGGCGCGGCCACGCTCTGCCTGGCGCAGCGGGCGGATGGCGTGCGCATCACCGGCATCGATCAGGATCCGGTCTTGATCACGCAGGCGCGCGCAAACGCCGTCGCCAACGCGGTCGCGGGCCGCGTTCAGTTCCTCGTCGCCGACCTTCTCGAACCGCACGAGGCGCTGCGGCCAGCCGCGTTCGATCACGTCATTGCCAATCCGCCGCACCTTGCTGCCGATACCGCTCAGCCGGCGCGCGATCCGGGCCGGCGTGCGGCGGCCGTAGAGGGCAGGGCGCAGCTTGCCGACTGGGCCGCATTCTGCATCCGCTCGATCCGGCCCGGCGGGACGGTGACCTGGCTGCACCGGGCCGACCGGCTGCCGGAGATCGTGAGTGCGCTGAGCCAGGGCCTCGGCAGCCTCGCGGTCTACCCGCTGTGGCCGGGAGGAAGCGCGGCCAAGCCGGCAAAGCGGATCCTGATCACCGGCCGCCGCGGTGCGCGCGGGCCCTTTCGCCTGCTGCCGGGGCTTGTTCTGCACCGCCCGGATGGACAGTTCACGGCCGAGGCGGAGGCCGTGCTGCGCCATGCCGGCGCCATTGCGTGGTAGGCTCGGCTGTTGCGGGCACGAACAGGATAAGGAACACGAGCCGTCATGAACACGCGCAAGCTCTTATCCTGGCTGCCGTTCGAGCGCTTCCGTAATCCGCCGCCGGTGGTCGCGGTGGTGCCGCTCAAGGGCGTGATCGGCCGTTTAGGCCCGTGGCAACGCGGCCTGACACTGGATTCGATCGCGCCAACGCTCGAACGCGCGTTCAAACTGCCGTCGCTGGCGGCGGTCGCACTCGTCGTCAACTCGCCGGGCGGCGCGCCGGTGCAGGCGGCACAGATCACGCGGCGCATCCGCGCGCTGGCAGAAGAGCATCACATCAAGGTGTTCGCGTTCGCCGAGGATGTTGCCGCTTCGGGCGGCTATTGGCTGCTGACGGCAGGCGATGAGATCTATGCCGACGAAAGCTCGCTGGTCGGCTCGATCGGCGTCGTCTCGGCCGGTTTCGGCTTCCCGGAGTTCTTGAAGCGGTTCGGCATCGAGCGCCGGGTCTACGTCTCCGGTGAACACAAGGCAGGCCTCGACCCCTTCCAGCCCGAGCGCGAAGAGGAAGTGGCACACCTGCGCCGCATCCAGGCCGACATCCACGAAGCGTTTCGTGCGCATGTCCGCGCCCATCGCCAGGGCAAGCTCAAGGCCGGCGAGGATGAGCTGTTCAGTGGCCGGTTCTGGAGCGGGCGGGCCGCCCTCGCGCTTGGCCTGATCGACGGCATCGCCGACCTGCGAACCCTGATGCGGGAGCGTTACGGCGCGCGGGTGCGGCTGCTCGTCATCGCCGACGGCCGTCGCTGGTGGCAGCGCCGTCTTGGCCTCGGGCGGTTGGGCCTGGGCCAGGAGACCGTGCCGCCGCGCACGGCTGCCGTTGAGGACATGGCAGCCGGCCTGCTGGCGGTGCTCGACGAACACCTGCTCTGGCAGCGCTACCGCCTCTGAGCCGCGCGCGGTCCTGGCCGAGGATCCGGCTCGAGGCTTACGCCCTCAAGGCTTAAGCCGGTACCGCGACGCTCGCACCTTCGGCCGCCATCGCCCGCACCGCCTTGGTCACCCGCTCAAGCGCGCGCGCTTCCAGCTGACGCACCCGCTCACGGCTGATGCCGTAGTGGAGGCCCAGCTCTTCCAGCGTCTTCGGCTCGTCGGCGAGCTGACGTTCGGCCAGAATGTGCCGCTCCCGCTCGGGCAGGGCCTCGAGTGCGCGCGTCAGCAGCGCGTGCCGCTGCGTGCTTTCCTGGCGCCCGGCCGCCTGCACTTCCGGATCCGCCGCGTCATCGACCAGGGTATCCATGAACTCGGCGCCGTCGTCGTCGTCGCGGCTGCGCGGGGCGTTCAAGGACACGTCGGGCGAAGCCAGCCGCCGCTCCATGTCGATGACGTCCTGGGCCGAGACATTGAGCGTCGTCGCGACCGTCTCTGCCTGCTCATGGTCGAGCCCGGCGTCGGAGATGAGGTTGAGCTCGCGCTTGATCCGGTTCAGGCTGAAAAAGAGCTTCTTCTGCGCTGCCAGGGTGCCGAGCTTGACCATCGACCACGAACGCAGGACGAACTCGGTGATCGCGGCGCGGATCCACCACATGGCATAGGTCGCAAGGCGGAAGCCGCGCTGCGGCTCAAACTTCTTGACCGCCTTCATCAGGCCGATGTTGCCCTCGGCGATCAGATCGGCCATGGGCAAGCCGTAACCGCGATAGCCGGCAGCAATCTTCGCCACCAGGCGCAGATGGCTTGTCACCAGCCGGTGGGCGGCTTCCGTGTCACCGTGCTCGTGGAAGCGCACGGCCAGCATGAACTCCTCCTCCGGGCTCAGCACCGGATAGGACCAGATCTCCCGGAAGTACCGCGTCAGTCCACGATCGGAATCGAGGGAAGGGACTCTCAACGCACGCATTGTGCTGTTACTCCTCATTCGGGCGCCATCCCGCGCGAGCGCTCTCTCGCTCGCCGCGTCTATGCTCCAGGTTCGCTTGTGGAGGTAACCGAATCGCCTGTCTAATGCGGCGACACGCGTTCGAAGTTGCGAACGACGCAGGATTGGATGATCGCCATTGGCCCGATTCTCCTTAACATGAGCAATCTGCCACGCCAGCCACCGCCATCGGTCGGCTGCGGGACGCGGTCCGCTTTTGGCCCCGCGCACCTTCTTTCCCGCACCCAATATAGCCGTCTGCAGCTGCGAGTCAAACGCCTTTGTAATTGGGTGTTCCCATTTTGCCCCAATTCGCCCCGCCAGCGGGTGTCTCCGCGCGGTGCGTCCGAGCAGCAGAAGCAATCGGCAAACCCAGGCGGCAGGCCAGAGCAGCAGGCCCAAGCAGCAGGCCCAAGCAGCAGGCCGGAACAGCCCACCCGCGTAGCCCTCAATGCGGGTTGCGGTCGTTGGTCGCGCCCGATAGTGTTGCAGCTTGTTTCATTCTCACTGGCTTCAATCCCCGCCATGAAGCGTGTCCTTCAACTCATCCTCCTCGTCATCGCCTGCCATGCGGCGGCACCGGCCGCCCGCGGCGATACGGGGCCTGTGGCCGTCATCGAAGCGTTGCATGCCGTCCTGTTGCAGGTGATGCAGAACGCTGAACAGCTCGGTGTCCAAGGCCGCTATGACACGCTTGAGCCGCGGCTGCGCGAGACCTACGACTTCGAGCGGATGATCGCGATTGCCGCCGGATCGCATTGGGCAAACGCGGGCGAGGCTGAGCGCGCCTCGCTTCTGGCAGCGTTCATCCGTTACAGTGTCGCCACCTACGCCTCACGCTTCGTCGGCTACAACGGCGAGCAGTTCGCGATTCAAGGGGAGCGCCCCGGCCCGCGCGAGACGGTCCTCGTCGACACCACCATTCAGCCGCGCGACGCGCAGCCGATCCCGATCACCTACGTCATGCGCAAGCGGGACAATGACGACGCCCGCGTGGTCGACGTGCTGCTGGAGAATGCGATCAGCGAATTGGCGGTGCGCCGCTCCGATTACGCCAGCATCCTGCAGGTGGGGGGGGCGCCACACCTGACTCAGGTCCTGAACGAGCGATCGGACGCCCTTCTGCGCGGCACGCCCTGAGGGCGGGGTGCCGGCGCGCAGCTTTCCGGCGCTGAACCCTGTTAGCCCTTCGGTTCGAGAATCTGGCGACCGCGGTACATGCCGCTCACGAGGTCGATGTGGTGCGGGCGGCGAAGTTCGCCCGAATCCTTATCCTCGGTGTAGGCCGGGGCCTTGAGCGCATGGTGGGAGCGCCGCTGCCCGCGCTTCATGCGCGAGGTTTTTCTCTTTGGAACTGCCATCGTCAGCCCTTTCCATAACGTGTTCCGCGACCGCGCCAGACGATGGCAGAGCACATCCGCTCCGGCAGCAGCTTGCCGCGAGCCAGCGGCCGTGGGATAAGGGAAAATGCCTCCATCGGCAAGAGGAACCTGCTGCGATGATCGATGCCGCGAGCGGCGCCGCGCAAGCGCCGACAGAATTCGCCCCTCGTGTGAGCGTCACCGAAGTCGAGGAAGGGACCGTGCTGGCGCCCAAGTTCGACGCCGACGGGCTGATTCCGGTCGTTACGAGCGACGCCGAGAGCGGCGAGGTCCTGATGCTCGGCTACATGAACGCCGAGGCGCTCAAGGCAACCATCACCAGCGGCGAGGCCCATTACTGGAGCCGCAGCCGCGCCTGCCTGTGGCACAAGGGGGCGACATCGGGCTTCGTGCAAAAGGTCGTCGAGCTGCGCATCGACGACGACCAGGACGCGCTCTGGCTGCGGGTGCAGGTCACCGGCGGTGCCAGCTGCCACGTCGGCTACCGGTCATGCTTTTACCGTGTCGTCCCGGTCGGGGACGAAGCGGCGGCGTCCGCCAGCGGTCGGCAGCTCAGGTTCGTCGAGACGGAAAAGACGTTCGATCCCGCGGAAGTCTACGGGGACGCGCCGAACCCTACCCGCCTTTAGCGGCGCGCCGCGTCACGGCCTCAAGCGGCGGGTGTTCGGCCCGCGCCCAGGCGGCAGCGCCGACGCTGGTCGCATCGCCGGTTAGTTTGGCCGTTGCGACGCTGAACGTGCTGCTGAGCGCCGGCATCACCTGGGCTTTAAGTGCCTGCTCGACCTCGGCCTTGAACAGGGCCGGCATGTCCTCGACCAGGCCGCCGCCGAGGACGATGATATCGGGTGCCAGGAGATTGACCACGCCCGCCATCGCCCAGCCGATGGTCGCGGCCGCCTGGCGGACGATGCGCTCGATCACCTGGTCGCCCTGGGCGATCGCCTGCGCCAGCACCTGACTGCGGATCTCGGCCAGATTGGTGCCGGCCAGTTTCATCAGGTTGGGCGCCTCGCCGCGGTAGGCGGCGATCGCGGCTTGGGCGGAAATCGCGAGCCGGCCGGCGGTCGCCTCCAGGCAGCCGCGCCGGCCGCAGCCGCACAAAGCCCCGCCTGGTGCGACCGGGATGTGGCCGATCTCGAAACAGCTGCCGCGGGTGCCGCGCAAGATCTCGCCACGGTAGACGGCGCCGCCGCCGATGCCCGTGCCCGCGAACACGCCGACGACGCAACGGCCCCCCTGGCCGGCGCCGAAGCGATACTCCGCGTAGACGCCGGCATCGACATCGTTGATCAGCGTCACCGGGCAGCCGAAGGCATCCGTGAGAACCTTGCCGAGACGGACATTCTTCCAGCCAAGGTTCGGCATCTCCAGGATGACGCCACGGTCAAGATCAAGCGGGCCCGGGCAGCCGACGCCGATGCCAGCCAGCCGTTCCCTGCCGACGCCTGCCTCCGCCAGGAGTTTTTCGATCTGCTCAATGATGCGGCGGAGGCCGGACTCAGCCCCCTCGTGACCGCGGGTGCGCTTGCGTTCGCGGGCGATCGGGTGCATCGCGTCGTCGAACAGCACCGAGAGCATCTTAGTCCCGCCGAGATCGAAGCCGACCCAGGTTCTGCCGTCTGCCGGTTTCGCCATTGGTCCCCTGCCGTCCTCTCTTGTTCCCGACCGCTCATGGTTGAGGGCGGCGGCCGGCTCCGTCGCTCGTGGATCGGATCTGACGCTTGCATCCCAAACGTCGGATCGGTCCATCCACTAACGCATTGATCTGCTGGTTCGATTCGGCCAACGGATGGAATTCCTCCGCCAGCATCGAACCACGAGCGTCCGTGACAAGCCATTGTAGCGCAGGACGGATCGGGCTTCGAAGCCAAAGATGGGAATGACCCCTCGCCGCGGTGCTGGATGAGGCGCCCAAACTGCCCAAACTGCCCAAACTGCCCAAACTGTAGGCACGCCAGAATGGTCGAGGGGTTTGCGAGAGCACACTCGCGACCCCATTTATTTTCCGTGTTTTTCTTACCTTTTCCTTGCCGGCACGGCTGCGTATCTTGAGCGGGCTGCGCCAACTGCGGACGAAAGCCTGAACATGGACATTGCTCCCGCGTCGCTTCCCCGTTTTCGCGTCCTTCTTGCCAAGCCCCGCGGCTTCTGTGCCGGTGTCGAGCGCGCCATCGAGATCGTAGAGCGCGCCCTGGACCTCTATGGCCCGCCGGTCTACGTCCGTCACGAGATCGTGCATAACAAGCGAGTCGTGGATACCCTGAAAGCGAAAGGGGCGGTGTTCGTCGAGGAGCTTGACGAAGTGCCGGCCGGCAGCGTGACCATCTTCAGCGCCCATGGTGTCGCCACCGGCGTCGAGGACGAGGCCAAGCGGCGCGGGCTGCCGGTCATCGACGCGACCTGCCCGCTCGTCACCAAGGTGCACAAAGAAGGGCGCAATCATGTCCGCAAGGGGCGTGAGGTAATCCTGATCGGCCATGCCGGTCACCCCGAGGTCGTCGGCACCACCGGCCGGGTGCCGGGCGGCGTGCACCTCGTCTCCAGCCCGGCCGACGTCGCCAAGGTTGCGATCGCGGACGATGCGCCGGTCGCCTACGTGACCCAAACCACGTTGAGCGTCGACGACACGCGCGATGTCATCGATGCGCTGCGTGCCCGCTTTCCGCGCATCGTCGGCCCCGACGTCAAGGACATCTGTTACGCGACCCAGAACCGGCAGCAGGCCGTGCGCGACCTGGCCGGCCAGGTCGATATCCTGCTCGTCGTCGGCGCTCGCAACAGCTCCAACTCCAATCGCCTGCGCGAGATCGGCGCTGAGTGGGGCGTCCCCAGCCACCTGATCGATGATGCGAGCGCGCTCGATCCGGCTTGGCTTGAGGGCGTCAAAACCGTCGGCATCACCGCCGGCGCCTCGGCGCCTGAAGAGCTGGTGCAGGAACTGATGGCGCGGCTGGCCGAGTTCGGCACGGTCGAGCTGGAGGAACTCCACGGCGTCGAGGAAAGCATGCAGTTCAAGCTGCCGCGCCAACTCACCGCTCCGGCCCCGGCGTCCTCGCTCTCGTAAGCGGCGCGCAGCATGGGTATCCCCCTGATCCAGCAGTTGCGGGTCGGTGCCTACATTGTCGGCAAGCGCTTGCGCGGTGTCGACAAGTACCCGCTGGTGCTGATGCTGGAGCCGTTGTTCCGCTGCAACCTCGCCTGCGCGGGCTGCGGCAAGATCGACTATGAAGACGCGATCCTGAACAAGCGGATGAGCGTCGCGGAGTGCCTTGAGGCCGTCGATGAGTGCGGTGCGCCGGTGGTTTCGATCCCCGGCGGCGAGCCGCTCCTGCACAAGGACATCGCCGCCATCGTTGCCGGCATCACGGCGCGCAAGAAGTTCGTCTACCTGTGCACCAATGCCCTTCTGCTTGAGAAGAAGCTGTCGCTGTTCAAGCCGTCGAAGTACCTGACCTTCTCCGTTCACCTCGATGGCCTCGAAGAGGAGCACGATCGCGCGGTCAATCAGCCCGGTACCTTCCTTCGTGCCGTCGCCGCGATCCGCGCTGCGCGCGCGCAAGGCTTCCGCGTCAACATCAACTGCACGCTCTTCAACGACATGCAGCCGGACCGGGTCGCGGCCTTTTTCGATTTCTGCATGAACGATCTCGACATCGAAGGGATCACCGTCTCGCCCGGCTACGCCTACGAGCGGGCGCCCAACCAGACCCATTTTCTCAACCGCTCCCGCACCAAGGAACTGTTCCGCAGCCTGTTCCAGCGGCAGGGGCGCAAGCGCTGGCGGTTCAGCCAGTCGTCCCTGTTCATGGACTTCCTGTGCGGCAACCAGCAGTACCGTTGCACGCCCTGGGGCAACCCGACCCGCAATATCTTCGGCTGGCAGCGGCCCTGCTATCTCCTCGGCGAAGGGTATGCTTCGACCTTCGCCGCCCTGATGGCGGAGACCGACTGGGACCGCTACGGCACCGGCAACTACGAGAAGTGTGCCGACTGCATGGTCCACTGCGGTTACGAGGCGACCGCGGTCAACGATACCGTGGCCAGGCCATGGCGGGCGCTGCGGGTGTTCCTGCACGGGCCGCGAACGGAAGGGCCGCTGGCGCCCGAAATCCCGCTCGACAATCAGCGTTCGGCCGAGTTCGTTTTCGATAAGCTGGTCCGCAACCTAGCGGCCGGGGCTGTCGGGGGCAAACCCGAACGACGGTCCCGCGTCGAGCGCGAGCCGGCGTAGCGCTGCAAGCGCGCGGGTGGAAGCGCGGCCCAGCGCGACTAGCGCTACGAGGTCGGACGGGTGGGCGAGGAGGCCGGCGGCAACCACGCTGAACCGCGGCCGTCCCTCGGCGTCGATCACGCCAGCAAGCCAGGCCGGCACGGTGCGCAGGGCGGCATCGGCAATCGCTCGGATGACTAGGAACGGCACACCCAGGCGGGCCGCCGTTTCCGCCACCGCATGGCTTTCCATGTCGACCGCCAGCGCGCCCGTGCTTCGTGCCAGCGCCGCCTTCTCGTTCGGGCTGGCAATGGCGTGGTCGCTGCCAACGATCGGGCCGGCAACGAGGCGGTGGCGGTGCGCCAGCCGCGCCGTCAAGCGCTCCCGCCATGCCTGATCGGCGAGAAGTGTGCGTCCGCGGGCGTCGATCACGCGATCGGCGAGGACAATCGTGCCAGCGCCAAGCTCAGGCGCGAGGCCGCCTGCGATGCCGAAACTGATCAGGCCCTGGGCGCCGGTGCGGATGAGCTCGCGTGTCGCCGCAGCGGCCCGATCCGCTCTGGCGCCGGCAACGCGAACGGCCGGGCGGTCGGCCGGCGGGAAACAGGCGAGGCAATCGCGCTCGGCCGCCAGCCCAGTGACGATACCGATCATCGCCACCGGCTGGGCCTTAATGACCTAGAGGCCGTAGGCCGGCCGCCGGCTGTTGCCGTCTTTAAGCGCGCGGAAGCGGGCGAGCGCCCACAGCGGGAAATAGGCGCTGTAGCCGTGGTAGCTCAAGAAGAACACGCGGGGAAAACCGACGGCATTGTAGTAGGTCTCGTCCCACTTGCAGCCCTCGCGTGGTGCCGCCACCAGATGGCCGATGCCGCGTTCGACGCTGTCGGAATCGACCTCGCCGGCGGCCATCAATCCCAGCAGTGCCCATGCGGTCTGCGACGGTGTGCTCGCCTTCACCGCATCGCGCTGGTCCGGCCAATAGGTGGCACAATCCTCGCCCCAGCCGCCGTCGTCGCGCTGGCGCGCCTTCAGCCACGCGACCGCACGCTGGATGTAAGGCGCGGTCATGTCCTCGCCGACGGCGTTCAGCGCCGCCAGCACCGACCAGGTGCCGTATATGTAATTGGTGCCCCAGCGGCCGAACCAGGAGCCATCCGCCTCCTGCTCGCGCTGCAGAAAGGCGAGCGCGCGGGCAATCGCCGGGTGCGTCGCCGGATAGCCGAGCTGAGCCAGGAGACCGACGCAGCGTGCCGTGACATCGGCCGTGGGCGGGTCGAGCAGCGCACCGTGGTCGGCGAACGGGATGTTGTTCAGAAACTCATGCTGGTTGTCGGCATCGAAGGCGCCCCAGCCGCCGTTGGCGCTCTGCATGCCGATGATCCATTCCGCCGCCCGGTCGACCGCATGCCGATAGCGATCGGGATCGGCCCGGTTGAGCGCCATCGCAACGACCGCGGTGTCGTCGACGTCGGGATAGTGGTCGTTGCGGTACTGGAAGGCCCAGCCGCCGGGTCGCACGCCGGCGCGGTTCACTGCCCAGTCCCCCTCCACGTTGAGGATCTGGCGCGCACACAGCCAGTCGCAGGCGCTTGCGACCGCGTCATCATCCCCGGGCATGCCGGTTTCCAGCAACGCGTGCAGCATCAGCGCCGTATCCCAAACGGGCGACACGCACGGCTGGCAATAGGCCTCGTCCGGGTGCACGACTAAGAGCTTGTTGATCGCGGTCCGTGTCATCAGCCGCGACGGATGGTCGCGTGGATACCCCAGCGCATCCATCGCGATCAGCGCATACATCATCGCCGGGAAGATGCCGCCCAGCCCCTCATCGCCGTTGAGCCGCTCCTCGATGAACCGCATTGCCTTGTCGATGGCAAGCTTCTGCAGCGGCCGCGGCACGAACGGTTCCGCCAACCGGGCAACGGCATCCAAAACCAGAAGGCCGTTGCCGATGCGGGAGCCGGTCGGATTGGTCTGGTAGCCGCGATGCCGTTCGGGCGGGGTCGTGAACAGCTCGCGAATGTTGACCTTGCGCAGGTTGCGGGCGCGCGGCTTGAAGGCCGATACGACCAGGAGTGGCACCATCACGGTCCGTGACCAGTAAGACACCTTGTCGAGGTGGAACGGCGCCCACTTCGGCAGCAGCATTGTCTCTGCCGGCATCCACGGCACGCCGCGCCACGGGATCTGCTCGAACAGCGCCAGCGCGTAGCGGGTGAAGACGTTCACCTTCGCGGCGCCACCTTGAGCCAGGATGGCCTCGCGCGCGCGGCGCATGTGCAGGGCTTCGGGATCGTCGCCCATGATCTTGAGTGCAAAATAGGCGCGTACGCTCAAGCTCAAGTCGAATTCGCCGTCGTAGTACATCGCCCAGCCGCCATGCGCACCCTGGCGGCGGCGCAGGTAGGTGGCGATCTTCCGTTCCAGCGGCTCGTCGATGTCGCCGAGGAAGTGACTGAGCATGATGTAGTCGGCCGGCATCGAGGCGTCGGCTTCCAGCTCGAACACCCAGTGGCCGTCGCTCGCCTGGCGGTCAAGCATCCAAGCGAGACCGTCATCAATCGTCCGGTCGAGCACGCTTTCGGTTCGCGCCGCTTCAACCTCAACCTGTGCTACGGCTGCAGCACTCCACCGCATCCACTCACTCCCGTTCGCTCTTGTTCCCGCAAGCCCGCACGCGTCCCGGCGTGCGTCGCCCCGCACCGATCGCGTGCAGGGCGCAAGATCGCTCTAAGTGCTTGTTTGCATAAGATCTGTCAAGCGTCGCGGCGGGTTTGGATGACGGCAGCCGCGGCCGTGTTGCCGGAACGCACACTTCCCTCGATCGTTGCCGGCAGGCCGGTGGCGGTCCAGTCGCCGGCGAGAAAAAGATTGCGCCAACGGGTGCGGGTGGCCGGCCGGTGCCGGATTTGCGCCGGCGTCTGTGCGAACGTTGCCCGCTTCTCCTTGACGATTCGGTACGGTGGAAGCGCGACCGCGGTGATGCCGAGCGCGGTGGCGACCTCGGGCCACAGGCTGGCTGCGATCGCCTCGGCCGGTTCCTCGGCCAGCCGGTCGGCGGCGCTGACCGTCACCGAGGCGACGTCGCCGCGCACGAACAGCCATTCGCCGATGCCATTGACGAGGCCCAGGAATTCGGGCAGCGGCTGCACGGCGCCGTCCGCCGGGGGCGGCAGGAGAAAGTGCGCATTCACGATCGCCCGGCTCCCGCTCGGCACCGTCAGATCGGGCACGAGTGCGAAGGCGTTTGCCGGCGGCACGGCGAGGATCACGCGGTCAGCGGCGGTGAGTGCAACCGTCTCGCCGCCGGCCAGATGCAGCGCGGTCGGGCCATCGATGCCATGCTCCAGCGCTGCCACGCGTGCGTGCAAGCGAAGCGAGCCGCCGGCAGCCTCGATCGCGCGCACGGCCGGATCGATGAAGCAGGCGCTCAAGCCCTCGGCGGCGATGCGCGGCCGGCAGGCGGCCTCGCCGCGGCCGAACGTCTCGCGCACCACGGCCCATAACAGCGATGCCGCTCCCTCTTCGGCGGCCGTGTTCAGCGCCGAGACCGCGAGCGGTTGCCAGAAGCGGCGATAGGCGGCGCTGTCCGGGCCGAGGCAGCCGGCAACCGTGGCATCGGGGCCGGCGAAGGCGAGGCGCAGCGCGCTCAAGTAATCGGCGGCCCGTGTTCCCGGCACCCGCCGCCGGGCATCGAACAGCCACCAGGGAATGCGGCTGCGGCCGGGCTGCACGGTCCAGCGCTCAGCCGTCGCGAGATCGATGAACGGGAAGGCAGCCTGGGCGGGTCCGGTGAGCCCGTTTTCGGCGCCGATCGCAGCGAGGAATGAATGCGTCGCTTGATTGCCGCTGAGCAGGAGATGATTGCCGTTATCGATCAACCGCCCGAGCCGGTCGTCAACGAATGACCGGCATCGGCCGCCGGCGTGACCGGCCGCCTCGTAGAGGGTGATGCTGTAGCCGGAGCCGCGCAGCGCGACTGCAGCCGCGAGGCCGGCGAGGCCGGCGCCGATGATGTGGACGTGCGGCGGTGCCACGCCTAGATCAGTCCGTAGCGCAGAGCCACCCACAGCTTCACCGCCGGCGACAGGGCGACCGGCTCCTGCCAGCGGCGCCATCCGCGCGCCATCAGCGCCTGCAGGGTGCGCCGGTAGACCTCCATCATCATCCGCGCAGGCCGCACCGCCTTGCGGTCGCACTGCGCTGCCGCCCGATCGGCCGCGGCGAAATATGCGCACGCACGCAGGGCCAAATCCTCGCACACCGCGGCGAGCGCCGGGTTCGCCAGCACGGCGTCGGGCTCGGTTTCCTTGATCCCGTGCGCGCGCAGCCGGTCGCAAGGCAGGTACAGCCGGTCACGCGCCGCATCGTCCTGCAGGTCGCGCAGGATGTTGGTGAGCTGCAGCGCCCGGCCTTGCGAATCGGCGAGCTCATCGCCCAGCGGCTGCGGCAGGCCGAAGATCCGCACCGACAGGCGGCCGACGGCGCAGGCCACCCGATCGCAATAGAGGTTGAGTTCGTCCATGTCGCGGATGCGCAAGCGGTCGGCGGCGTCCATTTCCATGCCGGCGATAACGGCGAGGAAATCCTCCTTGCGGAGACCGAACTGGGTCACCGGGGCCCTGAGCGCGCGCGCGACCGCAGAATCCGGAGTATTGCCGGCGTAGATGCGCTCGATGTCGGCCCGCCAGTCGTCAAGGCGGCCAAGCTTGGAGGGCATGGTGCCGGGATCATCGGCGATGTCGTCGACCTCGCGGCAGAAGGCGTAGACCGCGAACATCGCTTGCCGCTTGGCCGGCGGCAGCGCCCGCATGCCCCAGTAGAACGACGTGCCGGAGCGGGCGACAATCCGCTCGGCGGCCGCCTGGTCAGCCGCTTCCGTACTATCGGCAGGAGCCGCCCCTGCCGCCCTCATCTGAGCGCAGCACCGGCGCCGCGCACACAGCACCATGCGTACTCCGCCTTCGACAGCGCGATCCGCCCGGCCAGCGGGTCGCCGGCGCGCAACCGCTGCACGAGCAGACGCGCAATCGCAAGGATGGCCGAGGACTCCATGCCGAGCCGCCGGCTCTTGAGCTCGGCGGGCAGCCGCTGCGCGACTGCCAGCAGGGAGTCGGTTGCATCGAGCATGCGATCGATGACGCGTCGGAGCGCCGGCGTCGTACTCGGCCGATCGAGATCCTCGACCGCAGTGCCAGCCTCGGCGAGCCAGTCGCACGGCAGGTAGACCCGGTTCAGCAGCCGGTAATCCTCCTGGCAATCCTGCAGATGGTTGATGACCTGCAGCGCATTGCACAAGGCGTCGGCGGCCGTATAGCCGTTGCGTCCGCCACCGTGCAGGTCGAGGAGGAAGCGTCCGACCGGTGCAGCCGAGCGGTTGCAGTAGTCGATCAAGTCGTCCCACCGGCGATAGCGCGCTTGCGTCGCGTCCTGCTTGAAGGCGGAGATGAGATCGAGGCAGTGGCGCGCCGAGATCCCGCTTGCGGCCAAGGTCTGGCGCATGGCGTGCGCCTTGGCGAAGCCGTCGCCTTTTTCCCGGCCCAACAGCGCCGCCTCGAACCCGGTAAGCCGCGCGATCTTTTCCTCCGGCGGCAACTGCGGATCGTCGGCGATGTCGTCGATCGCGCGGGCAAAGGCGTAGAACACGGCCACGTGTGGCCGCAGCCGCGCCGGCAAGAGCCAGGAGCCGACCGGGAAGTTCTCGTACGCGACGTCCTTGCCGGACGGCGCTTCGATGCTCGTGACAACCGTTTCCGCCATGGCCAGAACCGAGCGCCGTCCCCTTGCGACCTAGCTCGCCTGTTGCAGGCGCCGCCGCATCTCGGCGATCAGGCCGGATACTTGGCCGCCATTGTTCTGGATGATCGAGGCGAATTCGGAGCGCTGGGTCTGGCCCATGCTCACGCCCTCGACCGAGACGTCGACGACTTTCATAGAGCCGTCGCGGGTGCGCACCCGCCAGCCGATGTCGATCGGTGAGCCGCCGGGATTGGTGATGTCGGAAAAGACGTTTACGTCGCCGGTCTCGCCCATGCCGACCGATCGCGTAACGCGCAGGCGCTCGCCCGAATAGCGGGTGAACCGGTCGACGTAGGTGACGACAATCAGGTCCTCGAAAAGGTTCAGGTACTCTTGCTGCTCGGCCGGCGTCGCCACTCGCCAGTAGCGGCCGAGCACCCATTGAGCGATTGTCGGCACAGCGAAGTTTTCGCGCAGAAGGACCCGTGCGCGCTTTTCGCGTTCCTCGCGCGGCACGCTGGCATTGGTCAGCGCCTGCACCGCCTGATCGGCCAAGCCCTCGATGAACGCCCGCGCTTTTGCCTGGGTGTCGTCATCGGCGGCTCGCGCAGGTGCGATAAGAACCGCCAGAACAACCACGACTGCCGCCGCGGCGGCGAAAAACCGTGTCGGCACTCCGTGCTGCACTGCTCGCTCCTCGCTCAGAGGGAAGGGAGATGTGTTCCTCGAGCAATAAGACTGCAGTTCCGTACCTCTGAAATCAAGCCTCGCTTGCGAAACGGTGCGCATGCTGTCCGCTGCGCACCTGTCCGCATGCGGCGTCGGCCCTACGCGGGATTGGGAGTGCGCTCCAGGTGGGCGAGCATGAAGGCCAACCCTAACGCAACAGTGAACGCGATGCTGGCGCTTGGGAATTTGCTGTTTGCGAGCAGAACGCCAGCGGTGATGTTGGCAATCGGGACCATCGCCGCGCAGCCGCGGCGTGCAATGCGACGGAAAATATCTCTTTCATATCCCATGAAGACGGGCATAGCGGGCTGCACCTCCAGAAATGAGAAAGGATCGTCCAAAATGTAGGTCTTTATGCCTATAGAAAGGATTTTTGTCAATACGCTGTTCGTCGCGGCGCGACAAGATTTGCCGGCGGGTGAAGGCCGGCCTAATCTGGCGCGAAGAGGGCAAGTCTGGCCAGCGGCGCCGTCCGGTTGAGCCGGGCTGCCAGCCACGAAGGAGCAACCATGCGACTGTTCAGAAGGCTCGCGCTGACAGCGGTGGTCCTCGCAGGGCTGGCGTCGGAGCTGGCCGCAGCCGAGGCGGATCCGCGGACAGCGATCGCCCTGCCGGCCGATCTGCGCCCGGCTTTCCTCGCGCACATGCGCCACCACATGGATGCGCTCGACGACATCATCGCGCGTCTCGCCGGGGCCGACTTCAAGGGTGCCGCCGGCGTTGCCCGCACAGAGCTGGTGCCGGGCTCCGGCGCCGGGTTCGGCCGCTACCTGCCGCTGGAGTTCCGCGAGATGGGGCTCGGCATGCACCGGGCGGCAGCCGAGTTCGCAACCGTCGCCGAGGCCGTCCCGGCCCAGCCCGCAGCCGCCGACTGGCAGAAATCGATTGCGGCGCTGCAGACGCTTTCCGCCCATTGCCGCGGCTGCCACGGCGCCTTCCGGGTGGAGTAGCGCGAAGGGGACGGCCGGACCCGCAGGGGGCGTCTGTTCGAAGGTGACGGCGCACCCGCGGACGAGAGGCCGATGCCCTCATCCGCGGGGTCAGTTGCCGGTCGAAGTCCGGGCGTGGCTCGCGCGCTCAGGCGCCAACCTCGGACAGCGCGACACCGAGTGCATCCGCGACCCCTTTGCCGTAGGCCGGATCCGCCTTCAGGCAGTTGCGGATGTGACGAAACTGAATGTCGCGCGGCGCTTCGCCGATCGAACGCGCCGTGTTCTCGAACAGGACCTGCTGCTGCGGCGGGCTCATCAGCCGAAACAGCGTGCCCGGCTGGGAGTAGTAGTCGTCGTCCTCGCGGTGGTCCCAGTGGTCAGCGGCGCCTTCGAGGGCGAGCGGCGGCTCGCGGTGGGCCGGCTGCTGCTGCCACTCACCATAGCTGTTGGGCTCGTAGCCCAAGGTGCTGCCGTGGTTGCCGTCAACGCGCATCGCGCCATCGCGATGGTAGCTGTGCACCGGGCAGCGCGGAGCGTTCACCGGGATCAGGTGGTGATTGACGCCCAAGCGGTAGCGCTGCGCATCGCCGTACGAGAACAGCCGGCCCTGCAGCATTTTGTCCGGCGAGAAGCCGATGCCCGGCGGAACGTTCGCCGGATTGAAGGCGGACTGCTCAACCTCGGCAAAGAAGTTCTCCGGGTTGCGGTTCAGCTCCATCACGCCGACCTCGATCAAGGGATAATCCTTGTGCGGCCAGATCTTGGTCAGGTCGAACGGGTGATAGGGGACCTTCGCCGCATCGGCCTCTGGCATGATCTGAACCTTCAGCGTCCAGCGCGGGAAGTCGCCCCGCTCGATGCTCTCGTACAGATCGCGCTGATGGCTCTCGCGATCCTTGCCGATGACCGCCTCCGCCTCGGCATCGGTCAAATTCCTGATGCCCTGCTCGGACTTGAAGTGAAACTTGACCCAATAGCGCTCGTTCTTGGCGTTGATGAAGCTGAAGGTATGGCTGCCGAAGCCGTGCATGTGGCGGTAGGTTGCCGGGATGCCGCGATCGCTCATGACGATGGTGACCTGGTGCAGCGCTTCCGGCAGCGAGGTCCAGAAGTCCCAGTTGTTCTTGGCGCTGCGCATATTGGTGCGCGGGTCACGCTTGACCGCGTGATTGAGGTCGGGGAACTTCAGGGGGTCGCGCAAAAAGAACACCGGCGTGTTGTTGCCGACCATGTCCCAGTTGCCCTCGTCGGTATAGAACTTGACCGCGAAGCCGCGGATATCGCGTTCGGCGTCGGCGGCGCCGCGCTCGCCGGCCACCGTCGTGAAACGGGCGAACAGCTCGGTCTTCTTGCCGATTTCAGAGAAGATCTTCGCCTTCGTGTAGCGTGTGATGTCATGGGTGACGGTAAACGTGCCGTAGGCTCCGGACCCCTTGGCGTGCATGCGCCGCTCCGGGATCACCTCGCGGTCAAAATGGGCGAGCTTCTCCAGAAACCAGACATCCTGCAGCAGTTGCGGGCCGCGCGGCCCGGCCGTCATCACGTTCTGGTTGTCCGGCACCGGAACGCCGGCCGTTGTCGTCAGCTTCTTGTCCTTGCTCATCGCATATATCCCTTCCCTCTGCTCCTGGTGGTCTGTGCCGTCGGTGCCGATCGATCGTCCACCGGTCCCCGGCCGACTGCCACGCAGCGCCGGGGCGCGATTCCGATTCCAAAGGCGTTTGCCCTTCGATCGGCGGAAGAAGTATTCCGCAACCGCCTTGACAAAGGAAACCGATTGTTTTGATTAAAGTGATCGCCGCCGCCGATTGCTACCGGCGTTTGCAGCCGGCAGCGCGGTCATCGCTCGGCTCACAAGCGGAGCGGGGGCCACAAAACAAAAGGGCCGGCTGGGGGGCCGGCCCGAGGTGGTGCTCTTGAGGGAAGGGAGAACTCCGGATGAAATGTCCATCCGCCGGCACTATCGCGCGTTGCCGGCCGGCGATAAGTGATCTGGATCACAAAGGCGCCGCGTCACGCGCAATAATGCTGGAGGAGTGTTCGCATGACCGAAACCGCAACCGCGCCTGAGCGCACCGCTCGCACCGATGCCTCAGGCGTCGTGCATACGCCTGCCGGCGCCGCGGCCCGCATCGTCTCGCTTGTGCCCAGCATCACCGAACTGCTGTTCGATCTCGGGCTCGGCGATCAACTCGTCGGCCGCACCACCTTCTGCGTCCATCCGGCGCCGCAGGTGAAGGCCGTGCGCAGCGTCGGCGGCACCAAGGCGCTCAATTGGGACAAGCTCAAGGCAGCGCGTCCAACCCACGTCATCGTCAACATCGATGAGACGCCGAAGGAGCTTGCCGATGCCCTCGGCGCGGCCGGCTACACGGTTGTTGTCACCCATCCGGTCGAAGTGACCGACAACATCGCCCTGTTCCGGCTGATGGGGGCGCTGTTTGGCCGCGCGGCCGAGGCCGAAGCGCTGGTGGATGCGTTCAACCGCGCATTGGCGGCGCTCAGCGATGCCGCCCGCGCGTGGCCTTCGCGCTCCGTGCTCTACCTGATCTGGCGCGAACCGTGGATGACCATCAGCGGCGACACCTACATCGCCCGCATGTTGGCGCTGGTCAATTGGCTGAGCGTGCCGGCCGCAACAGGGGTTCGCTATCCCGTCATCGACCTCGACGAGGCGTTGCTGGCGGAGGCCGATCTGGTCCTGTTTTCAACCGAGCCGTTTCCGTTTGGCGACCGGCATCTGGCGGCGTTCGGCGAGGCGTTTCCACGCCATTCCGGCAAGGCCCGGCTGATCGATGCCGAGATGGTGTCCTGGTACGGCAGCCGGGTGCTGAAAGGGCTGCCGTACCTCGCGGCGTTCGCGGCCCCAACCGTCGGGGCGGCCGCCACGGATCGCTGAGGAGAGGCTCGAAATGCGTGCCGAAGTCGTCTAGGATCCGTGGCCGTGCGGTCCGGGCGAAAGGGCCGGAAACAGGGGAGGATCCGAGGATAGCCATGAAAGTCTCGAAGTTTCTGAAGTTGCACGGGATGCTGCTCTTGACCATGCATCCCGACTTCACGCTGGCTGAGGCGGCGCGCCGGTTCGCCCAGCCGGTCGGCTCGCGCCGGTTCTCCCTCGCCGTCGTCACCGACGTCGACGACCATGTGCTTGGGGTTCTGTCGCTGGGCGACATCGCGCACGCGCTCGGCAAGTATGAGGAGAAGGCTGCGCACATGCTGGTCCGCGACGTCATGACCACCGCGATCACGAGCTGCGGCGTCGATGACGACCTCGAGGACGTCCTGAAGCGGATGGCCGGCACCGGCATCCGGCACATGCCGGTGCTGGAGGGCGGCAAGCTGTCAGGGCTGGTGGCGCGCCGCGATGCGCTTGAGTTCTTGTACCAGCAGGCTTCGCTCGACGTTGCCCATCTCACCGACTGGCTGTTTCGCTCCGACGCGCGCTACTAAGGCAGCCACCGCAAGCCGGCACTGAAAGGCAGCGACAGGCCCGATCGTGGTCGCTCCGGACGAACGCATCGGGCCTGCGCAAACAGGCGCGCTGCGTTTGCGCCTGTCGCTGTTCTATGCCGGCTTCTTCGCCTTTCTCGGCGTGCAGCAGCCGTTCTGGCCGGTCTGGCTGACATCGCACGGCTTGGGCGCGACCGAGATCGGCGTCATTCTGGCGCTCAGCATCGGCATCAAGATGTTCAGCGCGCCGCTGGCGGCGCACGGGGCCGACCGCTCGGGCCAGCGGCGGCGGTCGATCCTTGTCCTGGTCGCGGGCAGCCTCGCCACCTTCTGTCTTTTCGCCTTCACGAACGGATTCTGGCCGATTCTGCTGATAAGCGTGCTGTTCTACGCGCTGTGGCCGCCGGTGATGTCGCTGACCGAAAGCCTTACGATCATGGCGGTGCAGCGGGCCAGCCTGGATTATGGCCGCACGCGGTTGTGGGGATCGACGAGCTTCATCGTCGTGGCGCTCGTCTCGGGCCAGGTGCTGGTCTGGCTGCCGCCATCGGCGATTCTGTGGTTGTCGCTCGCCTGCGTCGCCGCTACGGCGGCGGCCTGCTTGTTTCTGCCCGACATCCGCACGGAACGCTCGCCGCTCCATCGCGGCCTGCCGATCGTGCAAGCGCTGCGCATCCGGGCCTTGAGCCTGAGCCTTGCCGCCTGTGGCCTGATCCAGGGCAGCCACGCGGTCTACTATGCCTTCGGCACCCTGCATTGGCAGGCGAAAGGCTACTCGGAGAACGTCATCGGTGTCCTGTGGGCGGAGGGCGTGCTGGCGGAAATCGTGCTGTTCGCGTACGGCGGCCGGATCACCCGGCACTTGGGCAGCGTCGGTCTGATCACGCTGGCCGGCATCGCTGCCGTCGTCCGCTGGCTCGGCACCGGCCTGACCGATTCGCTCGCCGCCGTCGTCGTCCTGCAGGCTCTGCACGCGTTCAGCTTCGGCGCCGCGCACTTGGGCGCCATGGCCTGCATCGGTGAGACCGTCCCCGCCAGTCTTTCGGCAACCGCACAGAGCCTCTATTCCGGGCTGGTCTGGGGGGCAGGACTGGGGCTGATGCTGTTGGCGTCGGGCTGGCTGTACCATGGCTTGGGCGGCAGCGCCTACCTCGCCATGGCCGCTGTCGCCCTTGCCGGCACGTTCGTCGCGCTCCGCTTGAGCGCGCTCACGCCGCGGCTGCCGCAGCCTTGAGGCCGGTGTTCACGCCATCTGCTGCCAAGCCCCGGTCGCCGATTGCCGCCAGTAGGTGACCGTGTGGCCGTCCTGCTTGCGGGCCTGCCAGCGCGCCCGCGCCGCCGCTACCGCCGCTTCATCGTTGCCGTCGAACAGGTCGAAGCAGCGCTCGAAGGTGGCGATCGCGGCCGAATCGGCGCCGTCAGTCAGGAACAGGAAGGAAGCGCCGTTGGGGTTCTCGTCGTGCTCGGTCAGCCAGACCGGCTGCTGGTCCGCGTCGCCGTCCTCGGCGGTGCCGTGCGGCAGCCAGGAGTCGGGACGATAGGTCCACAGCACGCTTGCGAGTGCTTCGGCACGCGCGCGCGAGCCCGCGATCACGACCGCCCGCTTGCCGGCGGCGAGCGTCTTTTCCAATAGCCGCGGCAGCACCTGATCGAGCGGTGCCGTCTGCAGGTGATAAAACGCGACCTCGGTCACCGGCGGACCCGCACCCGACCTCCGTCAGCGCGCCTCGTAATTGTCGGCGACGAAGCGATCCAGCAGCCGGACGCCGAAACCGGTCGCCCCCTTGGGCGCCGTCTCGCGGTCGGTTGTGGTCCAGGCGACGCCGGCGATGTCGAGATGAGCCCACGGCGTGCCCTCGACGAAGCGCTTGAGGAACTGTGCCGCGGTGATGCTGCCGGCGGAGCGGTTGCCGACGTTCTTCATATCGGCGATGTCGGACTTGATCTGCTTGTCGTAGGCCTCGCCCAGGGGGAGCCGCCACAAGGGCTCGCCGACCGCAGCACCCGCCGCCGTCAGGCGCTCGGCCAGTTCGTCATCGGTGGCGAACAGGCCCGCGTGCTCGTGGCCCAAAGCGATGATGATGGCGCCGGTGAGCGTCGCGAGATCGACCATCAGCTTCGGCTTGAAGCGATCCTTCACGTACCAGAGGACATCCGCCAGCACCAGGCGGCCTTCGGCATCGGTGTTGATGACCTCGATCGTCTGCCCGGACAGCGAGGTGACGACGTCACCGGGGCGCTGCGCCTGGCCTGAGGGCATGTTCTCGACCAGGCCGATCGCACCCACCGCGTTGACCCGCGCCTTGCGGGCGGCCAGCGCGCGGATGACACCGACCACGGCCGCAGCACCGGCCATGTCCCACTTCATGTCCTCCATGTTGGCGGCCGGCTTGATGGATATGCCGCCGGAATCGAAGGTGACGCCCTTGCCGATGAAGGCAAGCGGGCTGTCGGCGCCCGCCTCGCCGTCACCGCCCTTGTCGGCCGCGCGCTTGCCCTTCTTGCCCTTCTTGGCGGCGGCGTCCGGTTTGCCGAGCCCGCACCAGCGCAGCACGACCAGCTTCGCCTCGTTGGCGCTGCCCTGAGCGACGCCCAGAAGCGCGTTCATGCCGAGCTTGCGCATCTCCTTCTCGCTCAGCACCTCGACCTCGACGCCGAGGTCGGCCAGCGAGCGGGCCTGTTCCGCCAGCGTTGCAGGATTGATCACATTGCCGGGCTCGGAAACGAGGTCGCGGGTGAAGGCGACCGCGTCTGCCGTTGTCGCCATCGATGCGAACAGGGTCCGCGCGCGCGCCGCTTCGGACGTGCCGATGACGAGGCTGCCGAGCGCCGGCTTCTCCTCATCCTTGAGCTTGGTGAAGTACTTATCGAAACGGTAGGCGCGCAACAGCGCACCCAGGCCAAGGCTGGCGGCAAGCCCCGCGGCATCGACCTGCGTTCCCGCCAGGCCATCGAGGGCGACGAAGGCTTCCGCATGGCCATGCGGCGCGAGCGCTGCGTAAATCTGGCTGCCGAGGGCCTCGCTGCGCAGGGCACCCAGCGCACTCTCCTTGCCGAGGCCGACCAGCAGCAGCGCGTCCAGCCCGCTGCCCGCGGGGCTCAACAGCATCAGGCTCTGGTCCTTCTTGCCGCGGAAGCGCCCCCCTTTGAGCGTGCGGGTGATCAGACCACCCAGCTGGTCGTCAAGAGCCTTGGTGGTGGGCGGCAGCACACCGTCCTCGATCACACCGGCAACGACGACACCGGTCCTCGGAATGTCCAGCGCGGCAAAGGAGATTTGCATCCACAATCCTTTCTTTCGTCGCTGCATGCCTGGTCGCAAATGCATGCTCTGTATGTACCGCGGTTGCGGTAAAATGAAAGCCTCTCTTGGTCGCCGGCCGTCGCCGGCTCTGCCAACGCGGGCAGGGCATTACCGCAAGCCCCTTGACCGTGGCGGCAAAGCCTTTCCACCCTTAAGGCCGAGGGATGCCGCCGGGTCGTCCGCAGAAGCAGAACAGGGAGCCGCCGTCGTGAGCTGGGAGACGCTTCAGATCGTCCTCGTGCTTGCGCTCATCATTGTCGTCTTCTTTGGCTTCGTGCGTGAGCTGATGTCGCCCGATGTCGTCGCCATGCTGGCCATGGCCGCCCTGCTCGCCGCAGGCGTCCTGGAAGTCGATGACATGCTGAAGGTGTTCAGCAACCCGGCGCCGATCACGGTGGCGTCGTTGCTGGTCATTACGGCGGCACTGGAGCATACGGGCGTGATCGAGCGCCTGGGCCGCGCCGCGGCGCGGGTCAACTGGCACTCGCCGTGGACGGCGCTGATGGCGATGGTCTGCGTGGTGGCGGCGATCTCAGCCTTCATCAACAATACGCCAATTGTCGTCATTTTGACGCCAGTCATGATTGCACTTGCCCACAGCCTCAAGGTCGCGCCGTCGCGCTTTCTGATCCCTTTGTCCTACGCCGCGATCATCGGTGGCACCTGCACGCTCATCGGCACGTCGACCAACATCATCGCCGACGGTGTCGCCCAGCATCACGGCTTGGCGGGCTTCGGCATGTTCGAGATCACGCCCCTGGGCGTCCTCATGGCTGTGATCAGCATCGCCTACCTGAGCATCGCCGCGCCATGGCTGCTGCCGGACCGGCAGACGATCGCCGATACGCTGATCGATCTGCCGCAGAAGAAGTACCTGACCGAGGTGCTGGTCGCGCCCGATTCGCCGCTGATCGGGCGGACCTTGAACGAAGCCGGCCTGACCCGCACGGATGGCCTGCGCGTCGTCGACCTCTTGCGTGACGACGTTTCCTTCAACCCGGAACACGGCCAGCCCGTGCTGAGCGCCGGCGACCGGGTGGTGATCCGGTCCTCCGCCGGCGATGTTCTCGGCTTGCGCGACGGTAGTGGCTTCACCTTTCCGGCGCTGACCCAGGCCGCGCTGGCGCCGATCGCCAACCGCTCGGTGGTGATGATGGAAGGGATCATCGGCCCGAGTTCGCGCTTTGTCGGCCAGCGCGTGAGCGAGCTCAATCTGCGCCGCCTGTACGGAACCTACGTCCTGGCGCTGCACCGGCAGAACGAGGCGCTGCACGGCAATTTCGACCAGTTGCGGCTCGAGTTCGGCGATACGCTCCTGCTCGAAGGGCCGCCGGAGGGCCTCAAGCGGCTGTTCGAGACCCACCAGCTGATCAACTTGAGCGAAGTCAGCGCCGAGCGCCCACTGCGCCGGGACAAGGCCCCGATCGCGATCGCGGTCCTGGGGGCGATCATGGCCTGCGCGGCGTTCGAGTTCATGCCGATTGCGGGCCTTGCCTTGATCGGCGCCAGTCTCGTCATCGCACTCGGCTGCATCGAGGCGGATGAGGCCTATCGCGCCATCGACTGGCGGATGCTGATGCTCATCTTCGGCATGCTGGGTCTGGGCCGGGCGATGGAGACCAGCGGCGCAGCCCTGTTCGTCGTCAACGCCGTCGTCGCCTGGGTCAGTCATTTCGGGCCGGCCGTGGTTTTGTCGCTGATCTACGCGTTCACCTCGGTGATGAACGCGTTCATGAGCAACAACGCCGCGGCGATCCTGTTTACGCCGATCGCGATCGGCTTGGCGCAACAAATGGGGTGCGATCCGCGGCCGTTCGTGATCGCCATCATGTTCGCTTCGAGCGCCGATTTCTCGACGCCGATCGGCTACCAGACGAACACCTTCGTCTATACCGCCGGCGGCTACCGGTTCATGGATTTCGTCAAGATCGGTGTGCCGCTGAACATCATCAACTGGCTCGTCGCCAGCCTGCTCATCCCCTGGTTCTGGCCGCTTACCTAGACGGCGGCGATGGTAACCAGGTTCTGCCCGGATTTCTCGCCCGCAGCATCGCGGGCTTCCTGATAGCTGTAGAGGAAGTAGAGGAAGCCCAGGATGGCGATGGCGCCAACGATCAGCCGCCACAGGGAGGGCAGCGGCAGGGTCGGCGGTCCTTGATCTTTGTCGGTCATCGTCGGAACCGGTTCTCTTTCACCGAGGCCGTGGCCGCAAACGAAACGAGGGGGCGTGGAAGCCCCCTCGTCCGCAAGCTTAACGGTAATGAGACGACGAAGCGCCGTCTTAAGCCGTTGTCGAGATCGTGCCGGCACCCATCGCCGCATGCGCTGCCGCGAGCCGCGCAATCGGCACACGGTAGGGCGAGCATGAGACGTAGTTGAGCCCGACCGCATGACAGAAGTGGACCGACGCCGGATCGCCACCGTGCTCACCGCAGATGCCGAGCTTGATGTCGGGCCGGGTCTTGCGGCCGCGTTCGCATGCGGTCTGCACCAGCTGGCCGACGCCCTCGGTGTCGAGCGTGACAAACGGATCGTTCGGGATGACGCCCAGCTCCTGGTAGGGGACCAGGAAGTTGCCGGCGTCGTCACGTGACAGGCCGTAGGTCGTCTGCGTCAGGTCGTTAGTGCCGAAGCTGAAGAACTGCGCACCCTCGGCGATCTTGTCGGCGATCAGGGCGGCGCGCGGCAGCTCGATCATGGTGCCGACCATGTATTCGAACTTCGCCCCGGTCTTTGCCATGACTTCGCCCGCCACCCGGTCGACCATGACCTTGAGGCGATCGAACTCGCTCTTCACCGCGATCAGCGGCAGCATCACCTCCGGCAGCACCGTCTCACCCTTCATCTTCACCTCGGCAACCGCCTCGAAGATGGCCCGGCACTGCATCTCGTAGATTTCCGGATAGGTGATACCGAGCCGGCAGCCACGGTGGCCCAGCATCGGGTTCGACTCATGCAGCTGTGCTGCCTTCGCCTTCACCGTCGCTACGTCCTTGCCGGCCGCCTTGGCCACTTCGGCCATATCGGCATCGGTGTGCGGCAGGAACTCGTGCAGCGGCGGGTCGAGCAGGCGGATCGTGACCGGCAGGCCGGCCATGATGGTGAACAGCTGGACGAAGTCATCCCGCTGATAAGGCAGGAGCTTATCGAGGGCGACGCGCCGTTCGGCCTCGTTGCTGGCGACGATCATCTCGCGGACGTGGATGATGCGCTTGGGATCGAAGAACATGTGCTCGGTGCGGCACAGCCCGATGCCTTCGCAGCCGAAGTTCCGCGCGGTCGACGCGTCGAGCGGGGTCTCGGCATTGGCGCGTACCTTGAGCGTGCGGATCCCGTCGACCCACTCCATCAGCTTGCCGAAATTACCGGTCAACTCGGGCTGGATCTTCGGCACTTCGCCCTTCATCACCTGGCCGTTGGAGCCGTCGATGGTGATGGTGTCGCCTTCTTTGAGCGTCTTGCCGCCCGCCGTCAGCGTCTTCGCGCCGTAGTCGATGCGCAGCTCACCGGCACCAGCGACGCACGGCGTGCCCATGCCGCGCGCGACCACCGCCGCATGGCTGGTCATGCCGCCGCGGGTGGTGAGGATGCCTTGCGCGACGTGCATGCCGCCGATGTCCTCGGGGCTGGTCTCGATGCGGACCAGGATGACCTTCTTACCGGCCTTGGCCCACACTTCCGCCTCGTCAGCGGAGAACACGATCTGGCCCGACGCGGCGCCCGGAGAGGCGGGCAGACCCTTGCCGAGAACTTCCTTCTTCGCCTTCGGGTCGATCATCGGATGCAGGAGCTGATCGATCTGCGCCGGGTCGACGCGCTTGACGGCTTCTTTCTTGTCGATCAGGCCTTCCTCGCACATCTCGACGGCGATCCGGAGCGCGGCCTGTGCCGTGCGCTTGCCGTTGCGGGTCTGGAGCATCCAGAGCTTACCCTTCTGGATGGTGAACTCCATGTCCTGCATGTCTTTGTAGTGGTCTTCGAGCTTGTTCCGGAAGCCGACCAGCTCGGTGTACAGCGGCGGCAGGATCTCTTCCATCGCCGGCAGATCGGAACCCATGCTCTTCTTTTCGGCGAGCGACAACGGCTGCGGGGTACGAATACCAGCAACGACGTCTTCGCCCTGGGCGTTGACGAGATACTCACCGTAGAACAGGTTCTCGCCGGTCGAAGGATTGCGGCTGAAGCAGACGCCCGTCGCCGAGTCGTCACCCATGTTGCCGAACACCATCGCCTGCACGTTGACCGCCGTGCCCCAGTGGTCCGGCAGGTTGTTGAGCTTGCGGTAGGTGATGGCGCGCTTGTTCATCCAGCTGCCGAACACCGCGCCGACGGCGCCCCAGAGCTGCTCATGCGGGTCTTGCGGGAAGGAACGGCCCAGGCGCTTCTGCACTTCGTTCTTGTAGGCGGCGATCAGGACTTTCCAGTCCTCCGCGGTCAGCTCAACGTCAAACTTCTTGCCGACCTTCTCCTTGTGCTCTTCCAGCAAGTGCTCGAAATGCTCGCTTTTGACGTCGAGAACGACGTTCGAGTACATCTGGATGAAGCGCCGATAGCTGTCGTAAGAGAAGCGCTCGTCACCGGTGTTGCGGGCGAGGTTGAGAACCGTCTGGTCGTTGAGACCGAGGTTGAGCACCGTGTCCATCATGCCCGGCATGGACGCCCGTGCGCCCGAGCGGACCGAGACCAGCAGCAGCGGTCCTTCGGTCGCGCCGAACTTGGCGCTCATGATCTTCTCGACTTCCGCCAGAGCGGCCAGCACCTGCTCCTTCATCTCGGGCGGATAAGTCTCTTTGTTCTGGTAATAATAGGTGCAGACCTCGGTCGAAATGGTGAAACCAGCCGGCACCGGAATGCCAAGGCTCGCCATTTCAGCCAGGTTAGCGCCCTTGCCACCCAGAAGATTCTTGTCCTTGGCGCGCCCCTCGGCGCGACCGTCCCCGAACGTGTAGACCCACTTAGCCATTGTCTGTCCTACCCCTCGATCTGTGAGAAATCGGCCACGTCGCCCAGCGCCAAGCGGATCCGCGACAACAACCGCAAGCGGTTGGCACGCATCCCCGCATCAGTGCAGTTGACCGTGACCCGGTCAAAAAAGGCATCCACCGGCGCACGCAGCCTGGCGAGGATCGACATTGCCTCACCAAACCGCTCGGCCGTCAGTGCCGCCGCGATCCCCTCATGCGCGTTCGTCAGTCTACTGTATAGGTCGGTCTCCTCCGGCTCAGCAAACAGGGCCGGATCGACCGCCGCGCCGTAGGAAACGCCCTCCCTGTTTTCTTCGATGCGTACGATGTTGCTTGCGCGTCGATACGCGACCAGCACGTTAGCACCGTCGTCGGTATTGAGAAAGCCTCTTAGTGCCTCGACGCGTGCCAACAGCCGCACCAGGTCGTCCTCGGTGCCGGTGGCAAACACGGCCGCGATCAGGTCGTGGCGCACGCCCTGTTCGCGCAGGTGCACCTTCAGGCGATCGGCGAAGAAACTGAGGATGTCGTCCGCCAGCGGCGCCGGCGTCGATTGCAAGATGCTGTCGGCATAGCCGGCTGCCGCGTGGATGAGAGCAGCGCGCAAGCCAAGGCGGACACCATTCTCGACGATCAGGCGGATCACGCCCAAGGCAGCGCGCCGCAACGCATAGGGATCGCCGGAGCCGGTCGGTTTCTCGCCGATCCCGAAGAAGCCCGTGAGCGTATCGAGCTTGTCGGCCAGCGCCACGGTCGCGGCGACCGGCGCGGTCGGGCAGCGGTCGGAGGGACCAAGCGGCGCATAGTGCTGGGCAATGGCGTTGGCGACGTCCGCCGGCTCGCCATCGTTGAGCGCGTAATAGCGGCCCATGACGCCCTGCAGCTCGGGGAACTCGCCGACCAGGCCTGTGGTCAGGTCTGCCTTGCAGAGCCGGGCGGCGCGGGCGGACAGCTCCGGATCGGCGCCGGTAGAGCGGGCGAGGTCGCGTGCGAGCCTCTCCAGCCGCTCGGTGCGCGCGAGATCGGAGCCGAGCCGCGCATGGAACACGCGCTCGGCGAGCTTCTCGACGCGGGCCGCAAGCGGCCGCTTGCGGTCCTGATCCCAGAAGAATTTTGCATCCGAAAGCCGTGCCCGCAGCACCCGCTCGTTGCCGGCAACGACCGTGCGGCCTGCGTCCGGCGTCTCCATGTTGGCAACGACGATGAACCGCGGTGCCAGCCGGCCTTCGCCATCGTTGAGGGCGAAGTACTTCTGGTGCGCGCGCATCGCCGTCGTCAGCACCTCCGGCGGCAACGTCATGAAGCTTTCGTCGATACGGCCCATCAGCACCACCGGCCATTCGACGAGACCGGTGACTTCGTCCAGCAGGCCGGGATCGGATTTGAGCGTGAGCCCCTCGGCGGCGGCGATCGCTTCCGCCCGTTCGCTGATCACCTGCCGGCGCGTAGCCGGATCGAGGATTACCTTGGCGCCCGCGAGCTTCGCCTGATAGTCGGCGAAGGAGGTGACCTTGAATGGGTCAGGCGCCAGGAAGCGATGGCCGCGCGTCGCATCGGTGGCGCTGAGCTGCATCGCGCCATCACCACTGCCGCCGCAATCAACCGTCCACGGCAGCGGCTGCCCATCGAGGATCGCCAGCACGTTCTGCAGCGGCCGCACCCAGCGCATGCTGCCGGCACCCCAGCGCATCGATTTTGGCCACGGCATCTGCGCGACCGCCTCTGCGAGCACACCTGCGAGCGCATCGCGCGCCGGCTGGCCGGCGATCTGCCGGACCGCGAAGTAGAACGAGCCCTTGCCGCTCTCCTGGATCTTTGCTTCCGCGATCGAGGCAAGCCCGGTCGCCTTCAGGAAGCCTTCGATCGCCGCTTGCGGCGCGCCGACGCGCGGGCCCTTGCGCTCCTCTTCGATGTCCGGCTGCCGTTCCGGCAACCCCTCGACGACCAGCACCAGGCGGCGCGGCGTGACGAAAGCGTCCGCATGCGTGAAGGCGAGCCGGGCCTTGGCCAGGCCGGCGGTGACGAGGCGCTTGAAATCGTCCGCCGCCCGCGCCTGCATGCGTGCCGGGATCTCTTCGGACAGCAGTTCGACCAGAAGTTCGGCCATCCGCGCGCCCTACGCCCCGTGCCCGCGCGAGACGAGCCACGCCTCGCAGCAGGCGCGCGCAAGCGCGCGCACGCGGCCGATGTAGGAGGCGCGCTCGGTGACACTGATCACCCCGCGCGCATCGAGGAGGTTGAACAGGTGGCTCGCCTTGATGCACTGCTCGTAGGCCGGCAGCGGCAGCGGTTTCGCGAGCGCCAACAACTGCCGGCATTCGCCTTCGGCGTCGCTGAAATGCCTGAGCAGCATGGTGGTATCGGCGTGGTCGAAATTATACGCCGAACCCTCGCACTCGTTCTGCAGGAACACATCGCCGTAGCGGGTGCCGCAGCCGTCCCAGTCGAGGTCGTAGACGTTCTCGACGCCCTGGATGTACATCGCCAGCCGTTCCAGCCCGTAGGTCAGCTCGACCGCGACCGGATGGCACTCGATGCCGCCCACCTGCTGGAAATAGGTGAACTGGGTGACCTCCATGCCGTCGCACCAGACCTCCCAGCCGAGGCCCCAGGCGCCCAGGGTCGGGCTTTCCCAGTCGTCCTCGACGAAGCGGATATCGTGCAGCGCCGGATCGATGCCGAGCACGCGCAGGCTGTCGAGATAAAGCTCTTGCGAGTCGGGCGGTGACGGCTTCAAGAGCACCTGGAACTGGTAGTAGTGCTGCAGCCGGTTGGGGTTCTCGCCGTAACGGCCGTCGGTCGGCCGCCGCGAGGGCTGCACATAGGCGCACCGCCAGGGCTCCGGCCCAAGCGCGCGCAAGGTGGTCGCCGGATGGAAGGTGCCGGCGCCGACCTCCATGTCGTAGGGCTGCAGAATGACACACGCACGCTCGGCCCAATACGCCTGCAAGGACAAGATGAGCGACTGGAACGGACGGGCTTTTGCTGACATGCCGCGATGGAGGCGGGGCGGGCCGATGGGTGAATGCGCGTCGTTGCGCGTGCCGGCCCCGCGCTGATGGCTCGGGACCATACTGCCGGCCTTCCTTCGGGTCAACCCACGGCAGCCGGCATGCGGCCCGAGCGCCCCTGATGGCACCCCTCGTTGCGGCGATGGGTTGTTTCTGCCATGATGCGGACCAAGCGCAACAAGGCGCAGTTTTCAGGCGGGTGCAAGCGGGTTCAGGATGGGTTCTTTTAGCATCTGGCACTGGCTGATCGTTCTGGTCGTGGTACTGATCCTGTTCGGCGGTCGCGGCAAGGTCTCCCAGCTGATGGGCGATGTCGGTAAAGGACTGAAAGCGTTCAGGAAAAGCCTGAAGGACGACGAGCCGTTCGAGGAGCCGGAGGCGGGCCGGGAGGCCCCGAGGGCGCTCAACCAAGAGGCGCCGCGAGTCGCCGAGCGGGCGCGCGAGGCCGACCGCGCCGCCAAGCCTTAAGAACGCACAAGCGGCCCTCAAGGCTTGGTCCGGCTGTAGGCACCGGCCGGCTGCGGCGCAGGCAAGGCAATGCTCGACATCGGCTGGCAGGAACTGTTTCTGATTTGCGTCGTCGCCCTCGTCGTTCTGGGTCCCAAGGACCTGCCGACGGCGATGCGGGCGGTTGCGCGCGTGGTCGTCAAGGTGCGGGGCTTGAGCCGCGAGTTCCAGAGCGGCGTCGCCGACATGCTGCGCGAGGCGGAACTCGACGACCTGAAACGCAAGGTCAGCGAGGGTGGCCGCGTCGATCTCGGCAAGGCGGTCAAGGATGCGGTCGATCCGACCGGCACCCTGACCGAAGACTTCGATCCCGCCGATTTCGCCCGCCGGCTGAAACAGGAGGTCGAGGGCGGCCCGCCGACCGGCCCGCGCGCCGCCGCGCCATCTCCCGAACCGGCTGCTCCCCAGCCACCCTCTCCTGAAGCCGCCGTTCCCGAACCGCCCACAGCCACGCCAGCGTCACAACCGGCAGCGGCTCGCCCGTCGGCTGGTGCCGGCGCGGCCCACGAATGATCCCTTCGCCTGCGCCGCGCCCCGCCCGCTGTTGATCACCGATGCCAACCACCGACGAAACACCTGACGACGTCGAAGCCTACCGGATGCCGCTGTTCGATCACCTGATCGAGCTGCGCCGGCGGCTGCTTTACTGCCTCGTCGGCCTGATCGTGCTGTTCCTCGCCTGCTATGCCGTCTCCGGCCATATCTACGGCTTTCTCGTCCAGCCGCTGGCCGACATCCTTGCCGGCCGCGGCGGCGAGCGGCGGATGATCTTCACCGCCCTGCACGAGGCGTTCTTCACCTACATCAAGGTGTCCTTCTTCGCGGCGATGTTTCTCGCCTTTCCGCTGATCGCGATCCAGGTGTGGAAATTTGTCGCGCCTGGTCTCTACAAGAACGAGAAGCGCGCCTTTCTGCCGTTCCTGATCGCAACGCCGGTCCTGTTCTTTTTCGGCGGCGCGCTCGCCTATTACGTCATCTTTCCGCTGGCGTGGCGATTCTTCCTTGGCTTCGAGGTGGCCGCGCCCGCGGCCGGGTTGCCGATCCAGCTTGAGGCGAAGGTCGACCAGTACCTCTCGCTGGTGATGCAGCTCATCTTCGCGTTCGGGCTCTGTTTCCAGATGCCGGTGGTGCTGTCGCTCTTGGCGCAGGCCGGGATGGTGACGGCGGCCGGGCTGAAGGCGAAGCGACGGTATGCGATCGTGCTTGCCTTCGTTGCCGCGGCCATCCTGACACCGCCCGATGTCATCAGCCAGATCGGCCTCGCGATCCCGATCATGCTCCTCTACGAAGTGTCGGTCTTCGCCGCCGGGATGATCGAGAAGCGCCGCACGGCCAATGCTGAGGCCGATAGCGAAGCCGAGCCGGCGGCCGACCCGGAAGGCGATTAGCGGCAACAGGGCTCCGAACGCCGCCACCTGCCAGGGCCGGTCCTTGACCGCTGCCGCCCCATCCTTTAGGCGAGTGCAGTGACCCCCCGTCAAGGCTTGAGGCTCGGATGCTCGACATCAAGTGGATCCGCGAGGCCCCCGCGGCATTCGATGCAGCCCTCGGCCGTCGCGGCCTTGGCCCGGCGTCGGCGCGGCTCCTGGCGCTCGATCAGAACCGCCGGCAGATCCTGACCCGCGTCCAAGAGGTCCAGGCGCAGCGCAACACGCTCGCCAAGGCGATCGGCCGCGGCAAGGCCAAGGGCGAGGATGTCTCGTCGCTTCTGGACGAGGTCGGCCGCTCCAAGGAGCTTGAGGCGGCACTCGAGATCGAGGCGCGTGACGCCGAGGCGGCGCTCAACGATGCGCTGGCGGAGCTGCCGAATTCTCCGGCGGCTGACGTCCCCGACGGTCCCGACGAGCAGGCGAACCAGGAGTTGCGCCGCTGGGGTACGCCGCCTTCGTTCGCTTTCCCAGCGAAGGAGCATGACGAGATCGGCGCCGGCCTCAAGATGATGGATTTCGATGCCGCCGGCCGCATTTCGGGATCACGCTTCGTCGTCCTGAGCGGCCCTCTGGCGCGGCTGGAGCGCGCGCTTGCTGCCTTCATGCTTGATCTGCATACGCGCGAGTTCGGCTACCGCGAGGTGAGCCCGCCTGCGCTCGTCCGCGACGAGGCGGTATTCGGCACCGGCCAGCTGCCGAAGTTCGCCGAGGACCTGTTCCGCACCACCGACGGCCGCTGGCTGATCCCGACCGCGGAAGTGCCCTTGACCAACCTTGCCGCCGGCACGATCCAGGACGAGGCTGCCCTGCCGCTCCGCTTCACGGCGATGACGTGGTGCTTTCGTGCCGAAGCCGGTGCGGCCGGCAAGGATACCCGCGGCATGATCCGCCAGCACCAGTTCACCAAGGTGGAACTCGTCAGCCTTACCTCGCCCGAGCAGTCGGCGGCCGAGCACGAACGGATGACCGGGTGTGCCGAAGCGGTCCTGCAGCGGCTCGGCCTGCCGTACCGCGTGGTCGTGCTGAGCACCGGCGACATGGGCTTCTCCGCCACCAAGACCTACGACATCGAGGTCTGGTTGCCCGGCCAGGGCCGCTATCGCGAGATTTCCAGCTGCTCGAACTGCGGAGACTTTCAGGCCCGACGCATGGGTGCGCGTTACCGCCCCGCCGGCAGCAAGCAGACCGCGTTCGTCCATACCCTCAACGGTTCGGGCCTGGCCGTCGGCCGCACCCTGATCGCGGTCCTGGAAAACTATCAGCAGGCCGACGGCAGCGTCGCCGTGCCGGCCGCGCTCATGCCCTACATGGGCGGTCTTGAGGTGCTTGCGCCCGATGCCGCCTGAGCCCCTCGTCCTCGCGCAAGCGCGCGTTCTCTTAAGCAACGACGACGGCATCGATGCCAACGGCTTGACCGTGCTGGAGACAGTCGTGCGCCGGCTGGTCAAGGAGGTGTGGGTCGTCGCTCCCGAAACCGAACAGAGCGCCGCCAGCCATTCGCTCACCATGCGCCGGCCGCTGTTCGTCCGCCGCTTGAGCCGCCGCCGCTTCGCCGTTGATGGCACACCAACCGATTGTGTCCTGCTTGCGGTCCACCGTCTGCTCGGCAACCGCCTGCCCGACCTGGTGCTGTCCGGCGTCAACCAGGGCGCCAACCTGGGCGAGGATGTCAGCTATTCGGGCACCGTCGCGGCGGCGAAGGAGGGCGCGCTGCTGGGCATCCCGTCCGTTGCCTTCAGCCAGCTCTACACCGATGGCGAACCCGTGCATTGGGCGACGGCAGCGGCCTGGATCGGGCCGGTCCTGGAGCGGCTGGCACGGCTCCCCCGGCGGCCGGGGCTGCTGATGAACGTTAATTTTCCCGATCGGCCGCCGTCGTCGGTGACCGGCATCGAGATCACGCGGCAGGGCCGGCACAAGATTGGCGGCGACCTGGTCGAAGGGACGGACCCGCGCGGCCGTCCCTACTACTGGATCGGCCGCGGCCGCGACGAGGACCGCAGCCGCACCGGCACCGACCTCGAGGCGGTGCATCGCGGCGCCGTCTCGATCAGCCCGCTCAGCCTCGACCAAACCGACGAGGCGATGCTCGAAGCGTTGCGCCAGGCCGGTTCGTGAGCTCGGACAGCCGCAAGATCCGCCTGATCATGGAACTGCGCCGCGCCGGCGTCACCGACACCCGCGTGCTCGGCGCGATCGAGCGCCTGCCGCGCCAGATGTTCGTGCCGGAGGCCTTTCGCGACAAGGTTTACGAGAACACCGCGCTGCCGATCGGTTGCGCGCAGACGCTCACGGCGCCGGTGGCTGTCGGGCTGATGACGCAGGCACTCGAGATCGGCGAGCGCATGCGGGTGCTGGAGATCGGCACCGGCTCCGGCTACACGGCGGCCGTGCTGGCGCGGCTGTGCCGGCGGGTCTACACGGTCGAGCGCTACCGCGAACTGCTGGTCGAGGCGGAGGAGCGGTTCAAGCGCCTGGGCCTCAGTAATATCACCACCCGGACCGGCGACGGCACGCTCGGCTGGCCCGAGCAAGCCCCGTTCGAGCGAATCATTGTCACCGCCGCAGCGCATGACGTGCCGCCGGTGCTGGCCGAACAGCTCGCCGTCGGCGGCGTGATGGTGGTGCCGGTCGACCACGGCCCCGGCGACCAGCGGCTGTTGCGCGTTCGCAGGCTCGCAGAGGGCCTAGAAACGGCCGATCTGGGTGAAATGCGCTTCGTGCCGCTGATTGCCCAGGCGCCGTCGCGGCGGCTGCCGGGCGGGAATTGAACGCGGCGGCCGTTCCGGCGACAATGCGCCATGGTCATCACGGTCGTGCTGGCCCGTCTGTGCCGCATCGCTGGCGTGCTGGGGATACTGCTGCTCGCGGGCTGCGGCTGGGTCGAGATCGGAACGCCGGAAACGGGTGCGGACGCGGGGCCGCGGGCGACACGGCCGCGGTTGCCGGCGCCGGCGCCGGAGGCGCGCCCTGACGCCGCCCATCTGCCACCTGTCCAGGTGGAGCCGAAGCGGATCCGTGTCCAGCCGGGCGATACCATCGAGAGCCTCGCCTTCAAGCACGGCGTCTCGGTTCAGGCGATGATCGAGGCCAACGCGCTTGGCGCCGCACCAGCCCTGACGCCGGGGCAGACGCTGCTGGTGCCTGCCGAGCCCGAGCATGTCGTCCGCCAGGGGGAGACGCTGCCCGCCATTGCCCGCCGCTACCGCATCGACCCGGCGGTGCTCGCGGCCGAGAACGGCCTCACTCAACCCTACGCCGTCCACAAAGGCCAGCGCCTGCGCGTCCCGGCTGCGGCGGCCTCGTCCGGCGGGGCTGCAACCCCTGCCAGCACGGCCAGCACCGGCTCGACCGTCCTCGCCGCTCCCGGCCCAGCGGTCAAGCGTGTGCCGGCGGCCGCCACTGCCAAGCCCGCCGATGCGGACGATGCAAACGAAACCGAGGCCCAAGCCCCGGAAGCACAGGAGACTGCCGCCCTGCCGAGTGTTCAAGCGCTTCCCTCCGCACCGGCCGGGTCCGGCCAAGGCTTCATCTGGCCGGTCAAGGGGAAGGTCATCTCAGCCTTCGGGCCAAAGGGCGCGGGCCTGCACAACGACGGCATCAACATCGCCGCGCGCAAGGGTGCGGCGGTCCGCGCGGTCGAGAACGGCGTCGTTGCCTACGTCGGCAACGAACTCCGCGCGTTCGGCAACCTGGTCCTGATCAAGCACTCCGACGGCTGGGTGTCCACCTACGCCCATGCCGAGGAGATCCTGGTGGCGCGCGGTGATCGGGTGCGGAAGGGGCAGGTGATCGCGCGTGTCGGCAGCTCCGGCAACGCCCGCGAGCCGCAGCTGCATTTCGAGCTGCGCCGGGGGAAGAACGCCGTCGATCCGCTTGAGTATTTGCCGCGCGGCAAGGCGTAAAGATTGCGCGTGGCGCAGTCATTCTGCCCGCCAATCTTTGAAGTAACACATCGAAACAACGTTTGACTTGTCGGTTGCGGCAGCGGCTGCCATCAAGCTAGTCGTAACAACTTGCGTCCCTGCCTGCGGGCTCACCTTGTGGTTCGTGCCAGCGGGCGTCACCGACAGCTTGCGGGAACTGCGCCATGGAAATGACGATCGCCCCCTCCTCGACCCGGCCGCTTGCGCCTGTATTCGACTTGGCGCCGCTCTCGGCTGCGCTTGGTGCCGAGGTGGCGGGGCTCGATCTGTCCAGCCCGCCGTCGGAGGCGATCGTGACGGCGCTGCGCAGCGCGTTGGATCGTTTCGGTGTTCTGCTGTTCCGCGGCCAGCATCTCGATCCGGAGCAGCACATCGCTTTCAGCCGCGCGCTGGGGCCGCTGCAGGAGGTTGCGCAGAAGCAGTACCAGTTGGCGAACAATCCTTTCATCTACGTCATCGGCAACGTCCAAGAGGGCGGCCGGCAGGTGGGCGATCCCAGTGTCGGCCGGCTCTGGCATTCGGATCAGTCGTTCCTGCCATCGCCGGCCTACGGTTCGGTCCTGTTCGGTGTGCAGTGCCCGCCGGAAGGGGCCGCCACGCTGTTTGCCAACATGTACGCTGCCTACGAGGCGCTGCCGGCCGATGTCCGCGAGCGGATCGGGGATCTGCATGCGGTGCACAGCTTCCGCGAATATTACGAACTCCTGCGCCATCGCGATCCGACCCAGCCGGAGCTGACGGATGCGCGCCGCAACGCCTTTCCCGACGTCGTGCACCCGCTCGTGCGCCGCAATCCGCGCACCGGCCGTCTCGCGCTGTTCATCAACCCGGGCTATGCGATCGGCATCAAGGAGCTGCCCGGCGCCGAGGGCGAGGAGCTGCTCGCGTTCTTGTGCGCGCATGCGTGCAAGCCGGAGTTCGTCTATGCGCATCAGTGGCGCGACGGCGATGTCCTGATTTGGGACAACCTTGCCGTCAATCACAAGGGGACCGAGTTCGACACCGCCCGCTACGTCCGCCGGATGCATCGCACGACCATTGCCTCGACCCCGGATGCCTACGCGGCAACCCTCATTCACTGAGGAGCGTGGCAGGCACTGGGGAAAGTGGCAGGAGGCCGATGCGAAGCGCGAAGAGGGGCGGTCATTCTGCCGCTCAATCGCGCGACAAATTCCGCGTCATAACCTTGAGATCTTCGATCGCGGTCGCGATGCGATCGCCCTCCCTTGCCCCCTCAGTTCCTTGGCTTGCCACCGCCTTCTTGGCAAATTCCTGCAGATCCGCCAAGACACGCTCGAACGCCTGGTGCGCAATGACGGCGTCTTGGTGTGCGATGACAGCGTCTATGACTTCGGGGACAAAGGCGCGGACTTCGCGGTTCGTCTCCGCATCGTCGAGCGCGTCGAGAAAGGCCCGCTTGTCAAGGTCAAGCCGCAAACCATAGTCCTGCAGCTTGCCGTCAACGGTGTAGCGAACGAGCGCGAAGGGTGAGATCGGCGAGGCCAGTTCGACCTGCACCAGCTCGACATTGCCGGCCTTCATCCCGCTGGCAGGCAAGTGCACGATCGTCCTGCCGGTCGCAGCGTGGGGTTCACCAGTCGTGCTCATGATCAACAATCCTACCACACCTCGTAACGGCTGCACACGCAAGAAGCAGGCACGTTGCCGACCGCGAGGATCTCGGCATCCCTGAGCGCCCGCACCAGCGTTTCCAGCTCCGGCGACAGGTTTGGTGCGCGCGGCGTTCCTTGGGCTGAAGGCGGCTGCCTGACGTACTGCGTCGGCGCCACGGCTGTATTCTGTGCCACCGCCATCCTCACCCACCTTTCGTTCACGACGCCCAGAAGAAACGTATGGTCACCATTATGGTAATACGAGCTATCGGCGGTCGGCGGCGGAAATTTCCGCGCGATGTAGCTGACGGGATCAACAAGCTCCAAGCCCTGCGGAAGCGGGTCACTTAGTTCGATCTCGTAGACAAATGCTGGTTGTTCCTTGTTGGGCGCAGCCAGCCCACACTCGATAGCATAGGTCCAAGCGATGCCATAGGACCGGGTCAACGAGACATAGGGTGTGTCGACCGTCCCGCTGGCGATATGCTTGATCACTTGGTTTTTGGACGGCGTCTGCCCCGGTCGCCGGGGCACAAAGCCATCGAGGCGGGCGTCCCGCTGATGCCAAAACGTGCCGACGCCAGCACCGCGATAGAAGAAGGGCATCGCCGTCTGCGCCCCTGGCCTTTCGCCCGCATCATCCGCAGCAGATCACTCCCTTTCCGTATCATGAAGTTCCTGTCCTGTCATGGTTCCCTCGCATCACGGCCGGCCACGGGGCGGGTCCGGCGGCGAGAGCGGGCGCATGGGCTTCCGCCAAGCGTTGACCCGGCGCCCATGTGCCTAGTTAACCACGGGGCGGCGGTCGGCGAAGTCGTGCCAGGCCTTGACCATTGTCTCGTCGAGGAGCTCGCAGGCATCGAGCGCTGCCTCCTTGCCGTGCAGGAGTTCAAGACCGTACAGGACCCGCGCGAGCGAGATGCCGATCGCGAGCAACGCATCATAGGCAGAAAGTCCGCTATCGGCGATGAATTGTGCCAGGTGGCATTCGAAATCACTGACGGCGAGAAATGAAGTGTCGGTTCCGTCCACGGCGCTTTTTCCTTCGTTCCGGGGCATGTTCTGGGTGCGTTCTTAGCATGCTCCGAAAGCGCCGGCAATGGCAAAATAGGTGTTACATCCTATAATCAGATTTCTGGCCTAGTTCACGATAGTGGCAGCCACTGGCCTCGCGCTCGCGGCCACGGGCGGCGGGGAGGGGAGTAGCGCTTGCCTCATCCCGTCCCCGCCGCCTCGATCGGGCCGGCACGCCGAGGTGCCGGGCGAGAGGAGGAAGTCGCTGGCTGACAGGTTCGAAATGTTGTCCAGCGTGATCTTCATTTCGATGGCCGAGTCGCCGTCCGTGTTCAGCCAGACCCAGTAGGTGCCGGCACTGTTGTGGCCGATCCCGACCTGCCAGGGGCCGACGGTGCCGCCATTTGAGTCGTACGACACGCTGAAGGCGCTCAGGTCAATCTTGTCGACCCCGCTCTGGAAGTCCTTAATCACGTCGCCCACGCCATTGTACGGGCTGTCGGTCACATAATTGTAGTCGAACGCGTCGCCGCCTGAGCCGCCCCACAGCGTATCGCCACAGGCATTGCCGACCAGCGTGTCGTTGCCCTGGAAGACGTAGATCAGATCGGCGTTGTTGGTCCCGTCCTTGTGCTCGCTCGAAGAACTGCCGTAGATCGTCATTGCCCTGGTCCTTTCCTTGTCTCCGCGGCAGGTCCGGCGAAGATCGCGGATGACCTCGATGTCGGAGGTCTGCAGCTGATAGCCCAGCATCTCGATCGTGGCCGCAAGGACCGCGTTGACATCGACGGTAGCCTTGTCTTGCGGCTTCTGCCGCGCGAGTGGAAGGAAGGTCTTGACGATGTGCGCACAGCGGTTGGCGGCGGCACAGAACCGCTCTGCGCGGGCGCGGGTACCTTCGTCGGCGGCGAGATCGCGCAACAGTGCCGCCTAACCGATGCCGACCGTCAGTGGGTTGTTCAGTTCGTGCGCGACGCCGGCCAGGAGCGAGCCAAGCGCGGCCAGCTTTTCGTTATGGTGCAATGCCTCACGCTGGCGCGCGTCGAGGCCGTGCGGCGGCGAAGGAATGCCCGGGCTGCGCCGGCGCTGCCGCCGGATACGGTCGCGATCGGCCGCTTTGCGTTCGATCCGGCACGCCGAACGCTCACCGATGCCGGGGGCGCCAGCGTCCTGCTGACGACCAAGGAGGCCGCGTTGCTGGCGTTGCTGGCGGTGCTCGCGGCCCACCGCGGCAAGGTTGTGACGCGTGAAACGCTGTTGGACTCGTTGCCGGCCGCAGGTAACGAGCCGTTCGATCGCAGCATCGACAGCCGCATCAAGCGCCTCCGCCAGAAGATCGAGGCCGATCCGCGCAAGCCGGCGCTGATCAAGACCGTCCACGGCAGCGGCTACATGCTCGCCGGTGATGATGGTGGTGTCCGGTACGCCTAAAACAGCGAGAAGCGCTCGCCCAGGGTCAGCAGGATTTCGATCACGATCAGAATGACGATGTACCATTCGACATGGAGCGAGCGCCGGTCCTGCAACAGGCCCAAGATCGTCTCCGCCGTCCGGTGGATCAATTCGAGCTTGTGGAGGAGGACGTTGTGCCGTTCTCGAATCTCGAACTCGTCCTCCAGCCGGCCGTGGAGGCGCTCCAGTTCGGGCGGCATGTCCCACAGGATGTCGGGTTTGTCCTCGATCTCGACCTGGCCGATCATTTGGCGCTGGATCGAGAGCACATTGCCGAAATGCTGCAGCAGGTCGCGCGCCTTCCTGCGTGGCGGACCGCCTTTCTGCATATCGGCGGCCAGCGGCTCGATGCGCTCAAACGTCTCGGCAATCCGGATTTCGTAGTAGGAGAGCACGGCACTCTTCGCAAGGACGTGGGCGAGGAGTTGCAGACGGCCCGCATCCCACACCTTGAAACGAAAGCCCGTTCCGCCGGCGCCCTCCGGCTCCTCGGCTGCGAGCACAGCGGTGACAGTCTCCTCCTCCGGCTGCTCGAAGGGGGCGATCACCCATTGGGTCAGCTCCTTGAGGAAGTTGGCCTGCTCGAGCGCATCCATCCCGAACAGGACGGCCACGCCGTAGCGAAACAGCACCGCGTAGCCGTCCTTGCCCGATTGCATGGCGAACAGCACGGCGGGCACACGGCGCGCCGGGTCGAACGCCCTGAGGTCGATGCGCTGGCCGAGAAAGACCGCGCGCGCCGCGATCTCGGTGCGGCCGGCAAAAAGCTGGGCGGCAGGGGAGGGGCGCTGGTCGGGATTGTTGTCCGGCAGGGTCATTGCGTTGGTCCGACGTCACCTTGAAGGTCGCGGCCCCGGATCGCCGCGGCTTTCTCCTCGGTACCAGTAAAGCCGCGGGTCGCCATCAAAGCCTTCTACTGCCGCTGCTGGCCGCGTACCAGCGCCTTGCTCGGTCACCCATGTCCGCAGTCCATGGTGTCAACGATGTCGCCAACTGCTCACTGCGGCGCTCAACAGCGGCGCTCACGCCGTAAACGCCTGCAGGTCCGTCTGCGTGCGGCCCAGGATGAGGGCGTGAATATCGCTGGTGCCCTCGTAGGTGTTGACCGTCTCCAGGTTCATCAGGTGGCGGATGACGTGGTACTCGTCGACGATGCCGTTGCCGCCCAGCATGTCGCGCGCCGCCCGCGCGATGTCGAGCGCCTTGCCGGCGGAGTTGCGCTTGATGAGCGAGATCATCTCCGGTGCCACGCGTCCTTCGTCGAGCAGCCGGCCGATCCGCACGCACGCCTGCAGGCCGAGCGCGATTTCCGTCTGCATGTCGGCGAGCTTCTTCTGGATCAGTTGATTGGCGGCGAGCGGGCGGCCGAACTGGTGGCGATCGAGGGTGTAGCGCCTGGCCTGGTGCCAGCAGGCTTCGGCCGCACCCAGCGCGCCCCAGGCGATGCCGTAGCGGGCCTTGTTCAGGCACGCGAACGGCCCTTTGAGGCCCTTGACGCCAGCGAACAGGTTCTCCTCCGGCACGAACACGTCCGCCATCACCACCTGGCCGGTCGAGGACGCCCGGAGCGAGAATTTCCCCTCGATGGCGGGAGTCGTTAGCCCCTGCATGCCGCGTTCGAGCACGAAGCCGCGGAGAGCGCCTTCGAGTTTCGCCCAGATCACGAAGACGTCCGCGATTGGCGCGTTGGTGATCCAGGTCTTGGTTCCGCTCAGCACATAGCCGCCGGCCGCGGGCGTCGCGCGTGCGCGCATGCCGCCGACATCGGAGCCGTAATCGGGCTCGGTCAGGCCGAAGGCGCCGATCAGCGTGCCGCGAGCGAGACCCGGCAGGAGCCTGTCCTTGAGCGCGTCGCGGCCGAAATTGTAGATCGGATCCATCACCAGCGAGGACTGCACGCTCATCGCCGAGCGGTAGCCGGAATCGACGCGCTCGATCTCGCGGGTGATCAGGCCATAGCTCACCGCGCTGACACCGGCACCGCCGCAGGCGGGCGGCAGCATCGGCCCGAGGAGGCCGGCTTCGCCCATCTCGGTCATGATGGCGGGGTCGAAATGCTCGCGTCGCGTCGCCTCGATCACGCGCGGCAGGAGGCGTTCGGCTGCAAACGCGCGCGCCCTATCGCGGATCTGGCGCTCCTCAGCGTTGAGCTGATCGTCGAGCAGCAACGGGTCGTCCCACTGGAATGCCGGTGCGTTGTCAGCACTCATCGGTCCCAAGCCTCACGTCATCCCTTGGAGCTCGTGCTCCAGGCAGCAGACATCATAGTCGCAGGTGATTTCCTCGCCCGCGGCAATGTCGTGCGCGGCCAGCGTCACCGGCCCGGAATTGTCGGTATTCGGCGATTTCGAGTGATTGATGTAGATCGCCTGGTCGCCGTTCAGCACGTAGCCGCCGGGAAAGTCCGGCGACAGGTAAGCGTAAATCATGATGAAGCCGTGCGCCACCGCCGGCAGCTGCTCAACCAGTTCCGGCGCCAGGATCTGATCGAAGCCGGCCTGGAAGCGCCACATCTCCGTGCCGGCGGCGATCGGCTCGGCCGCAAACAAGCCGAGGCCGTGGATCGGACTGGGGGCCACGTAAGTGCGAACGAGGAGCATCGGCCAAGCCCTTCCCATGGCACCAAGGACGACCGAGCAAGCCGTAGCCCGGATGACGCGTCAGCGCAATCCGGGACTTGCGGTGGCGCCCGCAAAGCTCCCGCACGCGGCGTAAGATACCCCCCTTGCCCCCGCTACAGGTGGCTTCAGGTGGCCTCCGCTCCGGCAGAGGATTTCATGGCACGACGAATTCCGCGCGGATTCGGTGCCAGATGCGTGGCTTCAAGCCGCGCCTTGGGACAAGATCGACAGAAACGCCGATCTCCCGGCTGACCTCTCGCTCAATATCGCAGAGGCCGAAGAGCGTGACGGGGCCGTCGAAATCGACCAGCACATCGAGGTCGGAATCAGGGCGCTGTTCGCCGCGCGCGTAGGAGCCGAACACGCCCAGCTCCTTGATCGGATAGCGCTTCGCAAGCTCCGGCTTCAGCCGCCGCAGGTCTTCGAGGATCGCCGCCAGGTCCTTCACCGCAACGCCCTCGCAGCCAAACCGGCGTCCCAGCCGCTCTACGACTTAAGCCCGAACTGCTCGAAGCGGCGCTTGAACTTGGCGAGCTGGCCGCCGGTATCCATAAGGCGGTGCACGCCGGTCCAGGCGGGATGCGTCTTCGGGTCGATGCCGAGCTTCAGCACGTCGCCGGCCTTGCCGTAGGTCGAACGGGTCTTGAACGTGGAACCGTCGGTCATCTCGACGGTAATCTCGTGGTAATCGGGGTGAATGTCTTTCTTCATCGGCTTTGCTCCTCGCTGCCTGTCCGCTGCCGGCCTTATGTAGCGGCAACACCCCTCGTTCTTCAATCGGCAACCTGTTCACCGCTGGCGGAAGCCTCCGCCTGTTGCCACCCGGTGGCGGCGAAGCGCGTGGTCATGACGACCGTGAGCGCCATGACGGCGGCGCCGGCGTAGAAGGGCCAATCCTTGCCGAGCGTATCGAACACAGCGCCCAGGCAGACCGGCCCGACCACCCGCGCAAGCGTCGTCACCGAGCGGCTGACGCCCATGCTGCCGCCCAAGTTGGCGCGGCCGACGTGCAGCGAAAGGAGGCTGTTGAGGCCGGGCGAAAGTAGGCTGAAGCCAGCCGCGGTCAGGGCCATCACGGCGCTCAGATCCCATGCCGTCGTGGTGAGCGGGATCAGCAGCATGCCGCATCCAAGCGCGGCCGCGCCCAAGGCGATCAGCCGTGCTTCGCCCAGGCGCCGCGCCAGCGGGCCGACCAGGCCGCCTTGCACCAGGGCGCTGATGGTGCCGACGAGCGCGAACAGATAGCCGTTCTGCGCCGGCCCCCAGCCAAGATGCTGGTGCGACCACAAGGCAAACATCGCCTCGAGGCCGGCAAAGACAAACGTGGCGAGGAACGAGACCAGGAGGATCTGCGCCACCACGCTGCGGCCGATGGCGCGGCGGAACTCTGCCAGCCGCGATGAGCCGGCGCCTTGCCGGGCGCGGGCCTCATCCGGCAGCGATTCCGGCAGCATAAACAGCGTCAGCAGGAACGCGGTTGCCGACAGAGCCGCCGCGGCGAGTGCCGGCAGCTGGAAGTTGGCGTTGAGCGGATCAGAGCCGGCAAGCGCGCCACCGATTGCGGGGCCAATCATGAAGCCCAAGCCGAACGCGGCGCCGATGGTCCCCATCGCCCGGGCACGGTTGGCCGGCGTCGAGACATCGGCCGCGTAGGCGAAGGCAGCCGCGATGTTGCCGGCCATGGCGCCCGCGATCGTGCGCGCCGCGAACAGCATCCACAAGCTGTCGGCGAGCGCGAGGCCCACGTAAGCGAGGGCAATGCCGCCCAGGCTCCACAGCAGCACCGGCCGGCGGCCGGTGCGGTCGCTAAGCCGGCCCCACAGCGGTGCGGAAACAAGCTGCGCCAGCGAGTAGGACGCCATCAACAGGCCGACCACCGTCGGCGAGGCGGTGAAGTGCTCGGCAAAGAAGGGCAGCAGCGGGACGATCAAGCCGAAGCCCATCAGATCGACGAAAACGATCAGGAAGATGATTTTCATTCGCTATTCGATCCCACGAACGCCGGCCGCGGTCAGCGCTGAGTCAGTTTCAGTTCGATCCGCCGGTTGCGCCTTCGTGCGGCCTCGTCGTCACCGCGCTCCAGCGGATGATATTCGCCGAAGCCGGCGGGGAGAAGACGTTCCGGCGGCAGGCCCTGTTCGATCAGGATGCGCACGACCGCCATCGCGCGCGCGGTCGAAAGCTCCCAGTTCGACGGGAACGGGGCGGTGCGGATCGGCACGTTGTCGGTGTGGCCCTCGATCTGCAGCACCCAGTCGATGTCGGCGGGGATCTGGCGGGCGATGTCTCGGAGCGTTGCCGCGACCTTGGCCAGCTGCTGGCGGCCCGCGGCCTCGACGGTGGTGGTCCCGGATCCGAACAGCACTTCGGACTGGAAAACGAAGCGATCGCCGACGATACGGATATCCGGCTGGTCGCCCAGGATGTCACGCAGCCGGCCGAAAAACTCCGAGCGGTAGCGGGCGAGCTCCTGCACCTTGCCGGCGAGCGCGGCGTTCAAGCGCTGGCCAAGCGCGGTGATCTGCGCCCCCTGCTCGCGCGCCTTCTCCTCCGAGGCTTCAAGGGCGGCGTTGAGCGCGCTGATTTGCCGCTGCAGCGCCGCCAGCTGCTGGTTAAGGAGCATGACTTCGGCGCGGGCACGTTCGGACAGCGTGCGCTCTTCCGCGAGCGCCGCCGCCGTCTCCTTGCCGCTGCCGGTGAGGCGATCGACCTCCGCCTCCAGCTGCTGCTTTAGGGCAGTCAACGTCGCCACGTCCTGGCTCAGCCGCTGGGCTTCCTGCTCGTGGGCGGCGCGCGCCGCGGCACCGGCCGCTGCGTCACGGCGCTGCGTTTCCACCAGCGCGGTCAGCTCCTTGTTCTGGGCGACGGTGGTCTCGAACGCCTGCGTCAGCCGCGCCAGATCCGCCTCCAGCGATGCGCTCGACGCGCGCTCCAATGCCAGCATGTCGGCCAGGCTGTTCGCCTGCTGCTGCAGGCTCCGCAGCGCCGCGTCACGGCCCGACAACGCTTCGGAGAGCGAGAACTGGGCGACGACGAACACCATCAGCAAGAACACAACCGCCATCACCAGCGTTGCCAGCGCATCGACGAAGCCCGGCCAGATGTCGATCGGCCGGCGCGAGCGGCGCAGGGAAGCGGCCACGGCCTCAGCGCTCCCGGCCAGGCTCGTGCGGCGGTTCGCGCCCCGTGGTGGCGGCCAGCGTGCGTGCCAGCAGCTTGATATCGCCGCGCACCTGGCGGATGAATTCGGCGCGGCCGGTGGTCATCTCATCCAGCAGGCGGGCGGCATAGAGCTCCAGGTTGCGGGTGTGCGCGCGCAGGACGTCGTCCGTGCCCCGCTGCTCGATCGTCTCGCCGAGCCGCAGCAACAAGGGCTTGAGCTCGTTCTGGGTCTCGACCAGCCGCATCATCACCGCCTGGTCGGTGCGCATGTGATCGGCCAGGCCTTCGATCTTCTCGATCAGCGCGATCAGCTGGGTGTTGGCGGCAATCCGCCCCTCCTCCCAGTGCCGCAACAGTTGTTGCAGGCCATCCAATCCCTCCGCGGTCTGCTCCAGGAGCGCCTGCACGTAGGCCGAAACCGGCTGATCGACATCCGTCGCCAGGGCGCCGCCCGAGGAGATCCGCGTCAGCCCGGAGAGCCACTCCTCCAACTCGTTATAGAAGCGGTTCTGCGCCTGGCTCGTCTGCAGCTCGAGAAAGCCTAAGATCAGCGAGCCGCCGAGGCCGAACATGGAGGATGAGAAAGCAGTGCCCATGCCGCCGATCGGCGCCTCCAGCCCGCGCTTCAATTCGGCGAACACGCCGGCGACATCACCGCTCTCGAAACTGAGGCCGCCGATCACGGCGCCGATCGCGTTCACGGTTTGCAGCAGGCCCCAGAAGGTGCCGAGCAGGCCTAAGAAAATCAGCAGCCCGACCGTGTAGCGCGAGATGTCGCGGCTCTCATCGAGGCGGGACGCGATGCCGTCGAGGAGCGTGCGCAGCGCCGGTGCGGACAGTGTGAGCCGGCCTTTGCGGGCACCGATCATCGTCGCCATCGGTGCCAGCAGGCGCGGCGGATCGGCGATCGCCTTGCCGGTCGGCTCGCCGCGGTATTGCTTGAGCCATTCGACTTCCGGCCACAGCCGGGCGACCTGGCGCAGATTGTAGACGATCCCGAACACGAGGACGCTCAGGATCAGGCCGTTGAGCATGGGGCTGACCAGGAACGCCACCACGAGCGTCGGCGAAAGCCAGGAGGCGGCACCGGCGACGGCCAGGATGAACAGACCCATGCGCAACAGGTAGCGGCCGGGCTTTGTCATGACGCTCATTTCCTCGCTCGATCGGCGGCGGCCGGGCTCAGCGTGCGGCCCGCAGCGGGGGTCAGCCCACCCCATGCGCCCAGACCCGCGCCGATGCCGCCGTGCTTAGCTCCCGGCCGGCGCTGCCTGTGCCAGCAGGGCCGCCAGCGGCGCATGCAGGACGGGGTTGGCGGCGAGGATACCACCACCCGCAAGCATCCGGCGACCGCCGGCGAGATCGCTCACAAATCCGCCCGCTTCGCGCACCAGGACGATGCCGGCGGCGATATCCCACGGGAACAGGCCATTCTCCCAGTAGCCATCATAACGGCCGGCGGCGACGTAGGCGAGATCGAGGGCAGCCGACCCATAACGGCGGATGCCGGCGCAGGTCCCCATGACCAGGCCGATCTGGCGCAAGAACAGATCGTGCGAGGGGGTGCCGCGAAAGGGAATTCCGGTCGCGATCAGGGCGTCGTCAAGCTTGGGCCGGCCCGAAACGCGCAGCCTGCGGCCGTTAAGGAAGGCGCCGCTGCCTTTCTCGGCAACATAAAGTTCATCGTGCACCGGGGAATAGATGACCCCCGCGAACAACTCGGCATCGCGCTCGAGCCCGATCGAGATGGCAAAGTGCGGGATGCCGTGCAGGAAGTTCGTCGTTCCGTCGAGCGGGTCGATGATCCAGCGGTTGGAGGTATCGGTGCCGTCAACTGCGCCAGCTTCCTCCATCAGGAAGCCGTAGGCCGGCCGCGCTTTGCGCAATTCCGCATGCAGGATCTCCTCGGCGCGGCGGTCGGCCTTGCTCACGTAGTCGGCCGGCCCCTTGCGCGAGACCTGCAGATTCTCAAGCTCGCCCAGATCGCGCACCAAACCCTTGGCGGCCTTCTTGGCCGCCGCGACCATGACGTTGATGAGGGCTGAGCGAAGGGGCATCTGGGGTAGGGCCGCCGCCGGCGCTAGTCCTTCGCCCGCTCGACGTAGGACCCGTCCGCAGTGTTGACGACGATCCGGGTGCCGGCCTCGATGTGCGGTGGCACCAATGTCTTGGCGCCGTTTTCGAGCGTTGCCGGCTTGAAGGAGGAGGCCGCCGTCTGCCCCTTGACCACCGGGTCGGCCTCGACGACCGCGAGCGTCACCGTTTCCGGCAGCTGCACCGAAATCGGCTCGTCCTCGTAAAAATCGATCGCGACCTGCATGTTTTCCTGCAGGAACACGATCTGCTCCTCGCCGATCGCATCGGTATTGAGCGTGATCTGCTCGAAGGTTTCGGTGTCCATGAAGGTCAGCTGATCGCCGTCCCGGAACAGGAACTGGAACGAGCGCTGGTCGAGGCGGACCCGCTCGACGTTCTCGGCGGAGCGAAAGCGTTCGTTGAGCTTGGTGCCGGAGCGCAGGTCGCGCAGTTCAACCTGCAGGTAGGCCCCGCCCTTGCCGGGCTGGGTATGAAATATCCTCACCGCCCGCCACAGGCGACCCTGGTGCTCGATCACCATCCCTGGCCGGATCGCGTTGCCACTGATTTTCATGCGTTCAAGGCCGCCTCTGTCGTTGGTCCGCGCACCCCCCTTAAGAGCGCGGGCGGAAGCTAGCAGTTCGGCGTTGGCACGGCAACCGGGCAGCCGTAGCGGAATCGCGGCTGGGCGATGACGGCTTGGCGACCGCACCTTTCGTGCCGCCCGAACGACACGAAAGTAAAGCGAGATGACGGTCTCGACTTTCTTGACCGCTGCGTCTGCAAGCGGCAGTCTATAGACAGGGATGAGAAGGTCCCACTCCGGTCGCGCTGCGGCGCAGGACAGGGCACGATGACGGCGATCAAATGGACGAATGCGATGAGCGTCGGCGTCGACCGGCTTGATCGCGATCATCAGATGCTCATCGAGATGATCAACCGCATCGCTAGCGCGGACGACTCCGAAGCAACCAGGCGTCGCGTCATCCCTGAGGTCCTGGTGACGCTGGTCGCCTATACGGTGTTCCATTTCCAGCGCGAAGAGAAGGTGATGGTGGCGATGGAATATCCGGAGGCGGATATCCATCGGGAGGAGCACTGGGCGCTCACCCGCGAGGTGCACCTGTTGCAACGCCGCTTCAGCGAGAGGCCGGACAGCATCAGCCGCGAGGAGGTGCTGACGTTCCTCACCGAGTGGCTAAACCATCACATTCTGCTGCAGGATATGGCGTATAAGCCGTACTGCGAGGGCCGCCCGGAAGCAGAGCGGGCGGCGGTCGCCCACGGCGAGTTCGACCTCGGGAAGCTGTTGAACCCGGCGCCTGCCCCTGCGAACTCACCGGTGGCAAGCTGATCCGGCCAAGCGCCGCCCACCACCTTCAGTTCATTGCACCGATCATGTCGAGCGCGTAGCCGGTGCCGCGCACGGTGCGGATGACGTCATCGTCGCCGTGCGCGCCCAAGGCCTTACGCAGGCGCCTGATGTGCACGTCGACCGTGCGCAGCTCGACGTGGATGTCCCGCCCCCACACCTTGTCGAGCAGCTGCTCGCGGGTGAACACCCGGTCCGGCCGCTCCATGAACAGCCGCAGCAGGCGGAACTCGATCGGGCCAAGGTGAATCTGGCGCCCGCGCCGCGTAACACGGTGGGTGCCGACATCCATGGTGATATCGACGCACTGCAGCCGCTCTTCGGCAAGGGACGGCCGCGCACGCCGCAAAACCGCCCGCACGCGTGCGATCAGCTCGGCCGGCGAGAACGGCTTGACGACATAATCGTCGGCGCCACTCTCCAGGCCGCGCACGCGGTCCATCTCCTCGCTGCGCGCGGTCAGCAGAATCACCGGGATCTGGCGCGTCTCGACCCGGCTGCGCATGCGTTGGCACACGGTGATGCCCGAGGTGCCGGGCAGCATCCAGTCGAGGACGACGATGTCAGGCGGTTGTTCTTCGATGGTGATCAGGGCGTCCTCGCCGTCACCGGCGACGGCGACATTGAAATCGGCCCGCTCGAAGTTGTAGCGCAGCAGTTCCGCCTGCGCCTCTTCGTCCTCGACGATCAGGATCCGCGGCTTTCCCATGTGGCTCCCCCCTAATTCTCACCACCCGTGGTGTGCGCCGTGACGATGGTCATCTCGCTTTCGTCCTGGCGCGGTCGCTCGTCCGCCGGCATCTCGCCGGTGACAAGGAAATGCACGATCTCCGCGATGTTGGTTGCGTGGTCGCCGATGCGCTCGATGTGCTTGGCGACGAACAGCAAGTGCGTGCACGCGGAGATGTTGCGAGGGTCCTCCATCATGTAGGTCAGGAGCTCGCGGAAGATGCTGGTGTAGAGCGCGTCCAGCTCGCGGTCGCGCGCGCGTACGCTTTTCGCCTGATCGAGGTCACGGGACAGGTAGGCGTCCAGCACGTCCTTGACCATCTGCTGGGCGAGCCCGCCCAGACGCACCACCGTCTGGGCGGAGGGTACCGGCGGCATTTCCGCAATTGCGGCCGTGCGCTTGGCGACGTTCTTGGCGTAATCGCCGATCCGTTCGATCATGCTCGCGACCTTAAGCGCGCCCACGATCTCGCGCAGGTCCTTCGCCATCGGCTGGCGGCGTGCCAGCATGGCGATCGTATGCTGGTCGACCTCCGCCTCAAGGTGATCGAGGCGGCGGTCGTTGGCGACGATTTCGGCCGCCTTTTCGGTATCGCGGCGGATGAGCGCCTCCAAGGCGCTCTGCAGCTGCACCTCGGCGAGGCCGCCCATCTCGGCCAGCATGTTGTCGAGGCGCCGCAGTTCCTCATCGAACGACTTGACCGTGTGCTCCGAGCCCATGTGTCGCCACTCCTCTGCGCATCCCTAACCAACCTCAAGCCGCGCCTTCCGCGGGGCGCCTAGCCGAAGCGGCCGGTGATGTAGTCTTGCGTCCGCTTGTCGCGCGGGTTGGTGAAGATCTGCTCGGTGTCGCCGGTCTCAACGAGAATCCCTAAGTGGAAAAAGCCGGTGCGCTGCGAAACGCGCGCCGCCTGCTGCATCGAGTGGGTCACGATGACGATCGCGAAATGCTCGCGCAGCTCGTCGATCAGTTCTTCGATGCGGGCCGTCGCGATCGGATCGAGCGCCGAGCACGGCTCGTCCATCAAGATCACTTCCGGCTGCACCGCAATCGCCCGCGCGATGCATAGCCGCTGCTGCTGACCGCCGGAGAGACCGGTTCCCGGCTGATCCATGCGATCCTTGACCTCGGCCAGGAGGCCCGCCTTTTCCAGGCTGTTATGCACGATGGCTTCGAGTTCGGTCTTGTCCTTGGCGATGCCGTGGATGCGCGGGCCGTAGGCGACGTTCTCGAAGATCGACTTCGGAAACGGGTTCGGCTTCTGGAACACCATGCCGACGCGGGCTCGCAGGTGCACGACGTCCATGCTGCCGGCGTAGATGTCCTGACCGTCGAGGAGGATGCTCCCCGTCACCCGGCAGCCGTCGATGATATCGTTCATCCGGTTGAGGCAGCGGAGATAAGTCGACTTGCCGCAGCCGGACGGACCGATCAGCGACGTCACCTGATTGCGGTGGATATCCAGGCTCACGTTCGTGAGCGCCTGCTTCTGCCCGTAAAAGACGCACACGTCTCGGGTCATGAACGCGGGCACCGGACTGGCCGCCGCGTCAGTCGCCCGACCGGTCGTCGCCTGCATCGCGATCATCTCTGTCTCCCTGCTACTCGCACTGACGCGAACCATGGCGTACCGCGCCCGCCTACCAGCGCTTCTCGAACCGCTTGCGCAGCGCGACTGCAAGCAGGTTCATGACGGTGAGAAAGCCGAGCAGAACCATGATCGCGGCCGACGCGCGCTCGATGAAGGCCCGCTCCGGCGCGTCCGACCACAGGTAGATCTGCACCGGCATCACGGTCGCCGAGTTGAGCGGCCCGCTCGGAATATCGACTATGAAGGCGACCATACCGATCATCAGCAGCGGTGCCGTTTCGCCCAGCGCATGCGCCATGCCAAGGATGGTGCCCGTCAGCATCCCCGGCATGGCCAGCGGGAGGACATGGTGCAACGTTGCTTGCATCTTGGATGCGCCGACTCCGAGTGCAGCTTCGCGGATCGACGGCGGCACGGACTTGAGCGCGGCGCGGCTGGCGATGATGATGATCGGCAACGTCATCAGCGTCAGCACCAGGGCGCCGACCATCGGCGAGGAGCGCGGCACGCCGAAGAAGCCGATGAAGACGGCCAGGCCCAACAGACCGAAGACAATCGACGGCACCGCCGCCAGATTGTTGATGTTGACCTCGATCACGTCGGTCCAGCGGTTCTTGGGCGCGAACTCCTCCAGATAGACGGCCGCACCGACCGCGAGCGGGAATGACATCAGGAGCGTCAGCGTCATGGTCCAGAACGAGCCCACGACGGCGCCCCAGATGCCGGCCAGTTCCGGCGAGCGTGAGTCGCCGGCGGTGAACAGCGTGGTGTTGAAGCGGCTCACGATCAGGTCGCGGTCAACCAGCCGCTGGTACCAGCCGATCTGCTTGTCCGAGACACGGCGGTTCGCCTGATCGGCCTCGCGATCAATCTTGCCCTTGGCGAACTGGTCGATGTCGTCCTTGAGCGGCACCTCGATCTCGATCCGCTTGCCGATCAGCGACGGATCGGCCATTACCATGGAGCGGATGACGTAGGTCGCGCCGGGACTGATCATGGCGAACAGCTCGCGGCGGTCGTTGCGCGAGGTCACGTCGGGGAAGTAGTCGTCGAGCGCGTCGCGCACCAGCCGCTGGTAATCGGCGCTCGAAAGCGTCTGCGGATCGCGGTCGCCCTTCGGGTCGATCTCCTGCGGGTAGAGCGTGACGCTCAGCTTGATCATCGTCTGCGTAAAGGCCGGCAGCCCGGTGCGGATGATGGTGAACAGCAAGATGCCCAGCACCACGACCGCGAACAATGTCGCCAGCATGCCGTACAGGCGAAACCGTCTCTCGCGCGCGTACCGGCGCTTGAGGCCGGCCGAAACCGCTTCCGAAACCTGTTGGCGCGCGTCGAAAATCGAGCCGAGCCCGCCCGCTCCGGGCAGTGCAGCGCCGTTTGCCGAATTACTCATATTGTTCCCGATACTTCTTCACGATGCGCAGGGCGCCGATGTTCAGGACCAGCGTAATCAGGAAGAGAACCAGCCCGAGGGCGAAAGCAGCGAGCGTTTTCGGGCTGTCGAACTCCTGATCGCCGATCAGGAGCGTCACGATCTGCACCGTGATCGTGGTCACGGCATGAAACGGATTGATCGTCATGTTGGCGGTCAGGCCTGCGGCCATGACGACGATCATCGTCTCGCCGATCGCGCGCGAAATCGCCAACAGGAAGCCGCCGACGATGCCGGGCAGCGCCGCCGGGATGATGACCTTGCGGATCGTTTCCGACTGCGTCGCGCCCAGGCCGTAGGAGCCTTCCCGCATCGCCCGTGGCACCGCATTGATGACGTCGTCCGATAACGACGAGACAAATGGGATGATCATGATGCCCATGACGATGCCGGCCGCGAGCGCGCTTTCCGAAGAAATGGTTAGGCCGACCGCAGCACCGGTGTCACGGAAAAATGGCGCTACCGTCAACGCGGCGAAGAAGCCGTAAACGACGGTGGGAATGCCGGCCAGAATTTCGAGGATCGGCTTGATCACGGTGCGCAGCCTTGGCGGAGCGTACTCGGCCATGTAGATCGCCGACATCAGCCCGACCGGCATGGCGACACACATCGCAATCACGGAAATGAGGAGCGTGCCAGCGAACAAGGGCACGGCCCCGAACGCCCCCTGGGCGCCGACCTGATCCTTGCGCAGCGCGATCTGCGGGCTCCATTCGGTGCCGAACAGGAATTCCGCCGGTGACACGGCAACGAAGAAGCGGCCAGCTTCGAACACCAGGGAAAAGACAATTCCCGCCGTGGTCAAGACAGCGACGGTGGACCCCACAATCAGGAAAACCTTCACCACCGTCTCGACCTGGTTGCGCGCCCGCAGATGGGCACTGATGCGCTGCCGGCCAAAGGTCAAGCCTGCGACGGCAAGCGCGAGCACGGCAACGACCAGGGCAATGCGGCTCGTATCGCGCAGACGGACATAATGCTCGGCCGCCTCCTGTAAGCCAGGCGCCACCTCCCGGCTGACGATGTTACCTGATGCGAGGTTACGGATGTCGTTGATAAGAAGCCCCAACCTTCCCGGCGACAGGTTGCGCTGCGCCTCGGGCAGGCCTCCAACCACAAGTGACTGGACGATCTGTGGCTCCAAGACCAACCAAAGCGTGAAGACTGCGAGCGCAGGGATCCCTGCCCACAGGGCCAAATAATAGCCGTAATAGTTCGGTAGAGAATGCAGGGTTCGCAGGTTACCGCCGGCAGCCGACAGCGCCTTCTTGCGGCCAAGATAAAAAGCTAGCGAGGAAAGAACTAAGAGTGCCAGAAGAAGTGTCGATAACGACATGAAGGTCCCGCTTCACATTGTGTCGAGCCGCGCCGCTGGCGATGGTTTTTTCTCTTGGGCTTTCAATGCCGCGGCCGTAGTGCCGGCCTTCGCCGCCGCGCCGGTCCGGAGGATCAGTTCGTGATCCCCCGGACAGTCGCAACGCTCATGCAATCTTACAACGTTGGCCTGCTACTTTGGCAAATTGTCCTCGAGGTTTGCAGCCGCCGCGCGGTATTTCGCCCGCTCCGCATCGGGCATGGCAATCAGGCCCTTGTCCGCCAGATAACCCTCAGGACCCCACGCCTTGTCGCTGGTGAACTCGGCGATATACTCGCGCATGCCCGGGATGACGCCGACATGCGCCTTCTTGACGTAGAAGAAGATCGAACGCGACACCGGGTACTTGCCGGATGAGATGTCGTCGTAGGCCGGCGCGACGCCGTTGATCCGGCTGCCCTGGATCTTTTCCTGGTTCTGATCGAGGAAGCTGTAACCGAATATGCCGAAGGCGTCCTTGTTCGCTTCCAGCTTGCGAACGATCAGAATGTCGTTCTCGCCGGCCTCGATGAAGGCGCCGTCCTCACGAATGCCTTGGCAAACCGCCCTGTGCTTCTTCTCGTCGGTCTTTTTCAATTCCTTGAGTTCATCGATCTTATCGCAGCCGCCTTCCATGGCGAGCTCGCTGAAGGCATCCCTCGTGCCCGATGTCGGCGGCGGCCCCAGCACTTCGATCTTCACCTTCGGCAGGGAAGGATCGATTTCGCTCCACGTCTTGTACGGATTGGCCTGCAGCCCGCCCTTGCCGTCCGGAACGTCCTTGGCAAGCGCCAGATAGAGCTGCTTCAAAGTGATGTTCATCTGCGGTGCGGCCTTGGAGTTGGCGAGGACGATGCCGTCATAGCCAATCTTCACCTCGGTGATCGCGGTCACGCCGGCCTTGGCGCAGCTTTCAATTTCGGAAGCCTTGATCTGGCGGGATGCGTTGGTGATGTCCGGATGCTCCACGCCGACACCGCCGCAAAAAAGCTTCATGCCGCCGCCGGTGCCCGTGCTTTCGACAATCGGGGTCTTGAAATTGGTGGTCTTGCCAAATTCCTCGGCAACACGTGTCGAAAATGGAAACACCGTCGACGACCCAACGATGCGGATCTGGTCGCGCGCTTCGGCGCTGCCGGCGGCGGCGATCGTCGCCACGGCGGCGACCGCGAGGGTCTTGCGGATCATCGAACTCTCCCTTTTCATCCCACGAAAAACTTGTCATCCCACGAAAAAGACGCGCGTTTAACCGCCCGGCGAGGTCGCGCCAGCGGCGGAGAATGCGCGGGCCCGACCATAGTGAAGGTCGCAGATCCTTTTATGACGGTTAGTTTACCCTATTGTGACGTTGAGCTCACGCTTGGTGCCGCCGGCAGGACGACGGTGAACGTGCTGCCGACGCCCCGCTTGCTTTCAATCGAAAGCGTGCCGCGGTGGCGGTTGACGATGTGCTTGACGATGGCAAGGCCAAGCCCGGTGCCGCCCAGCCTGCGCGAGCGGCCGGCATCGGCGCGATAGAAGCGCTCGGTCAGCCGCGGCAGGTGGATGGCAGCGATGCCTTCGCCGGAATCGATCACCGCGACCGAAACAGCCTGGCCGCTGCCAGTGGCACGCTCACTCCGCGTGGCGGCGAGGCGGACCACGGTGCCCGAACGGGCGTATTTGACCGCGTTATCGACCAGATTGTGAAAGACCTGTGTCAATTGATCGCCGTCGCCGAGAACGAACGGCAGGTTCGCCTCGATGTCGAGCGCGATCGTCATGCCCTTGTCCTCGGCGCGCACCGACAGCGTATCGGCGACGCTCTGCAAGATGGCGCCGACCGCAACCGCATCCTTGGGCGGTACGTGCTCGTTGATCTCGACCCGCGACAACGACATCAGGTCGTCAACCAGCCGGGCCATCCGCATCGCTTCCGCGCGCATCAGGCCCAGAAAGCGCTCGCGCGCGTGCGCATCGTCGCTGGCCGGGCCCAACAGGGTCTCGATGAAGCCGATCAGCGCCGAGAGCGGCGACCGCAGCTCATGTGAGGCGTTGGCGACGAAATCGGCGCGCGTTTGTTCAGCCCGTTTGGCGCGGGTTTCGTCGCGCAGCACCAAGACCGCCGCTGCGGCTGTCTGGCCGTGCGTCCCGGCGCCCTCCAAGCGCGCCGCATGCAAGGTGAACGTGCGCGGCGTCGGCACTGCCAGCGATATCTCCTCGCTGACCGTGCTCGCGCCGGTCAACACAGCCTCGACGGCGGCGAGAACGCGTGGGTGACGCATGGTGAGCGCCAGATCGCGGCCGACCTCGCCGACGCCTACGGTCTCGCGGGCCATTCGATTGACGGCCGTGATCTCGCGCCCCCGGTTGACGAGGATCACGGGGTCGGGGAGGTGGTCAAGGAGCGGCTGCGGCGCGGTTTCGGGGGGAACCGGCGCGGGGGTGGTAAGGGGCTTGTTGCGGCGGTCGAGCCCTTGTCGCGCAACCAGGGCACAGCCGATCAGCACGGCCACGACCGTGCAGGCCGCGGCCCCGGATATCAAGCCGGCGCCGGCCAGCAGCGCGAGCAGCGCAATCGCCGGCCCGACAGCAACGGCAACGGCCTTGGTTGGCGCGAAGCTCCCCGGCGGCATGGACACCCGATCAGCGGACGTGACACCCTTGGGGCCGGCGCGCGCGCCGGCACAGCGCGAAGCGTGCTGCTTTGTAGGGGGTCTCGGCTTACGGGGCCAGGGCTATCGACTTCTTGTCGAGCTTGCCGTCCTGCACGACGACCTTATTGCGGCCGGTGCGCTTCGCCATGTAGAGCGCGTGATCGGCGCGCTCGACGAACTGCCGCATCGACTCACCGTAGATCAAGCCGGCGACGCCGATCGAGACGTTGACCCGGCCGAGCTGCTCGCCGGTCTTGCGGTGGACGATGCCCTTCGCGGCGACGCGGCCGCGGATGCTCTCCGCAAGCGCGGCGGCTTGCTGGATCGTCGTCTGCGGCAGGATGACCGCGAACTCCTCGCCGCCGTAGCGAGCCGGCGTGTCCTGGCCCTTGCAGGTATCGCGGAGCACGGTCGCCAGCAGCTTCAGCACGTGATCGCCGACGGTGTGGCCGTAGGTGTCGTTGAAGTTCTTGAAGTGGTCGATGTCGAGGAACAGGAGCGACAGCGGCAGTCCCGCCTCCATCGCCGCGGTTGCCGTATCGCGCAGCATGAAATCGAACATCTTGCGGTTGGCAAGCCCGGTCAGCGCGTCGGTCATCGCCTCGCGCCGCGCGTCTTCGAGCTCCTCGCGCAGCCTGCTGACCTCCGTCCACGATTGGCGCAGCTGCCCTTCGACATCGCGGCTCTGGCTTGCCATCGCCCGGGTCTGGGTCAGCATTCCGGTCAGGAGTTGGACCACATCCTGGGCGCAGCGCGCCTCGCGCACCTTGGTGCGGACCTCCTGCAGCGAGTCGCCGTAGGTCGTGACATCGCGCCCGGTCTTCTCCAGCACGCTGACGGCAGCCGTGAGCTCGGCTTCCATCCGCTCGGCGATCAGGTGCATCGGCACCGCCTCGTAGGGACTGGAGCAGAACTTGTTGTAGACGGCGGCGTTGCGCTCCTCGCTGAACTCCTGATTGTTGTCGATCAGGATGTCGAGGACCTTGCCCAGCTCTTGATCCTCGCCGGAGCAGTAGGTGTACCAGACGACGAAATTGTTCGGATGCGGAGGGACATCCCGCGCCAGCATTTGCTCAAACGCCTTCTTGGCGTAAGCGACGGCCTTCTCAAAGCTATGGGCGTAGCGCATCTTCCCTCCAGCCTGTCGGCAGGCCAGCTCCGCGTCGGCAGGATGATAGGGGGCCGGGCGTTAACGCATGATGAACCACCCGCGCGTCAGCCGGGCCGGCGGGTGGCAAGGCTGATGGCGCGGCCGGCACGGGCGGGTCGGGGCAGCTGCGCGTGCGCCGCTGCGGCCGCATGCAAACGCTCCCGTGCGGCGGCAGCCAGCGGTACCGCCCGGCGGGTCTCAAGATCGACGTTGAGGCACAAGACCTCGTTGGTCGCTGCCGCCGGCCCCCCCAAGCGCGCGCATTGCATCTGGTGGAAGAGGACGAGCCTGGTGCCGTCGAAGCCCAGGATTTGCGTGAAGACTTGCAGTTGGTCGCCTCCGCAGAGCTCCCGCTCGTAGGTGACGTGCGCCTCGGTGACGAAGAACGCCTTGCCCTCCATCGTCCGGTAGCGCTCGCCGACGTCGAGAAGGTCGAGGAAAGCATCGGTGGCGTGGTCGAACACCAAAACGTAGTAGGCCACGTTCATGTGGCCGTTGGCATCGATCCATTCCGGCCGCACCGCCTCCGCAGGGGCCGGCCAGGGTGCCGCCAGCGCCGAACTTGCGCGCGTCGGATCGCTTTCCGCCATCTTCGCCTGCCTCCTGCGCCATCCGGTAAGACTTCAGCATGCACCATGGCCGGCTGGCCCGGAAGGGGCCTCGCCGGTGCCGGCAGCGGCGCTCGGCCCTTGACAACGAAACGGGGGGCAACTACGTCCGTGGCACTCACGGGCTGAGAGTGCTAACAGCCCGATCGGGATTGCACGCAACACAGAGGAAAAATCGGAGGGGTGCCAGATGAAGTTTCGGCCGCTTCATGACCGCGTTGTTGTCCGACGCGTCGAGCAAGAAGAGAAGACCAAAGGCGGGATCATCATTCCCGACACGGCAAAGGAAAAGCCGCAGGAAGGCCAAGTGGTGGCCGCAGGTCCCGGCGCGCGCGGCGAAGACGGCAAGATCCAGCCGCTTGATGTCAAGGCGGGCGATCGGGTGCTGTTCGGCAAGTGGTCGGGTACGGAAGTCAAGATCGACGGCGAAGACCTGTTGATCATGAAAGAGTCCGACCTCTTGGGCATCATCGAGTCCTAACCAGCGCCGCTTCAAGCCAGATCCGGGAGATACAAGATGGCCGCTAAGGAAGTCCGTTTTTCCACCGACGCGCGACAGCGGATGCTGAATGGCGTCGACATGCTCGCCAATGCCGTCAAGGTGACGCTGGGGCCAAAGGGCCGCAACGTCGTGATCGAGAAGAGCTTCGGCGCACCGCGCATTACGAAGGACGGCGTGACGGTCGCGAAGGAAGTCGAACTCGCCGACAAGTTTGAGAACATGGGCGCGCAGATGGTGCGCGAGGTTGCCTCCAAGACCTCCGACGAGGCTGGCGACGGCACCACGACCGCGACCGTGCTGGCGCAGGCGATCGTGCGCGAGGGCGCGAAGTCGGTTGCCGCCGGGATGAACCCGATGGACCTGAAGCGCGGCATCGACCTCGCCGTCGAGGCGATCATTGCCGACCTCAAGAGCCGCTCGAAGGCGGTGTCTTCGAACGCAGAAATCGCCCAGATCGGCACCATTTCCGCCAACGGCGACCGCGAGATCGGTGAAATGCTCGCGCGCGCGATGGAGAAGGTGGGCAAGGAAGGGGTGATCACGGCTGAAGAGGCGAAGAGCCTGTCCTCAGAGCTCGAAGTGGTCGAGGGCATGCAGTTCGACCGCGGCTACACCTCGCCCTATTTCATCACCAATGCCGAGAAGATGACGTGCGAGCTGGAGAGCCCGTTCATCCTCCTCCACGAGAAGAAGCTGTCCGGCCTGCAGCCGCTGCTGCCGGTGCTGGAGCAGGTCGTGCAGTCGGGCAAGCCGCTGCTGATCCTCGCCGAAGACGTCGAAGGTGAGGCGCTCGCGACGCTCGTCGTCAACAAGCTGCGCGGCGGTCTCAAGGTCGCGGCGGTGAAGGCGCCCGGCTTCGGCGATCGGCGCAAGGCGATGATGGAAGACATCGCCATCCTCACCAACGGCCAGGTGATCAGCGAAGACCTCGGCATCAAGCTCGAGAACGTCAACCTCGACATGCTGGGCACCGCGAAGCGGGTGGTCATCACCAAGGAAGAGACGACGATCATCGAAGGCGCCGGCAACTCTGATGACATCAAGGGCCGCTGCAGCCAGATCCGGGCCCAGATCGAGGAGACGACCTCGGATTACGACCGCGAGAAGCTGCAAGAGCGGCTGGCGAAGCTCGCCGGCGGTGTGGCGGTGATCCGGGTCGGCGGCGCCACCGAGACCGAGGTGAAGGAGAAGAAGGATCGCGTCGAGGATGCCATGCACGCGACCCGCGCCGCGGTCGAGGAAGGCATCGTTCCCGGTGGCGGCGTCGCGCTGCTCTATGCCGGCAAGGCGCTCGAAGGCGTGAAGCCGAGCAACGACGACCAGCGCGTCGGCGTCGAGATCGTGCGCCGGGCGCTGCAGGCGCCGTGCCGTCAGATCGCTGAGAACGCCGGTGATGACGGCGCGGTCGTTGTCGGCAAGCTCTTGGAAGGCGGCGATACCAGCCTCGGCTTCGATGCCCAGAACGGCAAGTACGTCGACATGTTCAAGGCCGGCATCATCGATCCGACCAAGGTCGTGCGCACGGCGCTGCAGGATGCCGCTTCGGTGGCGGGTCTGCTCGTCACGACCGAGGCGATGATCGCCGAGAAGCCGGAGAAGAAGTCGATGCCGGCAATGCCGGGCGGCGGCGGCATGGGCGGCATGGGCGACATGGACTTCTAAGTCACCCTCCCTGCCAAAGACGGCTAGGCCGAAACGTCGCGGGCCGCAGCACACGCTGCGGCCCGTTCGTTTCTAGAGGATCTATGCAGCGTTGCTTTGGGAGACGGACGTAATTGTGGAAGGGCCTTAATCTGGCTTCCCCAAAGACCGTAACGGCATGAAGGTTCTCTTTCTCGACGAGTCAGGTGATCACAACCTGTCGGTGATCGACCCCCAGTATCCGGTGTTTGTTCTGGGTGGCGTCATTATGGAGCAGGCCTACGCCGAAGGGCCGCTAACGGATGCCATGAACGCATTCAAGCGGGAGATGTTCGAGCGAACTGACATTGTCCTGCATACTGCCGACATCACCCGCAACCGCAATGGTTTTGAGCGTCTTCAGGATCCTCTGTTCCGCAAGCGCTTCTGCGAGTGTTTGAACAGCCTGATGTCGGATCTGAGGTATACCGTCGTCGCTTGTGCAATCCGCAAGAATGACCACTTGGCCCGCTACGGAGTCGCGGCGCTCGATCCCTATCTGCTCAGCCTCGATGTGCTGGTCGAACGCTTCTGCTTCGATATCGGCCGGATCGCGGGTCGAGGTGTGATCGTCGCCGAAAAACGCGATCCGACCTTGGACCGCCAACTCGAATTGGCGTGGTTGAATCTGAAGATCCAGGGGACTCATTATCTCCGGGCAACAGTTGTCGAGCAGCGCATCGTCGCTCTCAACCTCCGTGCCAAACAGGACTCATCGCCGGTCTGCAACTGGCCGACCTTGTCGTCTCTCCCATCGGGCGGCACTTACTGGGAAAACCCGACAACGACGATTGGCGCATCGTCAATAGCAAGCTCCGCCGCAGTCGGGCGGGCAAGGTCGATGGCTATGGCCTTGTCGTCCTGCCAAAACAATAGGGGCCAGCCCCCGCTACGCAGTGACCAGCCCACATCATTATGATGTTCCTGCTGACAGTGATTGTCAACACGAGTTGCAAGTCTGGCACGCGGCGACCGGCAGCCACCAGACCATAACCTATTGCTAAATAAGCCACTTCTCGTTTCGACGCTAGAGACTGAGAGGCGGAGGCAGCGTCCCTACGGGGGCGGGGACCGGGAGGAACCGGCCGACCCGCTGACCCGATGACGCTCGATCAAACGCCGACGATGCCGCCGCCCTTGCGGATGATCACCTGCACCGACGGCCTGGGCGGCATGCCGTCCTTGAAGTCAGGCCAGCGCGTCGACGGCTGATCAAACGTCGAGCCTTTGGAATCGCCCGGGTGCTGGACGGCAACAAAGAATGCCGTGCCGTCGCTGTTGAACTCCGGCCCACACATCTCGGCGCCGATCGGCGTCCGGTAGAACATCCGCGTCAGCGCGCGTGCCGGCCCTTCCGTGTCCGCCGCCCAGACACCATCGGCAAAGCCCAGCTGCGGCGCGCCGTCGGTCGCGATCCAGATCCGCCCCTTGGGATCGAAGGCGATGTTGTCCGGTGCCGCGAGCCAGCCGTCGGCGGAAACATCCGGATGATAGCGCGCCCCTGATTCCGCGCTGGCCGGATCGCCGGCGAGCAGAAAGATGGACCACGTGAAGCGCGGGGCGGCGTGGTCACGCTCCGCCGCCGTCGCCCCGGGCGGGATCATCTCAAGGATGTGGCCGGCCGGGTTGGGGCCGCGCGGGTTGACGGCGTCAACCTTATCCGCTTCGCGCTTGCGGTTGTTGGTCAGCACCACATAGACGATGCCGCTCACCGGGTTCGGTTCGACATCCTCCGGCCGGTCCATCGGCGTCGCGCCCAGGAGATCCGCCGCACGCCGGCACTCGATCAGCACGTCGGCCTGCGAGGCGAAGCCGTTGGCGGCCGTAAGCGGTCCCTGGCCGAACACCAGCGGCAGCCAGGTGAGCGAGCCGTCGGTCTCGAAGCGGGCGACCGAAAGCTTGCCCTCATCGAGCAACGCGCTGTTCGCAGCACCAGCGGCCGGATCGAAGCGGCCCTTGCTGACGAAGCGGTAGACGTACTCGAACATTTCGTCATCGCCGGTGTAGACGACGACGCGGCCGTCCTTGTTGACGACGGAGGTGGCGCCTTCGTGCTTGAAGCGACCCAAAGCCGTCCGCTTGACCGGTGCTGCCTTCGGGTCGTAGGGATCGATTTCGACGATCCAGCCGAACCGGTTGGGTTCGTTCGGCTCCTTGCCGGTATCGAAGCGGTCATGGAAGCGCGACCAGGCATGCCGGCTCTTCGCCTTGATGCCGACGCGCTTGTAATTCGCGCTCTCCGGTGATTCGGCCGCATCGGCGGTGAAGTAAAGGTTGAAGTTCTCCTCGCCGCTCAAAATCGTGCCCCACGGCGTCTTGCCGCCAGCGCAGTTGTTGAGCGTGCCGATGACCTTCTTGCCGGTCGGGTCGGCGGCGGTCTTGAGGCGCGCATGACCCGCAGCCGGGCCGGCAACGACGCATTCGCTCAACAGCATGCTGATGCGGCGGTTATAGGGACTGTCCTTGACCGCCGACCAGGCACCTGTGGCGGCGTCGCGGCGGATCTCGACGATGCCATGGCCATGCGCAGCCATCTCGATGTCCGCCTGTTCGCGGCTCACGGCATCGACATCGCCATCCTTCAAGCCGGGGAACATCAGGTGCGCGTCGGTGTACTCGAAGTTCACGCACAAGAGGCCATGGTCGGGCACTGAAGCGCCCTTCGGCAACGGCATGTAGCCGACGTAGTCGTTATTATAGCCCCATTGCTTCGCCTGCGCGGCCGCCGTCTGGCTGGCCGGATCGAACGCCGGGGCTCCGGCTTCCAGCGGATCGCCCCAGCGCATCAGCGTTTGCGCCTCGTAGCCCTCGGCGACGACGTGGGTCTCGGTCGTGCCGTGGGCGACCTCCTTGAATGCAAGCGACGACGGCGCGGCTGCGGCCGAAGCCGGGCGATGGCCGGCAAGGCCAGCCAAGGGGGCCAGCACGCTCAACGCGGCGACCGCCGTGAGCCCCTGCAGAGCCTCGCGCCGGTTGAAGCGTGCGCCGATCACTTCTCCGATCGTCGCCGCGGTCAGCGGATTGCTGGTCTCTTCCTCGGCGGCGCCGGCGGGCACGTGGGCTGGAGTATCTGATCGTTCGCTCATGGCTGCGTTGACCTCATCTGCTGAAGCATTCTATCCCCAAGGTAGCGTCGGTGCATGACAGGGCGATGGCGCGGGCGTGACAGAATTGCGTCGGTCGACAAAGATCGCCCGCCTCGCCTACCGGCGCCGGCTTCGCTAGACTGCCACCGACCGCCGATCGACCCCTCCTCCATATTGGAGCGCCCACCGCCATGCCTGCCCTCTCCGCGCACGCCCGTGGCGCCCTGCTTGTCGCGGGTGCCTGCCTGTGCTGGAGCTCGGGCGGCATCCTGGTCCGCCTCGTTGATATGGATGGCGGCGCGATTCTCTTCTGGCGCTCGTCGTTCATGGCGCTTGCGGTGACGATTGGCCTTATCGCCGGGCATGGACGCCAAGCACCAGCCGCCATCGCGGCAGTGGGCTGGCCGGGCCTGTTGTCTGGGGTTCTCTTGAGCGGCATGTTCTTTGGCTACATCTTGTCGATCACCCGGACACAAGTCGCCAACACGATGATTCTGATGAGCGCCTCGCCGCTGGTGGCGGCGGTGCTGGCGCGCCTGATCCTGCACGAAGTCCTCAACCGGAGGACGGTTATCGCGATCGGGGTGGCAATGGTCGGCATTGCGGTCATGTTCGGCCACGGCGCCGCCACCGGCAACGTCGCTGGCGACGCGTTCGCCTTCCTGGCCGCGCTCAGTTTCGGTGCCAACATCATCGTCCTGCGCCGCTGGCGGCATATCGACATGGTCCCGGCGACCCTGTTAAGCGGGCTCATCGCGGCGGCGGTGGCGGCGCCGTGGGCGATCGGGGTCAGCGTCAGCGGCGCCCAACTTGCCATCCTGGCGACGCTCGGCTTCTTTCAGCTCGGCCTCGGCCTGTTCTTGTTCGTGCGCGGCAGCCGCAACCTGCAAGCGGCCGAGCTCGGCCTCCTGTCGCTGCTTGAGACCGTGCTGGCACCGATCTGGGTATGGCTCGGCCTTGGCGAAACGCCCGATGCGACGGCGCTCCTGGGCGGCAGCCTGGTCGTCGCCGCCGTCGTCGGCCTCATGCTGACGGAACGGCTGCGGCCCCGGGTTTAAGCGGCCGTCGCCAAATTGACGGCGATGGCCGCCTCGACTACCGTAGCGCCGTTTTTTGATGCCGGCTGGCCGGACAAGTTTCTCACGGCACGACAAGGAAAGAAAACGCACCGATGCCCCTTTACACTCCCCCGCTCGCGGAAATGCGCTTCGTCATCGGGAATGTTGCCGGGATTGACCAAGTACGCGCGATGCCCGCTTTTGCCGATGTCACCGATGACCTGATCGAGGCCATTCTCAATGAGGCTGGCAAGTTCGGCGCCGAGGTGCTCGCCCCCTTGAATCCGCGCGGCGACCACGAGGGATGCACCTTCGAGAATGGGGTGGTGCGCACCCCTTCGGGCTTCATCGAAGCATACCAGGCCTTCATCGAGGGCGGCTGGAACGGCATTGGGCTGCCAGCCGAGTACGGCGGGCAGGGCCTGCCGTTCCTTCTGGCGACAGCGGTCGGCGAGATCTGGACCGCCGCCAACATGGCCTTCTCGCTGTGCCCGATGCTGACCCAAGGTGCGGCCGAGCTCATCGAGGCGCATGCGACGGCGGAGTTGAAGGCGCGCTACCTGCCGAAGCTCATCAGCGGTGAGTGGGCCGGCACCATGAACCTCACCGAACCGCAGGCCGGCTCAGACCTGGCGCGGGTGCGCACGCGCGCGGTCCCAGAAGGCGACCATTACCGGATCAGCGGCCAGAAGATCTTCATCACCTTCGGCGAGCACGACTTGTCCGAGAACATAATCCATATGGTTCTCGCCCGAACACCTGATGCGCCTCCGGGCGTGCGCGGCATCTCGTTGTTCCTGGCGCCGAAGTTCATGGTCAACGACGACGGCAGCCTGGGTGCGCGCAACGATCTGCGCTGCGTTTCGATCGAACACAAGCTCGGCATCAACGGCAGCCCGACGGCGGTCATGTCGTTCGGCGACGAAGGCGGAGCGGTCGGCTACCTTGTCGGCAAGGAGAATCACGGCCTTGCCGCGATGTTCACCATGATGAACAACTCCCGGCTCGCCGTCGGCCTCGAAGGCGTGGGCATCTGTGACCGTGCGTACCAGCGCGCGCGCGCCTACGCCCGTGAGCGCGTCCAGGGCCGGGCGATCGACTCGGCCGATGCGGCTTCGGTGCGTATCGACCATCACCCCGATGTGCAGCGGATGCTGTTGTCGATGAAGAGCCTGGCGGAGGCGTCGCGTGCGCTCGCCTACTTCACAGCCGCCTGTCTCGACATCGCCCACAACCATCCCGACCAGGCGGAGCGTCACCAGGCGCTCGGTCTCGTCGAGCTGTTGACGCCGATCGTCAAGGCGTGGAGCACCGACCTGGGCGTCGAGGTCGCCAGCACCGGCATCCAGGTCATGGGCGGCATGGGCTATGTCGAGGAGAGCGGAGCGCCGCAGCACCTGCGCGATGCCCGCATTGCCCCCATCTACGAGGGCACCAACGGCATTCAGGCGCTCGACCTCGTGAGCCGCAAGGTGGCGCGCGACAATGGTGCCGCAGCGACCCGGCTGCTCGCGCTGGTGCGCGCGACGCTGTCCGAGATCGGCGCCGAGGCAAAAGGGCATACCGGCGCGATCCGCCGGCGCTTGTTGCAGGCAACGCAGGATCTGGCTGAAGCGACGGAATGGATCCTGGAAACGTTTCCGCACGCGCCGGCACGGGTCGCGGCGGGAGCGTGCGACTACCTCGCGCTCACCGGCATTGTCGCCGGCGGCTGGCTGCTGGCGAAGGGGGCCCGGATTGCCGAACGCAACCTTGCCGATGGCACCGGCGACGCCGCCTTCCACCGCGCCAAGCTGGTCTCGGCGCGCTTTTTCGCCGAGACATCCTTGAGCCAGACGCCTTCACTGCACGCGCGCATGAAGGCGACCGGCGATGCGCTCGCCGGGATCGATCCGGATCATGACGTGTGACACCCGGCGCGGCGCCGCCAGGCGCCGCCGGCGGATCCTCTGCAGCCTTCTGCTTGCAGCAGCGACGGCAGCACCACTGGTGTGCGCGCTGCCCGCTGCCGCGGTCGAGCCGCCGAGCCGAACCGAAGCCATTCTCTTTACCGCCGATACCCTCAGCTACGATCAGGAGCGGCGGATCATCAAGGCGAATGGCAACGTCGAGGCGGTGCAGGGCGATCGCGTCTTGAAGGCGGACGAAATCACCTATGATGAGACCCGTGACCTTCTGATCGCAACCGGCAACGTTTCTCTCACCGAGCCCTCGGGCGAAGTGATCTTCGCCCGTCAGGCCGAGATCACCGGTGATCTCAAGAGCGGCGTGATCGAGGACCTGCGCCTGATTCTCACCGACGGTACCCGCGCCGCGGCGGCGTCCGGGCGGCGAACCGACGGCACAGAGACCGAACTCACCAGGACCGTCTATTCGCCTTGCGACCTGTGCGCCGAAGAACCGACGCGGCCGCCCTTATGGCAGATCAAGGCAGCCAAGGTCCGCCACGACCAGAACGAGAAGATCGTCGAGTTTTCCGATGCATGGATGGAAGTTGGCGGCGTGCCGGTGTTCTATCTGCCGTACTTCTACCAGCCCGATCCCACCGTCAAACGCAAGACCGGCCTTCTGGTGCCGACCTTCGCCAACTCCTCGGATTTCGGCCTGGTCGCCGAGATCCCGGTGTTCATTGCGCTGTCGCCGCAGGCTGACCTGACGCTCACACCCTGGTTCACCACCAAGGAGGGCGCACTCTTGGAAGCGCAATACCGGCGCGAGCTGTCCCGCGGCGAGATGAAGTTCGACGGCAGTCTGACCCGTGATTCGACCCAGAAGACACGCGGCCACCTGTTCGGTGAGGCCCGGTACGATATCGACGAACGCTGGCGCTCAGGCCTCGATATCGAGCGCACGCTCGATCGCACCTACCTGCGCCGCTATGGGTTCAGCGACCAGCAGACGCTCACCTCGCGCCTGTACGGCGAAGCGTTCGGCCGCAGTGACTACTTCGTCGCCAATTCCTATGTATTTCAGGGCCTGAAAAGCGACGATGACAACGATACCATTCCATTCGTAGCGCCGAAGCTCGACTACTACCATTTCGGCGATGTCGACGCGGTCGGCGGCCGCACCGATGTCCACCTCGACCTTGCCGTCCTGACCCGCACCGACGGCACCGATACCCGCCGGGCGTCGGCGCGGGCAGGCTGGACTCTGCCGCTGCTCGGTCCCATCGGCGACCTCTACACGCTGTCGGCAACGCTCTGGGGCGACGCCTATCACGTCAACGACCTCGAGCGGGACGGCAGCGACAATCGCTACACCGGCTTCAGCGGCCGGCTGTTCCCGCAGTTGGCCGGTGAGTGGCGGCTCCCGTTCGCGCGCGCCGGCGAGACGAGCCAGCAGATCATCGAGCCGATCGTGCAAGGTGTCCTCGCGCCGACCTTCGGCAATCCCAGCCGCATCCCCAACGAGGACAGCGAGGATATGGAGTTCGACACCACCAATCTGTTCGCGCTCAACCGCTTTGCCGGCCTCGACCAGGTCGAAGAGGGGCCGCGCTTCAGCTATGGCCTGTCGTGGTCCTATTTTGGTGCCGACGGCGAGCGGGCGAGTGTGTTCAGCGGCCAGAGCTACCGCTTCTTCGAGGATGCCGCGATCCCGACCGCATCGGGCCTCAGCGGCAATTTCTCCGACGTGGTGACCGCCGTCGACCTGGCGCCCAACAAGTATCTCGATTTGCTTTATCGCAACCGCATCGACGTCGGCGAGGCGGCGGCGCGCCGGCACGAACTGGGCGCCGTCCTCGGCAGCGAACTCCTGCGCGCCGGCGTCAGCTATGTGCGCTTCGATGAAGAGAACGACGACGGCACCGACTTCGAGGGCCGTGAGGAACTGGGCTTCAGCCTGTCGTCGCAACTGAACCGCTACTGGCGGGCCCGCATCGCCGGTGTCCGCGATCTCAAGGGCGGCGGCGCGCAACGCGATCTCGGCATCCGCCTCACCTACGAGGACGAGTGCTTCCTGTTCACCTTCGGTTACAAGCGTGCCGATATCGAGGATCGTGACATCGAGCCGTCAGATATCTTTTACGTCCGCCTCGGCTTCAAGACGCTCGGAACCGTCGGCGCCGGCCTCCGCCAGCGTGACGGCGGATAGGACAGAAGGCCGCGATGACGTTGCCCGTTCCGCCGCTGAAGGCTCCCCTCGAACCGGTAGGCCCTGCATGGTGCGCCGCATGATCCCGACCCTGATCAGCCAACTTCGCTCTGCCGCGATTCGCGCCGTGTGCCCCTTCGGTGTCGTGCTTGCGATGATGTTTGTCGTGCCGCCGGCGGCCACGCGGGCCGCCAGCCCGGCCGCCACCGAGGCCGACCATTCGATCGTCGCCGTCGTCAACAGCGACATTGTCTCGCAGCGCGACGTCGACAACCGGATGGCACTGTTCCTTGCCACCGGCAACTTGAGCGGCAGCCCGGAGATCCGCGAGCGGTTGGCGCCCGAGGTGCTGACCATGCTGATCGAGGACAGCCTGAAGCGGCAGGAAGCGAGGCGGCTGAAGATCGCCGTGCCGAGCGAAGAGACCGATCGCATGCTGATCCAGGTGGCAAGCCAGATCAAGGTGCCGCCGGAGGACCTGCCACGCTATCTCGCCCGGCAGAACGTCAGCATCGGCACGCTGCGCGAGCAGATCGAGACCGAACTGGCGTGGGTCAAGGTGGTCACCCGCCTTGCTGGTGACAGCGCCGCGGTGAGCGAGGATGAGATCGACGAGGAGCTGGCGCGGCGCCGGGCCGCCGCCGGCCGGCCGGAGTTCCGCGTGGCCGAGATCTTTCTCCCGGTCGAAACGCCGCAGGAGGAGCAGAGCGTCCGCGACTTGGCCGGTCGGCTGATCAACGAGATCCGTGCCGGCGCCAGCTTCAGCGGTCTGGCGCGGATTTTTTCGCGCGGACCGGCGGCGAGTAACGGTGGCGATCTCGGCTGGCTGCGCCAGGGGCAGCTCGACCCCGAACTGGACCGTGTCGTCGGCACGCTCGAACCGGGCCAGGTCGCGGGCCCGATCCGCTCGCCGCGCGGCTATCATCTCATGGTTCTGTTCGCCAAGCGCACCGCTACGATTCCAGGCGGCGGCAGCCTTGTGCTGGGGCTGCACCAGGTGTTTGCGCCGCTGCCGCAGGGCGCGTCACAGCTCCAGTCCATCCAGCGCATCGAGGCCGTGCGCAGCTTCGTCGACGGTGCCACCAGTTGCGAGGCTCTCGCCAAGCGCGGATCCGGGCGCGACGGGATCGTTTCCACCAGCCTCGGCAAGGTTGATACAAGGCGGCTGCCGCCTGAACTGCAGGAGGTGGTGACGCCGCTCAAGGTCGGCGAGATGACGCTGCCGATGCGCGCGGCAGACGGCATTGCGGTGCTCATGGTGTGCGAACGCGATGAGGTCGCGGCTGATGATGAGGTGCGCACCGCGGTACGGCGCCTCCTGCGCGAGGAGCGCCTGGCTGTCGCGTCGCGCCGGCTGCTGCGCGGCTTGAGGCGCGACGCGCTGATAGAAATCCGCCCGTGACAGCAAGCACGCTGCCGCTGGCTCTCAGCATGGGCGAGCCGGCCGGAATCGGTGCCGAGATCGCGCTCAAGGCTTGGCTCAAGCGGGATGATGACGGCGTTCCACCGTTCTTCATCATCGCCGATGCCGGGCATCTGGCCGTCGATGCCGCGTCACTGGACTTGGGCGTGCCGCTGGTCCGTATCGCTGAACCAGCAGCGGCGATCGCGGCGTTCGCCCGCGGCTTGCCGGTGCTGCATCGGCCGCTGCCGCAGATGCCAGTGCCGGGGCGCCCGCAGGCGGCCACCGCACCTTCGGTCATCAAGGCGATCGAGGAGGCGGTGCGCCTTACGCAGGCTGGCCAGGCGGCCGCTGTTGTTACCAACCCGATCCACAAGAAGGTCCTGCTGGGAGCCGGCTTTCCGTTTCCCGGCCACACCGAGTTCCTAGCCTCGCTTGCCGGCGGTGATGCACGCGCGGTCATGATGCTGGCGGGTCCATCCTTACGCGTGGTGCCGGTGAGCGTGCACGTGAGCCTGGCAACAGCGATCGCCGGGCTGTCGGCCGCCGCCATCGTTGCCGCGGGACAAGCGACCGCGCAGGCGCTGGCCCAGGATTTCGGCATCGCGAACCCGCGGCTCGCCATTGCCGGCCTCAATCCGCACGCCGGCGAGGAGGGGGCGATGGGCTCCGACGAGCAGGACCTGATCGCGCCGGCGGTCGCAGTCCTGCAGGCGGCCGGGATCGAAGCCTTCGGCCCGGTGCCGCCGGATGCGCTGTTCACCCCGCTCGCCCGCGCCGGCTATGACGCCGCCATCTGCATGTATCACGATCAGGCGCTGATCCCGCTGAAGGCGCTCGACTTCGATCGTGCCGTCAACGTGACCCTGGGCCTCCCCTTCGTCCGCACCTCGCCCGATCACGGCACCGCGTTCGACATCGCCGGCAAAGGCCTGGCCAGCCCCGCAAGTCTGATCGCGGCCCTCAAGATGGCGGCTGCGATCGCCGGCCGCCGCCGGGCCGGGCCGCCGCGATGACCTGTGCCGCCGCCACCGCGGAGCCCTCTGCAGCCGCTCTCGCGCTGGCGCATCTGCCGCCCCTGCGCGAGGTGATTGCGCGCCACCATCTCGCGGCACACCGGCGCTTAGGCCAGCACTTTCTGCTCGATCTCAACCTCACCCGGCGCATCGTCCGCGCTGCCGGCGCCGTCCAGGAAGGGGTGGTGATCGAGGTCGGCCCCGGCCCGGGCGGCCTGACGCGCAGCCTGCTGGAAGCCGGCGCGCGGGTGATCGCGATCGAGAAGGACCGCCGCTGCATCGAGGCGCTCCGTGAGCTGACGGAAGCCGCCGCGGGCGCGCTCACCGTGATCGAGGGTGATGCCACCGCGCTTGACGTGCGCACGCTGGCGCCGCCACCGCGGCGCATCGTCGCCAACCTGCCCTACAACGTGGCGACGCCGCTCCTCATCGGCTGGCTGCGCAACGCCACCGATTTCGCAAGCCTCACCTTGATGTTCCAGAAGGAGGTGGCCGACCGGCTGGTCGCCCGCCCCGGCACGGCCGCCTACGGCCGGCTTTCGGTGATTGCCCAGTGGCGTTGCGAGGTCCACTGCGCGTTCGGGCTCGATGCGCGCGCCTTCACGCCGCCGCCCAAGGTCGCGTCCGCTGTCGTCACGCTGACGCCGCGACTGCTGCCACTGGCGGAAGCCGAATGGGGAGCGCTGGAGCGGGTGACGGCGGCGGCATTCGGCCAGCGCCGAAAGATGCTGCGCGCCAGCCTGCGCGCGCTCGGGCTCGATCCGGCCGCCTGCGGCATCGAGCCGACCCGGCGCGCCGAGGAACTCGATGTCGAGGAATTCTGCCGCCTGGCCCGGCTTCTGGCCGCGACCGCGGCCACATCCTGATGGCCGCGCCGCCCTCGCCGCCCGAGCGCGCCTCGCTTTCGCCCTACCTGCTGCTGATCATCCCGCCCCTGTGCTGGGCTGGCAATTTCGTCGTCGGCCGCGCCATGCACGCCGATATTCCACCGGCGGCGCTCACCTTCTGGCGCTGGGCGGTGGCAGCCCTGGTGCTGCTGCCAGTGGCCGGATTGGCCGCTTGGCGGTTGCGGCGGGAGCTGTTGCGCCACTGGCGGCTGTTGGCGGTGCTCGCCGCAAGCGGCGTCCTCGGCTTTCAGTACTGCGTCTATCGCGGCCTGCAGACGACCACGGCGGTCAACGGTGTCCTCATCATTGCCACCATCCCGGCCGTCATCCCGGCGATCGCCTACGGGCTCGACGGCACGCGGCTGCGCCTGCGCCAGGCCGCCGGCATCGCGCTCTCGATGCTGGGGGTGGGCATTGTCATCCTGCAGGGCGATCTGGCCCTCCTGGCCGCACGGCGGCTCACGCCCGGTGATGCCTGGATGGCGCTCGCGGTGCCGATGTGGGCGCTCTATTCGGTGCTGGTCCGCCGCTTGCCGGCGGCGGTGCCGCCGCTCGTCCTCCTGTTGGCGACCATTATCATCGGCCTGGTGCTGACAGCGCCGCTTTATGGCGCCGACATCGCCGCCGGCCGCGGCTTCGCGGTCGAACGACCGACGCTCGCCGCCATCGGCTACGTCGGCGTGTTCGCCTCGGTGATCGCGTTTGCCTGCTGGAACCGCGGTGTGCGGGCGGTCGGCGCTGCCAAGGCCGGGCTGTTCATCCACCTGATGCCGGTGTTCGCTGCCGTTCTCGCAACGTTGTTTCTCGATGAGCGGCTTCAGGCATTTCACTTCGTCGGCGGGACATTGATTGCAGCGGGGCTGTACCTGTCCTCGACCGCCGGCCGGGCGCGTTAAGTGCCGCTGACGGTGGCGACAAAGGCGGCAAGCCCGACCTGGCGCCGCCGCCGCAGGCGCTCGGCAGCCAGAATCGCCCGCGCCGCGGCGGTCGCGGCCGAAAGCTCGCGATTAACAACCACGTAATCGTACTCGCCCCAATGGCTCATCTCGGCACTCGCACGTGCCATCCGCGCGCGCACCACGTCGTCTGAATCCTGGCCACGGCCGCGCAGGCGCCGCTCCAGCTCGGTCTGCGACGGCGGCAGGATGAATACGCTGACGACATCATCGCCGGCACTGGCGCGCAACTGCTGCGCCCCTTGCCAATCGACATCGAACAGCACATCGCTGCCGGCGGCGAGTGCCGCTTCAACCGGCTCACGCGGGGTCCCGTAGCGATTGCCGAACACGACCGCGTGCTCGAGCAGGCGGCCCGCGTCGGCGAGTGCTGCGAACGCCTCAACACTCATGAACGAATAGTCGCGGCCATCGATCTCACCGGGCCGCGGCGGCCGGGTGGTGACGGAGACCGACATTTGCAGCCCGGCATCGGCGGCCAGCAGTCCGTGTGCGATGGACGACTTGCCGGCGCCCGACGGCGAGGACAGCACCAGCATCAGCCCCCGACGGGCGATCGCGGATGCTTCCGTTGCGGCCGCTTCACTCAATGTTCTGCACCTGCTCGCGCAGCTGATCGATCACCGTCTTGAGATCGATGCCGATCCGCGTCAGCTCGACATCGGCCGACTTGGCGCACAGGGTGTTGGCCTCCCGGTTCAGTTCCTGACAGAGGAAATCGAGCTGCCGGCCGACCGGGCCTTCGGCGCCGAGGAGCGCGCGGGCCGCGAGCACGTGCGCGTTCAGGCGGTCAAGCTCCTCGCGCGGATCGGCCTTCACGGTGAGTACCGCCGCCTCCTGCGCCAGACGATCCTCGCCCAGAGCCGGCACGGAAGCACTCAGCGCGTGCAGCTGCTCCTTCAGGCGCGCGAAGATCGCTGCCGGTTGGGTCGCGGCAAGCGCGGACGCATCGCTCTGCAGTTGCGCAATGCGTTCCGTCTGCCCCTCCAGCACGGTCTGCAACCGCGCTCCTTCCGCCTGCCGCGTGGCAACAAGCTGCGCGACCACGGTGCCGAAGTGGCTTATCAGCTCCGCTTCCAGCCGGCTGCGCGCATCGCCGCTCGGCAGGCCGTCGTCGGTCTCGATGACGCCGCGCAGGCCCAGGATCGCACTTGCGGTGGCCGGCGCCGCGCCAGGCAGCCGCCGCTCGATATCCGGCAGCAAGTCGAGGATCTTGGCCAACACTGCCTCGTTGACGCGCACGTTCGCGCTGCCGACAGCGAAGGACAGGGTGAGCGTGATCAGCAAATTGCCGCGGCGGATGGCGGTCCCGACGCGCTTGCGCACCAGTGGCTCCAAGCCTTCAAAGCCGGCCGGCAGGCGGCAGCGCATCTCCAAGCCGCGGGCGTTGACGCTGCGGACCTCCCAGGTCCAGGTGCAGCCGTCGGTTGTTGATTCGCCGCGGGCGAAGCCCGTCATGGAGGAAATGGCCACCGGTGTTTCCTTCGCTCCGCTCCGCCCTGCCCCCGGTTTCGCGGTTATAGAGAAGCGGCGGAGGGGCAACAAGGGCGCACGGGCGCCGTAAGGCCCCGAATCTGCCCGCGTCTTACGGTGACGGCGTGGCGCGCTTTTGCACCGAGCGCCAGCGGGCGACGTTGCGGTTGTGGTCATCGAGCGTTCGGGCGAAGGCGTGGCCGCCCGAGCCGTCGGCAACGAAATAGAGCTCGTCGCCTGGCGCTGGCGCGAGCACGGCCGCGAGTGCTGCCCGCCCGGGATTGGCGATCGGTCCCGGCGGCAGGCCGTCGACCTGATAGGTGTTGTAGGCGGACGGGCGCTGCAGATCGGCCTGCGTCAGCGGCCGTTCGAGCGGTCGGCCGCTCTCGCTCGCGGCGTAGGCGACGGTCGGATCGGCCTGCAGCCGCATGCCGAGACGCAATCGGTTGAGGAAGACTGCAGCAACGCGCGTCCGCTCGTCTGCCAGCGCCGTTTCCTTTTCAACGATGGAGGCGAGAATCACCGCCTCAGCCGGCGTCGTGAGCGGAAGATCGGCCGCCCGCGCCGGCCACAGTTCCTCGACTGCCTTGCGCATCGAGGCCGCCATCCGCTCCAGGAGCGCGCGCCGGTCGTCGCCGAACGTGTAGTGGTAGGTTTCCGGCAGCAGCGTCCCCTCGTCAGGCACTGCCGCAATCTCGCCGTCGAGGCCGTCGGCGTCGCGCAGCAGCGCCACCACCTGGGCGCTCGTCAGACCCTCAGGGACGGTGAGCCGGTGGACGCGGACGGCGCCCTGCCGCAGGGCCAATGCGACCGCACGGCCGCTGATCTCCGGCGGGAACAGGTATTCGCCGGCCTTGAGCTGTCCGCCTGCGCCTTCGAGCGCGATGCCGATGCGAAACGGCAGCTGGCCGCGGATCACGCCGGCTTCGTCGAGCGCGGCTGCGATGGTCGCCACGCCCGACCCGCGCGGGATGACGACCACGGCCTCACGGGTGAGCGGCCCCGGCCCGAGGTAGGCGAAGGCGAGATAGCCGGCAGCACAGAAAGCCAGCGCCAGCGCCGAAAGCGCGATCCTGCGGACGATCCGGGCCGCCGCGCCGGCCATGCGACCCGGGCTTACGCCACCTTCTTGAAGATGAGCGACGCGTTGGTGCCGCCGAAGCCGAACGAGTTCGACAGCGCTGCGCTGACGGGCCGCTCCTTGGCGGTATGGGGCACAAGGTCGAGATCGCACCCCTCGCTCGGGTTGTCGAGGTTGAGCGTCGGCGGGATGATGCCGGTCTCGATCGCCTTGATGCTGAAAATGGCCTCGGCCGCGCCGGCGGCACCGAGAAGGTGGCCAACCGAGGACTTGGTCGACGACATTGACAGCTTGTAGGCGGCATCACCGAACATGCGCTTGACGGCGCCGAGCTCGATCTCATCGCCAAGTGGCGTCGATGTGCCGTGCGCGTTGACGTAATCGATCGCGTCGACGCCGATCTGGGCGTGGCGGAAGGCGGATTGCATGCAGCGGTAGGCGCCGTCCCCGCTCTCCGACGGAGCGGTAATGTGGTAGGCATCGCCGGACATGCCGTAGCCGATGATTTCCGCGTAGATCTTGGCGCCGCGCTTCTTGGCGTGCTCGAATTCCTCGAGCACGACGATGCCCGAGCCCTCGCCCATGACGAAGCCGTCCCGATCCTTGTCCCAGGGGCGGGAGGCGCGTTGCGGCGTGTCATTGAACTTGGTCGACAGTGCGCGCGCGGCGGAAAAGCCGGCGATGCCCAGCCGGCAGATCGCCGCCTCGGAGCCGCCCGCGACCATGACGTCGGCGTCGTCCAGCATGATCAGCCGCGACGCATCGCCGATCGCGTGCGCGCCGGTCGCGCACGCGGTGACCGCCGAATGGTTCGGCCCCTTGAAGCCATACTTGATGGAGACGTGACCGCTGGCGAGGTTGATCAACGCAGCCGGAATGAAGAAGGGGCTCAGCTTGCGGACCTGCCCCTTATCAATCAAGACCGCGCCCTTGGCGATCTCCTGCAGGCCGCCGATGCCGGAGCCGATCATCACTCCGGTGCGCAGCCGTTCTTCCTCGCTTGCCTGGTCCCAGCCGGCATCCTTGACCGCCTGCTGGGCGGCCGCGAGCGCAAAGACGATGAAGGTGTCCATGCGCCGCTGTTCCTTCGGCGACACCCAGTCATCGGCATTGAAGGCGCCGGAGCTGGTTTCGCCGAGCGGAACCTGGGCCGCAACCTTGGCTGGCAGGTCGGAGACATCGAAGCCTTGGATGGCACCGATGCCCGACTCGCCCTTGATCAAGCGCTGCCACGTCACCTCGACGCCGCAACCCAGCGGCGAAACGAGGCCCAGTCCTGTTACGACAACACGTCTCATCGCGTTCCGTCGTCCATCCACGGCATTGATTGAAGGCTGAAAGAAGGAAGGGCCGGAACCGGCAAGTCGTAAGGAATGCCGCTCACAAGCCTATCCCGTCGCGCCCTTGATGTACTCAACGGCATCCTTGACCGAAGTGATCTTCTCGGCCGCCTCATCCGGGATCTCGATCCCGAACTCTTCCTCGAATGCCATTACGAGTTCGACCGTGTCGAGGCTGTCGGCCCCCAGGTCGTCGATAAAACTCGCATTCTCGGTGACTTTGGCATCCTCGACGCCCAAGTGCTCGACAATTATTTTTTTGACCCGCTCTGCAACATCACTCATCGTATTTGACCCTCGACCTGCTTGGCGTAACGGCGTGGACAGTCGAAAACAAGCTGCTCCCCCTGACAACGTCGCGAGCTTATGCTGCGCTGCAGCATAAGGGCCAAAGGTCGTAACACAAAACTGCGACCTTGGCCAGCGGACAAGCGCACGTGTCGTTCTAGCAAACCGCTCAAATCATCGCCATCCCCCCGTTGACATGCAGGGTTTGGCCGGTCACGTACGCGGCTTCGCTACTTGCAAGAAACGCAACGCAGGCTGCGACATCTTCGGGTTGTCCGGCGCGGCCGACGGGAATGGCGGCGAGTGCCCGGCTCTTGACGGCGTCCGGCAGTTGCGCCGTCATCTCGGTCTCGATGAAGCCGGGCGCAACGCAGTTGGCGGTAATGCCGCGGCTGCCGACTTCCTGGGCGACCGTCTTGATCAGGCCGTTCAGGCCGGCTTTGGCGGCGACATAATTGGCTTGGCCGGGATTGCCGGCCGCCGCCACGACCGAGGTCACGGCGACGATACGCCCCCAGCGCTTCTTCATCATGCCGCGCAGGCTGCCGCGGATGAGGCGAAAGGCAGCTGAAAGGTTGACGGCCACGACCCGGTCCCAATCCTCGTCCGTCATCCGCATGACCAGGCCGTCGCGCGTCATGCCGGCGTTGGAGACCAGGATATCGATGCCGCCGCAGGCGCGCTGGCACGCATCGACCAGCCGTTCCGGGCCATCGGTGGCGCTCAGGTCGGCGGGTACGACGCGGGAGCGGTCGCCGAGCTCGGCCTTCAACGCTTCGAGGGCAGGAACGCGGGTGCCCGACAGCGCAACGACCGCGCCTTGGGCAATCAGGGCACGCGCCACAGCCGCTCCGATTCCACCCGAAGCGCCCGTCACCAGCGCGGTCCTGCCTGAGAGATCGCCCATGCCGTTCCCTGCTCGCCGTCCCTTGGCCGGTCTCGCGTTATTTTCCATTGCCGGCGCACACGTCGCGGGTCGCTGCCGACGGCGCAACCGCGCATCTGTTGCACTGGTCGTTCGGCGCTGTCAAGGCTGGCGCGCCTGCGGCGGCTCTTGAGCCGGCCGGTGACAGACTTGCACTCTCGCCCGCGCCACTTGTAGAATAAGCCGCTTTCCTGCCGCGCGGGCGTGGTTCAATGGTAGAACGAGAGCTTCCCAAGCTTTAGACGAGGGTTCGATTCCCTTCGCCCGCTCCAGTTTACGCCGCATCGTTCGCCACCGCAGCGCGGTTCGCTTGTTGGGCGTCGGGCGGCGTCCTCTATGGGGCGCGGGGAGGTGTTGCCTTCCGGCGTCGGGCTGGAAGGAACGACGCGAACCGGCACCGTGCCGCTCCCGGCGTGTTGAGAGCGGGGCTGCTCACCCGAGAGCAAATTTGAGTGTTCCAGCGGCAGGCGCAGGGTGCGCCCCTCGCCGCAGGGGTCAGGCGCACCGAAGGACGGGACAAAACCGATGACCGCCATGCAGACAACCCAAACCTGGTCGCTCGAAGCTGTCGCAGAGCTGTACGAGCAGCCGCTTCTCGATCTCGTGTTCCGCGCCGCCCAGGTGCACCGGGCCAACAACGATCCGCGTGAGGTCCAGCTGTGCACGCTTGCTTCGATCAAGACCGGAAAGTGCCCCGAGGACTGCGCCTATTGCCCGCAGTCGGCTCACTTCGAGTCGCCGGTGGAGGCGCAGAAGCTGATGCAGGTCGAGCCGGTCCTGGAGGCGGCACGGGCGGCGCGCGACTCCGGCGCAACCCGCTTTTGCATGGGAGCCGCGTGGCGGGAGGTCACCGACGGCCGCGCCTTTGAGCGCGTGCTCGATATGGTCAAGGGCGTCCGCGACCTTGGCATGGAAGCCTGCTGCACGCTCGGCATGCTGACCGAAGACCAGGCGCGGCGCCTCAAGGAGGCGGGCCTCACCGCGTACAACCACAACCTCGACACGTCCGAGGAGTTCTACCCCGCGATCATCACGACCCGCACCTACCAGGACCGGCTGAACACGATCCGCAATGTCGCCCGCGCCGGCATTTCCGTCTGCTGCGGCGGCATCCTTGGCCTGGGCGAGGCGCAAGCGGACCGCATCAAGCTCCTGCACACGCTGGCGAACCTCAGTCCGCAGCCGGAAAGCGTGCCGATCAACGCGCTGGTGCCGGTCGAGGGGACGCCGCTGGCCGAGAACGCCCGCGTCGATACCTTCGACTGGGTGCGCGCGATCGCGGTTGCGCGCATCTTGATGCCACAGGCGAAGGTGCGGTTGTCGGCGGGCCGGCTGGAGATCCCGGCGGAGGCGCAGGCGCTTGCCTTCCTCGCCGGTGCCAACAGCATCTTCACCGGCGAGAAGCTGCTCACCACCGCCAATCCGGAGCTCGATTTCGATCGCCAGTTGCTCGACCAGCTCGGCTTGTACAGCCGGCGGGTGGGCGAACCGGCCAAGGAGACGTGCGGCCATGCGGCGCCTTCAGGAGGAATTTGCACGGCTGAGGCGCACGCAGCGCCAGCGCTCGCTTGAGCTGCCGCGCGGGATCGACTTCACCTCCAACGATTACCTGGGCTTTAGCAGCCATCCCGCACTCGTCAGTGCGGTGCGGGATGCGCTCGACGAGACCGGCAGCGTCGGCGCGGCCGGTTCTCGCCTCCTGCGCGGCCACCAGCCAGGCCACGCAGCGCTGGAGACGTTCGCCGCCGCCTTCTTCGGCTGCGACAAGGCGCTCTACTTTTCCACCGGCTTCCTCGCCAACTACGCCCTGTTCACGACGCTCGCCGGCCGCCACGACGCCATCATCTTCGATGAGCTGATCCACGCCAGCGCCAAGGAAGGCATCCACGCTGCGCATGCGCGCCGCTTCAAGGTCCGCCACAACGACATTGATGCCTTCGCTGCGGCCGTGCAGCGGGCCAAGCAGGCGGGCGCGCAGCAGGTCTGGCTTGCGGTTGAAAGCGTCTACAGCATGGACGGTGACGTCGCACCCGTCGAGGCGCTGATCGCGCTCGCGCACGCCGAGGACGCGATGCTGATCGTCGACGAAGCGCACGCGACCGGCGTGTTTGGCGCTTCGGGCCGTGGCGTCGGCGACGGCCGCCACGGCGATCCGCGCGTCATCAGCCTGCACACCTGCGGCAAGGCCTTGGGCGCCGCCGGCGGTCTCGCCTGTGCCTCGGCCGAGGTGATCGACTACCTGATCAGCGCCGCGCGTCCCTTCATCTATTCGACCGCGCCGCCGGCGTTCCTGGCGTTCGCGGTCAAGCGCGCGCTGGCGTTGATCGCCGAAGAACCGTGGCGCCGCCACGACCTGTTGCAGCTTTCCGCCCTGGCGAGGGCGAAGCTGGCGGCGGTGCCGGGCGCGGTGGTGCCGGACACGGCGGCCTCGCAGATCATCCCCGTCCTCCTCGGCAGCGAGGCGCGGGCGCTCACGGTTGCCGGTGCGCTGCGCACGGCCGGCTTCGACGTGCGCGCCATCCGGCCGCCGACGGTGCCGCCCGGGACGGCGCGGCTGCGCATTTCGCTTTCGGTCGAACGGACGGAAGCCGAAGTCGAGGCCCTGGCCGAAGCACTGGCGCGCGCACTCGCCGCCGACAAGGCCGCCTGAGCGCGGTCTCTGCGCTTAACTCAGAAACGAGCGCACGGCCTCGTAATCCTGCACGCCCTCGATCGGGCCCAAGGCCGCCAGCGTCGGCCGCCGGCTGAAGATACGCCGGCTGACGCGCTGCACGGTGTCGCGGTCGACCGCCTCGATCTTTGCCACCGTCTCCTCGACCGGAATTGGCCGGCCGAACACCATGATCTGACGGGCAAGCTGCTCGCAGCGGGCCGACGTGCTCTCAAGCGCCATCAGGATTCCGGCCTTGAGCTGGGAGCGGGCGCGGGCGAGCTCGGCGTCGCCGATGCCTTCGCCAACCTTCACCAGCTCGGCACACACCAGCGGCAGGATCTCGTGTGCCTCCGAAGCGCCGGTGCCGGCGTAGATGCCGAACAGGCCGGTGTCCGAATACGACGACGGGAAGGAGTAGATGCTGTAGACGAGCCCCCGCTTCTCGCGCACCTCCTGGAACAGCCGCGACGACATGCCGCCGCCCAAGAGCGTTGAGAGCACCGAGACCGCATGGAAATCGGGATCGCGGTAGCCGACGGAAGGAAAGCCCAAGACCAGGTGCACCTGCTCCAGCTCGCGCTCCTCGCGCCAGGAACCGCCGGCATAGGCGCCGTCCGTCCGTGTTGCCGGAACTGCCGGCGCCAGTGCAGCGAACGCCGCCTCGGCGAGCGCGATCAGCTGGTCGTGGCGGATGGCGCCGGCAGCAGCGATCAACATGCGCGGGGCACCGTAGTGCTGGCGCATGTAGTCGAACAGGACGTCGCGGTCGATGCTGCCGATCAGCTCCGGCGAACCCAGCACCGAGCGGCCGAGCGGCTGGTCGGGAAACGCGGTTTCCTGGAAGCGGTCGAAGATGACGTCGTCCGGCGTGTCGAGCGACTGCAGGATCTCCTGGATCACGACCGTTCGCTCGCGGTCGAGCTCGTTCGTCTCCAGCGTCGCGTTCTGCAGCATGTCGGCGAGAACGTCGATCGCCAGCGCCACGTCGCCCTTCAGCACCTTGGCGTAGAAAGCCGTGTACTCGCGCGAGGTATGCGCATTGAGATGGCCGCCGACCGATTCGATCTCTTCTGCGATCGCGCGGGCGTCGCGCTTGCGGGTGCCCTTGAACACCATGTGCTCGAGGAAGTGCGAGGCACCGCTGATCGAAGCCGGCTCGAAGCGGCTTCCGGCCTCGATCCAGACCCCGACCGAGACGGTTTCGACCGAGGCCATGTGGTCGCTCGCCACTTTGAGCCCATTGCCGAGATCGGTGACCCGCACGTTCTTCACGCTGCGGCCCCCCGTCCGGCGAGAGTGGCGGCGATATGGCGCTCGACGGCCGGCAGTTCGGCCGGCAGGGTAGCGCAGCGCTCCTCGCGCGCGAACAGATCGGCGAGCCGCGCCGGCAACTCCGGTGTCACGCCGGTAGCGGTGCGGACGGCCTCTGCAAACTTGGCCGGGTGCGCGGTCGCGACCGCGACCACCGGCACGCCGTCGCCGTCTGCGCACGCCGCTTCCGCCGCAGCGACACCGATCGCCGAGTGCGGGTCGAGGAGAACGCCGCTCTCGCGATAGACGCGCGCAATCGTCTCAGTGGTCGCCGCGTCGTCGAGGCTGAGAGCGGCAAATGTCTGCCGGCAGCGCTCGAAATGCGCTGCGTCGACGTGGAAACAACCCGCAGTCGCGAATTCCGTCATCATCGCCCGCACGGCCTGAGGATCCCGGTCGTAAAGCTCGAACAGGTAGCGCTCGAAATTGCTGGAAACCTGAATATCCATGCTGGGACTTAACGTAGGGAAAACGGAGCCGGTTTTCATCTCGCCCGTAGCAAAGAAGCGCGTCAGGATGTCGTTGCGGTTGGAGCCGATGACGAGCCTGCGGATCGGCAGGCCCATCGCACCGGCGGCCCAGGCGGCAAAGACATTGCCGAAGTTGCCGGTCGGCACCGCAAAGACGACACCATCCGCGGCCGCACCGAGCCGCACCGTGGCCCAGACGTAATATGCAATCTGGGCGGCGATGCGGGCCCAGTTGATCGAGTTGACGGCCGAAAGCGCATGGCGATCGCGGAAGGCCTTGTCGTTGAACATCGCCTTCACCAGCGCCTGGCAATCATCGAAGGTGCCTTCGATCGCGATGTTGTGGACGTTGGCAGATGCCACCGTCGTCATCTGCCGGCGCTGCACCTCGGACACGCGGCCCTTTGGGTGCAGGATGAAAATCTCGATCGCATCCCGGTCGCGGCAGGCCTCGATCGCGGCCGAGCCGGTATCGCCGGACGTCGCGCCGACGATGGTGATGCGCTGGCCTGAGCGGGCGAGAACATGATCGAACAGCCGGCCCAGGACCTGCAGCGCGAAATCCTTGAACGCCAGCGTCGGCCCGTGGAACAGCTCCAGGAGCCACAGGCCGGGCTTGAGTGGGCGCAGCGGCGCGATGTCCGGGTGACCGAAGCCGCGGTAGGCGTCGGTGCAGATCGCTTCGAGCGTGGCCGCATCGATCACCGGCTGGGCGAACGGCGCCAGCACGGCCGCGGTCAGGTGCGCGTAGTCGAGGCTGGTGAGCGTGGCCAGGTCGAGCACGGGCCACGTCGCGGGCAGATAAAGCCCGCCGTCCGGCGCCAAGCCCGCCAGCACCGCATCATCGAAGGCCAGCGCTTGGGCGCCGCCACGGGTGGAAATGTAACGCAACCCTTGTTTCGCCCGTCCCGTTTCCCGTTTCGCGCCTGCGCCCGATGCAGCAATGCCCCGCTAGCGGTTCTTTAAGGGTTCGCCACCGCTTCAAGCAAGGACGATGGCACGGCCAGGTGCGATCAAGCCGCGAGAGAACGGCGCGCGCCGCGGCGATGGCTGGTCGTTCGCGCGGACGGAACGTATTCGCACCGGTGGCCTGAGAAATCCGGCGACCCGAGAAAAAAGGTTGCGTCGGCGGAAAAAAAACGTATATCAGCGCCCAGACGCAATCGCACGCGCCTATGCCCCTCCTCAGTGGGTATGCGACGACGTAACGCGTCCTTTTTGGTCGAGCCGGTCGACAGTGGGCCGGTGTCTGAAAGGGAGGTGGATATGGTTGGAGCCCGGCGCGGTGCGACTTCCAACGTCAGCAGTCACCTCTAAACCGAAACTCCTCGCTGGCTGAGCCGCTCGAAGGCTCGGCGCAAGAGAGGCCTTGGCGTTGCGGCCTGATCGGGCAGCAAGGCCGAGGCGCATTTCCGTTGCCATCGACGTGTCCGGGCATTTGGCTCGCGGGCGCGGCCGGTGGCGGGCGCCCATGGTTGCGCCTGGATGTGCGGGGATTGACCAATGGTTCAAGGGCGTTTTCGTGCTGCTGTCTCGCCGGTGCGTCGACGATTTGACGCGCCACCTGCGGTTCTGCCGACCGTCAATGAGGTGATCGCCGCGAGCAGTCCGGGCGATCCGGTGCACTGCATCCGGCCGCGGACGATCGCCGAGGCGGCTTCGGCGTTTGTCGCTTCGTTTCCGGGCGATGTTCTGTATGCCGTGAAGTGCAATCCAGATACGCGCGTTTTGCGTGTGCTTTGGGGCGCTGGCGTGCGCCACTTCGACTGCGCATCGGCGGCGGAGGTCGCGCTCGTCCGGCGCATGTTCCCCGCGGCCGACATCCACTTCATGCACCCGGTGAAGGCGCGGGCGGCGATTCGCGAGGCCTGGGCGGACCAGGGCGTCCGCGACTTCTCCTTCGACAGCCAGGACGAACTCGCCAAGATCCTGGCCGAGACGGGCGCCGGCCGGGCTTCCGGCGGCGCCGGCGCGCCCGCCGATCTCGGGCTCCTGGTGCGCCTGGCGGTCGCCAACGACGGGGCCCTGCACGACCTGTCGGGCAAGTTCGGGGCCGCACCGGCCGAAGCCGCAGCCCTGCTCGCCGCCGCACGGCCGTACGCGCGCCGGCTGGGGCTCTCCTTCCACGTCGGCTCGCAATGCCTCGATCCGGCCGCCTGGGCCAAGGCGCTGGCCGCGGCCGCGCAGGTGGTCGCGCAAGCCGGGGTGCCGATCGAGGTCATCGACGTCGGCGGCGGCTTTCCGGCCGCCTATGTCGACACCGCGCCGCCGCCGCTCGCGGCCTTCTTCGCCGCGATCACGGGCGAGATCGCGCGCCAGCCGCACCTGCAGGGCGCGCGGCTGTGGGCCGAGCCCGGCCGGGCGCTGGTTGCCGACGGGGTTTCGGTCGTCGTCCAGGTCCTGCACCGGCGCGGCGAGGTGCTCTACATCAACGACGGCGTTTACGGCAGCCTGTCCGATGCCGGCCGGCCCGGCCTCCTGTTCCCGGCGCGCCTGATCGCGCACGACGACCGGCTGCCAAGCCCGGCCGAACAAGCGTTCCAGTTCTACGGCCCGACCTGCGATTCGCTCGATTTCATGCCGGGGCCGTTCGCGCTGCCGGCCGACGTGCGCGAGGGCGATTGGATTGAGATCGGCCAGCTCGGTGCCTATGGCGCCGCGCTCAGGACCGCGTTCAACGGCTTTGACCGGGCACAGCTGGTCGAGGTCCGCGATGACGCCTTCTTTGCTGCCGGCAGCGACGACCAATGCACACGGATGACGACGCCGGCCCTGCAGCCGGCCCGCGCGGCGCTGCAACCTCAGCCGCACAAGTAACGTGGCGCTCGGAATGGAGACCAAGAAAGCAATGAAGCACGTTTCATTTCCCGGCCGGCTGGTCATGGTCGGTTTCGGCAGCATCGGCCAGGGGTCGCTGCCGCTGATTTTGCGCCACATTGACATCAAGCCGGAGCAAATTGTCGTCATTACGGCCGCCGAGGCCGGCCGCGCCGTCGCCGAGCGCTACGGCGTGCGCTTTATCGTTGAGCCGCTGACACGCGAAAACTACCAGTCTGTTCTCAAGCCCTTGCTCGGGCGCGGCGACTTCCTGCTCAACCTTTCAGTTGACGTATCCTCGGTGGCGCTGATCGATCTCGCCCAGGCACAGGGCGCGCTCTACCTCGATACCTGCATCGAGCCCTGGCCGGGCGGTTATACCGATCCCTCGCTCACGCCGTCCGAGCGCTCGAACTACGCGCTCAGGGAGAGTGCTCTGGCGCTGAAGCGGCCCGGTGAACGGCAGCCGACGGCGGTCATCACTCACGGCGCCAACCCTGGCCTCGTGTCCCATTTCGTCAAGGAGGCGCTCCTCAACATCGCCCGCGACACCGGCAGCGATGTGTCTAAGCCGCAAAGCCGGGCCGAGTGGGCGGCGCTGGCGCGAGCGCTTGGCGTCAAGGTCATCCATATTGCCGAGCGCGATACGCAGGTCGCTCCGGTCGCCAAGCGTCCCGGCGAGTTCGTTAATACCTGGTCGATCGAGGGCTTCGTCAGCGAGGGCAGCCAACCGGCCGAGCTCGGCTGGGGCACGCACGAGAAGCATCTGCCCGCCGATGCGGCCCGGCACGACTTCGGCTGCGATGCGGCGATCTACCTGCAGCGGCCCGGTGCGGCGACGCGGGTGCGGACGTGGACGCCCTTGGAGGGGCCGTTCCACGGTTTCCTCATCACCCATAACGAGGCGATCTCGATTGCGGACTACTACACCATCCGCAACGGCGTCGGCGCCCTCTATCGGCCGACCGTCCATTACGCCTACCACCCATGCGACGATGCCGTGCTCTCCCTGCACGAGTTCGCCGGCAAGAACTACGCCCTGCAGTCCGGCGTGCGGCTGATGATGGACGAGATCACGACCGGCATCGACGAACTCGGTGTGCTGCTGATGGGTCACAGCCGGGGCGCCTACTGGTACGGCTCGCAGCTTTCGATCGAACAGGCCCGCGCCCTGGTGCCCTACAACAACGCCACCAGCCTGCAGGTCACGGCGGCGGTGCTGGCCGGCATGGTGTGGGCGATCGAGAACCCGGATGCCGGTGTGGTCGAGCCGGACGAGCTCGACCATGAGCGCATCCTCGCCATCGCCGGCCCCTACCTGGGCGACATGGTCGGCGCCTACAGCGACTGGACGCCCCTTGCCGAACGGGAAACGCTGTTTGCCGAAACGCTCGATCGTGACTGCCCCTGGCAGTTCCTCAATTTCCGCGTCGTGTAGCGCGCGACCAAGGAGGGTTCAAAGGTGACCAAACGGATCTCCGCCTTTCTCACGACCGAACGCCCGGCCACCCCTTGCCTGGTTGTTGATCTTGCCGTGGTGGCCGAGAACTATCGCAAGCTTGCCGATGCCTTGCCGGAAGCCGGAATCTACTATGCGGTCAAGGCCAATCCGGCACCGGAAATCTTGCGCCTGCTGGCCGCGCTCGGTTCCGCGTTCGATGCGGCGAGCGTGCCGGAGATCGAGATGGTGCTGGCCGAAGGCGGCAGTCCTGAGCGCATTTCCTACGGCAACACGATCAAGAAGAAGGCCGACATTGCCGCCGCGCACGCGCTGGGAGTGCGGCTGTTTGCCTTCGACAGTCGCGCCGAGCTGGAGAAGATCGCCGCCGCCGCGCCGGGTGCGAAAGTGTTCTGCCGCATCCTGACCTCGGGCGAGGGGGCAGAGTGGCCGCTGTCGCGCAAGTTCGGCTGTTCGCCTTCGACCGCCAGCCGCCTGTTGCGCGAGGCCAAGACCCTGGGCCTGCAGCCGTGGGGCGTGTCGTTCCATGTCGGCTCGCAACAGCGCAACCCGGGGCAATGGAAATGTGCCGTCGGCGCCGCTGCCCGCATCTTCCGCGAGCTGGCCGAGGACGGTATCGATCTGCAGATGCTCAACATTGGCGGTGGCCTGCCGGCGCGCTACCGGCGCAAGGTGCCGAGCCTTCCGGTCTACGCGCGGGTGATCCGGGCGGCGATCCGCAAGCACTTCGGGAACCGGCTGCCGGACGTCATCGTCGAGCCCGGCCGGCAGATGGTGGGCGAGGCCGGGATCATCGAGACCGAGGTGGTGCTGATTTCGCGCAAGTCCCGCAGCGATGACCGCCGCTGGGTCTACCTTGATATCGGCCGCTTCGGCGGCCTGGCCGAAACCGAGGCCGAGGCCATCCAGTATCCGATCCGCAGCCGCCGCAAGGGGCGCGGGGAAGCCGTGGTCCTGGCCGGACCCACCTGTGATTCCGCCGATATCTTGTACCAGAAGGCGGAGTATCGGCTGCCGTTGGACCTGCAGATCGGCGACCGGCTGCAGATCCGCTCGGCCGGGGCGTACACGGCGACATACGCCTCGGTCGCTTTTAATGGTTTTCAACCGCTCCGCTGCTATTGTATCTGATTGCCATGATCACGATCACCCACGCCCCGCCCGACGCCGATGCGCGGATCGAAAGCCTGCTCGACCGGGCGTTCGGTCCGACTCGCCACCTGAAGACGGCGCAGCGGCTGCGCGACGGCCGCCTGCCGGCGGAAGGCCTGGCTTTCATCGCCCATGACGGCGCCGAGATCCTCGGCACCATCAGCTTCTGGCATGTGCGGATCGGTCACAGCGCCGACGCCCTGCTGTTGGGGCCGATGGCGGTCGAACCGGCCCTGCGCGGCCAGGGGATCGGCATCGCGCTCATCAACCATGGCCTCGAGCAGGCGAAGGCTCTCGGCCACCGCGCCGTGATCTTGGTCGGTGACGAGCCCTATTACCGCCGCTTCGGCTTTGCCGCCGACAAGACGCAGGCGATCAGCCTGCCGGGTCCGGTCGATCGCGAGCGGTTCCTCGCCACCGAGCTGGGATCGAGCACGTTGACCGCGGCATCGGGCTTGGTGCGGCCGACCGGTCTGCTCGTCCCGCCGCGGCCCCGGCTGAAGCGGGCCGCCTAGCCTAGACTTGCGCTCCTGACGGCACGTCATCACGCACGCGTTCAAGGGCGGTGGCGCGGCCTTGCTGCTGTCCCGTGGCCGGCGGCGATATGCCGCCGATTGCCGGCAGCAAATGAAGGCCCAGGCAGTTGCCAGTAGCAAATGAAAGCGGGGGCCGCCGTAACCGGCGACCCCCGCAAGTCTGCGCCATCAGCTTGTCTGGCGCATTAGCCGATGGTCACGCACACCGTCATGCCGGTGTCCATGCCTGGGTGTCCATGCCTAGTGGCGCGCAGCACCAGCGGCGCCGAACCCGGTCTGGGCGCGGACAAGCTGGTCGGCAAAGGCCTCTTTCTCCTTCGCGGCTCTTGGGCTGCGGTCCAACGTCGAGACCAGCCACGCCGTCAAAAACGCGAGCGGCATGGAGAAGATGGCCGGCTGCTCGTAGGGGAAAACGGGCGCGGCATTGCCCAGCACCGTGACCCAAACGGACTTGGACAGCACCACGATCGCGACCGCCGATACCAGCCCGACAATACCACCCCAAACGGCGCCCTTCGTCGTCAGGCCCTTCCAGTACATCGAGAGGATCAGGATCGGGAAGTTGCATGACGCAGCAATGCCGAACGTCAGGCCCACCAGGAACGCGATATTCAGCTTCTCAAACTGAATGCCGAGGCCGACGGCGAGCACGCCGATGAGCAACGACGACATCTTGGAGACGCGGACCTCTTCCTTCTCCGTCGATTTGCCACCCTTGAACACATTGGCGTAGAGGTCGTGCGAAATCGCGGTCGCTCCGGCCAGCGCCAGGCCCGCAACCACCGCGAGGATGGTGGCGAATGCGACGGCCGAGAGGAAGCCCAGGAGCAGGTTCCCACCCACCGCGTGCGCGAGGTGCATGGCGGGCATGTTGCCGCCGCCCAGCATCTTGCCGAGAATATCGCCGCCTTCGAAGTAGGCGGGGTTCTTGCCGACGATGACCATCGCCGCCAGACCCATCAGGCAGACCACGCAGAAGAAGAAGCCGACGCAGAGGGTGGCGATGAAGACGCTCTTGCGAGCCTCCACCGCGTTCGGCACGGTAAAGAACCGCATCAGAATGTGCGGCAGGCCGGCGGTGCCAAACATCAGCCCCAAGCCCAGCGAAACCGCGGTGACGGGGTCGGCAAGAAGCGTGCCCGGCCCCATGATCTTGATGCCGTCCTTGTGGGCGGCAACGGCCTGGGTGAACAGGTTCTCGAAGTTGAATCCGAACTGGGAAAAGGCCAGCAGCATCACCGCCGTCCCGCCGCCCAGGAGCAGGCAGGCCTTGATGATCTGCACCCACGTGGTGGCAATCATGCCGCCGAAGGTGACGTAAATCACCATCAGCACGCCGACGATCACGACCGCCGACCAATACGGAAGACCGAACAAGAGCTTAATGAGCTGCCCGGCACCGACCATCTGCGCAATCAGGTAGAAGATGACCACCGTGAGCGTGCCGATCGCTGCCATCGTGCGGACCTGCTTCTGGTCCAGCCGGTAGGAGGTAATGTCGGCGAATGTGTACTTGCCGAGGTTGCGCAGCCGCTCGGCCATCAAGAACATGATGATCGGCCAGCACGCATAGAACGAAATGCAGTAGATGAAACCGTCATACCCCTTGGTGTAGACGAGGCTGCTGAGACCCAGCAGGGTTGCTGCCGACATGTAGTCGCCAGCGATCGCCAAGCCGTTCTGCACGCCGGTGATGCCACCGCCGGCGGCGTAGAAGTCGGCCGCGGTCCTGGTGCGGTTGGCGGCCCAATAGGTAATACCGAGGGTTGCGCAGACGAAGACGGCGAACATCGCTATCGCATGAAAGTTCCGTCCTTGCTGCTGAGTCTGCTCGACGGCCGGTGCGGCCCATGCGGGAAGCGCCCACGCCGCCGCGAACAGAGCTGCGCCGAGTCTTGTCATGACACCGGTCATCGCGTTGCCTCCTTGATCGCTTCGGCATTAGCCGTGTCGAATTCCTTGTTTGCCCGGCGAATGTAGTATCCCGTGAGCAGCCAGAAGAACAAGATCAGGCCGGCGCCGATTGGAATTCCGACCGAAGTGGTCGCGCCTTCCCAAAGTGGCGTAGCAAGGGCCTTGGGGAAAAACGCAACAACCAGGATAAACGAGTAGAACATCACAAGGACAATTAAAGATAGCGTCCATGCGAACCGGTTGCGTTTGGCAACCATTTCTATGAAGCGGGGATTCCGTCTTATTTTTTCGTAGATTTCTGATGACATCTGCTCCCTTCCCTTCGAAAATTGTGGGTTACTTTTGGGGTTTGTGGTGCTGTCACTGCAGCGGCGAGCTTCTTAAAGGATAAGCGTAAAAAGCTCAATGGCTTGCTGTGCGATTTGGCGCATTCGCAGTTCGGGCGGTCCCTTCATCGGCGTTTTCTGGCCTCAAACGTGGGGCAATCGGTCTGAACGGCGGCAAGAACGTGGCAATAGTCCTCCCTGCCTGCGCCGCTCGATCGAGGAGGTGCTGTCGGGGGCTGAGGACTCACGGCAGCGCTACCGCGGCGTCGTCGATTAGGAAGCGGATCCGCGCGCGGCCGTTCCAGGGCTTCGCCGACAGGCGGCCGGCGATGTGGAACGGCCGGCCGTCGTGTTGCAGGAGTGCTGCGCCGAGCGGCGTCCCGACGGTGCGGAAGGCCACCGCTTCAACGCTGCCGCCGCCGATCTCGCTGAGCCGGCAACGGATGTGATTCCCGCCCATCAGCGTGCTGCCGTCGATGCCGACCGCAGCCAGCGCGAACCGCGGCTCCGGGTTGCCGTTGCCGAACGGCGCTGCCGCCGCCAACGCAGCCACCAGATCTGGCGAAGCTCCGCCCGGCGTCAGCACGCCATCGAGCGGCAGGATCGGATCAACCGGTCGTGCGCCGCGGCATGCCAGCACGCGTTCACTCAAGAAACGGCGAAGATCCTCGATCCGGTCCGGTTCGAGCGAAAAGCCTGCCGCCATCGCATGCCCGCCACCGCGCACCAACAACCCGGCCTGGAGCGCCGCCGCGATCGCGGCACCGATGTCGAAACCGGCGACCGAACGGCACGAACCGGTCGCGCGTCCGCGACAGACGGCGAGCACGAAGGCCGGGCAATGAAAGCGCTCGACCAGCCGGCTGGCGACGATGCCGACGACGCCGGGGTGCCAGTCGGCACCGGCCGCCCAGATCAGCGGCGGGCGCGAACCGTCATGCTCGGCCGCTTGCGCCGCCAGCACCTCGGCAATCACCGCCTGCTCGATCTGCTGCCGCTCGCGGTTGACGGCATCGAGCTTGCGTGCCAGCGCTTCCGCCTCCGCGCCATCGCTGGTTGCGAGCAGGCGGGCGCCGTGGCCGGGTTCGCCGATACGGCCGCCGGCGTTGACACGCGGACCGAGCACGAACCCGAGGTCGAAGGCGGTCGGGGCACCGTCAAGGCGCGCCACATCGGCAAGCGCGCGCAAACCCAGATTGTCGCGCCGCGCCATGATCTTGAGGCCCTGGGCGACGAAGGCGCGATTGACGCCGACCAGTGGCACGACATCACACACGGTGCCGAGCGCCACCAGATCTAGGAGCGCCAGCAGATCCGGCTCCGGCCGGCTCGCATACCAGCCGGCGCGGCGCAAGAGCCGGTTGACCGCGACCGCCAGCAGGAAGGCGACGCCGACCGCAGCGAGGAAGCCGTAGCGGCCGTCCTCATCCAGCCGGTTGGGGTTGATCACCGCCACCGCCGCTGGCAGGTTCAGCGGTCCCTGGTGGTGATCGACAACGATGACGTCGAGGCCGGCGGCTGCGGCGTCTGCCAGCGCCGCATGTGCATTGACGCCGCAATCGACGGTGACGACGAGGGAAGTGCCCTCGGCCTTGAGGCGCAGGAGGGCTGCCGCGTTCGGCCCGTACCCTTCCTTCAGCCGGTCAGGCACGTAGCACCGGCATTCAAGGCCGGCGGCGGCGAGAAAGCGGATCAACACCGCGGCCGCCGTGGCGCCATCGACGTCGTAGTCGGCAAAGATCGTCACCGCCTCGCCAGCCGTGACCGCCTGCGCCAGCCGCTCCGCGCCCGCGGCCATGTCCTTGAGCGTGTGCGGATCGGGCAGGAGCTGGCGCAGCTTCGGATCGAGGAAGCTCTGGACGGCACCCAGGCCGATGCCACGCGCGGCCAGCATGCGGGCGATCGGATCGGGGAGCGCGAACTGCTGCACGAGCGCCATGACTGCGCGTTCGTCGGCGGCGCGCAGGTGCCAGCGCCGCCCCGACAGCGAGCGGGCGACGCCAAGGAATGCCTCGCCGGGGGAGGTGTCGCCCGCGGGTGAACCGCCGGGGAATGAGTTGCCGTTGAGGCCGTCCGCGGTCTGCAGGTCGGCCATCGGCTGCATGTCAGATCAGCTCGATGCGGATCACCCGCGGCGGCTCGACCACCCAGGACAGCGCCTGGATCTGCTGCAGCGACTTGACCATCGCCGCTTCCTCCGTCTCGTGGATCGTCATCACCACCGGCACTGCCTCGCCCGGCGCCCGGCCGCGCTGCAGAACCGCTTCCATCGAGACATCGTTGTCACGCAGGATCGAGGCGATGTCGGCAAAGACGCCTGGCCGGTCAACCACCATCAGGCGCACGTAATAGGCGCCGCGGTGGCTCGCCATCGGCGCTGCCGGCAGCGGGCGCAGGTGCCGCACCGGTACGCCGAACGTCGGCTGCCGGGTGCCGCGGGCAATGTCGGCAATATCGGCCACCACGGCGGAAGCGGTCGGCCGTTCGCCGGCGCCACGGCCAACCTGGACGACGGTATCGACGAAGTCGCCATCGACCACGAGGGCGTTGAAGACACCCTCGACATGGGCGATCTGCGCGCCTGCCGGCACCATGCACGGATGGACGCGACGCTCGACACCGCGATCGGTCAAGGCCGCGATGCCAAGCAGCTTGATGCGATAGCCGAGTTCATCCGCATAGGCGATATCGACCGGCGATACATGGCGGATGCCCTCGACATGCACGGCCTTGAAATCGAGGGTGCAGCCGAAGGCGACGGTCGCGAGGATGGCGAGCTTGTGGGCGGTGTCGATGCCGTCGACATCGAAGCTGGGGTCGGCTTCGGCGTAGCCCAGCGCTTGTGCCTCGGCGAGTACCGCCTCGAACTCGCGGCCGGTGTCGCGCATGCCGGTGAGGATGTAGTTGCAGGTGCCGTTGAGGATGCCGAACACTTGGCGGCGATCGTTGCCGATCAAGCCCTCGCGCAGGGTCTTGATGACCGGGATGCCGCCGGCGACGGCCGCCTCGTAGGCGAGCGTGACGCCGTTGGCTTCCGCTGTCGCCGCCAGCGCCATGCCGTGATGGGCGATCAGGGCTTTGTTGGCGGTGACGACGTGGCGGCCCGCCGCCAGCGCCTGCTCGCACACCGCGCGCGCCGGCCCTTCCGCGCCGCCGATCAATTCGACGATGACGTCGGCATCGGTTTCGGCCACCATGCGGATGGCATCGTCATACCAGCGGTAAGCCTCGACCGGATAGTCGCGCGGGCTGTGGTCTTTGTCGCAGACGGCGGTGATGACGATCGCGCGGCCGAGCCGCTCCGTCAGCCGGTCGGCATTTTGCTGCAAGAGCTTGATCGTGCCGCTGCCGACCGTGCCCAGACCCGCAACCGCGACCTTGAGTGGCGAAGCCATCCGCACGCCCTTCCCGTCCTGCCCGGCCGTCACTTGGCGGCTGCGAGCCGCTCCTCGGCGCGTTCCAGCACATTGTGATAGCGGGCAAGAAAGGACTTGATGTTCTTGACCGCCTGGCGGATGCGGTGCCGGTTTTCGACCAGCGCGAAGCGGACGTAGCCGTCGCCGTGCTCGCCGAAGCCGACGCCGGGCGAGACCGCCACCTTCGCCTCGCGCAGGAGCATCTTCGAGAATTCGAGCGAGCCTAAGTGGCGAAAGGCGGGCGGAATCGGCGCCCAGGCGAACATCGTTGCCGCTGGCGACGGCACATCCCAGCCGGCGGTGGCCAGCCCGGAGATGAGGACGTCGCGCCGCTCCCGGTAGCGCCGGCGCATCTCCTCGACGCAACCCTGCGGGCCGTTCAGTGCCGCGGTGGCAGCGACCTGCACCGGCGTGAACGCGCCGTAGTCGAGATAGGATTTGACCCGCGCCAGCGCCGCAACGAGGCGCGCGTTGCCGCAGGCGAAGCCAATCCGCCAGCCCGGCATCGAATAGGTCTTGCTCATCGACGTGAACTCGACCGTGATGTCCCGGGCGCCGGGGATCTGCAGCATCGAGGGCGGCGGGTTGCCATCGAAGTAGATCTCGGCGTAGGCGACATCCGAGAGGATGTAGATGCCGTGATGGCGGCAGAATTCCACGACCTGCCCATAGAAATCGAGATCGGCCACTTCGGTGGTCGGGTTGTTCGGATAGTTGAGCACCAGCGCTGTCGGCTTCGGCACGCTGTGGACAACCGCGCGCTCAAGTGCCGCCATGAAGGTCTCGTCGGTCCGGACCGGAATGTTGCGGACGGCGGCACCGGCGATGATGAAACCGAACTGGTGAATGGGGTAGCTCGGGTTTGGCACCAGCATGACGTCGCCCGGACTCGAGATCGCCTGCGCCAGGTTGGCCAAGCCTTCCTTCGAGCCGATGGTCACCACCGCTTCCCTCTCGGGATCGATCTCGCAGCCGAACCTGCGGCCGTAATAGCCGGCAATCGCCCGCCTCAATCCCTTGATGCCGCGCGATTCCGAATAGCGGTGCGTGCGCGGATCACGGACGGTTTCGGTCAGCTTGTCGACGATGTGCGGAGGCGTCGGGAAATCCGGGTTGCCCATGCCAAAGTCGATAATGTCGTCGCCGGTGGCGCGCGCCTTCGCCTTCATTGAGTTGACTTCGGCGAACACGTAAGGCGGCAGGCGGCGAATCTTGTAGAACTCTGTTTCCATGTCTCTCACCTTGGGCATCCGGCGTGCTGGACCAAGCTTCAGGGCGCCGACCGCGCCCGGCTTTGCCCATCGGGCTCGGTCGAGGCGGGCGGGCGGGTGGCAGCGGCTGCCCGTTCTTGCATCCGCCCTGCATACTCCATCCGCGCCGCCGCTTCCACAAAAGCCGCATTAAGAGCCACATTCTGGGGCTAGTTTGCGCTGCGAAGCGCCCGCGCCGCGTCCCGGTCGCGAGTCAGCTCACCCATCAGGCGCTGCCGTTCGGCGGCAGGCGTGGTCACCGGGCGGGCTGGCACGTCGGCCAGATTCGGGAAGGGCTTCTCGGTCGAAGCGGTCGGGGCGGCATCATCACCGGCGCACCCGCTCAACAGCGCGCACAAGAGGGCAGCGGCGAGGATGAACCGCGGGCGGAGGGCGGCGGCCTGCTGGTTCGCCGGTTGCCCGTAATCCGTTTGGCGCTGTAAGGCTTGCCAGATCATGCTAGGCTTTCGAAACTCACGATAAAGGCTATGCGGCGCGCGGGTCACTCCCCGCGAGGGGATCGTAAGGAAGAGCCAATGGCCGAGCAACAGGGGGAAAACGGATCGATGACACTCGCCGAAGTTGCGGCGCGCAGCCGCCGGCTGCTCATCGACTGGCTAGGCCGCAACGGTTACCCGATTGCCTCTTCGTCGATTGCCGATCCGTTCGACATCTGCACCACCTTTCTTGAGTTGACGTCACGCATGATGACGCAACCGAGAAAGATCGTGAATGCCCACGTGGAGCTGTGGAAGGATTACCTCGACCTTTGGCAGAGTACGACCGCGCGCCTGCTTGGCGAGCCCGACCAGCCGGGGACGTCGCGCACCGAGCCCGATCCGCGCTTTATCGACGACGCCTGGGAAGACAGCGACATCTTCAATTTCATCAAGCATTCGTATCTGCTGACGTCGCGCTGGCTGTTGCGCACCATCCGCGATGTCGACGGCGTAAACCCGGCCACTCTGCAGCACGCTGACTACTACACACGTCAGTTCGTGAACGCGCTCTCGCCTTCGAACTTTGCCCTCACCAATCCGGAAGTGATCCGGGCGACCTTCGAGACCCGCGGCGAGAACCTGATCAACGGCTTCAAGAACCTCCTCACTGACCTCGATTGGGCCAGCGCCGCTCTCGGCTTGGGCGGTCCCAGCAAGCCGTTCATCCTTGGCCGGAATGTCGCGGCGACACCGGGGAAGGTGATCGACCGCACCGAGATGATGGAGATCATCCAGTACGAGCCGCTGACCCCCAGCGTGCATCGGCGGCCGCTTCTGCTGGTGCCGCCGTGGATCAACAAGTTCTACCTGTTTGACCTGCGGCCTGAGAACTCGTGGATCCGGTTCGCGCTGGAGCAGGGCCACACGGTGTTCGCGATCTCATGGGTCAATCCGAACGAGTGGCTGGCGAGCCGGTCGTTCGAGGATTACGTGCTCCGCGGCATCGTCGCGGCCCTCGATACCATCGAGACGGTCACCGGCGAGAACCGCATCAATGCGGTCGGTTATTGCATCGGCGGCACGCTGCTCGCAACGGCGCTTGCGTACCTGGCCGTGCGCGGCGATGAGCGGATCGCAAGCGCGAGCCTCCTGGCGACGATGCTGGACTTCTCGATGCCGGGTGAACTCGGCATCACCATCGATGAGGCGGCGATCGCCTGTATGGAGGAGAAGTCAGCCCAGCGCGGCTACCTCGACGGACCCGATATCGCCATTCTCTACAACATGCTGCGGGAAAGCGATCTGATCTGGACCTTTACCGTCAATACCTACCTGCTCGGCAAGGACCCGTTCCCGTTCGACTTCCTATATTGGAACGCCGATACGACACGGCTGCCGCACGCGTTGCACAGCTACTATCTGCGCAATTTCTATCAGCATAACCGGCTGCTGGAACGGGGCGGGATCAGCATCGCCGGCGAGCGCGTCGATCTGAAGAAGGTCAAGATCCCGACGTATTTTCTTGCCACCCGCGAAGATCACATCGCACCGTGGAAATCGGTTTACGCCGGCATGCGATTGCTGGGTGGCACGCCTCAATTCGCGCTCGCCGACTGCGGCCACGTCACCGGCGTCATCAATCCGCCGGCTGCCAACACCTATCAACACTGGGTGAACGCCAAGACGCCGGTCAATCCGGACGAATGGCTGGGCAGCGCCCACCGCGAGCGTGGCTCCTGGTGGCTGCACTGGAACGCCTGGCTGACCAAGCTGTCCGACGCGGAGACCGTGCCGGCGCGCCCGCCCGGCGGCGGCTTGGCTGTCCTCGGCGATGCGCCAGGGTCCTACGTGCGCGACGGAGCCTGAAGCCCGTTCGCACCGGGCAGCCCTCGTCAGTGCCGGCCGCCGGCCGTGGCAGTGGCAGTGGCAGTGGAAAGCGGCTCGAGCGCCTCGTCGACCCCCAGCAGCGCGCATGCGGCGGCGAACGGGTCGATGGCCCGCTCCAAGCCGCGGTCGAGCAGGCGTTCCAGCGTCTCGCGGCTCTGGCGCAACAGGCGCTCGCGAACGATGTCCTCGGCCGACTTGAGGATCCGCATTTCCAGGATCTTGCGCCTGCGATCGGCGATCTCGCCGCTCTCGTACAGATGGGTCCGGTGGGCGTCGATGGCGCCCACGAGCTCAGCAATTCCCTCGCGCTTCTGCGCGCTGGTGGCGAGAACCGGTGTCATCCAGGCGGATTGCTCGCGCGCCAGCGAGCCCAGCCGGAGCATCGTCTTCAGATCGGCGACGGTTTCGGCCGCCTCGATCTTGTCGCACTTGCTGACGATGTGGATATCGGCGATCTCCAGCACGCCGGCCTTGATTGCCTGGATTTCGTCACCGAGGCCAGGCGCCGAGACGACCACGACCGTGTGCGCCGACTGGACGATGTCGACTTCATCCTGCCCGACGCCCACCGTCTCGACGATCACCACGTCGAAACCCGCGGCGTCGAGGATATCAATGACATCGTGGCTTGCACGCGCGAGGCCGCCCAGTGCGCCGCGTGTCGCCAGCGAGCGGATGAACACGCCGGGATCACCGGAAAGCTCCAGCATGCGGATGCGGTCGCCCAGGATGGCGCCGCCGGAGAACGGGCTCGACGGGTCGACGGCGACGATGCCGACGGTGCGGCCGATCTCGCGCAGCTTCTGCGTCAGCGCGCGCACCATCGTCGACTTGCCGCTGCCGGGGACGCCGGTGATGCCGACCACATGCGCGCGGCCGGTGTGGCGGTGGATCGCCGAGAGCGCGGCCCGACCGCGGCGGCCGCTCGATTCCGCGACTGACATCATCCGCGCGATGCTCTTGCGGTGGCCAGCCTGCACATCGCGAACGAGGGCGAGAGCGGCTGCCTCCGCGCCGGTATGGCTGCTCACGCGCGTTCTCCTGCCGCGACGGCGTCGCGGTGTTCTTTCGCCAGGCCGACATAGCGGGGGATGGTGCGGGCGATCACGGCCCGCTCGGCGTCGCCGACATCTCGCATCAGCCGCGCCGGTGAGCCCGCCCACAGCTGGCCGGTCGCGATCCGCTTGCCAGGCGTGAGCAGCGCGCCGGCCGCAAGCATGCCGCCCGTCTCGACCACGCAGTCGTCCATGATGGTGGCGCGCATGCCAATGAAGCAGCCCGATTGCAGCGTGCAGGCGTGCAGGAGAACCATGTGGCCGATGGTTACTTCGTCGCCGATGAAGGTGCCCTGGCCGTCCTTGGAGACGTGAATGATCGTGCCGTCCTGGATGTTGGTGCGCGCGCCGATGCGGATGATGTTGACGTCGCCGCGGATGATGCAGCCGAACCAGATGCCGGCGTCCTCGCCGATCTCAACGTCGCCGATGACGGTTGCCGTCGGTGCGATGAAGGCCGAAGGAGCGATCTTGGGCAGGATCTCGCGATAGGGAAGGATGATACCGGCCATTGTTGTCCCGCCTCACGTTTGCAGCCAGTAGCGGAGCACGGCACTCACGGCCTGCGGCTGCTCCAGCGCCGCGAGGTGGCCGCACTCCTCGATCACGACCAGCATTGCGCGCGGGATTTTCTCTGCCATTTCCGTGGCCATGGCAAGGGGCGTCAACAGGTCCTGGCGGCCGCACAGGACGACCGTGGGGCAGTGGATCAGGCCCAAGTCGCGCCGGCTGTCTGGACGGCCCATGATCGCCCGCTGCTGGCGGATGAAGGCATCGCGGCCGACCCGCTCCGCCATTGCGAAGATGGCATTGGCAAGCTGCTCGTCGTTGACCCGCTCGCGGTGAACCAGGAGCGGCAGCAGCCGGCGGGTCACGCCCTTGAATTCGCCCGAGCGCGCGAGGCCGATCAGCGCCCAGCGGTCTGCGCTCTGCTGCGGGCTGTCGGCGCGGGCATTGGTGTCGAGAAGGGCGAGGCGGGCAACGCGCTCCGGTGCCTGGCGGATGATTTCGAGCGCGACGTAGCCGCCCATCGACAGCCCGGCAAGGGCGAACTGCTCGGGTGCTGCGGCCAGAACCTGGCTGGCCATTGCGCCGATGGTCTCCTGGCTGGTGAGATCGGCGACGCTCACATCGGCGATGTCGGCGAGTGCCTGGCTCTGGTGCTGCCAGAGCGCGCCATCGCACAACAGGCCGGGCAGAAGGATCAGGGGCGGCCCGCTGGCAGCCATGGATGCTCGCCTTTTCCGGCCAGAGCTACTTGATGAGCGCGGAGATTTCCTTGAATTCCGGGGTCCCGGCGCGGCGCAGCCACTCGAACACCACCATTTCCGTGGTGACGATCACCGCACCTGCCGTGCGCAGCCGCTGCAGGGCGTGCTTGTGGCTCAAGGGTACGCGTGACGACGTCGCATCGGCGACAACGAACACGCGCACGCCATCTTCGAGCAACTGTTCCGCCGTCTGCAGCACGCAGACATGGGCCTCGATGCCGGCGACCACGGCCTGCGCCCGGCCCAGCGCTCGAAAGCGGGCCGCAAAATCCCGCTCCGCCATGCAGGAAAAGGCCATCTTCTCGATGACAGAGCCCGCTGGCAGCAGCGGTTCGAGTTCGGCCACGGTCGGTCCCAGCCCCTTGCGGTACTGCTCGGAAACGAGGACGGGGACGTCGAGGCGCGCCGCTGCCTTCAAGAGGACCGAGGTGTTGGCGACAACAGCCTCGGCGGCCGACATTTTCGGCAGCAGGCGGGCTTGGATATCAACGATCAGAAGGCTGGAGGTGTCGGGATCGATCAACATCGGGAAGTGTCCTGAACAAAGCGCCCAATCAGGTCATGCAGGCCATATTTGGTCACACCGGCGCGGGTTTTTTTCCCTTCCATCGGCGTGGACATTGACTCCGATCCGCCAACACCTATCATCCGGGCGCGTAACTTTAAACCTTCCTGGTGATAGGGGCCGTCGTCCGTCGGGACGATGCCTCGGGGCTTAATGGATTTCTCCGATTTACAGTTGAGTGAGCCGGTCCTGCGCGCGATCGCGGACTTGGGGTACACCACGCCGACGCCGATTCAGGAACAAGCCATCCCGTTTGTGCTGATGGGCCGCGACGTGCTCGGCTGTGCCCAGACCGGCACCGGCAAGACAGCGTCGTTTACGCTGCCGATGATCGACATTCTCGCCGCCGGCCGCGCCAAAGCCCGCATGCCGCGCTCGCTGATCCTTGAGCCGACGCGGGAACTGGCGGCACAGGTCGCCGAAGCGTTCGACCTCTACGGCAAGCACTGCCGGCTGTCGAAGGCGCTCTTGATCGGCGGCGAGTCGATGGCTGACCAGATCCGCGTCCTCGATCGCGGTGCCGATGTTCTTATCGCCACGCCAGGCCGGCTGCTTGACGTCTTTGAGCGCGGCTACCTGCTGCTCAACGACGTCAAGATCCTCGTCATCGACGAGGCCGACCGCATGCTCGACATGGGCTTCATCCCCGATGTCGAAAAGATCAGCACTATCGTCTCCCGCATGCGGCAGACTCTGTTGTTCTCGGCGACCATGCCGCCGCCGATCCGCCGCCTTGCCGACGCGTTCCTTACCAATCCGAAGGAGGTTTCGGTCGCACCGCCGGCAACACCGGCCGCGAACGTCACCCAGGGGCTGATCGTCGTTCACAGCACCGACGGCAGCGGCCACGGCGGCCTCAAGGAGAAGCGCGAGGCCTTGCGCGTGCTCATCAAGCAAGAGGACGTCCGCACCGCGCTGATCTTCTGCAATCGCAAGCGCGAGGTGGGTGTTGTCTGCCGCTCGCTGCAGCGGCACGGCTTCGATGCTGCCATGCTGCACGGGGATATGGCGCAGGCGGCCCGCACCGAGGTGCTGGAGCGCTTTCGCCGCGGCGATATTCGGCTCCTTGTGTGCAGCGATGTCGCCGCCCGCGGCCTCGACATCGAGGACTTGAGCCATGTCTTCAATTTCGATGTCCCGACCAGTCCGGACGACTACATCCACCGCATCGGTCGCACCGCGCGTGCCGGCCGCTCCGGCCGCGCGCTCACCATCGCCTTGCCCGAAGACGGCAAGTACGTGGCGCTGATCGAGAAGATGATCGGCAACGCCATTCCGCGCCTTTCGGTCGAAGGACTGGAAGCTGCCGATCTGGCGGCGCCATCCAGCCGCAGGCGGCGCCAGGGCAAGGCCAAGTCGGAACCGAAACGTCCCGAGGCGAAACGGCCCGAGGCGAAACGGCCCGAGGCGAAACGGCCCGAGGCGAAACGGCCCGAGGTGAAACGGACAGAAGCGGTGCGGCCCGAAGATAAGAAGCCCGAGGCAAGACGCCCCGAGGAAAAGCGATCTGAGGAGCGGCGCTCCCAGCCGCAGCCGGGGAAGGGCGTGGTGCCCGCCAAGGGGGAAGCCAGGCGCGGCGCCGCGAGGCCGAGGCCGCAGCGGGAACCTGAACCTCCTGTCACCGGCATGGGCGATCACGTGCCGGCTTTCATGCTTCTGGAAATCAAGCTGCCGAAAAAGGCCTGATACGGCCACTGGCTATACGGCCGCCGGCTGCCTCCGACGCCTTCGAGCCGCGGCTCGTGCACGCGATTCAATATGTTGTGCAGCGACAACCTTGCTCGGGCGTGAATCGCCCGATTGGGTCGCTGCACTAGCCCCCCGGCGCGGCGGCAACGCAGTCGAAATGCGCCTCCCACGGCGTCAACAGCGGGCAGCTGCCGATGCTGTCCCGGCGGTTGCGCGCTTCCTTGCCATACTTTTCGCACGCTGCCGCGGCTAGCGCCTCGACCCCGGCCTTGCTCGCGGCCAAGCCGCTGAAGCAGACGGTCACCTGGTTGAGGTCAGCCGGCACTTTGCGGAAGGTCGGCGCGTTCCGATTGAACTCGTCCGCCGTGTAGACGTAAGGATCCATCGCCCCGCAGCCTTGAAGGCCAGCGGCGAGGATGAGGAACAGGACAAGGCAACGTCGGGCGCTTCGTGTCATCGCGGCCCCAGGTTCTAGCGGTAAACATCCGCTCGCGCCACCGCGCTTGTTTCCGCGCGCGCACACCCGCACTATGACGATGCAGCCTGCAGCCGGCCCGGCGCAGAACAAGGAACCTCGGCCCCATGCCTCTTCCCGTGCTTGTCGGCATCAGCGGTGCGAGCGGCGTGATCTACGCGGTCGAACTGCTGCGGGCGCTGAAACAGCTGGGGCAACCGGTCCATCTGATCGTCTCGGAGATGGGCGCCCGCACGCTTGCGATTGAAACCGATCTGAGCCTGGACGACCTGCGCGGCCTTGCCGACGTGACCTACAGCAACAAGGATTTGGCGGCCGCTGTTTCCGGCGGCTCCTTCCGCACGGCGGGCATGGTCATCGCGCCGTGCTCGGTGAAGACGCTGTCCGGCATCGCCAACAGCTTTTCTGCCAACCTGATGATCCGGGCTGCCGACGTGACGTTGAAGGAACGCCGGCCGCTCGTGCTCCTGTTCCGGGAGACGCCGCTGCATGCCGGGCATCTGCGGCTGATGCTGCGGGCGACGGAGATGGGGGCGGTCATCATGCCGCCGTTGCCGGCGTTCTACACGCGGCCGCAAACGATCGGGGAGATCGTCCAACAGACGGTCGGCCGGGCGCTCGATCACCTCGGCATCGAGCATCAGCTGATCCCGCGCTGGTCCGGCGCTTAAGCCTTCCGTTTCTGGCCCTCGGCGAAGCGCCGCTTCTGGATCAGCGTTGCGGTGATGACGCCGAGCGTGACGAAACCGATCAGGACGGTCGAGACGGCATTGATCTCCGGCGTCACGCCGAGTCGAACCTGGCTGTAGATGCGCATCGGGAGCGTCGTCGCGCCCGGCCCGGTGGTGAAGCTCGCAATCACGAGGTCGTCCAGCGACAGCGTGAACGCGAGCAGCCAGCCCGAGATGAGGGCCGGCGCGATCACCGGCAGCGTGATAACGAAGAACGTCTTGAGCGGTGAGGCGCCCAAGTCCATCGCTGCTTCCTCAAGGATGATGTCGAAGGTCAACAGCCGCGACTGCACGATGACCGCCACGTAAGCGCTGGCAAACGTCGTGTGCGCAACGGCCACGGTCCAGAACCCGCGCGCCCAGCCGAGGCTCACGAACAAGAGCAACAGCGACAGGCCGGTGATGACTTCCGGCATTACCAGCGGGGCAAAGACCAGGCCGGAGAAGACCGTCCGGCCGGGAAAGCGGGTGAAGCGGGCGAGCGTGACGCCTGCCAGCGTACCCAGCACGAGGGCCAGGCTCGCCGATACCAGCCCGATCCGCACCGTCACCCAGGCAGCATCCATCAGCTGCCGATTGCGCAGCATCTCGCCGTACCATTTCAGCGAAAAGCCGCCCCAGACTGTGACCAGGCGTGACTCGTTGAAGGAGAAGGCGACCAGCAGCAGGATGGGCAGGTAGAGGAAGGCGAAGCCGCAGGTGAGGGCCAGCACAGTCGCGGGCGTGAAGCCGCTCTTCATGCCGCGCCGTCCTCGCTGCCGCGGCGCGCCTGGTGCCGCTGAAACAGCACGATCGGCACCGTGAGCGCCGCCAACAGCACGATCGCGACCGCGCTCGCGAGCGGCCAGTCGCGGTTGTTGAAGAACTCAAGCCACAGCGTCCGGCCGATCATCAGCGTCTCCGAACCGCCGAGCAGGTCCGGGATCACGAACTCGCCCGCGGCCGGGATGAACACCAACAGGCAGCCGGCGATGATGCCGGGCAGCGCGATCCGCACCGTGATGGTCCAGAACGCCTTGATGGGCGGACTGCCGAGATCGACCGCGGCTTCGATCAGGCTCGGATCCATCTTCTCGAAGCTGGCGTAGATCGGCAGCACCATGAACGGCAGGTACGAGTAGACGATGCCGATGTAGACCGCGATGTCGGTGTTGAGGATGGTGAGCGGTTCGGAGATCACACCTAAGCCGATCAGGACAGCGTTGAGAATGCCTTCCGGCTTCAAGATGCCGATCCAGGCGTAGACGCGGATCAGAAACGAGGTCCAGAACGGCAGGATCACCATCATCAACAAGAGTGCCCGCCACCGCTCCGGCGCCCGGCTCATGGCGTTGGCGAGCGGCAGCGCCACGCACAAGGTGAGGAACGTCGCGACCGCAGAGATTCGGAGCGAGTTGAGAAAGGCGCGGACGTAGAGCGAGTCCTCGAACAGCAAGATGTAATTCGAGAGATTGAGGCGCACCGTGAGATAGCTGAGGCCGTTCTCCTCCAGCCACGCGACGAGCGGTGCGTAGGGCGGCACGGCGAGCACCGTCTCTGAGAAGCTGAGCTTGAGGACGATCAGGAACGGCGCCAGGAAAAAGAGGCCGAGCCACAAGAAGGGCAGCGCGATCACGAGGGTGCGGCCCGAACGCTCCAGCCACTGAACGAAGCGCGCCAGCACTCCATAGAAGGAGAAGGCTGAGGTCGTCCGTTCCAGCACCTCGAACGCCGTCGTCTGCGGCCCCGGCGAGACGTAGGGCGCAGGCGTCTGGGCCGGCTGTCCGCTCATGCCGGGAGGTGTCCGCTCATGACAGCAGGACCACGCTGGCCGAAGGCGGCCACCACAGCCAAACCTGGTCCTCCCAGGTGATCGGCCGTTCGACCAGGCGCGAGCGGTTGGCTGCCGACACCTTGACCACTTCGCCGGTGGCAAGCCGGACGTGGTAGGTGGAGAGGCTGCCGAGGTAGGCGATATCGAACACGCGGCCGGTGACACAGTTGAAGCGGGCGTCGGCCGGCGGTGCCTTGCCGATCTCGATCTTCTCCGGCCGGATTGCGGCATACGCCTCCTGGCCGGGGACGGCATCGATGCCGCGGTCGGTGTAGATGTCGCAGCCGCTCTCCGGCGAGCGGACGGTCACGTGATCCTTGCCGGCCTCGACGACCCGGCCCTCGAACACGTTCACGTCGCCGACGAAGCCGGCCACGTAGAGGCTGTTCGGATATTCGTAGATCTCGCCCGGCGTGCCGACCTGGACTGTACGGCCGCGGTCCATGATGGCGATCCGGGTCGAGACGGTCATCGCCTCGTCCTGGTCGTGGGTGACGATGATGAAGGTGAGGCCCAGGGTCTCCTGGATGTTGACCAGTTCGAACTGCGTCTGCTCGCGCAGGCGGCGGTCGAGCGCTCCGAGCGGCTCATCCAACAACAGCAGCTTCGGCCGCTTGATCAGCGCGCGGGCAAGGGCGACGCGCTGCTTCTGGCCGCCGGAGAGCTGATGCGGCCGCCTGCGGCCGAGATCGGCAAGCTGGACGAGTTCCAGCATCTCGCCCACCCGGCGGCTGATCTCGCGCCGGGGCACGTGCTCCTGCTTCAGCCCGAAGCCGACGTTCTGCTCGACCGTCATATGCGGGAACAGGGCGTAGGATTGGAACATCATGTTTACAGGCCGCCGGTGCGGCGGCACGCCGGCCATGTCGACGCCGTCGATTTCGATCGTGCCGGATGTCGGTTGCTCGAAACCGGCCAGCAGCCGCAACAGCGTCGTCTTGCCGCACCCCGACGGCCCGAGGAGAGAGAAAAACTCGCCCTTGTAGATGTCGAGCCAGACGTCATCGACGGCGACGAAGCCGTCGAACCGCTTGATCACATTGCGGATCTTGATGAGCGGCGTCGCCTTCGGATCGTTCCAGGGCTCGGCCGGCAGCCGGGCCTCGGAAGCGGGGGCCGGCGGCGGATCAGGCGCGGGCATGGCTCAAGCCTCTAGACGCGCCCGGCACGCGGCCGGCCGCCGGTGCAGGCGCAGTGACGGCGGCTCACCGGCCGGACTTCACTTTCTGCCACAGCCGCGTCAGCGTCCGCTGCGACGCCTGATCGAAGGGCGTGATGACGAACAGCTTCGCCTGCACGTCCGGGGGCGGGTAGACCACCGGATTGTCGACGATTTCCTTGTTCATGAACGGCTTGGCGGCGGCGTTCGCGTTCGCGTAGGTGACGACGTTGCTGGCGCGGGCGATGATCTCCGGGCGCATCAGGAAGTTGATGAAGGCATGCGCGGCCTGTGGGTTCGGGGCGTCCTTCGGGATCGCCATCAGATCGAACCACATCTGCGCCCCCTCCTTCGGGATCGAGAAACGCACCTTATAGTCCTTACCCGCCTCTTCGGCCCGGCTGGCGGCGATCCCGGCATCGCCGGACCACATGACGGCGAGGCAGATGTCGCCGTTGGCGATCGCGTTGATCGTTTCCGACGAATGGAACTTGCGCACGTACGGCCGGACCCCCATCAACACCGGCTCGGCCTTGGCGAGCACCTTGGGGTCCTTGGAATCCGGGTTTTCGCCGAGGATGTTGAGGACGGCGGGCACCATCTCGTCGGGCGCATCGAGCATGAAGATGCCGCAGTCGGCGAAGGTCTTGGTGATCGCAGGATCGAAAACGAGCGACCAGGAATTGACCGGTGCGTCGGCCATGCGCGCCTTGACGAGCTTGTCGTTATACGCGATCCCGGTCGTGCCCCACATGTAGACGACGCCGTAAAGGTTCCCCGGATCATAGCCTTCGACCCGCTTCATGATTTGCGGATCGAGGTTCTTCCAGTTTGGCAGCTGGGCGCGGTCCAGCTTCTGAAACACGCCGGCCTTGATCTGGCGGGCAAGGAAGTTGCCGCTGGGGAAGACGACATCGTAGCCCGACTTGCCCGTCAGCAGCTTGGTTTCGAGGATCTCATTGGAATCGTAGACATCGTAGACGACCTTGATGCCGGTCTCGCGCGTGAAGTCGTCGAGAACGGTCTCATCAATGTAGTCGGACCAATTGTAGACCCGCACCACCTGCTCTTTTGCGAACAGGGGTGACGCCAGCACCATCACCAAGGCAAGACCGAGGAGCAGCCGTACCCACTTCGCCATCGCGCGATCTCCTTAGTCGGTTCGTTCCCCTGCCGACCCGGCGCCGTTCCCCCCTGTCAGGGGCCGGCGGACACTAGCGGTTTCCTGCCCCATCGCCAACAGCGTTCCGTGCGCGGCGGGCGGGCGACGCGCTGAAGCACAGACCGTAACCCTCCCGCCGTCGTAGCCCTCCTGGGGGTCGCCGCAGACGGCAGAACGCTTGTACGAGGGCGCGCGGAGCCCTTACGATGTGCACTGCCTGACGCGGGCCTCAATCCCGCCGCGGCGGGCACGTCAGTCGCGTTGTGAGGGCTTCGGCGTTTCCGTTCCCAGCGTGCGCTTTCCGGGCAGCACACGCATGCGGCGTGACTCTGCGGTCTGTCCGGAGGGGTAAGGGCTTTCATCGCAGCAGCAAGGAGCACTGGCAATGGCCGGGTTCTTGACCGAGTTCCGTCAGTTTGCCATGAAGGGCAATGTCGTCGACATGGCGGTCGGCATTATCATCGGCGCCGCCTTCGGCAAGATCGTTGCGTCCCTGGTGGAGGACGTCATCATGCCGCCGATCGGCTGGATGCTGGGGAAGGTTGACTTTTCCGGCCTGTTCATCAACCTCACGGGTGAACCTTACGCGACGTTGCAGGCGGCGAAAGATGCGGGCGCCCCTGTCATCGGCTACGGTGTGTTTATCAACGCCTGTATCCACTTCACCATCGTCGCCTTTGCCGTGTTCTTGCTCATCAAGTGGATCAACCGCTTGAAGGAATTTGGCGGTGTCGACGAAGCCGACGCCGCACCGCCGCCGCCGCCGGCCGAGCAAGTGCTGCTGGAAGAAATCCGCGATATCCTGAAAGAAAAGGGCCGCTGATCATGACGGATGCCCTTTCGGGCATGAACGAGAGCGACATCGAGGTCCTGGAACAGGTGCCCGTGTTCCAGGGCTACTTTCGCGTCGACCGCTACCGGCTCCGCCATCGCCTGTTCGGCGGTGGCTGGAGCCAGCCCTTCTTGCGCGAGGTGTTCGACCGCGGGCACGCGGTTGCCGTGATCCTTTACGATCCGGAGCGCGACGTGCTGGTGCTGATCGAGCAGTTCCGCGTCGGTGCGCTGGCGGCCCGGCAGTCGAGCCAAGTCAACGCAGCGATCGATCCGTGGCTGATCGAGATCGTTGCCGGCATCATCGATACGGACGAAACGCCGGAAGCGGTGGCGACGCGGGAAGCGGTCGAGGAGGCTGGGTGCGAGATCACCGATCTGATCCCCGTCTGCCACTTCGTCCTGACGCCGGGCGTCAGCAGCGAAACCATCTGGCTTTACTGCGGGCGTGTGCGTGCGCCTGCGAGCGGCAGCGTGCATGGCCTGGCGCACGAGCACGAGGACATCCGTGTCCTCGTCGTACCCAGCGCGGACGCGTTTCGCTGGCTGGAGGAGGGGCGGATCAACAACGCCACCGCGCTCATCGGCCTGCAGTGGTTCCAGCTCCACCATCAGGAGATCCGCGCCCGCTGGCTGGGCGACGCCCGCCCCTGACGCGTCGTTCGCGTTGTCGTGGAGCGCGCGGCCGTTTCTTTGGGCTCGTGAGCGCGCGCTCAGCGGCGGGGTGACGGCGTTCGGGCCATCGCGCAGAGAGGCTTCGATGTCACAGCAGTGGTCAGCCGCTACCTACGCCGAAAATGCCGCTTACGTTCCGGCCTTCGGCGCTGACGTTCTGGCGTTGCTCGATCCAAAGCCCGGCGAGGACATCCTCGATCTCGGCTGTGGCGACGGCGTGCTGAGCGAGCAGATCGCCGCCGCCGGGGCACGCGTGATCGGTGTCGATGCGTCGGCCGACATGGTTGCGGCCGCCCGGCGGCGTGGCGTGGACGCACGCGTGGCGGATGGGCACGCTCTCGATTTTTCGCACGCGTTCGATGCGGTGTTCTCGAACGCGGCGCTGCACTGGATGCGAGAGCCTGATCGCGTGCTCGTCGGTGTCCATCGGGCGTTGCGCCGCGGTGGCCGCTTCGTCGGTGAAATGGGCGGGCAGGGCAACGTCGCGGCCGTTCGCGCGGCGATCGCGGCGGCGCTGGCCGAGGAGGGCATCGATCCCGCCGCGCTCGACCCCTGGTATTTCCCCTCTGCCGAAGAGTACCGCTGCAAGCTTGAAGCAGCGGGCTTCGCTGTCGACACGATCGTGCTCTTTGCGCGTCCGACGCCACTGCCGACCGGCATTGAAGGATGGCTCGATACGTTCGCTGGCCCCTTCCTCAACGCCGTGTCCGCCGCGCAGGCGTTGCGGCTGCGTGCGCGCATTGCCAAGCTGGCAAGCTGCACGCTGAATGCCGCCGACGGTACTTGGCAGGCCGACTACGTTCGCTTGCGCTTTTGCGCCCGCAGCCAATGAGCCGAAGGCGAAGTCTGGGCGGCTGCAGTGGTGGCGCTGCGTGTGGCCGGTCTCAGGACGCGGCAAGCCGCGTCCTTGCCGTGGCAACGGGGTCGTGGGCAGGATTGCGTCCGTGGCGTTCCGCGACGACGCCTTCGTAGATCGCCATCAGGGCGCGGAGGTTGACCTCCGGTGTGTACTGGGCTTCGTAGGTTGACCGAGCCCCCTCGCTTAAGGTCCTGAGAACGTCCGGGCGGCTGGCAACGAACCTCACCTTGTCCGCCAGGTCGGCGGCATCGCCCGGCCTGAACAGAAGGCCGTTCTTTCCGTCGGTGATGATCTCCGCCATCGCGCCGAGACGGGACGCGATCACGGGCAGGCCGTTGGCAAAAGCTTCGACGCTCACCATGCCAAAGGTCTCGTAGGATTCCGACGGCATGACCAGGAACGCCGCTCTGCGCATCGCTGCCCGGACCTCAAGCGCCGGCTCCTTGCCGCGGTACGTGATCGACCCGCCGCTGCCGGCAACCGCGACATCCTTGAGCGGGCCGTCGCCGATGATGGTCAGCGGCACCGAGAGTCCCTGCCAAGCCTTCAGCAGCGTGCCCAGGCCCTTTTCCGGTGCAAGCCTGGCGACGAACAGGGCGCCAGCGCGCCGCGGGTGCGAGCCCGGCAGCATCCGGCCCGGGTCCGGCACGAAGTTCGGCTTGACCGCGATCCGCGCCGGCTCGATGCCGGCGGCAATGTAGCGGCCCTTGGCGAAGCGTGTCAGCGCGATGAAGCGGTCGACCCGCGCGTTCCAGGTATTGTTACGCCGGTGAACGTCGATCATCCGTGCGACCGCCAGCGATCCGGCGCGCGAGCCGCGGTAACAGCCGTGCACCGCCGCTTGGTAGGGCGAACCGTGGACGCAATCCTCGCACGGTCCGCCGTCGCGAAAGAGCATCGCACCCGCACAGGTCACGCGGTAATTGTGCAGGGTTTGCACGACTGGGACGCCTGCGTCGCGGCAGGCGTCGTAGATGGATGCCGTCAGCAAAGGAAAGAAGTTGTGCACATGGACGACATCGGGCCGAAAGCACTCGATCGCGCGCGCCATGAGCTTCTTGCCGCGGGCACTCCGGGTCAGATTGATCGTCGTCGAGAGTTTGTGCCAGAAGCTTTGGATCTCATCATTATGGATGTGGAGCAGATCGACGTCACAGCCTGCGTTGGCCAATAAGGCCCTCTCGTTGGCGACGACAGCGTCCTCACCGCCGCTCTGCTGGTAGGAATTATGGGCAAGAAGCACGCGCATGGACAATCCGACGACGCTGGCTAGCGCGTTACGGCATAGCGCTTGAGCCCGAGAAGCTGCAGCGCGATGAGCCCGAGGAAGCGCGGATTGTTCTTGAGATAGCGGGTGCCCAGCCGGCGCGGCTCGCAGACGACGCGGAACAGCCACTCGAGCCCCGCCCGCTGCATCCAGCGCGGCGCCTGCGGCTTGAGGCCGGCATGAAAGTCGAAGGCGGCGCCGACGCCAATCATTGCCGCTGCGTGCAAACGGCCCAAGTGCGCGGCCATCCAGCGCTCCTGCTTCGGCGTGCTGAGGCCGACCCAGACCAGATCGGCGCCCGATGCGTTGATGCGTGCGATCACGGCCTCATCCTCCTCCTCCGTCAGTGGCCGGAATGGCGGCGTGTAGATGCCTGCAATGTTGAGGGAAGGATAGCGGGCAACCAGCCGGTCGCGAAGCTGCGCTGCCACGCCGTCATTGCCGCCATAGAAGAAGTGCCGGTAGCCGCGCTCGCAGGAGCGCTCGCACAGGGCCAGCATCAGGTCCGGCCCATACACCCGATCGACATGCGCGCGGCCCTTCAGCCAGCTCAACCACACCAGCGGCATGCCGTCCGGCGTGACCAGTCCGGCGCGATTGTGGATGGCGCGGAGCTCGGTGTCGTCCTGGCATTCCATGATGCCGTGGACACCCGTGATCGTGACGTAATGACGTTCCCGGCGCGCGATCCAGCCTTCGATCGCAGCGACCGCGATCGCCATGTTGATCGCGCTGACGCCGACGCCCAGGACGTTGACGGTTGGCGGCGGCCCGTCGGTGAGCGGCCTGTCGGTGAGCGTTCCCTTGGCGATCGCTGCGGTGGCGGTGTTGAGTGCGTCTGCGTGCTGCCCCATGCCGGCAACCCTATCTGTTGACACCGAAATCGGCGGTCCCGAAGCGAAACCGGCCGCATCTCCCCATGATGGCGAGCGCCGTTCCCGACCGCCCGCGATCGTCTAAGCTTCTGCCCCAGCCTCGCGCTTTGGCGCAGAAGTTCCCCAGCCGCCAACCGCCCCCGTGACGCGATCGTGGCACGGCCGGCCGTGCGGCGCATTGACCACATGGGTCATTGACGACCGCCTCAAGCGGCTGCAGGCGCGCCGCCGTTCCTCGCAAGAGGCGTCGCGCGCGCCCCGCTTTAGGGGCTGCCTTGCGTTCGTTCCTTCAGTAGGCAAGTGTATCAACGAACACCGACCCACTTTCCTGGCCGTACAGGTAAATTAGAGAGGAAAGGGACAGGTCCTGGTCGTCCCACGACCAGTGCAGTGCATCGCGATCGGAAACGTTGTATGTGTTGTCCGAGAAAACGTTGCCTCTCTCGCCGGTGAAAATGGCGCTGTCGCCCGAATCTTCCCCAGCGCCGACCATGCCGAGCGGAGACGTGAAGGTCACATTGTTATCGTGCACATGCACGTTCTTGACGATGTATTCGCCGAACAGTCCGCTGCCGCGCTCCTGTTCGATCAGGCCGATGGCATTACCGCCCGTTTCCGGGACGATCACCGTGTTGCCGCGGACCTCTATGTCCTGTGAGTTCTGAATGAGGATTTGAGAGTTCCACAGCCAGCCTTTTTTGTTATCTGTGTTATACCGTACGACGTTGTCTATAATGCTTCCTCGGTAGCTAATCTCGTACTGGATGCCATTGCCAGCGTTATACTCAATAATGTTGCGCTCAATTTTCATATCAATATTGTCAATATCGATCCACAGGCCCGTACAATCGTTGTGATGAATGTAATTTCCGATCACGGACGTGCCGATCTGATTGCTCAGCTTGTTGCCGCACTCCCAATCGCGCGAGAAGCCCGCGTAATTGTTGTAGGAAAGTTCGTTCCCCTCAATCAGGGCGTTCTCGCCGTTGCCGCCGAGGCCCGACTGGCCGTTGTGATGGATGTGATTGTTGCGAACGATCGCGTTTGAGGCGAAGGCGACGCCCATGCCATGGTTGTAGCGGATCTCGTTGTTCTCGATGACCCACCCGGCGGCCGGATACTGATCGCCGATCGCGCCCATCTGCGCGGGGATGGCGTACTTCTCGATCGTCAGGTTGCGGATGGTGACATTCTCGGCCGTCGGCAGGAAGGCCGTGCGCGTCGTCGACACCTCGACCTCGCGGCCGTGTGGATCGTCGCCGAAGTAGATCGTGTCGGCTTCATAGTCGAAGAAGAACGCGCCGGGCTTGAGATCTTCCTTGGCCGCCACATGCAGGAGCGGAACGTCGTCGAAGAACACGTCCTCAGGGTAGGCGGCGCGCGGATGCTCGGGATCGCATTCGCCGTGTACCTGGCCGTCCTGAGTCTGGTCCGTCGCCACCCACCAACCGTCGCGGCGGGTGAACTCGGTCAGGACGACCGCACCCGTAAGGACGGCGCTGCCCTTGTCGTCGCCGGAAGGTCCCTCAAACACGTCGCCCGCTTTCGGGCTGATCGCCTGGTTGCGGTACACTCCCGGCGCCAGGCTGTACGTCGTGCCGGCGGGGTGCGCTTCGACAATGGCTTGGATGTCGTCGCCAGGACGGACCGCGATCGCGGCAGGCTCGGTCATCGGCTCAGTACGCGTGCGGGTGGACGAGACCCTTGGCGACGGTCATCAAGAGGATGCGCAGGTCGAGCCAGAGCGACCAGTTCTCGATGTACCAGACGTCGTGTTCGATCCGCGCCTGCATCTTCTCGATGGTGTCCGTCTCGCCGCGGAAGCCGTTGACCTGGGCCCAGCCGGTGATCCCCGGCTTGACGCGGTGACGGCCGTTGTAGCCGTCGATCAGGGCGGCAAACTGCTCGTTCAGCTCGACCGGATGCGGCCGCGGGCCGACCAGCGACATCGATCCATTCAGCACATTGAGGAGCTGCGGCAATTCATCCAGGCTCGACTGGCGCAAGAACCGGCCGATCCGTGTCACCCGGTCATCGTCGCGAGTCGCCTGGCGAAAGCGGGCCCCCTTGCCCTCGTGCCGCATGGAGCGGAACTTGAGCACGGTGATCGGACCGTTGTTGAAGCCGTAGCGCTTCTGGCGAAACAGGATCGGGCCGGGGCTGTCGATCCGGATTGCGACCGCGATTGCCAGCAGAACCGGCGACACCAGCATCAACAGAAGGAAGGCGAGGACCTTGTCTTCGACCCACTTGATCGCGAGGCGCAGGCCGGACAGCGGTACCCGCACCATGTGAAAGGTCGGCACTCCGGCGATCAGGCCCGGCTGGTGCGCCGGCAACGCGTAGGCGATCAGATCGGAGCCGAGATAGATATCGACCGGCAGATCGCGCAGTCTATTGACGATGGCCACAATGCGGCTGCGTGCGCTCCATGGCAGGGTGATGATCACCTCGTCAATGCGGCCGGCCCGGACGTCGTCTTCAAGAACGCCGAGATCGCCGCGGAAGGGCGTGCCGCGCGCCGCCTCAAGCCGTGTGCGGCGGTCGTCGAACACGCCGACCACACGCTTCCACAAGGTACCTTCGCTTTGCAGGTGCTCGAGGAACTGGCGGCCCTGCACACCGGCGCCGACGACTGCGACCGAGCGCGTGAAGGTGCCCCGCTGCACCCGCCGCGCCACGAACGACGCCAGCACACCGCGCTGAAGCAGCATCAGCGCCGCCGTGCCGGCAAAGGTCGTCAGCAGCCAGACCCGCGAGACATCTTCGCCGCGCTTCATGAGGTAGAGCGAGGCGATCAACAGCACAGCCGCGGCGCCGACCATGGCTAACAGCCGCCCGGTCCACCGCGGCCAGGATGCAACCACCTCGAACCGGTAGAGGCCGGCGCGGCGAAAGGCGAGGAAGAGCAAGAGGGCTGCGCCGCCAAACGTCATCAGGTAAGGCTGAAGCGGCGGGTCTTCACCGATAAAGCGGCCCCAAAAGGCGGCCCTGGCGGCGACGGCGAGTGCGAGCGCATCGCCGGCGAGGACCGAGCCGCACACGATCAGCTTGTTCAGCGGCGCGTCACGGCGCAGTGGTCGGCCAAGGCGCTCGGACGCGTCCAGAGATGGGGTACCCCAGCCGTCCATCGATCGCTCCCCGTTATTGTCCGCGTGGCGCGTTGCGTCGCACCTGAAGTTGCGGCGCGGCCGGACGCCACCTCCGTCCCAACCACAATCGGCCGTCATCCTCGGCATTGGCGGAAAAAACGACAGCCCCAAAAGGGGCTGAAGACGCGGACGCAGGACAAGCGCTGGCAAGGCGATCTTGAGTAACGTCCTCCATTTGGGGCTATTGGTGCTTGGTTATGATCGTGCTCTCAGCTCGCTTCGTTATTGCTCAGGCGTTCAAGGAGCTGTGTGCGCGAGCCTAAGTATTCTTTGTTGGCAAAGGATTACTGACAGGCAGCGGAGGAACGCGGCGTATCCCTGCGGCTGCCCGCCATCAGCCAGCGCATTACGGTCCCGCGCGGACTGTCGGCGCCGGTAACGAGGAATCGGAGCGTGTAGGGGTTGTTGAGCGTGGCATCAAGGAGCCGATGAGCCGAGTCCGAACCGCAAACGAGAATCTCGTCACCCTCAGCCAGGCGCCGCTGCTCCGGCGGCACCGCCACGACCTCCGCGCCCGAGCGCAGAACGAGCGCGACACAAGCCAGTGTGCCTGACCGGTCGGATGGATCGCGCAGGATGTCACCCAGGGTGACTGGCAGCCCCTGTTGCAGCAGCTCGACGGCGCCGCGCGCGCGTCCGGCGTCGAGCACCTCGGTCCACAGCCGCGGCGTCGCGGTGCCGATGCGGTCGTGCAGGAGGGTCACGATCGCATGCAACGCCTCGTGCTCGCCGCGGAGCTGGCAACCGCGAACGTCGCGGAAGAACGTCCGCAGCTCCGGTGCGATGAGCAGCAGGTGAATCCGGCGCGCGCTGACCAGATTGGGCTGCATGATCAGGTCGGCGGCGGCGGCGTTGAAAAGAACCTGGTTGCGGTAGCGATTCTGGCGCACGACGAGGAAGATGTCGGGGTTGACCGCGCGCGCATTGAGGACGATGCCGAGGTTCTCGGGGTCCGAGTCAGTGCCGGCGACGATCCCCGCTGCGTGTTCGATGCCCGCCTGCCGCAGCGTCGTTTGATTGGCGCGGCCGCGCACCATGTCGGGAGCCTTGGCCTCCGTTTCACTGATCGTGGGATCGATGACGACGGTGCGAATACCGAGCGCCGCGAAAGCATCGCGCAGGCAGCGGCCCATGCGGCCGAAGCCGCAGATGATCCACCGCCCCTCCGGCACTTCCGGATACATCGCCAGGTTGGCGTGCGGTGCGCCGACAAGCCACTCGTTCAGCATGTGGATGACAGGGCCGCGAACGGTGATGCCGAGGTAGCGGGCGAAGGTCTGGAACGGATCGATGACGCGCACGTCCGGGCCGAACGTCGTCAGGATCTCGACGAACTCGGGCCGGGTGGCCTGGGTGATGACCTGCACAGCCGGATTGAGCAGCCGCGCCGCAATCGCGACCTTGACGTTGACCTCCTCCTCGCTGGTGAGCGCGACGATGGCGCGGCAGTTCGGCCGCATCAGGCCGGCCCCGATCAGGTGATCGGGAATGCGGGCATCGGCGCACAGCGCCGGCGTCGCCACCCGGTAGTCGCGCAGCATCACCGCGGCGATCCGGTCGGGGTCGCGGTCAAGAATGACGGTGTCGATGCCGGCATCGCTCAGGCCGCGCGTCAACAGGCTGCCGGTGTTGCCGAAGCCGCAGACGATGACGAAGCTCCCCGGCAGCCGCACCACCGCCCTGGTGAACCGCCGTTCGGCCAGGACGCTCTGGAAATGCGGGTTCTGGACCAGCCGCACGATGGCGCCGATCGCATACAGCCAGGCGATGACGCCGGCATAAAGCGAGGTCGTCGCCCACATCCGCTGCGCGTCGGTAAACGGGTGCGGCAGTTCGCCGAAGCCGGTCGTGGTCGCGGTGTAGGCGAGGAAGTAGAAGGCATGGAACAGGCTGAGCGGCGGCTCCGTGCCATCGTCCGTTGCCGCGCCCGGGATCAAAGCCCAGCCCAGCATTGAGACGGCGTAGACGGCGGTCAGCACCAGGAGCGGCCCCCGCATGAAGCGGAGAACGATGAAGGTGACCCGCTGCCCGCTGCCGGCCACGCCCGAAGCTCTAGCGCCGCAACATCAGCGTCTCGCTGACGACGATGATCACCGAGACGACGTTGGCGAGCAGAGCGCCTGCCGACAGCGAGATGACGAGGACGAAGGCATGGTAACTGAGGCCGCCTTCGGCAATGTGTGCGCCATGGGTCCAGATCAGCGCCGCAGCGATCAGTTGCAGATCGGCAACCAGGCTGGTCGCCAGCAACAGCGCGCCGATCTGGGTGCGGTCGCCCAATTTGAGGGTGGTCGCAATGACGTTGACGACAACGACGACAAAGAACTCGATCAGGCTGTGATGACGGGGATCGTCGATCGTTCCGTAGACGAAGCTAAAGTTCAGCGTCATCGCCAGGATGATAAAGAAGCCGAAGACGACCTTCTCCAGGTTCATTGCCGCCGCCTCCCGTTAACGGTCTCGTTGCACAGGAGAATTCCATGCGCGGGCAGGCAATACAAGCGGCGCATTGCGGTGGCCCTCAGGCCGGTGCATGGGTGAGGTCGATGCGGGTTCCGGCCTCCCCGGCGAGCAGGCGCTTTAGGTGAAAGGCGGCGAGCGCATCGCCTTGGTAACGGCCGACGTGTGCGGCAAAGGCGCGGACGGCTTGCGGATCGCCGGCTGCGAGCTTTTCAAAGGCGCGCCGGTAGGACGTGGCACAGCGCGTGCTGGAGCCGATGCTGTTCAGGGGTTCGTAGGTGTCGATGCCGACGTCCTTGCCTTTAAGCACCAGCGTGCCGATCGGCCGGCCGGCAAAATCGGTTATCCGGCGCACCGTCTCGCCGCTGATGCAAATGCGCGTCCCCAGCACCTTGTTGGCGCTTTCCAGCCGCGCGGCGGTGTTGATGGCGTCGCCGTAGGCGGTGTAGTGGAAAAAGCGCTCACCGCCGACGTTGCCGACGATGGCCGGGCCGGAGTTGACGCCGATGCGGGTGACGCCGACGGCAATGCCTTCTGCGTTCCTGGCCCGGGCGAAGGCCTGGGCGAACGCATCGATCGCAAGCGCACAGGCAACCGAGCGGTCGGCATGATCGGTCTGCGCGAGCGGGGCGCCGAACAATGCATAGACAGCATCGCCGACGACGGTGTGCACGGTGCCGCCGTGCTCGAACACAGCGCTCGCAATGCCACCGATGTAGTCGTTCATCACCTTGACGATGACGGCCGCGTCGAGCGCCTCCGCGAGCGGCGTAAAGTCAGCGAGATCAGTGAAAAGGAAACTGAGATCCCGCCGGTCGCCGCCGAGTTCGAGGACGTCCGGGTGCTCCGCCAGATGACGGGCAAGATTGGGCGAGAAGTAGCGCGCAAGGTTGGTGTGGGCGCGCTCGGCAGCCACCCGCTGCCGCTCCGCCGCGCGTACCGCCTGCAGATCGGCAAGCGTGCGCGCGATCGTCAGCGCCAGATCGTCGAAATCGATCGGCTTGGTGATGAAGTCGAAGGCGCCGCGGTTCATGGCCGTGCGTATGTTTTTCATGTCGCCATATGCGGAGATGATCACCGCCCACAGGCGCGCCGGCATCTGCTGTAAACGCGAGAGGAGCGTGAGGCCGTCCATGCCCGGCATGTTGATGTCGGACAGCACGAGGTCGATGCCGGCATCGGCGGCGATCCGTGCCAGCGCCTCCTCGCCGTCGCGCGCAAACACGAAGGCATAGTCACCGGCGCCGATCTGCCGGCGGAACTTCTGCCGGATCAGCGGTTCGAGGTCCGGCTCGTCATCGACGACCAGAATCTGCGCCGGCATCACGGAGCGTCTCCGGCGGCAACGTGCGCCAGCCTGCGCTTCAGCTCGGCAAAGTCGATCGGCTTGGTCATGACGTCGGCAGCACCTTTGGCGAGGGCACGCGTGCGGTTGGCCGGATCGCCATAGGCGGTGATCATGATGACCGGCAGCTCGGGCCATCGTCCGCGCACGTCGCTCAAGAGCTCAAGGCCGCTCATCCCCGGCATGTTGATGTCGCATAGGAGCAGAATGCTCTCGGTGCCGGCACAGTGGCTGAGAAGCCGGAGCGCGTCGGCGCCGGATGCGGCAAACCGGAGGTCGTAGACTCCTGAGCGGATCTCCCGCCGGAAAGACTGGCGGAACAGTTCAATGACGTCCGGCTCGTCGTCGACGACCAGGAGCCGGTACGTCATCGGGGGGCCGCCGCGGCAAGTTGATCGCGCGGGCGGCAGGGCAGCCGGACCACGAACTCCGCGTATTCGCCGGCACGCGTGTCGACCTCGAATACGCCGCCGTGCTGGTGCACGACGATGTCGTAGCTGAGCGACAGGCCAAGCCCCGTTCCCTGGCCAGCCGGCTTGGTGGTGTAGAAGGGAGTGAAGATCTTCTCCAGCACGGGCGCGGCGATGCCAACGCCGTTGTCGCGGACGCGGATCTCGACCGCGCCGTCGAGGCGCCGGGTCGCAACGTGCAAGGCAGGCCGGTAGCCGGGGCCGGCCTTGCGCTGCATCCGTTCCTGCATCGCATAGAAGCCGTTGGCAAAAAGGTTGAGGAGCACGCGGCTCAAATCCTGCGGAACGACGTCGATCATGCCGGCTGCGGGATCGAGACTGCGCTCCAGCGTCGCGTTGAAGGCAGAGTCCTGGGCGCGGGCGCCGTGGTAGGCGAGGCCCAGGCTCTCCTCGACGAGCGCGTTGATGTCGATCGGCCGCTTTTCGCCCGGGCCTTCGCGCGAATGCGCCAACATGCTCTTGACGATGCCATCGGCGCGGCTGCCATGCTCGCGGATCTTGCCGAGGTTGCTTGCGAGCGTTGCGAACAGGTCCTCGATCTGGGCGCGCTGATCCGGATCACGGCCGGCGAGCCAGCTCGCGAGTTCGTCGCGCATTTCGTCCAACAGCTCGATCGAGAGTCCTGCGAAGTTGTTGACGAAGTTCAGCGGGTTCTTGATTTCATGGGCGATGCCGGCAACGAGCTGGCCAAGCAACGCCAATTTCTCTGCGTGAACCAGGTTGGTTTGCGCCTGCTTGAGCTCGGCGAGCGCCCGCTCGGCCCGTTCCTTGGCCGCCTTCAGCTCGTATTCGCGCCGCATCTCCTCGGTGATGTCCGATGAGGTTCCACGGTATCCGCGGAACGTTCCATCGTCGGCAAACAGCGGCAGACCGCTGGTCGTGATCCAGCGTTGCTCACCGCTTCCGGAGGTGATGCCATAGCGAAAATTCTTGAACGGCCGGTGCGCTCTCAGATCGTCCAGGTGGCGATCCCACGCCTCTTTGTCGAGGCTGCCACGGCCGACCTCCTCGCGGGTCTTGCCGATGACGTCCTCCGGCGCAATGTGAAACACCGATAGCATGCGCTCGGAAGCAAATGAAAAGAGGAGGTCGGGCCCCATCTCCCACACCCAGTCCGACGAAGAGGATGCAAAATCCCGAAAGCGCTGCTCGCTTTCCTTCAACGCTTCTTCGACGCGCCGGTAGGCGGTGATGTCGAAATAGGTCAACATGCGGCCGCCGTCCGGCAGGCTCTTGCATTGATATTCGAACACCCGACCATCCGTTACGCGCAGATCTGTCGGCGGAATGTCTCCCTGGCGCAGTGCTGCCAGCCTCCGCTCGAAATAGTCTTCGAGTTCGCTCGCGGGCACCGGATACATGCCCTGGGACGCAACGAACCTCATCAGCTCAAGCATCTCGGCGTGGCCGGAAACGAGTTCATGAGGAAAGTGCCACATCTCACTGAAGGCGCGATTGGCGAGGCGCATGCGCAGATCTGGCCCCAGGAACAGGACGCCGTATTCGATGGTGTCCAAGACGGTGTTGAACTCGGCCAACAGCGCGTCCTTGTCGCGGAGCGCCGCCGCGAGTTCCTCTTCGCGGCGTTTCAGTTCCGAGACGTCGGTGAAGACCGCGACGATGCCACCGTCCGCTGTTCGCCGCTCGTCGATCTGGACCCAACGGCCGTCCGCCTGCTTTTGCTGGAATGGGCCGCCCGGATGGCGGTGGCGCTGGACACGCTCCTGGTACCAGCTCTGACGCCGGCCGACCGCTTCGGCGACGATGCCGCGGTCGGCGGCGGTCCGCAGGATTTGTTCGAATGTGCTGCCGCGCTCGATCACATCGGCGAGGCCGGGGTAAACTTCCCGGTAGTGGCTGTTGAACAGCACCAGGCGATCGTCGCGATCGAAAAGGCCGATGCCGGCGGATACGGTTTCGAGCGTCGCGTGCAACTGTGCGTGGGCGGCATCCAGCGCTTCCATGAGCGCCTTCTTCTCGGTTTGCCGACGCTCCGTCACGTCGGTGTAGGTGGTGAGGAATCCGCCGGCCGGGATCGGCGTTCCGCGGATCTCGATCACCGTCCCGTCCGGCCGGATACGCTCGAAACAATGCGGTGCGGGCGAGCGGGCGAGGGCGAGCCGGGCTTGTACCTGCTCCTCGATCACGCCGGGACCGTAGTCTCCGCGCTCGGCGTTAAAGCGGATGAACTCTTCAAACGGATCGCCCGGCTGAAAGCGGCCGGTCGGCAGGCCAAGGATATCAAGGAAGCGGCGATTAAAGACGACGACGTTGAGATCGGCGTCAACGACACTGATGCCCTGCTCCATCGCATCAAGCGTGAGCTCCAGGATCGCCGCCTTGCCGATCCGGCCGCCATTGCCGTCGTTCGTCCAGCCCGCCATCCGCCGCTCCCGCGTGAGAGGCCGCTCGCCGTCGGGGGCGAGACGCAAGGCCAACAAAGCCCAAGCATTTTACTCGGTTTTTCCGGCAGCGTCGAGCGTGCGGCCTACGCGCCACAGGCGGGAAAAGGAGGTCACTGATAAACTTAAAGAGGCAATTTAAACACAGCCAAGTTCCATAGATTAGACAAGCGTGATGAAAAGACGATCGCCGGCTATTGAAAGTTCACGTTGGCGGTAACGCGGTGAGATGCTGCGAGGCAGTCCATCTTTTTGCCACATTCGCGGGCTTTCTAACCCGATCCGGCGGGTGACGTGACTTTCATCTGCTTATGGCTCGATGCTTGATTGAGCCGAAGCGAGGAGAGCGCGGCCCGAGACTGTTCATCGTGCGCTGGCGTGGGGGGCGGCCGCATTCGAAAGGAGAGGAACCATGGCCGATCGGTACGGCACAAACGGCAACGACAACCTCGTCGGCACGAGTTCCGTCGACAACTATTATGGCTTGGCCGGTAACGACACTTTCGCGGGCGGTCTCGGCGATGACTTTTTTTGGGGGGGCGCCGGCAGCGACGTCATCAAGCTTGAATCCGGCAAAGACACGGCCAAGTTGTACGATTTCGAGGACGGGATCGATAAGGTAGACGCACAAGGGCTGGCCTTCAGCCAGCTCCGGTTTGAGTATGATTCGGTGTGGAAATACACCTGGGTGTTGGATCCGAACGGCGCCCGGACGGTCGGTCTCAAGAACGTCACGCCTGATAAGGTGACGTCGGCCGATTTCGTGAACCTTGGCAGCGGCGGCACCAGCGGCAGCACCAGCGGCAGTACCAGCGGCAGTACCAGCGGCAGTACCGGTACGTCCACGTCTGGAGCCAGCGCGCCAACGGGCAGTAACGGCTTTGTTTATGGGAGCTCAGGCACCGACGTCATCAAGATTGCGGCCGGCCAGGACCCCGTCAAGTGGTGGGATTTCCAGGACGGGATCGACAAGATCGACGCCCAAGGGATGGCCTTCAACCGGCTCGGGATCTCCTATGACTCGGAATGGAAGTACACCTGGATTTCCGACTACAACGGCGACCGCATACTGGGGTTGAAATACATCACGCCGAGCCAGGTGACGACGGCCGATTTCATCAACCTTGGCAGCGGTACCGGCAGCACCAGTGGCAGCACCAGCGGTAGCAGCTCGGGCGGGAGTACATCGACATCCAGCGGCGACAACTCGATCTCTGCCCGCAACAATATGCTCAAGATCTGGCAGGATGATTGGGCCGGCAAGCTGGCGCGCGGCGACCTTGATACGAGCGGCTTCTTCGACCCCGTTCCCGGCAACAATAACTGGGATAGCAGCAACAGCGGCGAGTCCAACGCCACGTCCAAGAGCTTGGTCTGGACCTCTGACGCCGCCGACCGGCCGAACATGGGCAAGTACGCCGCGATGGCGCTCACCGTGAATAAGGGCGTTGAGGGCGGCTATAACGCTTTTTCGAATGCGTCCAGCTACTTCGACACCGGCTACGACAAGATGTCGGTGGCGGCGGACTTCTACTTTCCGACCTCATACAAGATGGCAAGCCTGACCCAGCCCGGCGCGCCCATCGACGCCAAGAACATGTTCGGGCTCTATGCCTCGGCGAAAGGGGTCGGAAAGCCCGGCGGTACGCTGCTGCAGCCATCGACGAGCAACCAGAATGCGACCTGGGTCGAGTTCGGCTTCAAGCAGAATGCGGTTTTCGGTAGTGACGGCTACGGCGGCAACAATCTGCGCTTCAACATCGGCACGACCGATTTCACCCGGAGTACGGTCGGCTTGGAAACCAAGATCGACTCGAAAATTGCCATCCCGAAAGGCAAGTGGGTGCGCCTTGAGGGCTATGCCCAGATCGACACCAACGGCCACAACGGCATCGCGCGGCTGTATCAGGATGGCCAGCTGATCGCCGAGCTGAACAACCTCGATCTCGGTGGCGCCCGCTATGGCTGGAAGCTGCACGGCTTCATGGGCACGTGGATGTGGGGCGGCGCCGGCGACAAGTACGTCTCCGCCAAGACCGAGTCCTTCTACATCAAGAACATGCGGATCTACGACGACCCGCCGACCGGTGACGAGGCGGTAGCCTCGGTGGACCATACGACGGACGTCAATAGCGCCAAGGCGGCGTTCGGCGAGGCCGCCGCACACGATAAATTTGATCCCGACGATGCCACGCACTCGTCTCTTATCGTGACCGCGGATGCGAAAGGCGCGGCGGATGCGCAAGGCACGTCTGATTACCTGAGCGCGACCGCGGCTACCGAAGTGGCAGCGACGACGGCAGCCACGACCCACGATGCGCAGGCGGCGGCGAGCGAGGAGGTTGCGGTGGCACAGGCCGACACCACGACCGACGCCGCTGCCGCGGCCGAAGGGCAGCAACAAGAAGTGTCGGCTGGCAGCGAGGCAGCCCTGCAGGCCGCGCTGCTTGCGGCCGAAGCCGCCGAAAACGCGCAGGCGGCGCCGGCAGCCGATGATGCGAACCCGGCCGCTCCGGCTCCGGAGGCAGCGGCCGCCGCGACGACCACAACGACGACCGAAGGTGAGCTGGCCCAGGAACTCGTCCCAACGCACGACCCTGCCGCCTTCGTCCACATTGCCTGAAGCGTCACGCACCTGCGCGCTGCCAGGGAGGCGGGCCACGTTCGGCCCGCCTTACCACGCGTGGCCAGCCGTGCCTTTGCGGGCAGGGCCGGCAGCGGCAGCGCCTTGCGCCCGCCGCCGCGAAACGAAAACCTACCCGATTCGGCAGGTAGGTTGGTCCGGCTGCGAGCGGCTAGCATCCGCATCGTGTTGCGACGAAAACGGCTCTCCCGGACGGAGGACATGATGAACGGCTGGCGAAACGACGATCCGAAGGTCCGAAGGACCGCAGACGGTTACGATCTGGCCCTCCCCGCGGACGACTTTGGCGAGCAGATGGCGTTGGCAGACTCGCTGGCGCCCACATCCGGCAAACCCTGGGATCCGCAGCGGCGGTTGCCGAGCCTGATCCGCAGCGCTGTCAATCTGCGCGCGCTGGCCGATCAACACTGGAAGGAAGCGCGCCTGCACGTCCATGCAGCGCGCATGGCGCGGGCCAAAGACGATCCCCGCGGCCTTCTCGAGTGCCTGGCCGAAGCCCGGCAGGCACGCGGCAAAGCGCTGAAATGCGACGGCTTTGCAAAGCTTTGCGAAGGCCGTGCGGCGACTTTGGCAAACCTCCTGCGGATTTCGCCGCGCTCGACGGCGTTTCACTAGATCAATCCAACATTCCGGGCCAGGCGGCCCTGCCACGGCAGGACGCTGCCGCCAACGATTTCCGATTTTGCCCCGTAGGCACTTTGGCCGCGGCGACAGGCCCTCAACCCGTCGTGCCGTCGCGGCCACTTTTTTCTTAGCCGCCGCACTGACCGGCGTGCCAGGGTTCAGCGGCGGCGCGTCAACGCCGTCCCCTGGAACCGGCGGTTGGGTCGCTCCATCGGCGGTGCGGCCCGACCAAACGAGCACGACTGCAAGTCACGGCTGGAGTTCGATCTCTCCTGGCCGCCAGGTCTTGTTGAACCAAGGCTCCAACGGACCGTAGAGGCGCAGGATCATGAACCAGCCCTTGCCCGGGATCGTCTGCACCCAGTTCTTCTCCATGCCGGGCGGGGCCTTGGGGCTGAACCAGACGTCCACCGAGCCGTCCGCATTGGTCTTGACGCCCTTGTCCTGGCTGCTCACGCTTGGCGCGGGCTGGTCGGTCTGCAGCATCGAGCGCGTCTGGTTGTCGTAGACGATCACCGACCAGAAGTCCTTCACCGGGATGTTCGGCGGCAGGCGCAACCTATACGTCTTTCCGCCATCGAATGGGTTGCCTTTGGAGTCCAGGGAAGCCCACGGGTACTGTGAGCCCTGACCGACCATCTTCGCTTCCATCGCCGGCGTCACGCCGGTGGCGAAATAGTAGAAGAAGGCAGCTCCATCCAGGTTGGCAACGCCGGGAGCGACTTCGAACTTGTAGCCACCGAAGAACGGCAGGCGCCACGAGCTGTTCGGGTAGAAGAAGGCCTCCGGCTCGCGAATTTTGAAGGCGAGCGTTCGCGCCGTCACCGCACCGATGTTGGCGGCGTCGGTCAGGATCTTCTTCATCCGCTCGTCGGGATTGAAGGGCTCGCCCTTGACGATGCCGATCGAAGCAAACAGTCCGAGCGTGGTGGGGTCGGAGCCCTCAGACGGTTCTTCCTGGATCACCTGGTTGAGCAGGGTCCAGAACGAATAGTCACCCGGGGCGACGAAGTTGGCCGGTACACCCGACGCATTGGCAAACGTTATCGGCGGCGGGTTGGCCGCATCGGCCAGTTGGTAGATCTTCAGGTGCTGCTTGACCGACTCCACCCCCGGCTTGGTCGAACCGTCAACGAGGAAGGACCGGAAGGGCATCCAGCTGCCGTAGGTCTGCGGTCGTACGACGAAATAGCCTTCGGGGATCGCGCCCTGGTATCCCGGCGGAAGAATGAGGTACTTGCCGCCCTTGCCCTTGTCGGCACCGGTGATGCCGATGTCGGCCACCCAGCGATACCAGAAGTCATCGATGGCTCCCAGGACCATGGGCGGGATTTCGACGACCAGCGGTCCCTTCTTCGTATCGATCCAGATGAAGCTGTAGATCGTGTTGTCGTTGGCCGTCAGCTCCACGGTCTTCGCATCGACCAGGTTCTCCCAAATCACGTTGGTCTGGTTGTCGGGCCCGAACTTGCGCAGTGAATCGCGCATGCCTGCCTGGTTGACGATCGGGATGGCCAACAGATAGGCCTGCAACGCACGCGAGCGGTCCAGGTTGTCGTAAATCTTCTCGATCGTTTCCGGCGTGGGGAAGCCGTCGGACAAGTTCAGCGTGCCGATCGAGGTATCAAGCTGGTTGGGCGTGGCCACGCCCGTAGCGATCGGCGTCGTCATCTTGAAGGTCTGGGCCGAAGCAGCCGTGACAACGCTGGCGACAAGGGCTGTCACAGCCATCCCTATCCGCAGTTTGCTAAACGCCGTCATTTCCTCTTCTCCCTAAGCTCGGGGAACGAACGTATGGAACCTTCGCAGCTCGCTTCTTTCCGGCCAATGCAGCGCAACAATGATGAGATTAATCCGCATAGGATGCGGAGGACCAGCACGCAGCAAACATCAAGCTTCACCACTACGCTTCGGCCGTCCGCTCGGTCCACGGCGTGCCGCTACCCTTTTCAGCAGTCGGCTAAAGGCTTTCGAAATACAAGGAGGTTGCCGTCCGCTTCTCAAGTTGAGCATCCGCCTGACTCGGGCTGCATTTTCATGTGAGATGCCGCTCCCACGCCCGCCGGCCGTGGAGGACGCGGACAATCAAGATGCCATCGGGCGGCCGGGTGATGTAGGCAATCATGTGCGCCTGGCAGGGATGCAGGCGCACCGGCGGGTCGAATTCTTTGCGCTCGCGGGCCAGCAGCGGGTTTTCAGCCAGGAGCTCGAAAGCCTTGACCAGACGCTCGTGATAGCGCTCCGCCTGGTCGATGCCGAACGCCGCCGCGCCCTGCACGTAAATGTCGATGATGTCCTGATCGGCCTGCCGGGTTGTCCTGTACTTCACGAAATCCGCGCGGCTTTGGCTTTCTGCCGTGCGGCCTTGAGCACATCGTCGATCGTCCGCTCACTGACGCCGCTTTCCAGCCCCTCCGTCAGGAGCGCTTGCAGCTCGGCGAGTGTGTCCGCGCGCTCCTGATCGCGCCGGATGAGATCCCGCACATAGTCGCTCGCATTGCTGTAGCGTCCGGTTCGCGCCTGCGTTTCCACCCAATCCTTCATCGCATCGGGCAGCGAGATGTTCATCGTCGCCATGGCTGCACCTCCTGTACTCATCTTGGCAATCTTTGCCAATCTCTGTCAAGCAAAGGTCGTCCGGCGGCGGCGCTACGCTTCAGCGCTCGTAGAGTCCGGTCAGCGTCGCTTCGGCGAGCACCTGCTGCGCGCAGACGCGCTCGACGTCGCGGCAGTGCGGGATTTCAGCGAGCTTGAGGCTGGCGACGCCCAGCGCAAAGAGGCGGAAGTGGTAATGGTGCGCGCCGTGGCCCTTGGGCGGGCACGGGCCGCCGTAGCCGGCGCGGTTGAAGTCGCTGATCGCCTGGCGGACCGCGCCGGTGCGGGCGTTGCGCGGATAGCCGGCATCCAGATGCGTCGTCTCGGCCGGAAGATCGAAGATCGCCCAGTGATACCAGGTGCCGACGGGCGCATCGGGATCGCTGCAGATGAGCGCGAAGCTGCGGGTGCCGGCCGGTGCGCCGGACCACTTCATCGGCGGCGAGAGGTCCTTGCCCTCGCAGGTGTAGAATGCCGGGATCCGTTCGCCGTGCTGGAATGCCGGGCTGGTTAACGTCAGCGTCATCGCGTCCTCCTTCCTTCGTTGCGCGCCTTGTCCCGGTCTGCGGCCGGGATAGCCCCCATTCCAAGCTTGACCAACCGGCGCCGCCTTCGCAAGCTGCTGCGCGAAGAAGGGGCGCCGGAATGACCACCGCCGATGCTGCCGAGCTGATGCCCGATACGCCGGAGCGGCAACGGGCGCATCAGCGCCTGCTCGATGAGATCGCGGCCGAAGCGGTGGCGACCGCGAGCTGGACCGGCCGGCAGCACTTTTCCGCACCGGTGATGGCGGCGCTGGCCAAGGTCCGGCGCGACGCGTTCGTCTCGCCTCCCGAATGGCCGTTCGCCTACGAAAACCGGCCGCTCGGCATCGGCCATGGCCAGACGATCTCACAGCCCTATATCGTCGCCTTGATGACGGATCTGCTTGATTTGACGGTGGATGACCGCGTGCTCGAAATCGGCACCGGCTGCGGCTATCAGGCGGCGGTGCTGGCGCTGTTGGCGGCGCGGGTCTACACGATCGAGGTCGTGCCCGAGCTTGCCGCCGCGGCGCGGCTCAGGCTCGCCCAGTTGGGCTACGAAAACGTCGAGACTCGCGCCGGCGACGGCTGGCGCGGCTGGCCGGAGGCGGCGCCGTTCGATGCCGCCATCGTCACCGCGGCGCCGACCGAAGTGCCGGCCGAACTGGTGAAGCAGCTGAAGCCAGGCGGCCGCCTCGTCATCCCGATCGGCCGCCATTACGACACGCAAACGCTTTACCGCTGCGTCAAGCGCGCCGACGGCGCGCTGGCGATGGAGGAGAAGCTGCCGGTTGCATTCGTGCCGATGATCCGGCCGAACTGACGCCTTCGCAGCGAGAACCTGAGCGCGCGCCCATGCACCTGCCCGCCAGCAAGCCGTTTGTACCGCCTTCGCGCCCGTCCGGACGCGTGATTGCCGTGCTCGGGCCGACCAATACCGGCAAGACCTACCTCGCCATGGAGCGGATGTTGGGCTTCCGCTCCGGCATGATCGGCTTTCCCTTGCGCTTGCTGGCGCGCGAGAACTACGACCGCGCGGTGGCGATCAAGGGCCAAGAGGCGGTCGCGCTCATCACCGGCGAGGAGAAGATCTGCCCTCCGGCCGCGCGCTATTTCCTGTGTACCGTTGAATCGATGCCGCTCTCGCGCGAGGTCGCTTTCCTTGCCGTCGACGAGATCCAGATGTGCGCCGATCCGGAGCGTGGTCACATCTTCACCGATCGCCTGCTGCATGCCCGCGGCAGCGAGGAGACGATGTTCATGGGTGCGGAGACGATCCGCCCGCTCCTGCGCCGGCTGTTGCCGGAGGTCGAGATCGTCGAGCGGCCGCGCTTCTCTCGCCTCGCTGCGGCCGGCACGGCGAAGCTCTCGCGGCTGCCGCCGCGCTCGGCGATCGTGGCCTTCAGTGCCGCCGATGTTTACGCGATTGCCGAGCTGATCCGCCGCGAGCGGGGTGGTGCGGCGATTGTGCTGGGCGCGCTCAGCCCGCGCACGCGCAATGCCCAGGTGGCGCTCTATCAGGCCGGCGATGTCGACTACCTGGTCGCGACGGATGCGATCGGCATGGGCCTCAACATGCTGATCGATCACATCGCCTTTGCCGCGACCCGCAAGTTTGATGGCCGCACGGCGCGCGCACTCACGGCGGCCGAACTGGCGCAGATCGCCGGCCGCGCCGGCCGCTACACCCGCGACGGGACGTTCGGCACCACCGGCGGCATCGGAGCGCTCGACGCCGAAACCACCGAGCGGATCGAGAACCACCGCTTCGAGCCGCTGCAGGCGCTTTCCTGGCGGTCGAGCGCACTGTCGTTCCGTTCGCTGGCGGCCCTGAAGACGAGCCTGGCACAGCCGCCGCAGCGGCCGGGCCTGGTCCGCGCGCGTACCGCCGATGATGAGTTCGTGCTGGCGGCACTCGCGCGCGACCCGGAGATCTGCGCGCTTGCCCACGGAGACCAGGCCGTACGGCAGTTGTGGGAGGTCTGCCAGATCCCCGACTTCGGCAAGGTCGCGAGCGATGCGCACGCGCGGCTGGTGGGCCGGATTTACCGCTCTCTCGCCGCCCCGCCCGGCCGTTTGCCGACCGACTGGGTCGCCCGCCAGGTCGAGCGGATCAACCGCACGGACGGCGATCTCGAGACGCTGATGCAACGGATCGCCAACATCCGCATCTGGACCTATGTCGCCCAGCGGCCGGACTGGCTCGCCGACGCCGCCCACTGGCAGGAGCGGACGCGCGCCATCGAGGACGCGCTGTCCGACGCCCTGCACGAGCGCCTGGTGCAGCGGTTCGTCGATCGTCGCACGGCCTCCCTTTACGGCCGGCTCAAGGACCGGCAGCAACTGGTGGCGAGCGTGACGGCGGCGGACGACGTCCTCGTCGAGGGGCATTTCGTCGGCACGCTTGCGGGCTTTCGCTTCGCTGCCGATGCGAGTGTCGGCGGCGCCGCCGGCAACGCCCAGCGCGTCGTCAATGCGGCGGCGCTGAAGGCGCTGCGCTCCGAGGTTGCCGCGCGCGTCCGCCGCCTGGAGGAAGCCGATGATGAGGCGTTCGCGCTCGATGGCAACGGCGTGATCCACTGGCAGGATGCAGCGGTCGGCCGCCTGGTGGCGGGCGCCGATATCCTCCGGCCGCGCGCACTGCCGCTGGCGAGCGAGCTCTTGGAGCCGGCCGAGCGCGAGCGCCTGCGCCGCCGCCTCGATGATTTCGTTGGCAACCGGTTTCGCCACACGCTCGCGCCCCTGTTCGCGGCGCGGCCCGAAGCGCTCTCGGCGGCGGTGCGCGGGCTCCTCTTTCAGGTCAGCGAGAGTCTGGGCTCGATCCCGAAACGCGCGGTCGAGGCGCAGCTGCGCGCGCTCTCGGGCGCCGACCACCAGGCGCTCAAGGCGCTCGGGCTGCGGATCGGCGGTGTCTGCGTTTTCTTTCCGGCGCTGATGAAGGCGCGCGCACTCACGATGCGGGCGCTCGCATGGTCGGTGTTCGTCGGCCGGCCGCCGCCGGTGACACCGGAACGGACCTCGGTGCCGGTCACCAGCCCGGACGACTGGCCGCTCGCCGAAGCGCTGGGCTACCTGCGGCTTGGGCCGCGCGCGGTCCGGATCGACATCTGCGAGCGGCTGTTCGCGAAGGCGCGTGCGCTGGCGCGGACGGAAGCCGCGTTCGCACTAGGCACGCTCAGCGCCCTTGCCGGCTGCACTGCCCACGAGTTGCCAGCCGTCCTGGCCGCGCTGGGCTGCCGCATCGAGCACCGCGCGGGTGGCGTGCACCTGTTGATGCCGCGGCAGGGCAACCGCAAACGGACGCGCCGGAAGCCCGAGGGCGAGCGGAGCGCCCCCGATTCCCCATTCGCGCGGCTCAAGCAGATGGTCGCAGCGCAATGAGCGAAGCCGGTATGCGGCTCGACAAGTGGCTCTGGGTCGCCCGCTTCGCCAAGAGCCGCACGCTCGCGAGCGCGCTGTGCACGGAAGGCCGGGTGCGCATCAACGGCCGGCCGACCACCAAGCCGCACGCTCCGGTCCGGCCGGGCGACGTGCTGGTCTTTGCGCACCCGTCAGGCGTTCGCTCGATCGAAATTGTTGCCTGCGTACCGCGCCGTGTGGGCGCTGCCGAGGCAAGAAAACTCTACACCGACCTTGCTGTTGAAGCCGTTCCCGCAACGGCCGAAAACGGCCGGGGTTGAGCGCCGGCCGCAGGGTGTGCTAGGAGCTGGATAGAATGCTCGATCGTTTGCTTGCCCTGTTTGGCGATCTCCGGCCGCCGCAGCCGGAGGTGGGCGGTGCGCAGGCAGTGCAGCGGTCGGCAGCAGCGTTGATGGTCCTCGCAGCGGAACTCGACGGCCAATTCGGATATCAGGAACGGGAAACCGTGCTGGGGATTCTCAGCAGCAAGTACGATCTGCCGCGCGCCGCCGCCGAACGACTCGTTGCCGAGGCGGGGGCTGCTGCTGCCGCTTCGACCGACCTGTTTGGCCTGACCCGGGACATCACCGCTCAAGTGGCGTTCGAGGATCGCGCCGCGATCGTCGAAATGCTGTGGGAGGTCGCCTACGCCGACGGCACGCTGCACGACTATGAGGCGAACCTGGTCCGGCGCGTGGCTGGACTATTACATGTGAGCGATCACGACAGCGGCGCCGCGCGCCGCAGGGTGCTTGAGCGTCGGCGGGCGGATCCGCCCGTTTCCGACTAGAAAACTACCGCCGGGTCACCCGTTCTGCTTACGGAGAGGATCGATGACTTACATCGTCACGGAAAATTGCATCAAGTGCAAGTACATGGACTGCGTTGAGGTGTGTCCCGTCGACTGTTTCTATGAAGGCGAGAACATGCTGGTGATCCACCCCGACGAGTGCATCGACTGCGGTGTGTGTGAACCGGAGTGCCCGGCCGAAGCCATCGTTCCCGATACCGAACCGAACCTGGAGAAGTGGCTCACCCTCAACACGGACTTGGCCAAGATCTGGCCCAACATCACGCGCAAGGGCACGCCGCCTGCAGACGCCGATGAATGGAACGGCAAGCCCGATAAGGAAGGGCTCTTGAGCCGCAATCCCGGCGGTCAATGATCGGCTTCGCCGCCCGCCGCGTGCGGCCTGCGAGAGGGCCGCAGCGCGCGTGTGCGCGCCCTTGAACATGGCCGGATAGCACGAATGGGACGTGTACGAACGCCATCATTGATGCTATAGTACGGAATGCTGATCTATGGATCTCCCCCGCGGTCCTCGTCAGGAGGGGCGAAGCCGCGCCAGCACCGAGTGGGGAATACAACCTTATCACGTTGAGAGTCAGTCGTCTCGTCAACCTGCTCCGTCACCGCGCTGAAGGGAAGGAGGAGTGCTGTGTGTACGGGCAGAGAGGCGTTTGACTTGAGCGAGCGGAGAGAGAAAAAGATAAATGCGGGAAGAGCAAGTCTTCGGAACGGGTGATTATGTCGTCTATCCGACCCACGGCGTCGGGAAGGTCATCGGCGTCGAGATGCGCGAGATTGCCGGTCAGGAGCTCGAACTGTTTGTCATCAGCTTTGACCGCGATCGCATGACGCTGAGGGTTCCGGTCGGGAAGGCAGGCCATGCCGGGCTGCGTCGGCTCAGCACGCGCAAAGTGATGGAAACCGCCCTTGTTAAGCTGAAGGGCCGCGCGCGGATCAAGAAAACGATGTGGAGCCGGAGGGCTCAGGAGTACGAAGCGAAGATCAATTCCGGCGATCCGGTCTCTATTGCCGAGGTCGTGCGCGATCTTCACCCCAACGTCGGCCAGCCCGATCAGTCATTCAGCGAGCGGCAGATCTACGAGGCCGCGTTCGATCGGCTGGCGTGCGAGTTTGCTGCGCTTGAAAGCATCGACAAGCAGACCGCGACGGAGAAACTCGAGGAGATGCTGACGGCGGCCTGAGGATGACGGGAAGCTGAGTGGCCGGCCGTTGGCGCTGACTATGGCCGCGGGGGCGGGGGCGGGGGCGCAGGGCGCGGATCTTGACGATGCCTTGTTCGCCCGCTTGCCAGCCGGACGCATGACATGGGCGGTCGGTGCTGTCTTTGCCGACCGCCCCCGTCTTGCGGCGCTTCAGGCCCGTCTCGCAGACCGGATTTCGCCGGCCGATAACCTCGTCTATCTCGGCAACATCTTGGGCGGCGGCCGCGACGTCCTTGGGACGGTGCGCGAACTGCTCTTGTTCCGGTGCCAGCGGCTGGCGGACCGTTGCGGCGAGGACGCCGGCGCGATCGCGTTCGTGCGTGGCAGCCAGGAGCACATGTGGCTCAAGCTGCTGCAGCTGCATCTCGCTGCCCGGCCGCGCGAGGTGCTGGACTGGATGCTGGCCCAAGGCGTTGGTGCGACGCTGGAGGCCTACGGCGGGCGGGTGCCCGAAGCGGTGGTCGCCGCCAACGGCGGCTCGCTGGCGCTGTCCCGCTATGTCAGCCGCTTGCGGGTCGCGATGCAGGCGCATGACGGCCATCGGCAGCTTCTGAGCGCGCTCAAGCGGGCCGCCTACACGGCCGACAACAGCCTCTTGTTCGTGAGCGCCGGGCTCGATCCGAACCTGCCGCCGACCAGCCAGGACGATAACTTCTGGTGGAATGATGCCGGTTTCTCACGGCTCGATTCTCCGTACGCCGGCTTCGCACGGGTCGTCCGTGGGTTCGACGGCAGCCATCGCGGCGTCACCGAAACGCCGGTCGCGGTGACGCTCGACGGCGGCTGCGGCTTCGGTGGCCAGCTTGTCGCCGGCGCCTTTGATGCAACCGGCGCGCTTGTCGATCGCATCGAAGTCTGAACGCCCTTCCGGCAATGCCACTCCTGAAGATCGTTTCCGGCGCCCAGACCGGCGTCGACCGGGCCGCCCTTGATGTCGCCCTCGACCTCGGGTTTGCCTGCGGCGGCTGGGTGCCGCGCGGCCGGCTGGCGGAGGACGGCCGCGTACCGCACCGCTACCCCGTACGCGAGATCCCGAGCCGCGGCTATGCCGAGCGCACGGTCCGCAACGTCCGCGACTCCGACGCAACGCTGATCCTGACCCGCGGCAGCCCGACCGGCGGCACGGCGCTCACCCTTCGCACCGCCCAAGAGCTCGGTCGGCCGTGTCTTGTCGCCGATCTCGCCGCGGATGTCTCTCCGTCAACGGTGCAGGCCTGGCTGCGCGAACGGCAGGTTCGGGTCTTGAACGTCGCCGGGCCACGGGAGAGCAGCGCGCCCGGCATTCATGACGAGGCAGCGGCGTTTCTACGCGCGTTGTTCACGCTTCCTTCTTGAAGGTTACGCGCCGGGGCTGTGTCCCGAGACACCGGCTTCGCTGAAGCTCGCCATGCCGGTATGGCACGCGAGCGCAGCCCGCACCAACCCGACCGCGAGCACAGCGCCGCTTGCCTCGCCCAGCCGCAAACCAAGGTCGAGCAGCGGCGTGAGCTTGAGACGCGCCAAAAGCAGGCGGTGCCCTGGCTCCGCCGAGACGTGCGCGGCCAGGCAGTGGGCAAGCGCGTCGGCGCGCACCGCGGCAAGCGTGGCTGCGGCCGCACCGACGACGTAGCCGTCCAGAAGCACCGGCACCTGCTTGAGCCGTGCCGCCAGCACCGCGCCGGCAAGTGCCGCCAGTTCACGGCCGCCCAGCCGCCGCAGGAGTTCAAGCCCGTCGGCCGCCTGGTCGCCGTGCCGGCGGACGGCGCGGGCAACCACGGCACGCTTGCGCTCCAGGGCGGCACCGTCAACGCCGGTCCCGCGCCCGGTCCATGCCGCAGCCACACCGCCGAACAGCGCCAGCGCCAGGGCAGCGGCGGCGGTGGTGTTGCCGATGCCCATCTCGCCGAGGCAAATGAGATCGCAGTCCCGCTCAACCGCCGCCATGCCGATCTGCAGTGCCTCGACGAAAGCGTTCTCGTCCATCGCCGCGGCGGCGGTAAAATCGCGGGTCGGCTGATCGAGGGCGATCGGCCGCACCGTCAGCTCGACGCCGAAGCGCGCACAAAGCTGGTTCACGGCCGCACCGCCGGCAGCGAAGTTGGCAACCATCTGCTCTGTAACGGCGGCCGGATAGGCGGAAACGCCGGCCGCCGCGATGCCGTGGTTGCCGGCGAAGACGAGCGCGCACACGCGATCGAGGGAGGGGCGCGGCCGGCCCTGCCAGCGGGCGAGCCAGGCGGTCAGGTCCTCCAGCCGCCCGAGTGCGCCGGCCGGCTTGGTCAGGACGGCTTCGCGGGCGGCAACGGCCGCAGCGGCCGCCTCGTCCGCTGCCGGCAAGCTGGCCAGGAGCGCGCGGACGTCATCAAGCGATCGCGGCAGCGGTTGCTCACGGGTCGGATCGTAGGCCAAGATTGCGTCCCCTGCGGCTTGTCCTGTATGCACATGCGGCGGCGCGGGCTGCAAGCCTCACCGTCCCTTCGAGCATACTGCCGCGAGCGAGCTGAGATGCACATCGATTTTACCGGCGCCTCGCATCTGATCGACCGCTGCTGGCGTGATCTGCGCGTCGCGACTGCCTTCCTCACCCGGCTCCCGGTGCAGCCGCCGCTGCTGCCGGCCAACGACGACACGGTGGCAGGCGAGCAGGCGGACAAGCCGGCTGACTATCTGGCGGGTGCGACCGCGATGTTCCCGGTCGTAGGCTTCGTGATCGGTGCGGTCGGCGCACTCGTGCTTGCCATCACGCATGCGATCGGCCTCCACCCCATCGCATCCGCACTCCTCGCCGTTGCCGCCATGGCGATCCTGACCGGCGGTCTGCACGAAGACGGCCTCGCCGATTTTGTCGACGGCCTGGGTGGCGGCACGCGGGTAGAAGAGCGCCTGAACATCATGCGCGACAGTCGTATCGGCGCCTTCGGAACGCTGGCACTCATCATCGATGTCGAGCTCAGGGCGACCTTCATCAGCCAGCTGGCCTCGCTCCAGCTCGCGGTGACGGCGGTGATTGTCGCAGCGCTGGCGTCGCGCGCCGTTATTCCAGCCGTGATGCGCTGGACGCCGCCCGCCCGCAGCGACGGGTTCGCGTTTGGCGCCGGCCGGCCGCAGCCGACCGAGCTCACGATCGCGCTTGCGCTCACGCTGGTCGCGTTGTTCCTGACGTTCTCGATCGTCGCTGCCGTGGCGGCGCTTCTGGCAGGAGCAGCCGGTGCTGCGGTGGTGGCCTTGATTGCCCGCAAACGGCTGGGTGGACATACCGGCGATGTGCTTGGCGCTGCCCAGCAAGTGTCTGAGATCTTGATCCTGGCGGCGATCGCGGCCGCTGAATGACGGTCGTGCCGAAGCGCTGGTGGTGGGTGCGCCACGCCCCCGTCGCGGGCGCCGACGGGCGCCTCTATGGTCAGTTGGACGTAGCCTGCGAGACCGGCGATGGCGATGCCTTTCGTGCGCTCGCTGCCGGACTGCCGCGGGAGGCGGCTTGGTTCGTCAGCCCCTTGCGGCGCACGCAGCAGACGCTGGCCGCGATCGGTGCGCTGCGTGCCTCGCCCGTGCCCACGGCGCGTGTCGAGCCTGCGTTCGCGGAGCAGCACTTCGGCCGCTGGCAGGGGCGGAGCTGGCCGGAAATGCAGGCCGCCGATCCCGCCCTCTACGAGGCATTCTGGCGCAATCCGACCCGCACCGCGCCGCCGGGGGGCGAGAGCTTTCTCGCCCAGATGCGCCGCACCGAGCGCGCCATTACCCGGCTCTCGGCGACTACCGCGGAGACCGACCTTGTCTGCATTGCGCACGCCGGGACGATCCGCAGTGCCGTCGCGCTGGCGCTGAACCTGACGCCGGAGACGGCATTGGCGCTCGTGATCGACAACCTCTCGATCACCCGGCTTGAGTTCGTCGCGGATGGCTTGTTGCACAGCCACGGCGGCAGCTGGCGGGTGCGGACCGTCAACCAGCCCGGCCGCGGCCTTGCCGACTGGTCATCGGCGAGACCGGCGTGCTAGGGTCCGCGCAAGGGCGCTCCTTGCGCTTTTCAACAACACGAACGCGACCGGGATCATGCTGACCGAGCTGCCGCCTGCGCTGCGACCTGCCGTGACGCTTGTCCTGGGCGGTGCCCGGTCCGGCAAGAGCGCCTACGCGGAGGCTCTGGTTGCAGGCTCGACATCGGCGCTCTACCTCGCGACGGCGGAAGCGCACGATGCCGAGATGGCCGAGCGCATCCGCCGCCATCGGGAGCGGCGCGGGCCGCGCTGGGTGACGGTGGAAGAGCCGATCGCGCTCGTGCCGGCGCTGAAGCAGCACGCGCGGCCCGATCGGCCGGTCGTGGTCGATTGCCTGACGCTCTGGCTCAGCAATCTGATGGCCGCCGGCCGCGACGTCGCTGAGGAAACCGCGTGCCTGGTCGAAAGCTTGCCGGCTCTGGCCGGGCCGGTCGTGCTGGTCGCAAACGAGGTCGGCCTCGGCATCGTTCCCGCAACGCCGCTGGGCCGCGATTTCCGTGACCACGCCGGGCGGCTGAACCAGGCGGTGGCGGGCGTTGCGGACCGGGTTGTTTTCGTCGTGGCGGCACTGCCGCTGGTGCTCAAGGATACGGCTGCGCACGTCTCATGAAAATTCCCGCCACAGTCATTACCGGCTTCCTCGGTGCCGGCAAGACCACCCTCATCCGCCACCTGCTCGCTAACGCCAACGGCGCTCGCTTGGCGCTTGTCATCAACGAGTTCGGCACGCTCGGCATCGATCGCGACATCCTGGAGGGATGCGGGATCACCGGCTGCGGCGACAGCGAGATCGTCGAGCTTGCCAACGGCTGCCTGTGCTGCACGGTCGCGGACGAGTTCCTGCCGACCATGGCGCGCCTCATCGAGCGGCCCGACCCGCCGGATCATATCGTCATCGAGACTTCGGGCTTGGCGCTGCCGAAGCCGCTGGTGAAGGCCTTCCAGTGGCCGGACATCCGCTCCAAGGTGACGGTCGACGGCGTGCTGGCGGTGATCGACGCGCACGCGGTGGCGGAAGGCCGCTTCGCCGACGATGCCGAGGCGATTGCCGCCGAGGCCGATGCTGATCCGGCCATCGTTCACGACGCGCCGTTGAAGGAGCTGTTCGAGGATCAGCTCATGTGCGCCGATCTGGTCGTCCTCAACAAGACCGACGGCATTGCGGCTGAAGCGCTTGCGGCGGTGCGCGCCAACGTCGAAGCCGTCGCGCGGCCCGCGACCAAGGTGATCGCGACGGCGTTCGGCGCCCTCGACCCTGGGGTGGCGCTGGGTCTCGGCGCCGCGGCAGAGGCCGATCTCGCCGGCCGCCGCTCCAATCACGACGCTGAAGGTGCGGAGCATGATCATGACGACTTCACCAGCTTCATCGTCGAGGCCGGGCCGGTCGCGGACCCCGACGCCTTTGCAGCAACGCTGGCGGCGGTGATCGCGCGCCACGATGTCCTGCGCGTGAAGGGCTTTCTCGACGTGCCGGAGCGGCCGATGCGCTGTGTGCTGCAGGCCGTCGGCAGCCGGATGGACCGCTACTTTGACCGGCCGTGGCGGCCGAACGAGACCCGCGCTAGCCGCCTTGTCATTATCGCTGCGAGCGACGTTGACCGTGCAGCCGTGCTCGCCGACCTCGGCTGCGCAGCGGTTGCCGAAGGCCGCTAGCGGGCATCCATGCACCTCCTTGCCGCCAAGCCGGGGGCTATTGCGGACGGCGGCCAAGCGGTCGACCTCAAGCAGAGCCCGGCCGATATCGTCGTGCTTTCGGCCGCAGACAGCGAGCTTGCCTGCCTTGCCGCGGCGCACGCACGGATCACCGAGGCAGGCTTCCCAAGCTTAAGGCTTGCGAGCCTGTTGGCGCTTGGCCATCCGCTGTCGGTCGATCTCTATCTCGAAAAGACGCTGAACCAGGCACGGCTGATCGTCGTGCGCGTGCTCGGCGGCTATCCCTACTGGTCGTACGGCATCGAGCAGGTGGCGCGAGTGTGTGCAGAGCGGGGGATCGGCCTTGCCGTGCTGGCGGGCGACGATCAGCCCGATCCGGAACTCGCGAGCTTCTCGACGCTGCCCACGGAGGCCTGCCATCGGCTGTGGCAGTACCTCGTTCACGGCGGCATCGCCAATGCGGTCGAGTTCCTCCGCTACGCCGCGAGCCTGACGGGGTACGGCGGCGCTTGGTTGGAGCCGCGGCCCTTGCTGCGCGCCGGTCTGTACTGGCCAGGCCGCGAACAAGCGACGCTGGCCGACATCCGCAGCGCGTGGCCCGAGCCGGCGCGGCCGGTGGCGGCGATGGTGTTCTATCGGGCGCTGGTTCAGTCCGGCAACCTCAAGGCCATCGATGCCCTGATCACGGCACTCACGGCAGAGGGCCTGAACCCGCTGCCGGTGTTCGCGTCAAGCCTCAAGGATGCGGTCGCGGCGGCGACGATCGAGCGCCTGTTCACCGAGACCCAGCCGGCGATCGTCCTCAACGGCACCGGCTTCGCCGTTTCAGCACCATCGGCCGGCGCGACGGCGCCGGTGTTTCCGGGCTGCGACGGCGTGGTTCTGCAGGTGATCTTTTCCGGGTCCGACGAGGCGCAGTGGCGCGACGGCAGCCAAGGCCTAATTGCCCGCGATATCGCCATGAACGTCGCCTTGCCCGAGGTCGACGGCCGGGTGATCAGCCGCGCCGTCTCGTTCAAGGGCGCCGCCCGCCACGACCGCGCGACCGAGACGACAATCGTCAACTACGAGCCGGTCGCGGACCGCATCATCTTTGTCGCCAGGCTGGCCGCGGCCTGGGTCGCGCTCAAGACCACGCCTGCGGTTGAGCGGCGGATCGCGCTGGTGCTCGCCAACTATCCGAACCGCGACGGCCGGCTTGGCAACGGTGTCGGCCTCGATACGCCTGCGAGCGCCGTGGTCATCCTCAATGCGTTGCTGGCAGCCGGCTATGCCGTTACCGACCTGCCGGCGGACGGTAACGCGCTGGTTGAGCGTTTGAGCGCCGGGCCGACCAACGACTGGCGAAGGCTCGGTGAGCGGACCATCCGCGAGACGCTGCCGCTTGGCGAATACCGTGCCTTCTTCGCCGGGCTGCCTTCGGATGTGCAGGCGCGGGTCAGCGAGCGCTGGGGCGCGCCTGAGGACGATCCGTTCTTTGTCGCGGGCATGCCGGCCGGGACGGTGGGCGGCTTCGCGCTGGCCGTTGTCCGCTTCGGGTCGGTCGCGCTGGGCCTGCAGCCGGCACGCGGCTACAACATCGATCCGCAGGCGAGCTACCACGATCCCGACCTGGTGCCGCCGCACAACTACTTCGCGTTCTACGCCTGGATCCGCCGCCAGTTCGGGGCGCACGCGGTGGTCCACCTCGGCAAGCACGGCAATCTCGAGTGGTTGCCGGGCAAGGCGGTCGCGCTGTCGGAACGCTGCTTCCCGGAAGCCGTGCTGGGGCCACTGCCGAACCTTTACCCCTTCATCGTCAACGATCCCGGTGAGGGGACGCAGGCGAAACGGCGCGCGCAGGCGGTCATCATTGATCACCTGACGCCGCCTTTGACGCGGGCGGAAAGCTACGGCCCGCTGCGCAACCTGGAACAGCTTGTCGATGAGTACTACGAGGCTTCCGGCACCGATCCCCGCCGGCTAAAGGTGCTGGCGGAGGAGATCTTGTCGCTGAGCCAGTCGATCGGCCTCGATCGCGAGTGCGGCATCGCCCCAGTCGACGGCACCGATGACGCGCTGGCCAAGCTCGATCGCTACCTGTGCGAGCTGAAAGAACTGCAGATCCGCGACGGCCTGCATGTATTCGGCGTCTCGCCGACGGGGCCGATGCTAGCCGACCTGCTGGTGGCGCTTGCCCGTGTCCCGCGCGGCAGTGGTAACGGCGGTGATGCCTCGCTCCTGCGTGCGCTCGCGGCCGATTTGCACTTGGGCTTCGATCCGCTCGATGCCGATCTCGCGCGCGTTTGGGAGGGAGCGCGGCCAGAACCGCTCGCGAGCGCGGATCCCTGGCGCACGGCGGGCGATACGGTTGAGCGGCTCGAAGCGCTGGCGGTAAAGCTGGTTGCGGGCGACCTGGAGGCGTCTGCCGGCTGGACGGCGACGGCTTCCGTGCTGGCGGAGATTGAAAGCCGCATCCGCCCCGCCGTGGATGCCTGCTCGGGGCGTGAGCTTGCGGGCCTCTTGACCGGCCTCGACGGATGCTTCGTGCCGCCGGGGCCGTCCGGTGCGCCGACGCGCGGCCGGCCCGACGTGCTGCCGACGGGGCGCAACTTCTATTCCGTCGATACCCGCACGGTGCCGACGCCAGCGGCCTGGACGCTGGGGTGGAAATCGGCCGCGCTCCTCGTGGAGCGCTATGTGCAGGACAACGGCGACTGGCCGCAGCGGCTCGCGATCTCGGCCTGGGGTACGAGCAACATGCGCACCGGCGGCGACGACATCGCCCAGGCGCTGGCGCTGCTCGGTGTCCGGCCGACCTGGGATGCCGGCTCGCGCCGGGTCAACGGCTTTGAGATCCTGCCCTTGAGCGTGCTCGACCGGCCGCGCGTCGACGTCACCTTGCGCATCTCCGGCTTCTTCCGCGATGCCTTTCCCGGCTTGATCGATCTGTTCGACTCGGCCGTGCGCGCTGTCGCTGCGCTCGATGAGCCGGCCCAGCACAACCCGATTGCGGCCCGCGTCGCCGCTGATCACGCCACCCTTGCGGCGGAAGGGCTCGCCGACGATGCGGCCGGACAGCTTGCCGCGGCGCGTGTGTTCGGATCGAAACCAGGGGCGTACGGTGCCGGCCTGCAGGCGCTGATCGACGAGAAGGGCTGGCAGACCGATGCCGACCTTGCGCGTGCGTACCTGGTCTGGGGCGGCTACGCCTACGGCGGCGGCCTCAAGGGCCGGCCGGCGGAGGCACTGTTCGCACAGCGCTTGGAGGCGGTGCAGGCAGTGGTGCAGAATCAGGACAACCGCGAGCACGATATCCTCGATTCTGACGACTATTACCAGTTCGAGGGCGGGATGACGGCTGCGGTCCGCGTCCTTTCGGGCCGGCAGCCTTCCGTCTACCACGCCGACCATGCCCGTCCCGAAACGCCCAAGATCCGCACGCTGACCGAAGAGCTTGCGCGCGTCGTGCGCGCCCGTGTGGTCAATCCGAAATGGATCGCGGGCGCAATGCGGCACGGCTACAAGGGCGGTTGCGAGATGGCGGCGACCGTCGATTACCTGTTTGCCTTTGCCGCGACCGCCCATTGCGTCGCCGACCACCAGTTCGATGCAGTCTTTGATGCCTACATTGAGGACGATACTGTGCGCGCCTTCCTTGAGGACAACAACCCGGAAGCGCTGAAGGAGATGAGCCAGCGGTTGCTGGAAGCCCAGGACCGCGGACTGTGGCGGCCGAAACGGAACAGCGCGCGCGATACCCTGAACGAACTCGGCGCGGAGACGATGCGATGACCGACGACGAAAGCGATATCAACCGCCACCACGCGGCCAAAATGGCGAAGAAGAAGGCGGTCCGCGACAAGATCCTCGCTGCCAAGACCGAAGAGCGCGGCCTTCTCATCGTCCATACCGGCAAGGGCAAGGGCAAGACGACGGCCGCCATGGGCATGGCGTTGCGCTGCATTGGCCACGGCATGAAGGTCGGCATCGTCCAGTTCGTCAAAGGCGCGCGGGCGACCGGCGAGCGCGCCGTGTTCGCGCGTTTTCCCGACCTCTGCGTCGTCGAAGCGAGCGGCGAAGGCTTCACCTGGGAGACGCAAGACCGTGCGCGGGATATGGTGCTGGCGGCTGGAGCCTGGCAGGCGGCGCAGGCGATGATGGCCGATTCGTCGTTTCGGATGGTGATTCTGGACGAAATCAACATCGTCCTCCGCTACGCCTACCTTGATTTCGATACGGTCCTGGCCGCCCTGAAAAACAGGCCGCAGGCACTGCATGTTGTGGTCACTGGCCGTAATGCACGGGAAGAATTGATAGAAGCGGCGGACCTCGTTACCGAGATGGCGCTTGTCAAGCACCCCTTCCGCGCAGGCGTCAAGGCCCAGGCCGGTATCGAGTACTAGGGTCTTGCACGCTTGGCCGACGCATGATCCCCTCCCCACTGTTTGGGAGGGATCGACGATGGCCAAGTATTTGCAAGCATCGCGGTTTGCGGTTCTCGCCGCGCTCGTCGGCGTCTTGATCGCCGGTTGTGCCAGCAGGGTCGATAGCCGCACGGAAGCCGAAACGCTCGTCACCCGCGCACGCTGGACGGTGGAACACTTCCAGACCCGTCAAGACGACGCCAACGTGCTGTTCCGTCAGAGGCTTAAGACGGCGCACGCGATTGCCGTGTTTCCCACCGTCACCAAGGGTGCATTCTTCGTCGGCGCTGCCGGCGGTCAGGGCGTCATCCTGGCGCGGCGGCCGGATGGCAGCTGGAGCGATCCGGCCTTCGCCCGTCTCACAGGCGGGAGTTTCGGGCTGCAGTTCGGTGGGCAGTCGGCGCAGGTCGTGCTGCTGATCCGTTCGCCGGAGGCTCTCGATGCACTGTTGACGCACCCCGGCGCTATCGGCGGTGAAGTGCAGATGACGCTCGGCAACTGGGGTTCAGGCCTCGGCGCTGCGACTACCACCAACATCGGCGCCGACATTACCGCGTTTGCGCAGGCGCAAGGGGTGTTCTTCGGCATGTCGCTCGGGGGAGCCGTGATCGAGCGGTTGGACAGTCTTAACGCCGCCTACTACGGCTCGCAGACGGTTTCGGCGCGATCGATCCTGAAAGAGGGCAAGTACGTCAATCCCGGCTCCGAGCCGCTGGTGGCGGCGCTCGCCGTCCGCTAGCACGAGGCCTGCCGTGTTTCCTCGTCCCGGCCGTTCGGATGCCGCTCCGCTCAAAACATGCGGGCTTGAGCGGCGCGCCATTTGCCCGCACACTCCGCGACTGCGGCCGAACATTCGGCCGGCCTTGCCGTGGAGGGTGCTGGCCTTGTCCCGTCGATCGTTCCTGACTTTTCTGCTTGTCGCCACCCTCGCAATGAACGGCTGCACGACGAGCGTGCCGCCGCATACGGAAGCCGAGGCGATTGTGGAGCGCGCTGGCACCACCATCGACATCCTCAAGCGCCGCGACGCAGAACCCGGGCCGACCTTCCGCTCCAACCTGAGGAACGCCCGCGGGATCCTGATTTTTCCGGATGTCTTCAAGGCAGCCGTCGGCATCGGCGGCCAGGGCGGCTCCGGCATCCTGCTGGTCCGCGATTCGCGCGGCCGCTGGAGCTATCCGGCCTTCTACACCTTGGGTGGCGGCAGCGTCGGCTTCCAGCTCGGCGCGACCTCCGCCCAGCTCGTTTTCATCCTGCGCAGCGAAGGGGCCGTCCGCGCCGTCATCCGTGATCAGTTTGCATTGGGCGGCGATGTCCAGTGGACCGCGGGCAGCCTCGGCTCCGGCTACACGGCGGCGACCACGACCAGCGCCGGTGCCGACATTGTCGGCTTCGCCATCGCCGAGGGTCTGTTCGCTGGCTTCGCGCTGCAAGGCGGCTCGGTCGGCAGGCGCAACGATCTGAATACCGCCTACTACGCCCGCAAGGTGACGCCGGCCGAGATCGTGCTGGAGAACCGCGTCTTCAATCTCCACGCCGATCCGTTACGACAGGCGCTTGCCAGCGAATAGCCGGACGCCTGAGTGCCGATGGTCCCGTGCGGCGTCGTGCGTGCGCTGATGCTGCAGGGCACCGGCTCCGATGTTGGCAAGTCGCTGCTGGCGGCTGGGCTCTGTCGGGCTTGGACTCGGCAGGGCCTCAAGGTGCGGCCGTTCAAACCGCAGAACATGTCCAACAATGCTGCCGTCACCGCCGACGGCGGCGAGATCGGCCGTGCCCAGGCGCTGCAGGCGCTGGCCTGCGATATCCCCCCCTCAAGCGACATGAACCCGGTGCTGCTGAAGCCGCAGACCGATGTCGGCGCGCAGGTGATCGTCCAGGGCCGCAGCATCGGCAACGCCCAGGCCGGGGCGTTTCAAACCCTCAAGCCTCAGCTCCTGCCGCGCGCGCTGGAGAGCTTCCAGCGCCTCGCCGCTGAGGCCGATCTGGTCATTATCGAGGGTGCCGGCAGCGCCGCGGAGGTGAACCTGCGCGAAGGTGACATTGCCAACATGGGCTTCGCGCTCGCGGCCAGCGTCCCGGTGATCCTCGTCGGCGATATCGATCGCGGCGGCGTGATCGCGAGTCTCATCGGGACTTGGGTGGTGTTGACGGAAGCCGAGCGGGCGCTGGTTCGCGGCACGATTATCAACAAGTTCCGCGGCGATCCGAATCTGTTCGCGGGCGGGCTGCGAATCATCGCCGAGCATTTGGGCCGGCCCTCGTTTGGCGTCGTGCCGTGGTTCGAGGGTGCGGCGCGATTGCCGGCGGAGGATGCGGTCGCGTTGGAAAAGCCGCAGCTGGCGGATAATGGGGACGGCCTGATCCGCATCGGTGTGCCGCGACTTGCGCGCATCGCCAATTTCGACGACCTCGACCCGCTGATCGCCGAACCGGGGGTGAGCGTTCGATTCATCCAGCCGGGCGAGGCGCTGCCGGGCGATCTCGACGTCGTGCTGCTGCCGGGCAGCAAGGCAACGCTCGCCGATCTCGCCTTCTTCCGGGCGCAGGGCTGGGAGATCGACCTGCAAGCGCACGTCCGCCGTGGCGGCCTCGTTGTCGGCCTCTGCGGCGGCTATCAGATGCTGGGCCAGCTGATAGCCGACCCCGCAGGCATCGAGGGGCCGCCGGGCGAGGCCGCGGGCTTGAGTCTGCTCGACGTGACGACGGTGCTCGAAGGGGAGAAGGTGCTGCGGTTGGCGGAGGGTACCGCGTGCATCGGCGGCGAAGCGGTGCAGGGCTACGAGATGCACATCGGCCGAACCACGGGCTCAGGGCTCAGCCGGCCGCTCCTGCGTCTGCGCGACGGCGACGGGACGAGCCGGCCCGAGGGCGCCGTTTCCGCCGACGGCCGGGTTATGGGCTCGTACCTGCACGGCCTGTTCCAGGCCGATGCCTTCCGGCACGGCTTTCTCGACCGCATCCGCCGCCGGCCTGCAAACGGCATCGCGTTCGGGGCTTCGGTCGAGGCGACGCTGGACGCGCTCGCCGGCCACCTCGAAGCGCATCTTGACCTGAACGCTCTCCTCGCCGCCGCGGCGCCGGTGCGCGCATAAAGGGTTGTGTCGAGGAGTGGCAGGCCCAAAACGCGCAGCAATGGCGGAATAGGATGGTATGTGTCAAACTGTTGGAGACGGTGAGATTGTCGTGAATGATCAGCTCGTGACAAACGTCGATACAGTCGAGCGACTGGTGAGTGAAATGACGCCGGCCGAACTGGTCGAGTTCCGCCGCTGGTTTGCTCAGTTTGATGCAGCTGCGTGGGATCGAGAGATCGAGGCGGATGCGGCTGCCGGCCGGCTGGATGAACTCGCTGAGCGCGCGCTAGCCGCCCACGCTGCCGGTCACACCACCAAACTGTGAACCACTACGCCGATCCCGGCTTCTGGCGCTGTTACGCCAGCCTGCCCGGGGATGTGCGTCAGGCTGCTGACCGGGCGTTCGAGCGCTTGAGGTCCGATCCCCGCCATCCATCACTGCATCTGAAGAAGGTCGGCCGCTACTGGTCAGCGCGCGTCGGCCGATATCATCGTGCTCTCGCCGTGGAGTCCTAGGACAGCCTCATCTGGTTCTGGATCGGCAGCCATGCTGACTACGATCAACGCCTCCGTTGACCTCCTCGCCGCCGCGGCGCCGGTGCGCACCTAATCCAGTTCGTATTTCGCGATCCGCCAGGGTTCGGCCGCGGCGCTCGCGCACCATTCGATCAGTGCCGGCCAAGCGCGCACGGCTTGGGCGTAAGCCTCGCTCACGGGATCCAGCGCCACGCCGTACGTCGCGAAGCGTGTCACCACCGGCGCAAAGAAGCAGTCGGCGGCGCTGAATGGGCCGAACAGGAACGGCCCGGCAGCGCCGTAGGAGGCACGGCAGTCCTGCCACAGTGCGGCGATGCGGGCGATATCGGTCATGACCTCGGGCGTGCGGCCGCGGCCCGGCTTCGTGGCACGTACGTTCATCGGCATGTTCTGGCGCAGCGCTTGGAAGCTCGAATGCATTTCCGCTGTCACCGCGCGAGCGTGGGCCCGTGCATCCGCCGCGACGGGCCACAGGCCGGCGGCAGGGAACCGCTCCGCCAGATACTCGGTGATCGCAAGCGAATCCCAGACCGTGCGCGCGCCATCTTTGAGCACCGGCACCCTTCCGGTCGGTGAATGACGCGCGATGTCGGAAGCCGTGGTCGGCTGGTCGAGCGGGACGACGATCTCCTCGAACGCCGCTCCGGTCATCTTGAGTGCGAGCCAAGCCCGCAACGACCACGACGAGTACGCTTTGTTGGCGATGACAAGGGTGAGCGCGGCCATCAGCGGCGATTCCGTTTCCTGTTCTACGCAGCGGAGCCAACCACGCTCACGGCCAGGACTGCAAGCGCGTTGATCAGGCAGGCCATCACGAACACCGCGAGCGCACGGCGGATGTCCTTGGGCGTCGCCTGGGCGGTGCCGGCACCAAGCCAGGGATCATCGACGACCTCGGTGCCGTAGCGGCGTGGGCCAGCGAGCGCCAAGTCGAGCGCACCTGCCATGGCTGCCTCCGGCCAGCCGGCATTGGGCGAGCGGTGCTTGCCGGCATCCCGCCAGGCGATTGTGAGAGCGGCTCCAGGGCTGGTCCGCGGCACGGCAAGCGCGGCGAGCCCGATCATCAGCGCTGCCGCGCGTGCCGGCACCAGGTTCAGGAGATCGTCAAGCCGCGCCGCAGCGGCGCCGAACGCCTGGTGCCTGGGAGTCCGGTGGCCGATCATGCTGTCCATGGTGTTGACGGCCTTATAGGCCAGCATGCCCGGCAAGCCGAGGATCAGGTACCAGAACGCCGGCGCGATCACACCGTCGGAAAAGTTCTCGGCACACGATTCGATCGCGGCGCGCGCGACGCCGGCGCCATCGAGGCGCGTGACGTCACGGCCGACGATGTGCCCGACCGCTTCCCGCCCGGCGTCGAGGCCGCCACGCTCCAGCGCATCGGCAACCGCGAATACGTGGCGATAGAGGCTGCGCTGGGCCAGGAGCGCTATGACGAGCGCGAGCTCGATCAGCCAGCCGAACGGCAGCGCCGCTGCAAGCGCCGTGATCCCCCAGCCGACTCCGGCCGCGAACACACTCACGAACAGAGCGACCAGCACGCCGCGGGCGAGGCGATCACTGGGGCTGCGCCCGTCCCGGTTCAGGCGGCGATCGAGGTTTCCGATCAGCCAGCCCAACGGGCGTACCGGATGCGGCAACCACTTGAACGGTCCCCACGCCTCGCCGGCAGCGGCATCAAGGGTGAGCGCGATCAGGAGGATGAACCCGACTGCCGGCGGCGTCCCGGCTTGAAGCAGGAGTGACAGCGACATGGCGACGATTGTGCGGCTGCCTGCTCCCGCGTCAACCGCCGTTTCGGTTCATCGTGCCCGCGCGCCCGAGCCTCAGGCCGCCTGCGACCGTCGAGGATACCGCCGCCCTGCTGCAGCCGTTGAGCGGGGACCGTGCCCTGCAGCAGTCAGGTTCCTGCTGCCAATAGCCGGTGGGAAATTGCCGAACGCCCAAAAAAATGGCCCGCGACGGTGCGCGGGCCAAGGTTTCCGGGTCTCTGAGGGGAGGGGCGGGCAAACAGCCCGTCGCCAATCCGGCAACACGGCGGAGGGTCAGGGATACGCGCGGGTTGCCGCAGTTGAAGAAGCAAGCAGTGTGCCAAGGGCTGGTGAGCGCATTAACAAGGGCTATTGCCGGCGGCCGGCCTCGCAACGGCAGGCGCTGGCAACCGTATCCTTGCGGCCAGGCCGCGGCGGCGGCGCGGGCGCTCCCGCGCGATGGCGGCTCAGGCAAGAAGCAAGTGCCTGCGCGATGGGCAGAAGCCGGCCGATCCCGGTTACATGTGGATCAGGATTTGGTCCGCTTGAGCGACGCCGTGACCGTGCGCAGTGCATCGCCTTCACGAAAGCGGAAGAACCTGAGCGTGAGGCCGTCTTCGGCAAGCGTCCGGTGGTAGACCTGCATCTCGTAGCCGCCGTCATCGGTGATCAGGAGCGCGTAGACGGTGAGCGTCGCGTCGATCTGGCGCGCCCAAACGAACGGATCGCCGCGCAAGGGATCGAGCGGCACGCGGTTGCCGAACATGTCGCTGCGCATCTGCGAAGCGAAGATGCCGGTGCGCCGGGTCGGCTCGAAATCGATCGACGAGCTCTCGCGCTTGAGCGCGCCGTCGCGGCCGAGTGTCGTTGTCGTCCAGCGGATGTTAAAGCCGGTTCGGGTCGGCGCGATCGCGACGTCGAGATCGCGCGTCGTCATCGCCCCGTCGCTCTCAAGGATGGTCTGACCTTTGAAGGTTCCGAAGAATGCCTCAAGACTGGGCGTCGCGCTCTCCGCGAACGCCGCCGTCACCAGGCCAGTCAACAGCCACACAGCGAGAACGGCCGCCGGCAACTGCCAAGGCCGCGCTGAACCATTGGCCAGAAAGCGCATCGATGCCTCGGCGAGCAAATGGTCGGAGCGGCCGGACTTGAACCGGCGACCTCTTGACCCCCAGTCAAGTGCGCTACCAGGCTGCGCTACGCTCCGTACGGGATCGACTATATCGCCTTGCACCGGCGGCCGGCAACAGCGGCACCGCTCAAGGAGCGGTTCGAAACGCGGTCAGCGGCGGACGATGGCCTGCAGGTCCGCGCTTACGGCCTCCAGCTCGGCCAGGATCGAGCGCAGGACGGCCCGGTTCTCCGGCGATACCCCCGGCGCCTGCGCCGGTGGCTCAGGTGCGATGTCGGAGTCCTCCAACACCTCGGTGGCCGACGGTGCAGTCTGTTCGACCGTTGCCGCGCGGGTGCTCTTCTCCCGCAAGAGCTTCTGCGCCCCGCGGATCGTGTAGCCTTCGCCGTACAAGAGCCCCTGGATCCGGCGCAACAGGAGTACATCCTCTGGCCGGTAATAGCGCCGCCCGCCGCGCCGCTTGAGCGGCCGCACTTGCGGGAACTTGCTTTCCCAGAAGCGCAGCACGTGCTGCGGCACAGCCAACTCCTCCGCGACTTCGGCAATCGTACGAAATGCGCGCGGCGATTTGGTGCCGAAGCGGAGAGACAGCTGCGCGTCTTCGCCTGCGACCATGGCTACCGGCCGGCGGTGGCGCGCATGCTCTCGTTGATACGGTTCTTCAACACCTGCGATGGTCGAAAGACCAGCACCCTGCGCGGCAGGATCGGCACCTCCTCCCCAGTCTTGGGATTGCGGCCAATGCGCTGGCCCTTCTGCCGAATCGAGAAGCTGCCGAACGACGACAGCTTGACTGTCTCGCCACGCGCCAGCGCGTCACCGATCTCGCCGAGCACGGATTCCAGGAGTTCTGCCGACTCGTTACGGGAAAGGCCGACCTCTTGATAAACGATCTCACTCAGGTAGGCGCGGGTAATCGTTCGCCCTGACATCGCCGTTGCCCTCTCTGCTCGCCCTTGAGTACCCTACTGCTCTGGTAGAAATCCGTCAATATCAAGGGGATGGAGAAGCGTCTGCGAGTGGCGGCCGGCGCCGACCTGGGACCCTTGAGGCTTACCAGCGCACCAGCGCAGCACCCCACGTGAGGCCGCCGCCAATCGCTTCCAACAGAACTAGGTGGCCGCGCTGGATCCGGCCGTCCGTGAGCGCGACGTCGAGCGCGAGCGGGATCGAGGCGGCAGACGTATTCGCGTGCTGCTGCACCGTCATGATCATCCGATCCGGCCCCACCGCGAGTTTGCGTGCCACACCCTCAAGGATGCGGACGTTCGCCTGATGCGGAACGAACCACCGGACGTCGGCCAAGCTAAGGCCGTTCGCCTGCACGGCTTCTTCGGCAACGGCAGCGAGGCACGTGACGGCATGGCGAAAGACTTCCTTGCCCGTCATGCGCAGGTGTCCCACCGTTTGCGTCGATGACGGGCCGCCGTCGACATAAAGGATATCGCGATGGCGGCCGTCGGCGTGCAGGTGCGTCGAGAGAATGCCGGCCGAGTCCGGATCGGAGGCAGTCGCAGCCCCGGCCGTGGCGCGCACGATGACCGCCCCGGCACCATCTCCGAACAGGACGCAGGTGCCGCGATCGGTCCAGTCGAGGATGCGGGAATAGGTCTCGGCGCCGATCACGATCGCGGTCCGGATCTGGCCGGACTTGATGAAGTTGTCGGCAACGGCAAGCGCGTAGACAAAGCCCGAGCAAACCGCTTGAACGTCGAATGCGAACCCACGGGTGATGCCAAGTTTGGCCTGCACTGCCGTTGCGGTGGCAGGGAACGTGTCATCGGGCGTCGAGGTCGCAACAAGGATCAGATCGACTTCGTCTGCCGCGATGCCAGCATTGCCAAGGGCGTGCCGCGCGGCAGCAGCTGCGAGGTCGGAAGTCAGTTCGCCATCGGCGGCGATGTAGCGCTGGCGGATGCCGGTGCGCGACAGGATCCACTCGTCGGTGGTGTCGATTTTGACCGCGAGATCGGCGTTGCTGACGCACTGGGCCGGCAGATAGCTGCCGCAGCCGACGATCTGGGAGCGCATAATGGGCATCAGCCGGTGGCCCTTTCCGGCGGGTGGCCGGCGCCGCCGCGCAGGTAAGCGAAATCGCGCTTGATCTCTTCGTTCACGCCGTCCGCAATCAGCTCGATCGCGACGCCGCAGGCGCTCGCAAAGCCGACCGCATCGGTGCCGCCGTGGCTCTTGACGCACACGCCGTTGAGACCCAGGAACATCGCGCCGTCATGCTGGCGCGGGTCGGTCCGGTTGGCCATGCGCCGGAGCGCCGGCGCCGCGAGCCAGCCGGCAAGCCGCGCGCGCGGCGAACTCAAGAGCGCCTGCTTGAGGAAATGCGTCAATAGTCTCGCCGTTCCTTCCGCGGTTTTCAGCGCGACGTTGCCGGTGAAACCGTCGGTGACAACGACATCGACGGTGCCGGCGGCGATGTCGTCGCCTTCGACAAATCCGTGAAAGCGGATCGAGAGCGCGCTGCCTTGCAGGATGGCGGCCGCCTTCTTGACCGCGTCGTTGCCCTTGAGCTCCTCCTGGCCGACGTTGAGGAGGCCCACCGAAGGCTTCTCGATGCCCAAGACCTTGCGCGCGAACACCTCGCCCATGACCGCGAACTGGACGAGGTTGTCGGCGCCGCAATCGACGTTGGCGCCTAAGTCGAGGATGACCGATTGTCCGCGCAGAGTTGGGAACGCGCTTGCGATCGCCGGCCGGCCGACGCCCGGCAGCGTGCGCAGGACGAACTTGGCCATCGCCATCAGCGCACCGGTGTTGCCGGCCGAAACGACCCCATCGGCCTCGCCGGCAGCGACCGAATCAATCGCCCGGCGCATGCTCGAATTCTGACCGGAGCGCAAGGCGCTGGACGGCCGCTCGCCGCCGCCGATCACATCTTGGGTGTCGCGGACTTCGGCTACCGCGCTCACCCGCCGATACCGTTTTAGGAGGCCGGCAAGCTCGACCGCGCGGCCGAACAGCAACAGCCGCACGTTGGGCCGGTGCGCGAGCGCCAAGTCCAGTCCTTCAATGACCATGGCCGGGGCACGATCGCCGCCCATGGCATCGACTGCGAGCATTACGGGATTTGCCACGTAAGTCCCTGTGCTGAAGACCGCTTGAAACGGGAAGGCTTGTGACACGGTGTCACCGGAAGGTGCCTGCGCTGTCCATCGACCCTGCGGATGTTCCCTCAAGATGGGCCCGTCGACCCGGTGCCGATCGCACCTCCGCCGAACAGGCACGTGGCCGTTCGCGCCGACAACCGTTCATGCAGCCGCGACCGGCCCTTCTTCGGTTCATGACGATGACGGGCCGGCCGTTGCCGCACAAACCCGCTGCGCCGATCCTTAGCCAAAAAGCCCTGTCTCGGCAAGATCAATGCGGGCCGCCGGGTTGCCGGCGCCGAAGACTTGCAAGTTTCGCGAACGGTGATGACGTCGGCAGCGCATCAGCGACTCTGCCGTCGATCGGGACGGCAAAGGTCGCGCCGGGCTTGCGCGGGTGCGGATCCAGCTCAAGGGCCAGTTGTTCGACCGCTGCTTCGCCGACATCGATCCGCGCGTCGGCCAGGGGTTCGCTGAAGGCATCCGGGCCGACCTCGGCGACGATCTGCCCCTGGTCGTCCTCGGCATCGGCCCATTCATCGCCGATGGACGCATCGTAGAGCCGTTCCAGGGCGGCGGTGGTTGTGACTTCGAACGGCTCCAGCGTCACGACGCAGGTCTGCCGCAACCGTGCCGTAAATATCCCCACGAGCCGGACGACGCCAACCCGGCCCTGCGGCCGCACTGTGCCCTCCGCCTGCAGGCTCTCCACCGCCGGCACCCCCAGGCGCGCAGCAACGCGGGCGCATTCGGACTCGCTCGCTTCGATGGCAAAGGCGCGCCCTTCGGCTGGCAGGTCGGCAACGTCGATCGGGCGCGAAAACTCAAGCGCGCTGGCGCTCATGTGCGGCTCATCCGGTACCGGGCTGCGGTGGCGGCCCGAAGGCGACGGTCCCTGCGCGCATACGGCCGAATGCGAGCGTGTCCAGCCGCGCCGCCTCGGCGAACAGGTAGTCGGCCATCGATTCTACCTGGTCCGGCGAAGGCGTGCTCTTGCGGTAAAGGTTGCGGCGGAGCGCTTCCGCCGCGCGCGCCCGGTCGCTGGCGGTGATCGCCGCGTCGTAGGCGGCAAGGCGGCCGTAAAACGCGCGCGCCATCGCCTTGACCCGCTTGCCGACACCTAAGTCGCCCACGCCCATCTCACGCAAGTTCTCATCCATGTCGGCAAACATATGGTCGAACAGCGCCTGCGCAAGCGGCCTCGCCGCCTCGCCCTCCATCCGCAAGCGGCGCAGGACCAGGGCTGCGTGCAGAGCGATCAGGTCAAATCGCCCATCGGGGGTATCGGCAACGCCGCAAACGCGGTAGAATGTCGGTTGCCGCGCTTGGCAGACGATGGCGCTGTAAAGGGTTTGCACCGGATCATCGGCGATGCGCTTGGAGAATATCCGCGGAACCCTCATCGCAAACGCCTTGACGGTGGCATAACTGTCTTCTCGGCTCGATTGACAGGACGAACGAACACCATGCTATCAGAACGTTGGTTCACGGTCGCATCCGAGGCGCTGGGCGGCGAGGCTTGCCGGGGGCAAGCGGAGCCCCATCACTGGCGCTTGTCTGGTTTGCCCGCTGTACCTGCCTTCCTTGTCCTTGTGGCGCTCCTGTTCGGCATCGGCGTCAGCGCCTGCACGCCACGCGCCGGGACTCACGGCGATCCGCTGGTGCGCGACCGTGTCAACAGCATCGTCCCGGGCGTCCACACCCGCGACGACGTTGCAGCCATCCTCGGCTCGCCGTCTACCAACTCCCCGTTCGACGGCGAGAAGTGGTACTACATCTCCAGCCGCACCGAAACCTTCGCTTTTCTGCCGCGCGAGGAGTTTGACCGGCAGGTGGTGGTGATCGCGTTTGACGAGAGCGGACGCGTGCGCTCGGTCGAGAAGTTCGGCCAGGAACGCGGCCAGGATGTCGCCATCGTCCGCCGTGAGACGCCGACCGCCGGCAACGATCTCAATCTCGTGCAGGAGTTCCTGGGCAACATCGGCCGCTTCAACAAGAACGAGACCGAGGCCGGCAGCCGGTAATCCGCGCCCGCGCTGCTTGCGGCGGGGTGGTTTGCCTGAGCCGCGCCGATGCTCACATGACGGTGCGGAAGACCTGAAAGGCTTCGGCGTAGTCGCAGCCGATCTCGCTGCCGCGGATGCGGGCGAGTGCGCGCACGCCTTCGAGGCTGCGCACATGCGGCGGCGGCCTGAGCTGGGAGGCGTAAAGCGCGATCGCTTCCAGCTTGGTCTCGATCACGGCCGTGATGTCGCAGAACATTGCGGGCCGCGGCAGGTCCTCCCAGGCAAACGCCTGCTTCACCTGCTCGCACGCAACTACGTGCGGGATCAGCCACTTGCCGAACTGGGGTGCAATCGGCCGGGCGGCGGCAAAGGCGGTCTCGAAGGTGCGGCGGTGGTCCTGGTCGTAATCGATGCGGCCGGGCAGGACGAGCAGATCCGGCTTGCGATCATTGAACACCCGCTCGAAGTGCTCGACCAGGTCGCGCTTGGGCAAGGTGTCGAGCTTTTCGATCAGGTCCTGGTCGCGGTAGAGGATTTCCCAGCTGAAGCCCAGCAGGGCGGCAACGGCCTCGATCTCCTGGACCCGCTGGGCAAATCCGGTGCGGCCCTCGTAGCCGAAGTGGTGGAAGCCGTCGACCGCCATGAAGACGACGTGGACGGCGGCACCGCTGCCCTTCAGCCGTGCCATGAGGCCGCCGCAGCCGAGGACGTCGTCATCGGCGTGCGGCGCGATGATAACGACGCTACGCAGCTGAGCGAGCAAGCTCACGGGCGCGCATGTCCTCATGCTGGCGGTAGAAGTCGATCGTCTCGTCGATCAGGGCTTCAAGGTCGACCCGCGGCTCCCAGCCCAGCGCGCGGGCACGGTCGATCACCGGCGTCTTGTGGATCGAGACCGCCTCCTCGTAAAGCGCGCCGTGGATCTTCTTGGCATCGGCATAGACGACCGTGGACGGGTTGCCGAGCCGGGCGTTGATATGATCGGCGAGAGCACGGACGGTGATCCGGTTGGAAGGGTTGCCGACGTTGAACACCTGCTGGCCGCTGGCAAGCGCCTTGTCCATGAATTCGACCAGGAAGAGGGTGAGATCGACGGCGGAGAGAAAGGCGCGCGTCTGCTCGCCGGTGTGAAAGATGGTCATCGGCTGGCCCATGAGGCCCTGCTGGACGAACGTCGGCATAACAAACCCGCCCGCCTTCGACTGCCGCGGGCCGGTGACATTGAACGGCCGAATGGCGATCGCGCGCAAGCCGCGCTGGATGCTGTTCGCCAGCATGCATTCGGTCAGCGTCTTGGCGATCGCGTACTCGATGCGGGCGCTATAGGGCATCGGCACTTCGATGGTGTCGCCCTCGGCGAGATCGCCGCTGCGGCCGTAGGTTTCGGCCGAGCTGAAGGTGCACAAGGGCTTGTCTTCCTTGAGGCAAGCCTCGATCATCTGATGGGTGGCATCGACGATCGCGAAGCCGAGCCGGCCGGCGTACTTGAGGATGCCCGCCGGGCCGACATGCGAGGCCGCATGGATCACGCGATCGAAGGGGGCAAGCGTGCCACCGGCGGCAAAATAGGCCTCGACGCTCTCACGGATGATGGTGACGTTCGGGTTGCCGCGGTACCAGGCGCCGTCCGTTACCGCTGCAACCATCGAGTCGAGCAGGCTCACCCGGTGCCCTGCCGCCAGATAGCCGTCGGCGACATGGGTGCCAATGAAGCCGAGGCCGCCCGTGATCAGGACATGTTCCTTCTCGGCCGCCTCTGTCGTGGATGCATGACGCGCTTTTTGTTGCCCCAGGGTCATCGCCGCTCCTCGTCTGTATTCATTGCCCGGCATGTTTGGCTGGCGCAGCCGATCCCCCGCTCCGTCCGCTTTTCTCAGCGGGTTGAGGCGGCCCATCGATTGCACGCGTTTATAGGTCCGGCTTTGGTATCAATCAGACGGGCGGAATGCAGCCCCCGTTAGGGTACTTCAATTGGCTGCGGACGGCACGCGGCGGGACCAGCGGCTTGGCGCGGCCCCCTGTGCGGCGCGGGTGGCCGCGAGTCTCGACTCAGACGGGTTCGATATCGAGGCCGATGTCGAGGATCGGCGCCGAGTGGGTCAGCCAGCCGATGGAGACGATGTCGACGCCGGTGGCCGCGACCGCGGGCAGCACGTCGATGCTCATGCCGCCCGAGGCCTCGGTGATCATCCGGCCGTCGACCAGACCTACGGCTTCGCGGAGCGTTGGCGGTGCCATGTTGTCGAGCAGCACCGCGTCGGCGCCGACGGCAATCAGCTCGCGCAATTGGTCGAGCGTGTCGACTTCGACCTCGATTTTCACCATGTGGCCCAGGCGCTGCCGTGCGCGGGTGACGGCATTACGGATGCCGCCGACGGCGGCGATGTGATTGTCCTTGATCAGCACGCCGTCATCGAGGCCGAAGCGGTGGTTGATGCCGCCGCCGACGCGGACGGCGTACTTCTCCAGCGCGCGCAGGCCCGGCGTTGTCTTGCGGGTGCATGAGATCCGCGTCGTCGTGCCTTCGACCGCCTTGGCGGCGGCGCGCGTTGCCGTGGCGATGCCCGACATCAGCGAGACGAGGTTGAGCGCCGTCCGCTCCGCCGTCAGGATTGCCCGTGCCGGGCCCTCGACGCGAGCGAGCGTGCTGCCGGCGGTGACGTCGTCGCCGTCCTCGTGCTGGGAGTGGGTCGTGATTTCCGGTGACAGGATCGCGAACGTCGCCAGCGCCACCTGCAGGCCAGCGATGCGGCCGGGCTTGCGGCTGACTAGGCTCGCGTGCGCACGGGCGTGTTCCGGCACCACGACGTCGGAGGTCATATCACCGGCGAGGCCGAGATCCTCCTCCAGCGCGCGGCGGAGGATCGGCTGGAAGATCAGGGGATGAAGGGTCGCGATTTCGGCCATCGGATGTGCCTTGCAGGAATTGAAGGAGAGGGGGCCGGCGGTCAGCCGGCGTTTGTAGCGCGTAAAGGGGGGATGGACGCAGGCAGGCGATGGTCGAGCTCGGTCATGCTGATCACCTGCCGGTGCTGCCAGCCGGCATCGGTCTGCGGATAATCGCTGCGGAAATGAGCGCCACGGCTTTCCGTCCGCCGTTCGGCCGCGTGAACGACCAGCCGCGCCGAAAGCAGCATGTTGCGCAGCTCGCCCCAGGCGACGATGGCGGAATAATCATTGGCCGGTCCGGGAGTGCCGATGGTCCCGGCGCTGTCGTCCGCGCCAGCGCTGGCCCGCCGCTCCAACTCTGCTTCGAGCGTGGCGAGTTCGGCCGCCGCCCGTGCGAGCCTCTTGCCGTCACGCAGGAGGCCGGCATAGAGCGTCATGATGTCGCGCACGCGGCGTCGAATTCGGCCGAGCGCCTCCAGCGGCAAGGCGGCGGCGGGAAGCAGCACGCGCGGACTCTCGACCGCCGAGGCGAACGAGCCTTCCCCACCGCGGATGCTGGCGGCGACACGCGCCCCGAATACAAGCCCCTCCAGCAACGAGTTGCTGGCCAGCCGGTTGGCACCGTGGACGCCGGTGCAGGCGACCTCACCGCACGCCCACAGGCCCTCAAGCGTGGTGTGGCCGTCGCCGTCGGTCGCGACGCCGCCCATATGGTAATGCGTTGCCGGCGTAATCGGCACCGGCTCCCGGGTCGGCTCGTAGCCGGCCTGCCGGCACAGCCGCAGCGCCTGCGGAAAGGCCGCCGTGCCGCGGCTGGCGAGCGCCGGGCGCAGATCGAGGAACACCGGTTCGCCGGTTGCGCGCCGTTCGGCGATCGCGCGCGCCACCACGTCACGCGGCGCCAGCTCCGCCAACGGGTGCTCTGACGGCATGAAACGCCGGCCGGCCGCATCAAGCAGCACGGCGCCGGCACCGCGAAGTGCTTCCGTCAGCAGCGCGAGGCGTTCGCCGCGCTGCGCCTGGCGCGGCACCAGCGCGGTCGGATGAAACTGCATGAACTCGAGATCGGCCATGCGGGCGCCGGCGCGCGCCGCCAAGGCGAGGCCGTCGCCGGTCGCTTCCAACGGCGTCGTCGATTCCAACCACAGTCCGCCGACACCGCCTGAGGCGAGTACGACCGCGTTGGCGTGGACCTGGATCCGCCCGAAGCTCTTGTGGACCGCAACGACGCCGCCGATGCGGCCGCGCTGGGCGATGAGGTCGAGCACGAAGGCGTCGCTGACGAGGCGGATCGAGGGCGTCGCCCGCGCCATTTCGACCAGCGTTTCGCTCAGGTTGCGGCCGGTGGTATCACCGCCGGCATGGACGATGCGGGCTTTGCCGTGCGCAGCTTCGCGCCCCAGAGAGAGCATCCCGTCGGATTTGCGATCGAAACGCATGCCGGCCGCAATCAGGCGCCGCACTGCCTCTGTGCCCTCGCGCGCCAGCACCAGCGCACGCTCCTCGTCAACGAGTCCGGCACCCGCGTTGATGGTGTCCAGCGCATGCTGTTCCGGCGTATCGTCGCGTCCCATCGCGGCGGCGATGCCGCCCTGGGCGAGCGCCGTCGAGCCGCTGACGGGGGAGGCCGTCTTGGTCATGACGATCACCGGCGTTGGCGCCAGCGCCAGGGCGCAGGCCAGCCCGGCGACGCCCGAGCCGATGATCACGACGTTAGTTCGCCAGTGCTGGCAGGCCGTTTCCTCGGTTGCCATGCGGAATCCTCCGTTTACCGGCCGACGGCAAGCATGCGTTCGACGGACCGGCGCGCCCGCTCTGCGATGCCAGGATCAACCTCGACCCGTGGCTCCAAGGTTTCGAGCGAGCGGTGAATTTTGTCGAGCGTAATCCGCTTCATGTGCGGGCAAAGATTGCACGGGCGGACGAACTCGACGTCATCGAGCTCGGCGGCGACATTGTCGCTCATTGAGCACTCGGTGACCATCAGCACGCGGCGTGGCCGCTTCGAGCGCACGTAATCGATCATCTGCGCCGTCGAGCCGGCGAAATCGGCAGCCGCAATCACTTCCGGCGGACACTCCGGATGGGCGATCACGACGAGGTTATCAAAGCCCTCGCGGTAGTGCTGGATCTCGGCGGCGCTGAATCGCTCGTGCACTTCGCAGTGCCCATGCCAGCTGATGATCTTGACCTTGGTTTGGGTCGCAACGTACTTCGCGAGATACTCATCGGGAAGAAACAGGACGCGATCAACGCCCAGCGATTCGACGACCTTGACCGCGTTCCCGGACGTGCAGCAGATATCCGTTTCCGCCTTCACTGCCGCCGACGTGTTGACGTAGGTCACGACCGGCACGCCGGGGTAGCTGGCGCGCAGCGCGCGGACGTCTTCTGGCGTGATCGAGTCGGCGAGCGAGCAGCCGGCGTCCTGATCGGGGATCAGCACCGTCTTGTCCGGATTGAGGAGCTTTGCCGTCTCCGCCATGAAGTGCACGCCGGCGAGCACGATTACGTCCGCATCGGTGTCGACTGCGCGCTGGGCGAGCGCGAGTGAGTCGCCGACAATGTCGGCAACGCAGTGATAAATCTCGGGCGTCTGGTAGTTGTGGGCCAGGATGATGGCGTTGCGCTCGCGCTTCAGGCGCTGGATGTCGGCGACCAGCGGTGCGTGTATGGGCCACTCGATGGAAGGAATAACGCGCGCCACACGCTCGAAAATCGGCGCCGTCGCCTCTGCGACCTCAGGTGTATAGGCAAGCGCAGCAGCAGAACCTGAATACATCGTAAACCCCGCGCAGACTCTCGTTCGTGTTATTGCGGCTCTAGTTGAGCATGAGTCGCAATATCTGCGACGGTCCGCCGTGTCAACACCGCCGGCCGGCGCTGCAACTCACTGTAACATGATTTGACACCCGCGCTTGGGCTCGGTAACGAGCCCGCCGCCCCATGACTGGGCTTAACCGGGGGCACGGGTTGGGGATTGACACTTGGGCCGCGAATCCCCGAAACCCCTTCGGGCGGAAGGGAATGCGGCGGCAAGGCGCGGGAAACGGAACCCTAGGATTATGAGACGCATTGGCTTGCTCGGCGGTTCCTTCAATCCCGCCCACGATGGCCACCGCTACATCTCCCTGGAGGCGCTCAAGCGCTTAGGCCTAGACCAGGTGTGGTGGCTGGTATCACCGCAGAATCCACTCAAGGGAACCGCCGACATGGCGCCGTTTCGGCAGCGCCTGAGGTTTGCACGCACGGCTGCCCAGCACCCGCGGATCATCGTGACCGACGTTGAGCAGCGGCTTGGCACCGTTTACACAGTCGATACCTTGCGCCGGTTATTGCCCAGGTTTCCGGCTTGTCGGTTTGTCTGGCTGATGGGGGCGGATAATCTGATCCAGATCGGGTCCTGGAAAGGGTGGCGGGAGATCTTCGTTTCCGTGCCCATTGCAGTTTTCGCGCGACCGCCGTATTCTTCGCTCGCACTGGTTGGAAAGGCTGCGCGGGTTTTTGCGTCGGCGCGGCTGCCGGAAGCGCGGGCAACACAGGTCGCAACAATGCGGCCGCCGGCATGGGTCTACCTGCACATGCGGCCCCACCCGGGCTCGGCGACTCGTATCCGGCAGCACGGCCGTGCCGACGCGGCGCAGGGTGCCGTCATCCGACGGCAGAAGTGAAGCGTGAGGAGACGCAAGCGATAGCCGAACACGCGGAGACGACGGCGTTTGCGACCGCCCCTGCGGTGGCTAACGCACCTTCGGCGGGACTTTCCTCGCCCGAGCTATCCTCGACCGCCATGGTTGGGCTGATCCTGTCCTCGCTTGACAGCGACAAGGCCGAAGAGGTCGTTGTTATCGACTTGGCGGGCAAGTCCAGCATGGCCGACACCCTGATTATCGCCAGCGGGACGTCGAGCCGCCATGTCGGCTCGATGGCTGATCACATCCTGCGCCGGCTGAAGGGTGCGGGCGCGGCTTCGGTCGTCGTCGAGGGCCGCGCAGCCGGCGATTGGGTCTTGATCGACGCGAAGGATGTCGTCGTCCACCTGTTCCGGCCCGAGGTGCGCAGGTTCTACTCTCTCGAACGGTTGTGGGAAACGCCGGCCTCGCTCTTAGGCACGGCCGCTGGCCGCTCGGCGCAGGCCGGGCTGTAGCCGGCAGCCGCCTGGGGGGCCGGGCGTGACGAAGGGCTCGGCCGCGGCTTCACGTCCGCCCTTGATCAGCGAACATGGCGGTGAATATCTTAGGCGTGGCGAGACACCGGATCTGTTGCCGGGCATCGTGCGGCACGCGGCTTTGTTTGCGCCACAACCACCATGCGGCATCAAGCGTCGCGTAGTGTGCCCGTCGATAGGGCGATGCGAACTGCCCATGCCGATGATCTATGGAAGCAAAGGACTACGGATGACGAGCCGCTGGTTTGCCGCAATGGCAGTGGTCATGCCGTTCTGCGCGTCGCTTGCCCTCGCTGCCGAGCCGAAGCAGGATCCTGCCAGCACATACGAGCTCCTCAACCTCTTCGGCGATGTTTTTGAGCGGGTGCGCAGCGACTTTGTCGACGAGACATCGGACGAGCAGCTCATCGAGGCCGCCATCAACGGCATGCTGACCTCACTCGATCCGCACTCCGGCTATCTGAACGCGGAGAAGTTCGGCGACATGAAGGTGCAGACGCAAGGCGCCTTCGGCGGCCTCGGCATCGAGGTGACAATGGAGGGCGGCCTGGTCAAGGTCGTCTCGCCGATCGACGACACGCCGGCGCACCGCGCCGGGATCGAGCCGGGCGACCTGATCACGCACCTCGATGGCGAGCAGGTGCTGGGCATGACGCTGTCCGAGGCGGTCGACAAGATGCGCGGTCCGGTCGGGAGCCAGATCCGCCTGACGATTCGGCGGAACACCGCGCAGCCATTCGACGTGACGCTGTCACGCGCCATCATCAAGATACGGTCTGTACGCTCGCGCCTCGAAGGTCAGGTTGGCTATCTGCGAATCAGCTCGTTCAACGAGCAGACAGATAGCGGTGTCAGCGAGGAAATGGCAAAGCTCAAGCAGGCCGCGAACGGCAAGCTGCAGGGCGTCATTCTGGATCTCCGCAACAACCCGGGCGGTCTGCTATCACAAGCGGTCGCCGTGGCCGACGCCTTCCTTGAGCAAGGCGAAGTCGTCTCGACGCGGGCGCGCAAGGCGGACGACGCGCAGCGCTTCAACGCCCGGCCGGGCGACCTGGCGGATGGGCTGCCGATGGTGGTCCTCGTCAATGCCGGATCGGCTTCGGCTTCCGAGATTGTCGCCGGGGCGCTGCAGGATCACGGCCGCGCGATTCTGCTCGGGACCAAGTCGTTCGGAAAAGGTTCCGTGCAGACGATCATGCCCTTGAGCGGCCACGGCGCGATGCGGCTCACAACGGCGCGCTATTACACACCCTCCGGCCGTTCGATCCAGGCCGTCGGCATTGAACCCGATATCGTCGTCGAGCAGGCGCGCATCGAAACAGTGGCGCAAGCGCGCGAACGGCGCGAAGCAGATCTGCGGGGTGCGCTCGACCGGCAGCCGGCGCCGGAGGGGGAGCCGAAGGCGGGTAGCCCCTCTGAAACGGCAGCGCCAGACGAAGCCGCGGGCCAACCGGCTCCCGGCCCCGATTATCAGCTCATTCGGGCCATCGATCTCGTTCGCGGCTTGTCCCTGTTCGCCAATCGGTCTGGATCGCCCTCCCGTTAGGACATTGCTGCCGAGATTGAAGCGTCCTATGGTTGCAGTTGAGGCCCTCTCCAGCGGTTTACGCGCGGGCCTCGCCGGGCGGCGGTGAGAGAAGGGCGATGGGTGGGTTGCGGGCGCTGCGCTGGGATCCGGGTGTTCGCGGGCTCCGCGCGCTTGGTGCCCGGCTCAAGGCTCCGCCATGGACGCGCCTGCTGGGCGGCGGGCTCGCCCGCCGGGCCATTCTCGCGGCGGGCTTGAGCGGTGCCGGGGCGCTGTTGCTGTTCGGATTGTTAGCCGTGTTTTTTGGCGCTTCCGATGTCGCCTCTGGTCCTGCCATTGAAATGGCGGTTCCCGCGGCGGGACCGGCTGATCGCGCTGCGGTGCCGGAGCCGATGGCGGACGAACCGGCGGCGGAAGGCTTTCACGTCGCTGCGGTGGTTGCCGAGGCCTATCGCGGCATTGCCCGCGCGCCGGCAACCGAGCCGCTTCCCGCGGCTCCGGTTCCCGATCTGATCGAAAGCCGTGGGGCCTTCCGCCTGCCGCGCGTCGGTGTCGATGGCCGCCTTCCCTACGAAGCATATGCGCGGCCCTTTGACCGTCGCGATGACCGGCCGCGGCTGTCAATCGTTATCTTCGGCTTCGGCCTCAGCGCGACCGCAAGCCAGGCGGTGCTCGACCATTTGCCTGCCGCGGTGACTCTGGCCCTTGATGCGTACGCGGCGGACCCCGGCCGATGGCTTGTCGCGGCACGGGCGGCAGGCCACGAGGTTTTTGCGGCCCTGCCGATCCAGGCGGCCGATGGCGAGCGCATTGACGCCGGGCCGCGGGCGCTGGTTCCGGGCGCTGCGGTAGCCGGCAATCTCGCCCGCTTGGATCAGATCCTGGCGCACTGCACCGGCTGTGTCGGCGTGATCGCGCTGGGCGGCGAGGGGGTGGCCGACTTCGAGCCGCTGCTGCCGACGTTGCGGGTGGTGCAGCAGCGGGGCCTGATGTTCATCGATGCGGCGCGTGCCGGGCAGCGGCCGTTGGTCCCGATCGCCGATCGCATCGGTCTTCCACACGCGTGGCTGGACACGACGATCGATGCCGAACCGAGCGCGGCAGCGATCGACGCCAAGCTGCGGCGGCTGGAAGAGGCTGCGCTCAAGACCGGAGTTGCGGTTGCTGCCGCCGGAGCCTCGCCGCTCGCCGTGCGCAGGCTGGTGCTATGGTCCGAAACTCTGGCGGCGCGCAACCTGGTGCTGGCGCCATTGTCGGCGGCGGTCGCACCACAAGTGGTGGCGGACGCGCCGCAATGATGGCACCGCTTGCCTATCGGCGGGGTGTCGGCGCCGTCTTGCTGAACGACGAAGGCCTCGTCTGGGTCGGCCGGCGGACGGACGTGCCGGGCGGCGCCTGGCAACCGCCCCAGGGCGGCATCAAGGCCAAGGAGGAGCCTGAAGCGGCGGTCATGCGCGAACTGAAGGAGGAGATCGGCACCGACCGCGCCGTCATCATTGCGCGGGCGTCGGCCTGGCTCAGCTACGACCTTCCTCCGCACGTCGCCGCCAAGCGATGGAAGGGGAGGTACCGCGGCCAGACGCAATGTTGGTTCGCGCTGCGCTTCACGGGGCGCGAAAGCGACATCGACGTGGCATCGGCCAAGCATGCAGAGTTCAATGCCTGGCGCTGGGTTGCGATCGAGGAACTGCCCGGCCTTGCCGTCGCCTTCAAGCGTCCCGTCTACGAGCGTGTGGTGGCGGAGTTCCGCCCGCTCGCGGTCCCGTCAGCTCCCGAACCAAGTGCACCTTGAGCCCGAGCGGTCCTTGCTGCGGGTGCGATATCCCTTCATTGTGCGGCCATGAACGCCCTGCCCGCTAGAGGCGCGCTCGTCACCGGAGCCGGCCGCCGGATTGGCCGCGCGATCGCGCTCGACCTGGCGCGGGCCGGCTGGGCGGTGGCTGTCCACTACCATGCCTCGGCCGCGGCTGCCGAAGCGGTCGTGGCCGAGATTGCCGAAGCGGGCGGGCGCGCCTGCGCCCTCGCCTGCGATTTGATGCGCGAGGCTGATACCAAAACATTGATCAGCCGCGCCGACGATGCGCTCGGTCCGATCACCTGTCTCGTCAACAACGCCTCGGTATTCGAAAGCGACCGGCCGGAGACGGCGAGCCGAGCCTCCTGGGACCGGGCGATGGAGGTCAATCTGCGGGCGCCGTTCGTGCTGATCCAGGCACTCGCAGCCGCGCTGCCCGCCGGCGTGCAGGGCAATGTCGTCAATATCCTTGACCAGCGCGTCTGGCGCTTGACGCCGCTGTTCACCTCCTACACCGTGAGCAAGGTCGGCTTGTGGACGCTGACACAAACGTTGGCAATGGCGATGGCGCCGCGGCTCAGGATCAACGCGGTTGGCCCGGGTCCGACACTGCCGAGCTTGCGGCAGACGGATGCGCAGTTTTGCCGGCAATGGTCAAAGATGCCGCTCAAGCGGGCGGTGGCACCTGAAGAAATCGCGGGCGCGGTCCGCTTCCTCCTTGACGCTCCTTCCATCACCGGCCATATGATCGCCGTCGATGCCGGCCAGCACTTGGGCTGGACCGCGGATGCGACGCTTCTCGCTGACGACGAGTAACAAGATGCAGCACCGTCCTAAGGACACCGTTCCCCCAGCCGCGGCGACGCCGCCGGGTGCCTCGTTCAGCCAGCCTCTGCGCGTTGCCGACGCGCGCAACGCGATCCGCCACGTTTTCATTCGCGATCTCGTGCTGCCGTGCCGGATCGGTGTCCATCGGCACGAGCACGGCGCCCCGCAACGGGTGCGTATCAACCTCGATCTTGCCGTGAGGGACGACCGGCAGCTCGGCGATGAGCTCGCGAACGTCGTCTGTTACGAGGAGATCAGTACCGCCGTGCGTGCTATCGTCGGCCGCCGCCACATCAACCTCGTCGAGACCCTCGCCGAGGAGATCGCAAGCATGTGCCTGGAGGATGGCCGTGTCCGATCGGCACGGATCCGGATCGAGAAGCTCGATGTCCTGCCGGATGCGGTCAGCGTCGGCGTCGAAATCGAGCGCTTCGCCAACCTTTAGCGCTGTCGCCGGGGCTGCAGACGGCCGGCGGCGGTTGTCGGCAGACGGGAGTCGGCCTAGGTCGCGAATTGTTGCAGTTGTATTTCACGACTTTTGCACAGGTGGGCTGGAGTGCCCGAATGGCATCGCCATCGGCCGGAAACTGTACGGCGAAACCGCGGCTTCCCGCGCAAGCGTCTATAAATCATGTGTAATCAAGCAATTAGCGATGCGGCTGCTTGTTGTGCAGGTTTGCCAAGCGATTGACGCTCGCGTCGGCACCGGCGCAAACGCGGGTTTTTCAACAAAGTTTTCCACAATCGCAGCGGCGTACCGGCCTTTTCCAAGCGTGCGATCCCCGTTGGCGAGGTCGCAGCCGTCACGCGCGCAGTGAGCGCACCAGGTCGAGGTTGTCGTTGATCCAGGCGCCAAGCCGGCGGATGCCATCGGCGATCGGCGTTGCCGGGCTGAAGCCGACCGCGGCGGCCAGGTCGCTGACGTCGGCATAGGTTTCGATCACGTCGCCCGGCTGCATCGGCAGCATCACCTTCTCCGCCGTCCGGCCGAGTTCCTGCTCCAGAAGCTGGATGAAGTCCAAGAGTGCGACTGGGCTGTGGTTGCCAATGTTGTATACCCGGTAGGGCGCGCTGGCGCTGTGGGCCGGGTCGGCCTGCGGGCCGGTGGCCGTCGGATCGGGCGCCGGAGCCGCGTCCATCACCCGGCGCACGCCCTCGATGATATCGTCGATGTAGGTGAAGTCGCGGCGCATCTGGCCGTGGTTGAAAACCTGGATCGGCCGCCCTTCAAGAATCGCCTTGGCGAACAGGATCGGCGCCATGTCCGGCCGCCCCCACGGCCCGTAAACGGTGAAGAAGCGCAGGCCCGTCGTCGGCACGGCGAACAGGTGGCTGTAGGTGTGCGCCATCAGCTCGTTCGCCTTCTTGGTCGCGGCGTAGAGGCTCACCGGATGGTCGACGCCGTGGTGCTCGGAGAACGGCACGGCAGCGTTGAGGCCGTAGACCGAACTCGATGACGCGTAGACCAGATGCTTGACGGGCGTGTGGCGGCAGCCCTCGAGGATCGAGAGGAAGCCAACCAAGTTGCAGTCGACGTAGGCGCCAGGATTGATGAGGCCGTAGCGGACGCCGGGCTGGGCGGCGAGATGAACCACCACCGCCGGCCGCGCGTCGGCAAACAGGTGGCGGACCGCATTGGCGTCGACCAGATCACACTTGACGAAGCGGAAACCGGGCCGGCCGGTTAGCTGCGCGAGGCGCGCCTCCTTCAGCCGCACGTCGTAGTAGGCGTTGAGGCTGTCGAAGCCGATGACGGCGAAGCCCTCGGCCAGCAGGCGATCGCTAAGATGAAAGCCGATGAAGCCGGCCGCCCCGGTCACCAGCACGGTGTCGCCACGTTCGAGGATCATGCTCTGTCGGACCCAGACCGGCGCTGCGCGCGCGGATGCGCGGCACGGTGGACCTCGGCCAGCCGTGAGAGATCGACCGCGGTGTAGCGCTGCGTCGTCGACAGCGAGGCGTGGCCGAGCAGTTCCTGGATGCTGCGCAGGTCGCCGCCGCCGGCGAGCAGATGGGTTGCGTAGCTGTGGCGGAAGGCGTGCGGCGTTACGGTTTCAGCAAGGCCGAGGAGCGCGCGCAGGCGGCGGATCTGCCGCTGTGCCACGCCAGCCGCGAGCGGTCCGCCGCGCACGCCAAGGAACAGCGGCCCGGCGGGACCGGGATCGTAGGGGCAGGCGCCGACGTAGGCTGCAACCGCGCTCGCAACGACATCCAGCACCGGTACGACCCGTTGCTTGCCGCCTTTGCCGGAAATGATGAGCGCCTCCGCCAGGGGTACGGCGCTGCGCTTCAATGCCAGCGCTTCGCCGATGCGCAGGCCGCAGCCGTACAGCACCGCCACCAGCGCGCGGTCGCGCAGAGCGATCCAGGGTGTGTCGCTCAACCGCTGTATGGCGCCGAGCGCGGCGGCTGCCTCGATTTCGGAGAGCGGGCGCGGCAGTGTCCGCGGCAGCTTTGGTGTCCGCACACTTGCCGCTGCAGGGACATGGGCGAGGCCGCGGCGGTCGAGGAAACGAAGAAAACTGCGCACGGCGGCCATGGTCCGTGCCGTCGACCGTTTGGCGAGGCCGCGTGTCCGGCAGTGGGCGAGGAAGGCACGGAGATCGGCAGCCGCAAGCGCATTCATCGCCGCCAGGTCGGGCGGGCCGCCGAGATGGCGGGCGAGGAAGGCAAAAAAGCCGTTGAGGTCGCTTGCGTAAGCCTTGAGGGTGTGCGGCGAGCAGCGCCGCTCGGCCGCGAGCCACTGTCGCCAGCCATGCGCAGCCGCATCGACATCGGCGGCGGCGTAAGGGCTCAACGGTGGGTCGGCAGCACGCGCTTGAGGCACAGTTCGGTCACCCGGGCAACGAACTCCAGCAGCTCCGTTCCTTGGCGCGGGTGGAAGGTGTCCTCCCGATGCGCGCCCAGCGCCAGCACGCCGCTAATCCCCGGCGCTCCCGGCTCAAGGCGCGCCAGCGCTGCCGAGCGCACGGCCTTGGCGGCGGGATCGAACAGCGGGCAATCGTCGTCGAACTGCCGGTACAACAGCACCTCGTTGCCTTCTCCAATAAGGCGGTCGACGTCGCCGGGTGCCAGACGCGCCAGCGCGGTGCAGTCCTGCGGCAGCGCGTCGCCTTCCTCAAGGCCCAGAGCCGCCGCATCGACATCGAGAAAGATCGGCAAATCACCGGTCACCACCCGCACCAGGTGGTCAAGGTCCTCGGCGGCGATCAGCGCCAGCACGGCTGCGTGCGTGCGCAGTTGTGTCGCCATATTGACGCGGCTGGTCTCGATGACCGATTGCGCGCAGTCGCGCAGTCCTGCCAATTCGCCGCGCAGAGTCTCCACCATGTAGCGCTGCAGGTCGACGACGCTGTCGCCGCTCCAACGCACCGGCGGACTGATCTCCTCGACAAGATCGGGGCAGAGTGAAAAGAAATCGGGGTGATCCCGGAGAAATCCGGCCACTTGCTCGTGTGTCAGCGTCCTGCTGCAGGAAACCAGATCTGGATCGATCTCGCTCATGCGAATATGTTCCTTTCCGAGCCACTTCTGGCGCCTATAGCAGATTCGTTTTCACCTCGCTAATCGCGGCTGGGGACACTGTTGAAGAACCACACGTTTGTTGCAGAACCGCAACTATCGTACTGCGGCGGTGACCGGGTGGCCGTGCTGCTGCCGTTGCCGCTCGCAGGCGCCTACGATTATCGCGTTGCAGACGGTATGGAACTCGCGGCCGGCGATTTCGTCGAGGTCCCGCTCGCGGCGCGGACACTGACCGGTGTCGTCTGGGGGCCCGGCAGCGGTGCCATCGCAGAGGCAAAGTTGAGGCCGGTCCGCACGCGGCTCGCCGCGCCGCCCCTGCCGGCGGTCTCCCGCCGCTTCGTCGATTGGGTCGCTGCCTATACGGTGAGCGCGCCGGGCGCGGTGCTGCGCATGGCCATGCCGGTGCCAGACGCCTTGCGGCCGTCGGCGCCGGCCGTGGGCTATGTGCTGGGCTATGTCCGGGGCGAGTCTCCTTCGGTTCCGGGGCTGAAGGTGACGCCGGCGCGCGCGCGCGTCCTGGCGCTGCTCGAAGACGGGATGCCGCGGCCGGTGGTGGAGATCGCACGCGCCGCGGCCGTCAGTGCGGCCGTCGTCCGCGGTCTGATCGCGGCCGGTGCCCTGGTCAAATGTGCATTGTCGGCGCCGGAGCCGCCGCCGGCACCCGATTGGCGGCGCCCCGGCCTCGCGCTTTCCGCCGGGCAGCGGGCGGCGGCCGCGCGGCTGCAGAGCGCGGTCGGCGCCGGCTTCTCGGTCACGCTCGTCGACGGTGCGCCCGGCTCCGGCAAGACGGAAGTGTATTTTGAGGCGATTGCGCGTGCGCTCGCGCAACCGGCTTCAGGTTCCGTGACCGAGGCACAGGTCCTCGTGCTGTTGCCGGAAATCGCGCTGGGTGCGCAGTGGCTGATGCGCTTTGCCGCCCGCTTCGGTGCCATGCCGCTCGTCTGGCACTCGGAGATCGGTGCCGCCGAACGCAAGCGCACCTATCGCGCCGTGTCCGAAGGGTGGGCACGCGTGGTCGTCGGCGCTCGCTCCGCCCTGTTCCTGCCGTTTCCGAATCTCGCGCTGATTGTCGTCGACGAGGAGCACGAGGCGTCGTTCAAGCAAGAAGATGGGGTCACCTATCACGCCCGCGACATGGCGGTCGTGCGCGCCCGGCTGGGCGAGGTCCCGGTGGTCCTGGTGTCGGCTACGCCGTCCCTGGAGACGGTAGAGAACGTCGGCTCGGGCCGCTATGGGGCCGTCGCGCTGCCATCCCGCCACGTGGTTGCCCCACCTGCGATCGAACTCGTCGATCTGCGCCGCGATCCACCGCCCAGGGACGGCTTCCTCGCCCCAACAACGCGCCACCGCATCGCCACGACGCTGCAGGCGGGCAGCCAAGCGTTGTTGTTCCTTAACCGGCGCGGCTATGCCCCGCTCACCCTGTGCTCTGCCTGCGGCCACCGCTTGTGCTGTCCCCATTGCACCGCCTGGCTGGTCCAGCACCGCTTGAGCGGCCGTCTGCAGTGCCACCACTGCGGCCACGCCCAGGCGATCCCGCCGGCCTGTCCCGCCTGCGGCCATGCCGGCAGCCTGGTCGCCTGCGGTCCCGGTGTCGAGCGGTTGGCGGATGAGGTCGCGGCATTGTTCCCGGCCGCGCGGACGGTGCTCGCGACCAGCGATACATTGACCGGGCCGGGCGCCGCGGCGGCACTGGTCACCGCGATCGAGGCGCACGCGGTCGATATCATTATCGGTACCCAGATTATCGCCAAGGGCTATCACTTTCCCTTGCTGACCTTGGTCGGCGTTGTCGATGGCGACCTCGGACTCGTCGGCGGCGATTTGCGGGCGGCGGAACGCACCTTTCAGCTGTTGAGCCAAGTCGCAGGACGGGCGGGACGGGCGGAACGGTCGGGCCAGGTGCTCCTGCAGACACACATGCCGGAGCATCCGGTGATGCGTGCCCTTCAGGCCTACGACCGCGAGCGCTTCCTCGTTGCCGAAGCGACAGCGCGGCGGGAGACGGCGATGCCGCCCTTCGGCCGGCTGGCGGCAGTCATCGTCTCCGGTGCGGACGAGGCAGCAGTCGAGGCGGCCTGCCGCTGCCTGGCCCAAGCCGCACCGCGCACGGACGATGTTCGCGTGCTGGGGCCGGCACCGGCACCACTGGCATTGCTGCGTGGCCGGCACCGGCGCCGCTTTCTCGTACACGCTGGCGTCAAGGTCCCGGTTTCGCGCCTGATGCGGGAATGGCTCGCTGCGATCCCAATACCGGCGAGCGTGCGCGTGCAGGTGGACATCGATCCAATGAGTTTCCTTTAGCGATAGTGGGTCTCCCCGCTCGCGAAATCACGACTGCCCGGCGGAGGCTGGAACCGTCTCAATTGTCGGTTTATCCCGCTGCCGGCCGTGGTCCGGCCATAGCCGGCCGGCGTGACGGGCGCCCACAGCCGCAGCGCGTTCGCGAAGCCCGGGAACGCTGCGGGCGCCGCTTGGCCGTGTGCCCCCGGATGCCATGTTGCAAGAGCGAATTGGGTATGTTAGAGAGCAATGATCCGCAGGCGAGAACGCTCGTTTGTAGGACCGGCAGGCCTCCCCGCGATCGGCAGACCTGAAGCCAAGAACAAGAGGACGTTCCCGGGTGACATCCGCAACCACAGGTTTAGGGGGGCTGACGGGCCGATACGCGCAAGCCCTCTTCGAGCTGGCGGAGCAGGAGAAATCCCTCGATCGGATCGCTGATGAGCTGTCGCAGCTGGCGGCCATGATCCGTTCCAGTGACGATCTCCTGCGCCTCATTCGCTCGCCCATCATCGCGCGTGACGATCAGCGCCGCGCGATGGAGGCGATCATCGAGGCAATGGAAGGGAGCGCGTTGACGCGGCGCTTCGTGAGCCTGGTGGTGAGCAAGCGGCGGTTGTACGCACTGCCCGATATGATCACGGCCTTTCTTGGCCTGATTGCGGCCCGCCGCGGCCAGGCTACGGCCGAGGTGGTCTCGGCCAAGCCGTTGACCAAGGCGCAGGCGGCCGCAGTCGCCGCGGCGCTCAAGTCAGCCGCCGGGATGGAGGTCGCGCTCGCAACACGCGTCGATCCCGCGATCCTGGGTGGGCTTGTCGTCAAGCTCGGCTCGCGCATGGTCGACAGCTCGTTAAGCGCAAAACTGAACCGTTTAAGCCTCGCGATAAAAGGGATGGGGTGATGGAAATTCGCGCCGCAGAGATCTCCGCCATCATCAAGCAGCAGATTGCCTCCTTCGGCACGGAGGCAGAAGTCGCTGAAGTCGGCACCGTACTTTCCGTCGGCGACGGGATCGCCCGGGTCTATGGCCTCGATCAGGTCATGGCCGGCGAGATGGTCGCGTTTCCTGACGGCACCAAAGGCATGGCGCTCAACCTCGAGGAGGACAACGTCGGCGTCGTGTTGTTTGGCGATGACCGCGCGATCCGCGAGGGCGATGTGGTCAAGCGCACCGGCGCCATCGTCGACGTTCCGGTTGGCAAGGGCGTGCTCGGGCGCGTGCTCGACGGCGTCGGTGAGCCGATCGACGGCAAGGGACCGGTCGACGCAGCCGAGCGTCGCGTCGCCGACGTCAAGGCGCCCGGCATCATTCCGCGCCGCTCGGTGCACGAGCCGATGCAGACCGGCGTCAAGGCGATCGACACCTTGATCCCGATCGGCCGCGGTCAACGCGAGCTTGTCATCGGTGACCGTCAGACCGGCAAGACGGCGATCATCCTCGATACCATCATCAACCAGAAGCGCATCAACGACCTCGCCACGGATGACTCGGGAAAGCTGTTCTGCATCTACGTCGCGGTTGGCCAGAAGCGCTCGTCGGTGGCGCAATTCGTCAAGGCGCTCCGGGACTATGACGCGCTGAGCTACACCGTCGTCGTCGCGGCGACGGCATCGGAAGCAGCGCCGCTGCAGTATCTGGCGCCTTACACCGGCTGCACGATCGGCGAATACTTCCGTGACAACGGCATGCATGCGGTTGTGTTCTACGACGACCTGTCCAAGCAGGCGGTCGCCTACCGTCAGATGTCGTTGCTGCTGCGCCGGCCACCTGGGCGCGAGGCCTACCCTGGCGACGTGTTCTATTTGCATTCACGGCTTCTGGAGCGGGCGGCCAAGCTCAACCAGGACAATGGCAACGGGTCTCTGACCGCGCTGCCCGTCATCGAGACCCAGGCAGGCGACGTTTCGGCGTACATTCCGACCAACGTCATCTCGATTACGGATGGTCAGATCTTCCTCGAGACCGAGCTGTTCTACAAAGGCATCCGGCCGGCGGTGAACGTCGGCATCTCGGTGAGCCGGGTCGGTTCGGCGGCACAGATCAAGGCGATGAAGAAGGTCGCCGGTTCCATCAAGCTGGAGCTGGCGCAGTACCGCGAGATGGCGGCGTTTGCTCAGTTCGCCTCCGACCTCGACGCCTCGACGCAGAAGCTGCTGGCCCGCGGTGCGCGCCTGACACAGCTCCTGAAACAGCCGCAGTTCAGCCCTTATCCGGTCGAAGAGCAGGTTGTTTCAATCTACGCCGGTACGCGTGGCTATCTGGACGGGATTGCGGCCGACGACGTCAACCGCTTCGAGGCGGCACTCCTGGAAAGCATGCGCGCCAACGCGGCCGATGTGCTGGATGCGATCCGCGCCGCCAAGGACTTGACGCCTGAGATCGAGGACAAGCTGAAGGCCTTCCTCGACCGGTTTGCCAAATCCTTCTCGTAGCCGGCACGCCGGCCTGAAGGGCGAGGATAGGGGCAGGGATCGATGGCGAGCCTCAAGGATCTTCGAGTTCGCATCAACAGCGTCAAGTCGACGCAAAAGATCACTTCAGCGATGAAGATGATCGCGGCGACCAAGTTACGCCGGGCGCAGTCGGCGGCCGAGGAGGGGCGGCCGTACGCCCGAAAGATGGAAGCGATGCTGGCCGGCATGGTCGGCACGCTGGCAAGTCGCGAAACGGCGCCGAAGCTGATTTCCGGTTCGGGGGAGGACCGGTCTCATCTTTTGATCATCATCACCGCCGACCGCGGACTGTGCGGCGGCTTCAACGGCAACGTCGTTCGCGAGGTGAAGAAGCGCATTTCGGTCCTGCGGCAGGAGGGCAAGGCCGTCAAGGTCATCTGCGTCGGCCGCAAGGGGCGCGATGGCTTGCGGCGTGAGTACGGCACTTTGGTCAGCGAGACGCTTGAGAACGTGACGCGCGTCGGCGCGCAGTTCGGCCCGGCCCGCGATCTTGCCCGGCGGCTGCTGACAATGTTCGAAGCGGGCGAGTTCGACGTCTGCACGGTCTTTTACAACACGTTTAAGTCGGCGATGTCGCAGGTGGTGACGGCAAAGCAGATCATTCCCTTTCAGCTGCCGGATGCCGAGACAGGCGCGGCGGCGGAAGGGGCGCTTGCGGTTGGCTCGTACGAGCTCGAGCCCGGCGAGGGGCCGCTCCTGGACGCGCTGCTGCCGGCCAATCTGGCAATGCAGATTTTCGGCGCCCTGTTGGAGAGCTTTGCCTCCGAGCAGGGGGCGCGCATGACAGCCATGGACAACGCCACACGCAACGCTGCGGACATGATCGGCCGCCTGACGCTGACCTACAACCGGACGCGTCAGGCGATCATTACCAAGGAACTGATCGAGATCATATCTGGCGCCGAAGCGGTTTAACAACGCCGCCGCAGTGAAAAGGCGGCGCGGTAAGGAATTGACGAAGGAGCGAGCGCAATGGGCAATAACGCGATGGGGACCGTCACCCAGGTCATGGGCGCTGTCGTCGACGTCCGCTTTGAGGGCGAACTGCCGAAGATCCTGAACGCGTTGCATGTCGACATCGGCGGCCGCCGGCTGGTCCTCGAAGTGGCGCAGGAGCTCGGCGAGGCGACCGTGCGCACCGTGGCCATGGACACCACCGACGGACTCGTGCGCGGGCAGCGGGTCACCGACACCGGTCAGCCGATCAGCATCCCGGTCGGCCCGGAAACGCTGGGCCGCATCATCAACGTCATCGGCGAGCCCGTTGACGAGCGGGGCCCGCTCGAGGCGAAGAAGTATTACCCGATCCACCGGTCAGCCCCCTCCTTCATGGACCAGTCGACCGAAGCCGAGATCCTCGTGACCGGCATCAAGGTTGTCGATCTGATCGAGCCTTACGTGAAGGGTGGCAAGGTCGGCCTGTTCGGCGGCGCCGGCGTCGGCAAGACCGTCATCATCATGGAACTCATCAACAACATCGCCAAGGCGCACGGCGGCTACTCGGTTTTTGCCGGCGTCGGCGAGCGTACCCGCGAGGGCAACGACCTCTACCACGAGATGATCGAGTCGGGCGTCATCCAGCTGGGCGCCTCAGGATCGAAAGCGGCGCTTGTCTATGGCCAGATGAACGAGCCGCCGGGCGCGCGCGCGCGCGTCGGCCTGACGGGGCTCACCGTGGCGGAATACTTCCGCGACGAGGAAGGCCAGGACGTGTTGTTCTTCGTCGATAACATCTTCCGTTTCACCCAGGCAGGCTCGGAAGTCTCGGCGCTGTTGGGCCGCATCCCCTCGGCGGTGGGCTATCAGCCGACGCTGGCGACCGATATGGGGACCCTGCAGGAGCGGATCACCTCGACCAAGAAGGGCTCGATCACCTCGGTGCAGGCGATTTACGTGCCGGCCGACGACCTCACCGACCCGGCGCCGGCGACCTCGTTCGCGCACCTTGATGCGACGACCGTGCTCAGCCGGTCGATTGCCGAACTCGGCATTTATCCGGCGGTCGACCCGCTCGATTCGACGTCACGGGCTCTCGACCCGCGCATCGTTGGCGACGAGCATTACAAGACCGCGCGCGAAGTGCAGCGCATCTTGCAAACCTACAAGTCGTTGCAGGACATCATCGCCATCCTCGGCATGGATGAGCTGTCGGAGGAGGACAAGCTCACCGTCGCCCGCGCGCGCAAGATCCAGCGCTTCCTCTCGCAGCCGTTCCACGTCGCCGAAGTGTTCACCGGCTCGCCCGGCGTGTTCGTCAACCTCGACGACACGATCAAGGGTTTCAAGGCGATCTGCGCCGGCGCCTACGATCACCTGCCGGAGGCCGCTTTCTACATGGTCGGCACGATCGAGCAAGCGGTCGAGAAGGCGAAGAAGCTGGCCGCGGAAGCAGCCTGAACCAGGCGGGAGGAGGGACGGCACGATGGCCGAGACCTTTCTGTTCGAAATCGTGACGCCGGCCAGGCTCGCCCTGTCGTGTGATGCGGCGTGCGTTATCATCCCCGGCGGGGCCGGCCATTTCGGCGTCCTCCCCGGTCATGCCGCGATGCTATCGACGATCGTTCCGGGCACCATCGAGCTGCGCGACAAGAGCCTCAAGATCCTCGATCGATACTTCGTCGAGGGCGGATTCGCCGAGATTACGCCGGAGCGGTGCACGGTACTGGCGGAGGTGGCAACGCCATTGCAGGAAATCACGCGCGACGACGCCGAGGACCGGGTGAAGCGTGCGCATGACGCGCTGATGGTCTCGGAGGCACTGAACGTCCGCGTGACGGCGGAGCGCGATCTGCGCACGGCCGAGGCGATGCTGGCCGCCGTCGATGAGTACGAAAAACAGGGCACGCATTAAGCGCTTTGCTGCCCTGCTTGCTCCGTCTTGACCGGACGGCGGATTCCCGCTTCAAGACCCTTGCGCCGGCGATAGCAACCCGGGAACCGGCGGGGAGAACCGTTGATGCGTCTTTATCTCATTCAGCACGGCGAAGCCGTACCCGAAGACATTGACGTCAACCGGCCGCTTACTGCGACGGGGCGCGGCGATGTAGAGCGCCTCGCACAGTTCATGAAGGAGTCGGGTATCCGGGTTGACCGTGTCGTCTGCAGCGACAAGCTGCGGGCCAGGACCTCGGCGGACATCCTTGCGGCTGCCGTCGCTGACGCCTCCGCTATCCAGGTGATGGAGAAGGGGCTGCTGCCGAAGGACTCGACCGAGGGCCTTGTGGATAAGGCGGTGGAGTGGAAGGACCCTACCCTCGTGGTCGGTCACCAGCCGTTCATGAGCCGGTTCGTTTCGCGTCTCGTGCTTGGCAGTGAGCATCCGCTGGTGGTTGACTTCGTGCCCGGGACAGCCGTTTGCCTCGTCCGCCGCTCCGTGACGGGAGCTTGGTTCATCAACTGGACGGTGACGCCGGAGTTGTTGCGGCGCGACCAGCCCTGAGCGGCGAGAGCGTTCTCGCCAGCGCAGCACCTTGGCCGGAAACCGTTGCAGACGCAATTGCGCTGCAATCCCGGCTGCGGGACCACATCGAGCGCGCTGACCGCTTCGCGCCGCCCGTGACGGTGGCTGGCATCGATGCCGCCTATGGCCGGCGCGGTGGTCCCGCCCATGCCGCGGCCGTCCTGTTCGATCTCGCGGCGCTGACGCCATTGGAGCAAGCGGAGGCGACCGTCGCGACAGCGTTTCCGTACGTCCCCGGCTTGCTCAGCTTTCGCGAAGGGCCGGCAGCGGTGGCCGCAATCGGCTCGTTGAGCCGAAGGCCGGATGTCTTGATGTGCGACGGTCAGGGGATCGCGCACCCACGGCGCATCGGTATCGCCAGCCATCTGGGCCTTGTCCTTGACCTGCCCGCAATCGGCGTCGCCAAGTCGCGGCTGGTCGGCAAGCACGGTGAGCCGGGTCCCAACCGTGGCGACTGGACGCCGCTTGTTGACGGTGGCGATGTCATCGGCGCCGTCGTTCGCACGCGCGAAAAAGTGCGGCCCGTGTTCGTCTCGATTGGCCATCGCGTGAGCCTTGAGACGGCGATCGCGCTCGTCCTCGCCTGCACGCGGCGGTTCCGCCTGCCGGAGCCGATCCGTGCCGCTGACCGCCTATCCCGCTGCATTGGGGCGTAGTGGGCGGGCGGCATGCCACTCGTGCAAGAGTGGCCATCGTGCAACAGTTTTTCGCGTTGATAACTGATCGTCGATCTTCGCGGTGGCAGAATGCTGCGTCGCACCACATCTACTTTGCATGCGTCCAATTCGCACTCTCTTTGCGCACGAGCGCTTTCGATACGCCGAGCACCTCTGCAGCCTTGATGCGGAGGCGCGCCGGCTGCGCTTTGGCCGCGCGATCAGCGATCAGGGTATCCACGACTCCGTTGCCAGCCTCGCACGGATTCCGCACGCCATCCTCGTGCATGAGGATGACAAGCTTGCGATCGCGGGAGCGGCCCTGGTGACGTCCAGCGATCGCGCCCTGGCCGAACTGGCCTTCAGCGTCGACGGCGCCTGGCGTCGCCAGGGGCTCGCCACCAGCCTTGCCCGCCGGGCGTTGTTGTGGGCGCGCAATCGCGATATCGGGCAGATCGGCATCTTCTGCCTGGCCGAGAACGTGTCGATGCGGCGGCTGGCGCAGCGGATCGGGGTTCACCTGCAGATCGAGGGGCCCGATTGCGAGGGCACCCTCGTACTGCCCCGGCGGACACCGTTCTCGCTGATGGAGGAAATGGTCGCCGAGCGGACGGGGCTCGTCGACCATTTTGGCAAACGTAATCGCCTGTACCGTCTGCTGCCGCCGAACCGGCGACGGGCGGCCTGACGCTTCCCTGTCAAGCGGGCGTCGTGGTTCGGGCGAAAGGCGGCTCTGCTTAAGCCGCGCGCACCGATTGAAGAAAGGTGTCGACGGAACGGCGGATGCCCTCGGCTTGGCGAGAGAGCTGTCCGGCCGATTGCAGAACCTCGCCCGAGGCGGCGCCGGTGTCATGAGCAGCCCGGGTCACCCCGGCAATGGTGCTGCTTACCTCCTGCGTTCCGACCGACGCCTGGTCGACGTTGCGGGCGATTTCTCGCGTCGCCGCGTCCTGTTGCTCGATGGCGGCGGCGACCGAGGCTGCGATCGCGTTGATCCTGCCGATCGTTGCGACGATGCCCTCCATCGCCTGCACGGTACCGCGGATCTCGGTGCGAACAGTGTTGATCTGGCTTGAGATCTCATCCGTCGCACGCGCGGTCTGGCCGGCCAGGGCTTTGACCTCGCCCGCCACCACAGCGAATCCCTTGCCGGCATCACCGGCGCGGGCAGCCTCAATGGTTGCATTGAGGGCGAGAAGATTGGTCTGGGCTGCGATCGAGTTGATCAGATCGACGACGTCGCCGATCCGCTGCGCCGCCTCGGCAAGGCCGCGCACGCTGGCCCGCGTGCCCTCGGCCTGACCGGTGGCATCCGTAGTGACCGTGTGCGCCTCGGTCATCTGGCGGCTGATCTCGCGGATCGAGGCCGCCAACTCTTCCGCGGCTGCAGCCACGGTCTGCACGTTGGCCGATGCCTGCTCCGATGCCGCGGCAACTGCCGTTGCCTGGCGGCTGGTCTCTTCGGCCGTCGCCGACATCGCTTGTGATGTCGCCTGCATGGTACCGGCCGCGCCGCCCACCGCCTCCAGGGCCGTCGCGACCTCGCGATCGAAGCTGGCGATCATCGCTTCCACCCGTCGCGCCCGCTCCTCGCGCGCGTTCCGTTCCTGCGCCTGCTCGGCCTCCAGCCGCTCGCGGGCGACGGCATTGTCCTTGAAGACGCCTACCGCCTTTGCCATCGTGCCGATCTCGTCCCGGTTGTCCTGTGCGGGGATGCTCACGCTGGTATCGCCGGCGGCAAGGCGCGTCATCGTTTCGGTCATGCCGATCACCGGCCGGGTGATGCCGGTCTTGATCAGCCAGGCGAAGATCACGCCGAGCGCCGCCGCGACCACGGCGATGCCGAGGTTCATCATCATCGCGCTCGCATTCGCCTCAATGGTGTCGCGCTCAATCTTCTCCCGCTCTGACGTCATTTCCTGCGATAGGGCCTGCGCCAGTTGCGCCGCTTCGCTCTCGGCCTGAAACATGGCGCCGTTGACGAGTACGGAGTAGGTGGAGCTTGCCTCGACGACGTTCTTGAATGCTTCGGCATACTCGACCGCAAGGCTCGCCGCTTCTTCCATCAGCACCACACGCGCAGGGTCCTGCAACGCGTAGATTCCCTCCTCGGCGGCTTGCGCGAACGCGTTCAGTTTGCTTCTGGCGGACTCGGCCGTCTTCGGGTTCTGGTCGTGCAAGTAGCGTTGGGCGCTTAACCGGGCCTGCATCAGCTTGTCCAGGACAAAGTATGCGTGCGCAGCCGGCTCGAAGTCGGCTTCCCCCATCGAATAGTCGATGATCCTGTTCAAGTTGTCGGCGGCAGTCTTGTCGACGACGTTCAAACGCTTTTCGACCTGCTCATCACGGCGAGCCCGTGCCGCACCGACGCGTTCGATATTCGCGACGTAGTCGCTGATGTGCTTTCCGATCTCCGCTGAACGTTCTTTGCGGGCCGGCTCGAGAATGCTCGCGGTCAGCGCTTGCGCTTGCTCGGTCAAATCGGCGCCGATCTTCCGTGCCTGGCTGAGATCGTCGGTGTCGCCGTCGAGCACGAAGCGCAGCACAGCTTGCTGCATGTCGCCCAGACGTGCCCTGATGCTCAGGACGTCTGCGGTCTGGTCGCTGAACTGCACGTACGCACGGCTGCGCTCGCTCGCTCCCATCAGGCTCGAATAGCCCGTGTAAGCGAGAACCGCCATCAGGCCGAGGACAATCACAAAGCCGGCATAAATGCGCGTGCCAATTCTGAACCGCCCCATCAGAGCGAGAATGCGCATGACGTTAGTCCTTCGTTCAAACGGGGGCGTGAACACCGCACAGATGCAGGCGCACAAGGCACCGATCGGGGCGCAGACTCCCCTGTCTTTGCGAAGGATGATTTAGGCCGCGCTGCCTTAAACCGCGGTTAACGGAAGCCCGCGGCTACGGCTCAGCGAAGGGAGCTCCTCACGCAGGTGCAAGGCCAAGGCGGCGATCACGCTCGCGCAGCCACCACACCACCGGCAGCGCGAGGACGACCATCCACGCCTTGCCGACGATCTGCCCCGGCAGGTACGTGAGGCTGCCGAAGGCGAGCAGCAGGAACAGGGCGGAATCGACGACCAGACCGGCGATGCTGCTCAAGAAAACCGCGAGCACAAGTCCGCGGCGCTGCAGCGGCGTGAACACGGCGCAGTCGGCGAGCTCGGAGACGAGGAACGCGACCGCTGATGCAAGCACCAGGGAAGGCGGGGCAAGCGCGGCCGAGAGCAGCGCACCGGCAAGAATTGCGCCCAGCACCCAGGCGAGGCCGAGCCGGCGCTGCACAAGGTCGCGCAAGACAAGGGCAAGCCCGATCATCAGCACGCCGCTGGGTGCGCTCAAGCCGGGTGCGACCGGGATCAGGCACGGCCCGTGCGGAACGCAGACGGTCCCGACATGGCCGATCAGCCAGTTGGCTGCCGGGATGCAGGCCGCAAACGCGGCTAGGAAGGCCAGACCTTCCGCCCGGCGGCGATCGATTGGCATGCGTTGTCGACCCGCTGATGGTGCCAAAGCCGCTCTACTTAACCGGCCTCTCCTGCCCCCGGCAAGCTTGGTAGCGCCGGTAGCCGTCGGCACGTAAGCTGCACGCGGGGCAGTTTCCGCAGCCGTACCCCCAGGCGTGCCGCACCGAGCGTTCGCCGCGATAACACGTGTGCGTTTCCTCGATGATCAGATCGACAAGCGCTTGGCCGCCGAGGCTCTCCGCGAGTGCCCAGGTTGCGGCCTTGTCGAGCCACATCAGCGGCGTGTGGATGACCGCGCGGGTGGCGAGGCCGAGATTGAGCGCCACCTGCAGCGCCTTGATGCTATCGTCGCGGCAGTCGGGGTAGCCGGAGAAATCCGTCTCGCACATGCCGCCGACCAGCGCCCCGATGCCGCGGCCGTGGGCGATGACCGCGGCCAACGTCAGGAACACGATATTGCGCCCGGGCACGAAGGTCGAGGGCAGGCCGTTGGCGGGGATGGTGATCGGCTGGTCGTGGGTGAGTGCAGAGGCGGTGATGCTGGCGATCACGCCCAGATCGATCGCGTGATGGCGTCCGAGCCGGCCGGCCCAATCGGGAAAGCGCACTGCGAGTCCCTCGCGCACGCGCGCCTGGCAGTCGAGTTCGACCCGGTGCCGCTGGCCGTAATCGAACGAAACCGTGTCGACGGCAGAAAATCGATCAAGCGCCCAGGCGAGGCAAGTGGTGGAGTCCTGCCCGCCCGAAAACAGCACGATGGCGCCGCCGGAAGGTGGGGCAGCGGGATTGGCCGGATCGGCGGTCATCGGTGTCGGTCTGGTCCCTGCATCGGCGTTGCTCTATAAGTCCTTGCGACAGGCCGATCGAGGAGCATCGTTGCGCATGCGTGTGTTGTTCGTCCACCAGAACTTCCCCGGCCAGTACAAGCATCTGGCGCCGGCGCTGGCCGCGCGCCGCGATTGCGAAGTGGTGGCGCTCGCGATCAATCGGCAGCCGACGCCGGACAACATCAAGCTCGTCTGCTACGAACCGAAGCGGGGTAGCTCGCAGAGTCTGCATCCATGGGTTTCCGACCTCGAAACCAAAGTTATCCGAGGCGAGGCGGCGGCACTGGCGGCTGCGCAGTTGAATCGGGAAGGCTTTCGTCCGGACGTCATTTGCGCCCATCCAGGCTGGGGCGAGGCGCTGTTTCTCAAGGACGTCTGGCCGGACGCAAGAATGTTGTCGTTCATCGAATTTTATTACGAGTCGCAAGGGAGTGACTTCGCATTCGATCCGGAGTACGCGGACACCAGCCTCGCCAGCCTTTGCCGCCTGCGGATGAAGAATGCCAACCACCTCCTGACACTGATTGCGAGCGATTGGGCGATCAGTCCGACCCAGTTCCAGCGCGACCAGGTGCCGGCCCTGTTTCACGACAGGATGAGTGTCATCCACGACGGCATCGACACCGCTCTGGTTCGGCCTAATCCAGCCGCAAGATTGGCGCTGGAGAAGGCGGGCGTGACGCTGTCGCGCGCGGATGAGGTCATCACCTTCGTCAACCGCAACCTGGAGCCCTACCGCGGCTTTCACGTCTTCATGCGGGCGCTGCCAGAGATCCAGAAGCGTCGGCCGAACGCGTGGGTGCTTATCCTTGGCGGTGATGAGGTCAGCTACGGCGCGTCGCCGCCGAAGGGGCAGACGTATCGGCAGATTCTCATGGCCGAGGTCGGTGCCAAGCTCGACATGAGCCGGATCCGCTTCCTCGGCCGCGTCCCATACGGCAACTTCCTGAAGCTTCTGCATGTGTCATCGGCGCACGTTTACCTGACTTACCCGTTCGTGCTTTCGTGGTCGATGCTGGAGGCGATGGCGGCGGAGTGCCTCGTCATCGGCTCGGCCACGGCACCGGTGGAGGAGGTGATCGTCGACGGCGAGAACGGCCTTCTGGTCGATTTCTTCTCGCCCAAGGCCATTGCGGATGCGATCGACCGCGTTCTCGACGATCCCGACCGCCTGCAGCCGCTGCGGGCGCGGGCGCGGCAGACGGTGATCGAACGCTACGATCTGAACACGGTCTGTCTGCCCCGCCATCTCGCCCTTGTCGATGCGGTTGCCGAAGGCCGGCTGCCGCCGCAAGGACAGGACGCCCCGCCCTCACCGACCGCGGCCGCCATGCGCCGGGCCCTGCAGGCCAAGCGCGAACCGGAATACCGCCGGCACGTGAGCCGACGGCGCCGCTAGTGTACCGGCACAAACAGAACGTACATCCCGTTTGCGCCAAAAGTGCAATTGAGTCAATGTGTTGTGCAGCGACAACCCTGCTCGGGCGTGAATCGCCCGATTGGGTCGCTGCACGAGGACCGGCTGCGGCATCCCTCACACCGCCGCGCCGAAGTTGCCATAGTGAAGGGGAGTGCTTGCGTTGCTGAGGCCTTCAATGCGCCGTTTGATGCTTATGATGCTGATCATCGCCGTCGTCCTGCCAGCGGCCGGCTGCGGCCGCAAGGATCAGCCGGAACCGCCGCCGGGCTCTGAGCCGCGGCGCAGCTATCCGGCCTCCTAAGCGCGAACGGGCTGCCATGGATCACTTCCAGTACCACGGTCGCGTCCTGCATGCGGAGGCGGTTCCGGTTTCCGACCTCGCCGAGGCTGTTGGTACGCCCTTCTACGTCTATTCCTCGGCGACGCTGAGGCGGCACTATCAGGTGTTCACGGCGGCGCTTGCCGGCCTTGATGCGCTCACCTGCTTTGCCGTCAAGGCGAACGGCAATCTGGCTGTCATTGCGACGCTGGCGCGCCTGGGGGCCGGCGCCGACGTCGTCTCCGGCGGTGAACTGGAGAGTGCGCTTGCGGCGGGAGTACCGGCGGAGCGGATCGTCTTTTCCGGCGTTGGCAAGAGCGCGCGTGAGCTCAAGGCTGCGCTCACCGCCGATATCCTGCAGATCAATGTCGAATCGGTGCCGGAGATGGAGGCCTTGAGCCGCATCGCCTGCAGCGTCGGAACGACCGCTCGCGTCGCCTTGCGCATCAATCCCGATATCGATGCGCACACGCACGCCAAGATCACCACCGGCGTGCGCGAAGCCAAGTTCGGCATCGAGTGGACGGCCGCGCATCAGGTTTACGCCCGTGCTGCGGCGCTGCCGGGGCTGCAGCCAGTCGGCATCGCTGTGCACATCGGTTCCCAGCTCACGGAAATCGAACCGTTTGCCGCCGCGTTTCAGCGGCTGCGCGATCTCATCGTCATGCTGCGCCGGGACGGCCACACGATAACGACGCTCGATCTCGGCGGCGGCTTAGGTGTGCCCTACGGCGACGAGGAGGGACCAATTCCCGGCCCGGACGCCTACGCCGCCGTCGTCCGTCGCGCGGTCGGCGATCTTGGCTGCCGCCTGATCCTGGAACCGGGCCGGCTGCTGGTCGCCAATGCCGGCCTACTCGTCACCCGCGTGCTCTACATCAAGGAAGGGGCGACGCGCACCTTTGTCATCGTCGATGCCGGTATGAACGATCTCATGCGGCCGGCCATGTACGGCGCCCATCACGCGATCGTGCCGGTGGTGAACCCGGAAGTGAACGACACGCCGATGGTGGCCGATGTCGTCGGTCCGATCTGCGAGACAAGCGACACGTTTGCCAGCGGCTGCACGCTGCCCCCGCTGCGCGCGGGCGATCTGCTGGCCATCCGCACGGCCGGCGCCTACGGCTCCAGCATGGCGTCGTTCTACAACGCGCGGCCGCTGTGTCCGGAGGTGCTCGTGGCCGATTCTACTCACGCCGTGGTGCGCGAGCGGATCCCCTGGCAGGCACTGTTGTCCTGGCAGCGGCTGCCCGCTTGGCTCGCGCCGGCGGCAGACGATGGCCAGGGCCAGGCAGACGGGCGATGAGCCGCGCGCGCGGCCTCGGCTATCGCCTCCTCGTTCGCCTTGCGGCCGCCAGCCTCGCGTGGGAGGCCCTGTGGCCTCGGCTTTGGCCAGCGGTCACACTCATTGGCGCCGGCTTCGCGCTGGCATTGCTCGACGTTCTGCCGCTGCTGCCCGCCTGGCTGCACGCGGGCGTATTGATTGTTTTCGCTACAGCACTGCTGGCTGCCCTGGCGTGGGCCGGCACCGGGTTGCGGCGGATCGGCCGGCACCAGGCCTTGCGCCGGATCGAGGAGGACTCGGCGCTCAGCCACAGGCCGCTGTCGGCGCTTGAGGATCGGCAGGGCGCCGGCGCCGACGATCCGCTGGCGCGGCTGTTGTGGCAACGACATCAGGCGGATCTTCACGCCGCCCGTCACCAGCTCCGGCTCAAGCTGCCCGCGCCCGGCGTCGCGCGCCTCGAACCGTGGGGCCTGCGGGCGGGGGTGCTGCTGCTGCTCGTGATCGCCGTTGCTGCCGGCGGCCGGCAGGCCCCGGAGCGGCTGGCGCGCGCTGTTCAGCCGGGCCTCGGCAGCGGCGCCGTCCAGCCACGGGTCGAACTGTGGATCACTCCGCCGGCCTACACCGGCCATGCGCCGCTGTTTCTGAAGGCCGGCGCGGTGCCCGAGGGGCAAGGCGGCGCCGGCTATGCTGCTTCAGCACCGGCGAGTATCCCCGTGCCGGATGGCAGTGTGGCGGTTGTGCGCGCCACCGGGATCAGTTCGGCGCCGACACTCGTCCTTGCCGATCAGCGCACGCCAATGACAGCGATCGGCGCGGAACAAGGTGGGAGCGGCGGCGTGTTCACCGCTTCGATCGTGATCCGGGGCGACCGGTCGTTGAGCGTCGATGCCGACGGCCGCATCATCGCCCACTGGCCGTTAACGCCGATCGCCGATCAGCCGCCAGCGGTTAGCCTGCCCCGGCCGCCCCAAGGGACACCAAGCGGCGCGCTCGACTTGGCCTACACCGCACACGACGATTACCCGCTGCGTGCGATCACGGCGATCATTACCCCGGCGCCACGGGCCGATTCGGCACCGAAAGCTGGGGCAGGTCCGGAGGCGGAGACGGGGCAGGACGTGACGCCGACAGCCGACACCAGTCTGCGCGTGCCGCTGCCGCTCGGTGCCGGACGTGCCGGCGTCGTCACCGGCCGCAAGCAGATCGACCTTGCCGATCATCCGCGGGCGGGGCAGCCGGGGTCGATCGTCCTCGAGGCTGAGGATGCCGCGGGCCAGACGACGCGGAGCGAGACGGTCACGCTGACGCTGCCGGAGCGCACGTTTACGCACCCGGTCGCGCAGGCGTTGATTGCACTTCGCAAACGGCTGATGACGGCAGGGGAGGCGGCACGCGGCGATGTGGCGGAGGGTATCGCCGAAATCGCCGCTCGGCCTGATGATTTCGCGGGTGATGTCGTGGTTGCACTGGCATTGGCCGTCGGGCACGGGCGGTTGGTGCACGACCGTGCGTCGGTCGCCCTCGCCACGGTTGCCGATCTGCTCTGGCAGGCGGCCGTCCGCCTCGATGAGGGCGAGGTGCCGCTGGCGCTGCGTGCCTTCGAGGATGCGCGCGAGCGGCTTGAGGCCGCCTTGCGCGATCAGGCACCGCTCGGTGAGATCGAGCGTCTGATCGATGCGCTGCAAGAGGCACTCGATGCCTATCTTGCCGCCGTCGTCAACGAGTTCGTCCGCCAGGGCGACTCTGGATTGTTGACGGAGGAAGGCAGCACGAAGGTTCACACCGCCGATCTGTTCGATCTCCTCGACTTGGCGCGCCGCTTGGCCAGGGCTGGTGCCCGCGAAGGCGCGCAGCAGCTGTTGGCCGATCTGCAGGAGCTTCTTGCCGATATCCGCGCCGGGATGCAGATGAGCGAGCAGCGCAAGCGGGCACGTGAAATGCAGGCGCTTCTGGAGGAGGTGCGCGGCTTGACGGTGCGCCAGCAGGAGCTTCTTCAGGAGACATTTGGCCGCGAGCTCAGGGAGCGCTCACGCCACGGCAGCGGTCGCGGCGCTGCGTCGGCAGACGCCCCTTCGGTCGATCGCCAGAATGCCTTGCGACAGGCAGTAGGCGCGGTGATCGGGCGCGCGGCGGAGCTCTTGGAACGCGTGCCACCGCCGCTTCCCGAAGCCGATCAGGCAATGGGCAATGCGGCCGGCGCGCTGCGTTCGGGTCGTTTCGGAGACGCCGTGAACGACCAGACTCGCGCCGTCGATGCCTTGAAGCGGGCGGCCGACTCTGTTGCCGACGCGCTTAGCGAACGCTTGTCGGGGATCCCCGGTCTGCTTGGCGCTGAAGGCAGCGGATCGGGCCGTGGCCAAGGCGACCTGTTTGGTCGCGGGCCCGCCGGCGGCCGGCGTGGCTTTGCCCACGGGCATGCGCAAATTCCGGAAGAAGCAGGCTTGCACCGCGCCCAGGAACTCTTGGATGAGCTGCGCCGCCGTGCGTCCGACCAGCGCCGCGCGCCGCAGGAACTCGACTACATTGAGCGGCTGTTGCGGCAGTTTTGACCGCTTGCGTGACGGCAGCGGCTTGAGCAAGCAGCCATATCGGGCGTTTACGAAGTCTTTTCCGCCGCCGGCGTGGCGAAGCTCACGCGGATGCGCTGGGCACTCAAGGAAGGATTGGCAATCCGTGCCTCGAAGCGGACCGATTCACCCGGCTTGATCCGGTTCTGATCGTTCGGCACCGTCACCGCCTGCACCTCCTGATCATCGCTGTCATAAAGCGCGACGCGGACCGGCAGCAGGGTCGCCGGATCCTTGAGGACGTTGGCGACAACACCTTGAATGACCAAGACTTCCTCGGCCCCCGACCATTCCCGACTGGACGAGACGTCGCGGAACTCAAGCCCGGCGCCAAGGGTCTGCTGGCCACCCATGCCGAGCGCGCTGTAAGCGCCGGCGGTGGCCGGAAAACGGCGGACGATGCCATCACGCGTAACGATGAGGCCGCCCACGACGACGACAAGGGCGGCGACAGCCGCAGCTGGAACGATCCACGCCCGGCGCTGGGGTGGCCCTCCCCTTTTCTGGGCAGCAAGCAGCTGCTCGCGGGCATCGGCGCGTGCCGCGGCCGACAGCGTCGGCTCGACACCGGCTGCGGTGGCCTCCGTCGTCGGCTCGGCGGCAGCCGGTTCGGGTTCGGTGGCGAAATCCAGATCGCCTTCGGCGCTATCCTTCTCCTCGGAAGAGCTGATCCAGCCCCGTGCCGGCGCTTGGTGCTCGGCCACTGTGGGCGGTGGCGGGGCCACGGTCTCGGGTGACGAAACGGGTGCGGCTGCGGCGGTGCCCGCTGCAGTGGCGGCGGTCGGCAGGGGGGTGTCCATTGCCGGCGCGGCTTCAACGGCGGCCGCTGCGGGCTCCTGCGGTCGTTTCGGTTTCGCCGGCGCTGCGCTCGGCTGTGGCATCGGTGCCGGCTTGTCTTGTGGCCCGACGAACGGTGCCGCCGCACCGGGCTTTGCCTCCGCCCGGCGCGCAGCCTTGGTGCGGGCAGTCGTGGTGGGGCCTTCCAGCGCCGGCGCCGCTTGGCGCTGCGGCCGTGGCGCCTTCTTGCGCGGTGGCGGCGGCGCGTCAACGGGTGCGCGCGGTGTATCCGATGCCTCCGTCTCACCAGTCTGACGCCAGGCATGCCCACACGCGGAGCAACGAACCGTTCGCAACTGGTTGCCGAATGCGGTGCTGTCAACCGTGTATGACGTTGCGCATTTCGGGCAGGCTATGATCATCGTGGTTTGCAGGCCCCTGAATAATCCACAACCTTTTATAGGCGCGGCTCTACCGCAACGCAAGCAACCACCGGTCAGGCGGAAGGTGACCGCGCCTAAACGCTGTACGATCTCGCAAGAAGATGAAGTTTCCGTGTAGAACGGCCAGTGCCTCGGCGCCGCGCCGCCCGTGTCCATCCGGTTGCCTTGGAGTGTGCACCCGTCGCTGCCGACTCGAAGGCTGCGCTCACGCCACGGACGGGTTTGGACATCGCTCGCGGTCACGTTATGCTTCGCCGGTCGCCCCCGCATGAGGCTGTTTTGCGCGGTACGGCATGGCTGCAGCTGGGGGAAGGATATGGTGCGGAGTGAGCAAGATTGTCCCCCGATGCCGGTCATGGATGTGTCGCATCCTTAAGCGAGAGGTGCGCGGGCGCGGCTGTGGTGGCGCGGGCATGACCGCGAACGCTGGCGCGCTCCCACCCTCCCAATCACCGTAGCGGCGTGAGCACAAGGAGCCGGCATGCCCGCTGCCCGCCGGATCGGACTTCTCGTCGCGTTCTCGGTGTTTGCCGCGGTCCTTGCTGCCTGGGCGGTCGGCCTCGTTCGCTTTGCCGCAACCATTCCGGCGATGGTTGAAGACGCGGAGACGCCGACCGAAGCGATCGTCGTCCTCACCGGCGGAAGCGAGCGGTTCACGACCGGCTTGCGGCTGTTGGCGCAACACAAGGCGGAACGGATGTTCGTCTCCGGCGTCCATCCGGATGTTGACGTTGGCCGGCTCCTGGTGGTCGCCGGGCAGCCGTCGGCGGATCTCGCCGAGCGCATCGAGACCGGCCACGCTGCCCTCGACACCGCTGGCAATGCTGCCGAAACCGCCGGCTGGATGCAGCGCCGGGGCTACCATTCGCTCCGTCTCGTCACGTCCCACTATCACATGCCGCGCAGCCTAGCCGAGTTCCGCCGTGCCTTGCCGGACGTGAAGGTCATACCGCATCCGGTTTTCTCCGCGGGCGTTGCCAAGACAGCCTGGTGGCAGCGCCCGGCGACGATCGCGCTGGTCGTCAGCGAGTACAACAAGTACCTCCTGTCCTCGCTCGCCGTTCGCGCCGATGTACCGGCGCTGGCGGTTGCCGAGAGTGGCACATGACACGCATGCGCTCGGGCATCTTCGCCGTCGTGGCATGTCTGTGGACGGGGCTCCTGTTCATTGTCGGGCTGCCGATCCTGCTGTTACCGCGGCGGTTCGTGCAGGGGCTGGCGCGGCTGTGGACCCGCGGCCTGCTGATTCTTCTCGCCTGCATCTGCGGGCTCAACTACCGCATCGTCGGCCGGGAACATCTGCCGGCGGGGCCGGTAATCATCGCCGCCAACCACCAGTCGGCGTGGGACACGCTGGTGTTTCATGCCCTCCTCCCCGATCCGGTGTTCGTGCTCAAGCGTGAGCTGCTGCGGGTTCCGTTCCTGGGATGGTATTTGTCCCGCGCCGGCAACATCGCCATCGATCGCCGGGCCGGGTTTCGCGCGCTCAAGCTGATGTTGCCGCATGCCCGGCGGCGGCTCGGCGAAGGGGCGCAGGTCATCGTCTTTCCCGAAGGGGTCCGTGCCCCGCCCGGCGCGCTGCACCCCTTTCAGCCCGGGATTGCCGCGCTCTACCGTGCCGCTGCGGTGCCGCTGGTGCCAGTGGCGCTCAACTCCGGCTTGTTCTGGCGCCGCCGCGGTTTCACCAAGCATCCTGGCCAGATCACGCTTGAGTTCCTGCCGCCGCTGCCGGGCGGCCTCGACCGCGAGGCCTTCATGACCGAACTCGCTGCGCGTATCGGCGCTGCCGCATCCCGCCTTGCCGCCGCGGCGACGATAGAGCCGGCAGAAAAGGGCGACTTGAAAGCCAGCGGCCGCCTCTAAGCCGGACGTCGTTGCGGATTTCCGCGGAGAGGCGCTCGTCGTTGCGGAGCGTGGCTTCGATGAGGTTGCCGGACCGCCAGATGCGAACGGAACGCAATTTTGATGCGCGTTCGGCGAGAGCATCCGTATTCGGTTCTTGCCGTGTGCATGAGCGGCGAAGCCCCTTGCGTTGACGCCACCACTTGGGCACCCTTGCTCTTAGAGCCCAAGAGCCAGTGTGGAATCGGGTGCTGAAATGCAGGAACAGGCGAAGACGCTCGTTGTCGCCATCGATCTGTCGCCGGCTGCCGGTCCGGTGATCGAGGCGGCGGCGTGGATCGCGGGCGCCAGCGCCGGCCGGCTGTGGCTCATCCACGTTGCCGAGCCGGATCCGGCGTTTGTCGGCTGGAAGGCCGGACCGGACAGCGTTCGCGAGCACGTGAGCGAGCGCTTCCACGCCGAGCATCAGTTGCTGCAAAGCCACGCCGAAGTCCTGCGCCGGCGCGGACAGGTCGCAACGGCGCTGCTTGTCCAGGGCGATCCCGCCGAGCGGATCGTCGCCGAGAGTGAGAAGCTTGGTGCCGACATCATCGTTCTGGGCTCGCGTGGCCACGGGCCGACGTATGAGTTCCTGGTCGGCAGCGTCGCCCATGACGTCCTCCGCCATGCGCCGTGCCCGGTTCTCATGGTGCCGGTTCCAGCCAACTTGTAAGACCAGCGCCGCCAACGGCGTCTCCGCAACCGGTTCTATCCGCTTCGCGCCCCTTCCAGCCCACGCCAGCAGCGTGTCGGCAGCGCCGTCCATGGACGGATCCGCGTAGAATCCAAGCGCCCGTTTTATCCTGGTTGCGCCAAAGCGAAGTCTTGCCCGCAACAACCACTCACGTAAAGAGTGCTCTACCAATTGTAGTAAATAAAAAAATAGTTGTCGGCAAGAATCGCGCCGCCGGACCCCGATTGGGTGGCGATCTTTGTCATCCTCTTTGGTATTACAGAGACGAATCGCGCGGCAGAAGAATTAATCCTCGTTACAGCGCTGGGTTGTCTTGTTTTGGCCCGTTCAGACGAGGGTCTGCAATGTTTGCGCGACAATAGAAAAGCAGTGCGCTGTAAGCGCGGTTCGGTGCGTACCCGGTGCGAGTCATCTCGTCCGCGGGCCACCGGGGTGCCGAGGGATGATTAAGAATGTGGCAGGATGTTGTCTCTGACCTGGAAGAAAAATGGAAAGCCGAGGGAGAAAATAGGCCGATCTTGGGCAGGTTGATTGCCAGGCTTTTTCTTGACATGGCTGCGTGTACAAGCCGTTACAAGGCGCTCAAGGCCGCGCCTAGTAACGTCAATTATCTCAGCTTCTCCCGTTCGTTGCAGGCTCTGGTCGGTTCCATCGGGGAACTCGATGAGACGGCGCGGCTGGTAAGCGATCGCAGTCGGGATGCTGTGCAGGAGATCCCGATCAACGGCGAAGTCGCCATGCGCCGGTCGTGGCAGAGCTTTCTAGCGCTGGCCTTCCAGCTTGCCAGCGCGCACACGCTGGAAAGCATCACCGAGCTGTCGCGGAAGTACAATCTTCCGCTCGAAGCAGCGGTCATTCCGTTGCTGGTCGACGAGGAGTTCGGCGACGGTATGGAGGCTTTGCGGTCCTTCATAACAGCCAACCTCAAGATGGATGAGCTGTTCCGCAAGGAGGCGAAGGGGCTCAACTGAGGAGGTGGGGAGCAGGGGGGAATGGCGCCGGCGGGTCCGAACCGGATAGATAGTGGACAGATTAGACCGGGTAGATGGTTGACACG
>JARSSM010000018.1 GCA_029624735.1 Defluviicoccus sp. | reverse complement strand
GTATTCATCCGGCGAAGGCCGCGGGGTACCTGAGCTTGCGGGGTTGCGGCGTTCAATGGGGATGGAGCAATCCGTCGGATCTTAGCGTGTCAATCGCTTCGGTGAGGGTCAGGCCGCGATGCAGGCGGAACCATTCTCCGGTGTGACGGTGCCACTGGATGTCGAAGCGATTACGGCTGATCCAGTCGAGGCGGGCGAAGGGAGCGTCGAACTCTTCGCCGAGATTTTCCGGGAAGCCGGAGCGGTAGCGTTGAATGAACCGATATTTGGTGCCGTGCCACTTTCCCTGGATATCGACGGGATAGTTGAACTGCGTTGGCCGGATCGTGGGCAGGAAGCGGGGCTTCAGGAAGTCGTCGATGAGCTGCTGGCAGGCGGCCGTCACCGCCGATTTATCTGCTGCGGACAGACCGCTCGCTCTCATGTGTCCTCTTGGCTCACGCCGCTTCGACATCGGTCGGCACGGGCTTTCGCCAGTTCCAGGGCAGAAGCTCAGCCAGCCTCTGGATAGCATGATCGTTGATGCGCTCCAGCACGTCGGCGAGCCAAGCCTGTGGATCGATGTCGTTGAGCTTGGCACTGGCAATAAGAGTATAGATCGCAGCCGCGCGCCGGCCGCCCTCATCGGAGCCGGCGAAGGTCCAGTTTCTTCTTCCCACGGCGACCGCCCTTAGCTCGCGCTCGGCGGCATTGTTCGACATGCAGAGGCGCCCGTCATCGAGGAAGTGGGCGAATGCGTCCCAGCGGCTGAGGCAGTAATTGATCGCCTTGGTCGTGTCGCTGTTCCTGGAGAGACTGGCGCGCTGCTCACGTAACCACGTCTGAAGCTCGACGATCAGGGGACGGCTGCGCTCCTGGCGCACGCGCAGGCGCTCCTGCGGAGCAAGACCGTTGATCTCGCGCTCGATGGCGAACAGGGCGTCGATGCGCCTGACCGCCTCGGTGGCGACCGGCGCCTTGCTGAGCCGCGCGAGATCGAAGAACTTGCGCCTGCCGTGCGCCCAGCACGCGGCCTCGACGATCGAACCTGGCTTGCGATTGGCCTCGTAGAGCCTGCTGAAGCCGGCGTAGGCGTCGGCCTGCATCAGTCCGGCATAGCCCGCCAGATGCTGCTCCGGATGCTTCCCGCCACGATCCGGCGAGTAGAAGAACACGGCTGCCGGCGGATCAGGACCGGCAAACGGACGGTCGTCGCGCACATAGGTCCAGAGCCGGCCAGTTCGGGTCTTGCCCTTGGCCAAGACCGGCACCGTGGTGTCGTCCGCGTGGATACGCTCGGCCGCAAAGACATGGCTTCGGATCGCATCGACCAGCGGCATCAGAGTTGCCGCCGCGGCGCCCACCCAGTCTGCGAGGGTCGAGACATCGAGGTCGATGCCTTCGCGCCGGTAGACATCGCTCTGACGATGGAGCGGCAGGTGCAGGCCGTACTTGGCGAACAGGACATGGGCCAGCAGCTTGGGTCCTGCACGTCCGCGCGCAATCGGATGCGAGGGGGCCGGCGGCTGGGTGATCGCTTCGCAGGCCCGGCAGACGACCTTCTCGCGCACGTGCTGGATGACCTTCCACTGACGCGGAATGAGCTCCAGCATCTCGGTGACGTCCTCGCCGATCTTACGTAATCGGCTGTCACCGCAGCAGGGGCAGGTCGTAGGCACAGGATAGACAAGGCGCTCCCGCGGCAAATGCTCCGGCAGCGGCCGGCGCGCCGGCTTGCGACGCTCGAAGGGTGCCACCGCGATCTTGTCGGCTGCGGCGATCTGCGCCGCGGTCTCGGCTTGCGCGGCGTTTTCCTCCAGATCGGCGAGCTGCAGCTCGAGTTGGTCCAATAATGCCCCGCGCTCGGAGGACTGTCCGAACTGCTCGTGCCGCAGCTTCCTGATCGTGAGTTTGAGCTTCTCGATCAGCAAGGTACGCGCCTGGGCTTCCGCTTCCGCGGCCAGGCGGGCTGCTCGCTCGGCGCGCAGCATCGCCTTCAACACGGTCACATCGTCGGGGAGAGAATCATCGGCGCCCATCGCCGACCAGAGAATCACAAGACGCGGTCTCTGTCCGAACCGCTGATCGTGCAACCGATTCAAATCCCAGCGATCAGCCAGCCGCCTGTGGTCGCCAAGTATGTTGCGGCATCCGCCAGTCGATGCCCTCCAGCAGGTAGCCAAGCTGAGCTGGGGTGATTGTCACCACGCCATCAGCCGACGACGGCCAGAGGAAGCGGCCGCGCTCCAGCCGCTTGGCATAGAGCGACATGCCGAGCCCATCGTGCCACAGGATCTTGATCAGCTTGCCGCTCTTGCCTCGGAACACGTAGAGGTCGCCACCGTGCGGGTCGCGCCTAAAGGCTTCCTGCACCAGCAACGCCAGCGAGTTCATGCCGCGACGCATATCGGTGTGGCCGGTCGCAATCCACACCCGCACGCCCGAGGCAATGGGGATCATCACCGCCGTCCATCGGTCAGCGCCGCGACCGCGGCCTTCAGCGTCGCCGCGTCGACCGTGCCCGTGATCCGCATCCGAACCCCGGCCGCAAACTCAATCTCGATCGAGCCGCCGCCAGCTGGCCCGACTGGACCAGGCGTCGCCCCTGATTCCGCGACCACCATCGCCGCTACGAAGCCCGGTTGATGGGCGGCATCGTTCGGCTCTGGACGAAACGACCGTCGCCATCGCAGCAGCAATGAGCGCGAAACGCCATATCGCCGCGCCGTCGCCGCGACCTGGCGCGGTGCCTGTAAGCTCTCAAGGACGATCTTGAGCTTCTCATCCTCGGACCAGCGCCGCCGCCGCCCCGTGTCCACCACCTCAAGCCGCTCGACTTGGCCACTGCGCCTATCACTGTCCATAAGGACAGTTCTCAACAACACGCCTCACTCGGCAAGGTGGCCGCTACCGGATGCGTAC
>JARSSM010000017.1 GCA_029624735.1 Defluviicoccus sp. | reverse complement strand
AGCAAGGTTGTCGCTGCACAACATATTGAATCGCGTGCACTTTCGGCACAAACAGAGCCTACATCCTGTTTGTGCCAGTGCACTCGTGCAGCGACCCAATCGGGCGATTCACGCCCGAGCAAGGTTGTCGCTGCACAACATATTGAATCGCGTGCACTTTCGGCACAAACAGAGCCTACATCCTGTTTGTGCCAGTGCACTCGTGCAGCGACCCAATCGGGCGATTCACGCCCGAGCAAGGTTGTCGCTGCACAACATATTGAATCGCGTGCACGTTCGGCACAAACAGGATCTACGCTCTGTTTGTGCTGGTGCACTAGAAAAGCCGCGCCAGCATGCGCGTCGCGGTCAGCAGCAGAAAGACTGCGAATACCCGCTTCAGGACCTGCGGGCTTGCGGTATGGGCAAGGCGCGCCCCCCATGGCGCTGCCGTCATCGTCATCGGCACGATCACGGCAAAGCTCAACAGGTTGACGTAGCCGAGGCTGAACGGTGGCAGCGCCGGCGCGTTCCAGCCGCTCACCGCAAAGCCGATCGCGCCGGGCAGGGCAATCGCGGCGCCGAAGGCGGCCGCGGTTCCGACGGCGCGGATCATTGGATAGCCGCAGGCGGAGAGGATCGGCACCGACAGGGTGCCGCCGCCGATGCCGAGCATGCTTGAAACTGCCCCGATCAAGGCCGCGGTCAGCGCGCGTGCCCACCCCTCCGGCAGGTTGAGGCGAAAGCGGCTCACTTCCGGCGACAACAGCATCTGCACGGCGACGCCGAGCGCGAACACGCCGAAAAAGCCGGTGAGGAAGGCGCCCTGTACCGCACCGGCCACCGCCGTGCCGATCAGCGCGCCGAGACCGATGAAAGGTCCCCAAGTTCTGAGGAGCCCGACATCAACAACACCGCGACGGTAGTGCGCGCGCGCCGAATAGAAGGAGGTGACGACGATCGATGCCAGCGATGTTCCAACAGCAGTGTGCATGCGCACCGAATCGTCGACGCCGACCATCGGCAACAGATGGAACAGCACGGGCACAATGACGATGCCACCGCCGACGCCCAGGAGCCCGGCAATCAGGCCGGCGAGCAGGCCCGCGGCGGCCAGCGCCGCCGTTAAGGCTGCAAGCGTGATTCCGTCCGATTCCATCATTGATGACCGGCAAACGGGGAAAGGCGCACGCCTACACGGCTTCGGAGCGCTGGGCAAGCGACGCATGAGCCTGGGATGAAAGCGATTTTGAGCTTGACAAGTGTTCTCAAGTCTCACTCGGTGCGTCTAAGTGACTGTCCATCCAACTGAGTGGGGCTGTTTGCTCATGGCCAGTAAAATCGTTCGTTGACTTCGACTTCATCGCGCTTCACTCTCCCGGAAGGGAATTGGTCCAGGGCCGGCACCCAGGGTAGTTGCCGATGTCCGTGCCACGGTAAGTCAACGCGCGAATCGCTGAAGGCGTTTTCGCGTTTCTCGATGCAAACACTGGCTGTCACGGGTACCATGTTTCGAATCCTTCTGTTCAGCGCTTTTGGCCTCTTGTTGGCTGCTGTCGGCAAGTTCCTGTTCATGGATGACTATTTGACGGCAGACGCGCGCCGGGTGGCGGTGTCGGCGGCTCCCTCCAGGGCCGGCGGCTCCACCGATGCGCATCGCCGTTCAGCCGACGTGTTTGCTTCGGCCTATTCCGGCGCCGAGGTCGACTCGCTGCTCGAAGATGTCTTGCCCGCCGAGGGGGCTGCCGCCAATCTCGGCGGCGGCGGGCGGGCGATCGCGCGCGACCTCCTCGGAAGCGGTGTTGTGGAGCCGCAAGGTCAGGCTGCCCTGCCAGGTGCGGACGAGGATGCCGTTGCACAACAGGCTTCAAGCGGGGAGGGAGCCAGCGCGACCGCGAGCGGGCCGCAGGCGCGCGAGACGGTGACAGCAGCGGCGCTGCCTCCGCTCCCGCCCAGCGTTGCCGCGCAGTCGGCGGTGATCGATCCCCCCGTTGCGAAGGATCTACCCGTTTCCTCTACCGACGCGGGCGAGGCACCACGCCCGGCTGCACTGGTTGAGCAGCCGCAGGAGCGGCCGGCCGACGTCCGCCGCGGCGCGGGCAAGTCGCAAGTCGCAACCGCGGCCGCTGTCACTCCGTCCGCTGCGGCTGCGCGCAAGCGGTCCAAGGAGGACGTGCGCGAGCAGAAGGGAGCGGAGAAGCGCCCGGCGCCGGTTGCTGTCGCCCGGTCGCAGGCGCCGAAGGAGGTCGCGAAAGCCGAGCGTTCGAAGCCAGTCGTAGCGCGCAACACCCCCGCTCCGCGACGCGACGCGCAACCTGCGGGCCGCACTGCAACCGCCCAAAGCACGAAGGCGGCTGGGACCTATCAGGCGCGGGCGAGCGTACCGGCCGGCAGCGGCAACGATCGCAAGTTCCTGGCGCGGCTTGAGCAGGAGACACGGCCTGCGCCGGTGCGGCCGAAGAGCGAACCTGCGAACCGCGGAACCGCGGCGACCCCAGCGACCGCCGGCGGCATGGCGCGCAGCACATCCAGTGTTAACGGCGACGAAATGGTCTCGCGCTGGGTTGGCTCCGTTGCTTCCGGCGTGCAGCGGCTGATGGGCCACGAGCTGAACAGCGTCTCCCGTCCACGTTCGGTGATCAGCTACTGCCGTTCGCAGCCGGAGAGTTGGGTCTACGATGAGGGCCGCAAGCAGATGGTCTATTGCGGCGAGATCGCGGCAGTACGCAGCAGCGCGTCGCGCTGATCCGCTTTAGAGCCTGACCGCGAATGATGCTCGCAAAATCAACGCGCTGCCCACATCTGTTTTCGTCATGCGCGCCCGCGGACTTGTTCCGCGGGTCAGGTCCGCGCATCAGCGCCTCGCAACGCTTCGTGATGCCTGCAGGAAGCCGTGGCTGGCCAGCCTGCGCCGGCCATGACGATGCGTCATAATATATTGATTCCGAAACACTCTTTCTGAGTCAGAGTCTCAGTCTGTGCGGTCGGTTTCCCAGCGGTAGGAGTGCTGCGGGAAGACACCGAGAATGCGCACCTCGCGCGAGAAGAAGTCGAGTTCTTCAAGCGCCAGGCGAAGAGGCCTGTGCTCCGGGTGCCCCTCGACCTCGGCATAAAACTGCGCCGCGTTGAAGCGCTCGCCGACAAGGTAGCTCTCCAACTTGGTCATGTTGATGCCGTTGGTGGCAAAGCCGCCAAGCGCTTTGTAAAGCGCCGCCGGGACGTTACGGACGCGGAAGACGAAGCTCGTCATGACCGGTCCAGACTTCGGGTGCGGGATCACGGGCTCCTTAGCCATGATCAGGAACCGGGTCGTGTTGTGCTGCGCATCCTCGATATTGGCCTTGAGCGAGACGAGGCCGTAGATGTCGCCGGCCAGCTCGGATGCGATCACCGCCTGGCTGGCATCGCCGGCGGCGGCGATTTCGGCCGCAGCACCCGCGGTATCAAGCCGCACGACCGGCTCCAGCCGCAGCTCCCGGATCAGGGTGCGGCACTGATTGAGCGCGTGGATGTGGCTGTGCACGTGGGTTAGCTGCTCGATCCGCGCCCCCTTCATGCCCAGGAGGTGGTGGTTCACCCGCTGGAAGTGCTCGCCGATGATGTGCAGGCCGGAATTCGGCAGCAGATGGTGAATGTCGGCGACGCGGCCGGCGACCGAGTTCTCGATCGGGATCATGGCCAGCCCAGCGGCGCCGTCGCGCACCGCCGCAAAGGCGTCGTCGAAGGACCGGCACGGAAGCGTTTCGAGCTCCGGGCGCGAGGTTCGGCAGGCGAGGTCGGAGTAGGCGCCGGGGGATCCTTGAAAGGCGATCGTTCGCTGCGGGTCGCTCATGCCCGCGTCCCCTGGGATCGCCCGCCCGCGCCCTGTGCAGCAAGCACCATGCGGGCACGTTCGAGGTCGATTGGCGTATCGACGCCGAACGGCACCGTCTCGACCAGCGCTGCGTCGATGCGCATGCCGTTCTCAAGCGCCCGCAATTGCTCCAGCCGCTCGCGCCGCTCGAGGATCCCGGGTGGCAGCGTCACGAAGCGCGTAAGCGCGGCGCGGCGGTAGGCATAGATGCCGATGTGGTGATAGTGCGCGCCCTCGCCCCAGGGCACCGGGCAGCGGCTGAAGTAAAGGGCGCGGCCCGTGTCGGCGCCCGGCGCCAGCGCGACGACCGCCTTGACGACGTTGGGATCGTCCCGCTCCTCGGCATCGGCGATCAGGGCAACCAGGGTGGCGATGTCGACTTCGGGATTGGCAAGCGGCTTCAGGGCGGCGTGGATGGCAACCGGGTTGATCGTCGGCAGGTCGCCCTGCAGGTTGACGACGGTATCAAAGCGCCGGTCGGGATCGGCGGCCTCCAGCGCGGCGAAAATCCGATCGGAGCCGGACGGCAGATCGGGGCTGGTCAGCACGGCCCGGCCGCCGGCCGCGGTCACGGCGTCGGCGATCTCGGGTTCGGCGCAGGCGACGACCACCGGGCCTGCGTCCGCTTCGCATGCGCGGCGCCAGACGTGGACGATCATGGGCGCGCCGAGGATGTCGGCCAGTGGCTTGCCCGGCAGGCGCGTGGACGCCATGCGCGCCGGAATCATGATGATCGGTGCAGGTTTTTTCGCCATGGGCGCGGCTGATAGCACAGAACCAACGCCGGGGCCAGTTCGCCCATGCACAACGTTGAACGGCTGCGGTGTTCGGCGCTAGAGTGCGGCTGCGGAATTCCTCTGCGGGGCGAACGGAAAGAAGAAGGATAACATCGATGCATTTCTCGTTGCTGGAAAAGATCGGCGCGTCGGTCCTGATCTCCGCATGGCTGATTTACGGCGCGAACTTCGTGGGCAACCGCTTGGTTCCGGACGCCCCACACACAGGCGCCGCCGTCCATGCCGCAGCCACCAAGGAGGAAGCGCCGGCCGAGCCGGCAGCGGCAGCCGGTCCGGAGAAGAGTATCGGCGAGCTTCTGGCGTCGGCGGACCCTGCGGCAGGCGAGAAAGTGTTCGGCAAGTGCAAAGCCTGTCATGTCGCCGAATCCGGCGCCGGGCACAAGGTGGGGCCGAATCTGTGGGGTGTCGTCGGTCGGCCGACCGCATCTGCTGCCGGCTTCTCGTATTCCGCGGCGATGACCGGCAAGGGCGGCGAATGGACCTATGAGCACCTGAACATCTTTCTCACCTCGCCGAAGGACTACGCGCCGGGCAACAAGATGACGTTTGCCGGCCTCAAGAGCGCCGACGACCGAGCGGCCGTCATCGTTTATCTCCGCACGCGCAGCGACTCGCCCAAGCCGCTCCCCTAGGGCTGGCGGCCGGCCGGCTCGCGCCGATGGACCGCTACGCCACCTTCGCCGTCCTGGCCCAGGACCTGGCGGACGCGGTCCGGCCGCTGGTGCTGCGCCATTTCCGCACCGGCCTCGGCTTCGAGATCAAGGCGGATCAGAGCCCGGTCACCATCGCCGACCGCGAGGCCGAGGCGGCCATGCGCCGCATGATCGAGGCCGCCTATCCGGAGCATGGGATTTTCGGCGAGGAGCACGGTGCCGCGCGGGCGGATGCGGCTTTCGTCTGGGTTCTCGATCCGATCGACGGGACCAAGGCGTTCGTGACCGGCAAGCCGTTGTTCGGCACCCTGATCGCGCTCCTGCACGAGGGCAGGCCGGTTGTAGGCGTGATCGACATGCCAGCCTTGAACGAGCGCTGGGTCGGCGTCGCCGGCCAGGAGACCCTCTACAACCGCCAGCCGGTGCGGGTGCGTTCGTGTAGCGGTTTGGAAGGTGCGTGGCTCTATGCCACCTCGCCGCAGATGTTCCAGGGTGCCGACGCTTCCGCCTTCGAGCGGCTGCGCACCAACTGCTATGCCGCCGTCTACGGGGCTGACTGCTACGCTTATGGCCTTCTGTCGTGCGGTTGGGTCGATCTCGTCTGCGAGGCATCGACGCAAGCCTACGATTATTGCGCGCTGGTGCCGGTGATCGAAGGTGCAGGCGGCGTCATCACCGACTGGCAGGGCAAGCCGCTCGGGCTTGGCTCCGATGGCCGCGTGCTTGCCGCCGGCGATCCGGCCCTGCATGCCGCTGCGCAGCGGGCCCTCGCTGGGTGAGGGCGGTTGGGCCGTTGCGCGGGTGCCGCGGGCGAACGGGATTGGCAGGCGCCTATCTCGCGCGTGTCGGCGTCGTGGCCCTCCTGGCAATCGCCTTCGCGGCAGGTGCCAGCGCAGAGGACATCACGCGCGCACATGCGATTGCGCTCCACGGCGAGCCGAAGTACGGCCCGGACTTCGCCCATTTCGAGTACGTCAATCCCGACGCGCCCAAGGGCGGCACCATACGCCTGGGCGTCGCCGGCAGCTTCGACAGCTTCAATCCGTACATCACCCGCGGCAATCCGGCGGCCGGCATTGGCGCCGAGACGCTCACCGTCGGCAGCGAGGATGAACCCTTCACCCGCTACGGCCTGATTGCGGAGACGATCGAATGGCCGACCGACCGCTCCTGGGTGATTTTCACCCTGCGTCCCGAAGCGCGCTGGCATGACGGCGCACCGATCACCGTCGACGACGTCATTTTCTCGTTCGAAACGCTGAAGAGCAAAGGCCAGCCGTTCTTCCGCTTCTATTATGCCTCGATCGCGCGCGTCGAGCAGGTTGGCGAACGCCGGGTCCGGTTCGTCTTCAAGGAGGCGGGCAACCGCGAGCTGCCGCTGATTGTTGGCGAAATGCCGATCCTGCCCAAGCACTATTGGCAGGACCGGGACTTCGAGCGCTCGACGCTGGAGCCGCCCTTGTCGAGCGGGCCGTACCGGATCGCCTCCTTCGAAGCCGGCCGCTCGGTGATCATGGAACGCGTCGCCGATTACTGGGGGGCGCATCTCGCCGTCAATCGCGGCCAGAACAACTTCGATCGCATCCAGTACGAGTATTTCCGCGACGAAACCGTGCTGCGCGAGGCCTTGAAGGCCGGCCTGATCGATTTCCGTCAGGAAACCCAAGCCAAGGCCTGGGCGCTCGATTACGACGTGCCACCGGTGCGCGACGGCCGCCTCAAGAAGGAGGTCGTGCCGCACGGCAGGCCGACGGGGATGCAGGCGATCGTCTTCAACACCCGGCGCCCGTTGTTCGGCGATCCCAGGGTGCGCCTTGCGCTCAGCTATGCGTTCGACTTCGAGTGGACCAACCGGGTTCTGTTCTTCGGTACCTACAAGCGCACGGACAGCTTCTTCAGCAATTCGGAGCTGGCCGCCCGCGGCACACCGGAGGGCGGCGAACGGGCGCTGCTGGAACCGTTCCGCGCCCAAGTACCGGCAGAAGTGTTCACGCACGCCTTCCAGCCGCCGGCGACCGACGGCAGCGGCTGGCCGCGGGCGAATCTGGAGCAGGCGCTGGCGCTCCTGAAAGAATCCGGCTGGCAGGTGAAGGACTTCAAGCTGGTGAACGCGGCGACCGGCGCTCCGTTCCGCTTCGAAATCCTGATCGTCAATGCCGGGTTCGAGCGCATCATGCTGCCGTTCCGCCGCAACCTGGCCCGGCTCGGCATCGAGGCCGACATCCGCCTGGTCGACGAGTCGCAGTACATCAACCGCCTGCGCGCCTTCGACTTCGACATGGCGATGCTGGTATGGGGCCAGTCGGAGTCGCCCGGCAACGAACAGCGCAGTTTCTGGGGATCGCAGGCCGCCGATACAGAAGGATCGCGTAACTACGCCGGCATTAAGGATCCGGTGGTCGATCGGCTGATCGACCTCATCATCACCGCGCCCGATCGCGAAAGCCTGGTCGAGCGGACCCGCGCCCTCGATCGTGTCCTGCTGTGGGGCCACTACGTCATTCCTGGCTGGCATTCCGCCGCTGACCGGATCCTCTTCTGGGACCGCTTCGGCCGGCCGGCGATGACGGCGCCGCGCGGGGTCAGCATCGACACCTGGTGGTTCGATCCCGCCAAGGACAAGGCGTTGCAACGGCTCGCGACGGCAGGGAGGTAGGTCCCGCATGCTCGGCTACATCGTCCGCCGCCTGCTGTTGATCGTACCGACGCTGTTCGCGATCATGGTCGTCAACTTCGTCATCATCCAGACGGCGCCCGGCGGCCCGGTCGAGCAGGTGATCGCGCGCCTGACCGGGGAGGGGGCAGCGATCACCGAGCGGGTCACACGCGCCGGCTCGGGCGAAGCGGCGGCTCCGCAAGCGCCGGCCGCGGCCGGCTCCAGCCGCTATCGTGGCGCGCAGGGCCTCGATCCGGAGTTCATTGCCGAGCTCGAACGCCAGTTCGGCTTCGACCGGCCGCTGCACGAGCGCTTCCTCAAGATGATGCGCGACTATGCCGTCTTCGATTTCGGCGAGAGCTACTTTCGCAGCCGCTCGGTCGTCGACCTCGTGCTGGACAAGATGCCGGTTTCGATCTCGCTCGGCCTCGGCACAACGCTGATCGTCTATCTGATCTCGATCCCGCTCGGCATCGTCAAGGCGGTGCGCGACGGCAGCCGGTTCGACGTCTGGTCCTCGGTCGTCGTCGTCATCGGCAATGCCGTGCCGTCGTTCCTGTTCGCGGTGCTGCTGCTGGTGATTTTCGCGGGCGGCAGTTATCTCGACTGGTTCCCCTTGCGTGGCCTCGTTTCCGACAACTGGCACGAACTGTCGTGGCCGGACCGGATCCTCGACTACCTCTGGCACATGGCGTTGCCGTGGACGGCGATGGTCATCGGCGGCTTCGCGACGCTGACGATGCTGACCAAGAATTCCTTCCTCGATCAGATCCATCAGCAATACGTCATGACCGCCCGCGCCAAGGGCTTGAGCGAGCGCCAGGTCCTCTTGGGCCACGTCTTTCGCAATGCGATGCTGATCGTGATCGCCGGCTTTCCCAGCGCATTTGTCAGCATCCTCTTCACCGGTACGGTGTTCATCGAGGTCATCTTTTCTCTCGACGGCCTCGGCCTGCTCGGCTTCGAGGCCGCCTTCAATCGCGACTATCCCTTGATGTTCGGCACCCTCTACTTCTTCTCCCTGATCGGCCTCATCCTCAATCTGGTGAGCGATCTGATGTACACGCTCGTCGATCCGCGCATCGACTTCGAGCGGCGGGAGGCGTGAGCGTGCCCGCAGCCGAACACACGTCGCGCCTTTTCGGTTTCCGCATCACGCCGCTAACCCGTCGCCGCCTCGACGCGTTCAAGGCCAACCGTCGCGGCTTCTGGTCGCTGTGGGCGTTCGCGGCCTTGTTCGTCATCAGCCTCTTCGCCGAATTGATCGCGAACGACCGGCCGCTTGTCATCCGCTACGATGGCCAATGGTATTTCCCCCTCGTTGCGGCGTATCCGGAGACGGCCTTCGGCGGCGTCTTCCCGACCGAGGCCGATTACTCCGATCCGGCGGTCCGCGAGCTGATCGCGGCGAAGGGCTGGCTGCTGCGGCCGCTGATCCATTACAGCCATCGCACCGTCGCCTGGGATATCCCGGTGCCGGCACCGGCGCCGCCTTCAGTACAGCACTGGCTCGGCACCGATGACCAGGCCCGTGACGTCGTCGCCCGCACGCTTTACGGCTTTCGCATCTCGGTGCTGTTCGGCTTCAGCCTCACCATCTTCTCAGCGCTGATCGGCGTCGCCGCCGGCGCGGTGCAGGGCTACTTCGGCGGCTGGATCGATCTCGCCTTTCAGCGCTTCATCGAGGTCTGGTCATCGGTGCCGATCCTCTATGTGCTCATCATCCTCACCAGCGTCATCGAGCCGACGTTCTGGTGGCTGCTCGGCATCCTCTTGTTGTTTCAGTGGATGGGTCTGGTCGGCGTGGTGCGGGCGGAGTTTCTGCGCACCCGCAACTTCGATTACGTGCGGGCGGCACGCGCGCTGGGTGCCTCAGACCTCGTCATCATGCTCCGCCACGTGCTGCCCAATGCGATGGTGGCGACGCTCACCTTCCTCCCGTTCATCCTTGCCGGATCGGTGACGGCGCTGACCGGGCTTGATTTCCTCGGCATCGGCCTGCCGCCGGGCTCCGCGTCGCTGGGTGAACTCCTGGCCCAGGGCAAGGCCAACCTCAAGGCGCCGTGGCTGGGCCTGACCGGCTTCTTCGTCATCGCCCTCACGCTGTCGCTCCTGATCTTCATTGGCGAGGCCGTGCGCGATGCCTTCGATCCGCGCAAGACGTTCGCCGGCGGGGCGGCGCCGGGCGTGCACGGGACCGGCCAATGACTGCGCCGCCGCTGCTTGCCGTTGACAATCTGGCCGTTTCGTTCGGCCGCGGGGCGGGCGAGGTCAAGGCCGTGCGCGGCACCAGCTTTACGATCGGCCACGGCGAAACCGTGGCCCTGGTGGGCGAGAGCGGCAGCGGTAAGTCGGCAACCGCACTCTCGATCATGCGCCTTCTGCCGTATCCGCAAGCCTGGCATCCGTCCGGCGCGATCCGGTTTCGCGGTGAGGATCTGATGCAGGCGCCGCGGCAGCGCATGCAGGCGTTGCGCGGCAATCGGATCACGATGATCTTTCAAGAGCCGCTGACGTCGCTCAGCCCGCTGCACCCGATCGGCCGCCAGATCGAAGAAGTTCTCGCCGTGCACAGCGGCGGTTCGCGCCGCCACCTGCAGGCGCGCGTCGGTGAGCTTTTGCGCCTGGTCGGGTTCGAGGAGGCGGGAACGCGGCTGCATGCCCTGCCGCACGAGTTCTCCGGCGGCCAGCAGCAGCGGCTGATGATTGCAATCGCGCTCGCCAACAAGCCCGACCTCTTGATTGCGGACGAACCGACGACCGCGCTTGATGTGACCATCCAGGCGCAGATCCTCTCGCTGCTCAAGGATCTGCAGCGCAGCCTGCAGATGGCGCTGCTGCTGATCACGCACGATCTCGGCATCGTCCGCCGGATTGCGGAGCGGGTGTGCGTGATGAAGGACGGGCTGATCGTCGAGGAGGGCACCTGTGCCGAGGTCCTGCGCCGACCCAGCCATCCGTACACGCAAGCGCTGCTGGCGGCCGAACCGAAGGGGCTGCCCGATCCGCCGCCTGCGGGTGCTCAGGAACTCTTGCGTGCGGATGCCGCCAAGGTTTGGCTGCCGATCCGCCGCGGCGTGCTGCGGCGGGCAGTGGGTTACGTCAAGGCGGTCGATGGCGTCAGCGTGAGCGTTCGGGAGGGGCATACGCTGGGCGTGGTCGGCGAGAGCGGCTCGGGCAAGAGCACGCTCGGCCGGGCGCTCTTGCGGCTGCAACGAAGCGAGGGCGCCATTGCCTTCGAAGGCCAAGCGTTGCAGGGCCTTGGCTGGAAGGCGCTCCGGCCGCTGCGCCGGCGCATGCAGATCGTCTTTCAGGACCCCTTCGGCAGCCTGAGCCCGCGGATGTCGGTTGGCCAGATCGTTGGCGAGGGCCTGACGATCCACCGCCTGTGCGCGTCGAAGGAGGAGCTGGAGGCGGCCGTTGCCCGTGCCCTGATCGAGGTCGGCCTCGATCCAGAGGCGCAGCACCGCTATCCGCACGAGTTCTCAGGCGGCCAACGGCAAAGGATCGCGATCGCCCGCGCGCTCGTCCTGAAACCCAAGTTGATCGTGCTGGATGAGCCGACCAGCGCGCTCGATATTTCCGTGCAGGCGCAGATCGTGGACTTATTGAAGGCCCTGCAGCGGACGCATGGCCTCGCGTACATCTTTATCAGTCACGATCTGCGCGTGGTCCGCGCGCTTGCGCACGATCTCCTGGTGCTGCGGGCGGGGCGTGTCGTCGAGCAGGGGCCGGCGGATGTGATCTTCGGCCGCGCGCGCGATCCCTACACGCGGGCCTTGATCGCGGCCGCCTTCGATCCGCAGCTGCAGATTGTCTAGTGCACTGGCACAAACAGAGGGTGCATCGGGTGCTGCCTCGAAGGCTCAGCAAAGGGGGATCGGCATGGTGGTCATGGTATGCGGGTGACTGAGCTACTCCTCGCTTGTGGCCTGATCGGTGGCGTCGTGGCTGCTCACGAACTCGGCGTCTGGCTGGGTTCGCTGGCCCGGTCGGCTGATGACACTTTCGACCGACAATTAGCCCTGATTCGCGCATCCACGGCCGCCTTGGTTGCATTCCTTGTTGGCTTCGCATTTTCCGGGGCCGCATCGCGCTTTGTCGACCGGCTGGACATCGTCGTGAAAGAGGCGAATGCACTCGGCACCGCCTACTTGCGGGCAGATGCCATTGCCGAACCTTATCGCGGCGAACTGAGGGCGGCGCTGCGCGAGTATACCGCAGATCGGGTCCAGTTGCTGAGTGGCGAGCGACGCGATCTGATCAAGCCCCTGCTCGCCAAAGTAGGTGGTCTGCACGAGCGAATGTGGCAGGCGGCGACCAAGGGCACGCGGGACAACGCACCACTGATGGGGGTCGTTTTGCCGCCGGTCAACGAGGTCATCGATCTGCATTCGATACACCTCGCGATGGCGAGAAGACATCTGCCCTGGCCGATCATGTCGATTCTTCTGGGGACGGCGGCAATCGGCATTGGCCTGATAGGCTTTGGCAATGGCCGTGTCGGCCGGCGCTTTTCTCTGCTCGACTCCGTTTACGGAATCGCCCTTGCGGTCGCTCTATGGATGACCATCGACCTCGACTACCCAGGCATGGGTGTCATCAGGGTGACCAATCTCCCTGTCGTCGAAGCCTTGGCTGCGATGAAGTGAGCGATGGGTGGATCCGGCCTGCGCCTGAACCTCAAAGTGCGGATGGCCGCTGCCCTAATGTGTGGTTCCGGTATCCGGTGCGCTGATGCCAGCCAGGGTGTCGCCAAAACCGTCGAAACCGTTGGTAATGAAATCGCCGATCGTGGTGCTGGCGCCAAGGATCGCCAGCGCAATCATCGCCAGCAGCAGCGCGTATTCGACGCCTGTCGCCCCCGCCTCGTCATGCCAAAAGCGATTAATAACGGAACGGGCGGTCATTGCGAACCTCTTCTTCTCCGGCTCACACTTGAATGTTAATTTCATTCCCGGTAACCGTCAATACAATAATACTTACAATACTACGTGCAGTATTGACATGAAATTTATTGCAAAGTTTACACGGTTTGGTCCGATTGGGACCTGCCGTCTGCCGATGCGGCAAGATCCTTGAGCGTCACGCCGTCAAGTGCGGCGGCGAGGGCAGCCTCGAGCCGCTGCTCGACAGTTTCGATCGTCCGCGCCGAGCCGGGCGGGAGTTGCGCTGCCGGGATCTGCACGCCGTCGTCGCCGCGCACGGCGTCGAGCGCTGCCTTGGCGGGAGTGACCTCAAGCGGACGCGCCGGCAGAAGGCGTGGCGGGTCATCGGCGGAACGGTACATCAGGCCGGCGCGCTCGAGCGCCGTCATGACCCGATCGACGTCGGTGGCCGGGAGGCGAAGCCGGCGCGTCAGGTCATCGATCGTGAGCGCCGGCTGCCCGGCGTAGGCTGCCTCTGCGATCGCGGCAAGGCTCGCAAGCGTCGTGCGCTCGATCGAACGCGCGCTGAGAAGCGGTGGCTGCGCGTCGATGTGGACCGCCTCCGGGTGCTGGACGTAGTACGCGATCGCCGCTCCGGTCAGGACGATGATCCAGTTCACGTTCAGCCAGATGATCACCAGGATCGCGCTTGCGAACGCGGAGTAGATCGCCGCATAGCTCTGTGCACTGGCGACGAAGGTCGCAAACAGATGCCCGGCCGCCAGCCAGAGGAGGCCGGCGATGATGGCGCCGGTGAGCGCGGCGGCGGCACGGACCTTGGTATTCGGCATGAACAGGTAGACGAATGCCAGCACGGCGACGAGCACGAGCTTGGGAAGGAAGCGGACCCCGCCGGTGAGGAGCTCGCCCAGCGGCATGCCGCCGAGCCGCTGGATGAGCGGGCTGTCGAGTACGGTTGCGATCATGCTGAACGCAGCAAAGACCAGCACCGGCGTGATCAGGAGCGTGCTCATGTAATCGGCGAGCTTGCGCGCCAGCGATCGCGCCTGCTCGACATGCCAGATCGTATTGAACGCGGCTTCGATCTTCTGGATGACGGAGACGGCGGTGTAGAGGAGAAGCGCCAGTCCGAGCGCGCCGAGGACACCGACCTCCATGCGGTCGATAAAGCCGATCACGTGGAGGGTGATTTCCTCCGCCCGCGGGCCTAAGGGTTCGAGCACGCCGAGCAGCAGTGGTTCGAGCGTGTTGTGGACGCCGAACCCTTTCAGGACGGAAAAGCAGAACGCGAGCAGCGGCACGAACGACAGCAGCGTCGTGTAGACAAGGCTCGCCGCATGCAGGGGCAGCGGCCCTTCGATGATGTCGCGGGCCAGCACATAGGTGATGCGGCCCGCGCGCACGAGCGCGGCCTGCCAGCGAGGCAAGGCTGTCGCATCCGGCCGCCACAAAAGCCGCGCGATCGGAGCCGCAAACGGCGCGTTCTCGTTCATCGCGCCGATGCTGCGGCCTCAACGGGCCAAAGTCGAGACTTTTGCGTTCAGCGGCTGAGCAGCACGGCTGCCATCGCGAGACCGATGATGATGCGGTAGATCGCGAACGGCTTGAAGCCGTTGCGGGAGACGAACTTGATCAGCGTGCGGACCACGACCAGTGCGGCCAGGAACGCGCTCACGAAGCCGAGCGCGATCAGGCCGCCGTCATCGACGCTCAAGAATGCCCAGTTCTTGTAAAGGTCGTAGACCGTCGCCGCCAGCATGGTCGGGATGGCGAGGAAGAAGGAAAACTCGGTTGCGGTTTCGCGGCCGACTCGCAACATCAGCGCGCCCATGATGGTGGCACCGGAGCGCGATACCCCCGGGATCATCGCCACCGTCTGGCAGATGCCGATTTTTAGGGCCAGGCCGGGTGTCATCTGGTTGATGTGGGTGACCTGCGGCTCCGGCCGGAAGCGTTCGATCGCGAAAATCGCGATCCCGCCCAGCACCAACGTGACCGACACGACCCAGGGCGAGAACAAGACGGACTTGATGAAACCGTGCGCGAGCACGCCGATCACCATAGCCGGCAGGAAGGCGAGCAGGATGTTGGTCGCGAAACGCTGCGCCTCGCGGTCGGAAAACAGCCCGGCGGCAACATGGATGAGCCGTTGTCGGTACAGCCAGCAGACCGCGATGATCGCGCCCAGCTGGATGGAGATTTCGAACACCTTGCCGGGCGGACCGCGAAAGCCCAAGAGGTCGACCAGGAGGATCAGGTGGCCGGTCGAGGAGACGGGGATAAATTCCGTCAGCCCCTCGACGATCCCGAGCAGGACGGCGATGGCGTAAAGGGAGAGGTCCACGGGTGAAACCTGCTGGAGTGGGGAGTTAGGAAGAAGCGAGGAAACACTTACGGGCACGCGCGACCCGCGTAACTAGCGCTCTGCGCCCGCCTTGGTCAAGGATCGCGTTGGCGGAGTTGCGGTCGGTGCGGGCTTTCCCCGATGCCGGCGACGAGCGCTCTTCGGCGCCCTCGGCTCGGTCGCCGCTGGCTGCGGTCCGATGCCATCCCTACATGAGGGGCCGGGAGCACAGGGCCGGTGCCTGATGGTGTGGAAAACGCGCGCGTCCAGTGACCGGAACGGTGTCGCGGAAAGAAACGGTTGCCTCGGCGTTCGCAGCGAGTAATCTCTGGGGGCTGAGGCGAGCACTGTCAGGGGATGGGCCGCTTCTATTGGCCCCGAGTTTGCTTGCTGAACGTTCTGCCGCGACGCGCGGGATAACGTGCCGGGAATCGGCGCGGGCGAAAATCAGAACAGACGGCTCCAGGAATCAGGGCGTCGTACGGGAGGCTCGGGGCGACTACGAGGTGGATGCGCCAAATGGAAAACTGTGACTTGCCGCTACCGCAGGGCCTCTATGACCCGCAGAACGAACACGACTCCTGCGGGATCGGCTTTGTCGTCAATATTAAGAACTCGAAGAGCCATGCGATCGTCGAGCAAGGCTTAGGGATCTTGTGCAATTTGCGCCACCGCGGCGCAGTCGGTGCCGATCCACTGGCCGGCGATGGCTCCGGCATTCTGATTCAGGTGCCCGATGCGATGCTGCGCGAGGAGTGCGAAGCCGCCGGCTTTACCTTGCCTCCGCTCGGTGACTATGCCGTCGGGACCGTGTTCCTGCCTCGGGATGCGGCACTGATTGAACGTTGCATGGGCGCTTTTGAGCGTCTGGTGCCGGCGGAGGGGCAGGCGATCCTGGGCTGGCGGGACGTTCCGACCGACAATTCGGTGCTGGGCTTCAGCGTCAAGCCGATCGAACCGGTGATCCGGCAGGTTTTCATCAGCCGCGGGAGGGGAACGCCGGACGTCGCAGCGTTTGAGCGCAAGCTGTTCGTCATCCGCAAGCAGGTGCATCACGCGGTCTGGGGTACCCAGCTGCCACACGCTGATCAGTTCTACATTGTTTCGTTGTCGGCGCGGACGCTGAACTACAAGGGCATGGTTCTCGCGGAGAACCTGTCGACGTTCTATCCGGACCTCAACGACCCGCGCCTCGTTTCGGCGCTGGCGCTCGTGCATCAGCGGTTTTCCACCAACACCTTCCCATCGTGGCGGTTGGCACAGCCGTTCCGCTACCTCTGCCACAACGGCGAGATCAACACGCTCCGCGGCAACGTCAACTGGATGCTGGCGCGCCGCCATTCCATGCGCTCGAAGCTGCTGGGCGATGACCTGGAAAAGCTGTGGCCGTTGATCGGTGACGGCGTTTCCGACTCAGCCACGTTCGATAACGCGGTCGAGCTTCTGCTTGCCGGGGGCTACTCGCTCGCGCATGCGATGATGATCATGATCCCGGAGGCGTGGGACGAAAACCCGCTGATGGATGCGAAGCGCCATGCGTTCTATGAGTACCACGCGGCGCTGATGGAGCCCTGGGACGGCCCGGCTGCGATCGCGTTCACGGACGGACGGCTGATCGGCGCCACGCTCGACCGTAACGGCCTGCGGCCGGCGCGCTACATCGTGACCGACGACGACCTGTGCGTGATGTCATCGGAAGCCGGCGTGCTGTCGATCCCTGAGGAAAAGATCATCAAGAAGTGGCGGCTGCAGCCTGGCCGCATGCTCCTGATCGACCTCGAACAGGGCCGCATCATCGATGACGACGAGGTCAAGGCCGAGTTGGCCTCGGCGCGCCCGTATCAGCAGTGGCTGGAATCGACGCAGATCCATGTCTCCGATCTGCCGGCTGAGGTCGGGCCGATGCCGCCCGATGCACAGACGCTGCTCGATCGCCAGCAGGCGTTCGGCTACACGCAAGAAGACGTCCGGTTCTTCCTGGCGCCGATGAGCATCGCCGGCGAGGAGCCGGTCGGGTCGATGGGGCGGGATACGCCGATCGCGGTGTTATCCGATCGCTCCAAGATGCTCTATGACTACTTCAAGCAGTGCTTCGCGCAGGTGACCAACCCGCCGATCGACCCGATCCGCGAAGAACTCGTGATGTCGCTCGTTTCGCTGATCGGCCCGCGGCCCAACCTGTTGGAGCCGCAAGGTGCGGCCGGCCAGAAGCGGCTGGAGGTGCGCTCGCCGATCCTCACCAACGTCGATCTGGAACGCATTCGCCGGATCGAGAACCATGTCGACAACGCGTTCCGCACCTACACGCTCGATATCACCTATCGCGCCGATGAAGCGGCGGAAGGCATGGCGCACGCGCTCGATCGCGTCTTTGCGCGCGCGGTCGGAGCGGTTCGCGACGGCTTCAACATCATCATTCTGTCCGATCGCAACATCTGCGCCGATCGCATCGCCATCCCGGCGCTCCTGGCGACGTCCGGCGTCCATCATCACCTGATCCGGGAGGGGTTGCGTACCTCGGTCGGCCTGGTCGTGGAAACCGGCGAGGCCCGGCAGGTGCACGACTTCTGCCTGCTCGCCGGCTACGGCGCCGAGGCGATCAATCCCTACCTCGCGTTTGACACCCTTTCCGGTTTGCGCGCGGAAATGCCGGGGGACTTGAGCGAGGCAGACACGCACAAGCGCTACATCAAGGCCGTCAACAAGGGCATCCTCAAGGTGATGTCCAAGATGGGCATCTCGACCTTCCAGTCCTATTGCGGAGCGCAGATCTTCGATACGGTCGGTCTGTCCAAGGAACTGGTGGACAAGTATTTCACCGGCACGCGGACGCCGGTCGAAGGCATCGGCCTGCGCGAAATTGCCATTGAGACGGTTCGCCGCCACAAGCTCGCATTCGGCGACGCGCCGGTGCTGCGCAATGCCCTCGACGTCGGCGGCGACATTCAGTACCGGCTGCGCGGCGAGGAGCATGTCTGGACTCCGGAAACAATCGCGCTTCTGCAGCACGCGGTCCGCTCCGGCGACTTCAAGAAGTTCGGCGCCTACAGCCGCAAGATCAACGACCAGGCGCGCCGCCTGAAGAACCTGCGCGGCCTGTTCGCGCTGCGGCCGGCCGGCCCGCCGGTTCCGCTCGACGAAGTCGAGCCGGCAGCTGAGATCGTCCAGCGGTTTGCGACCGGTGCAATGTCGTTCGGCTCGATCTCGTGGGAAGCGCACACCACGCTGGCGATCGCCATGAACCGGCTGGGCGGCAAGTCCAATACCGGCGAGGGCGGGGAGGAGGCGTCGCGCTTCGTCCCGAAGCCCAACGGCGACTCCATGCGCTCGGCCATCAAGCAGGTGGCCTCGGGCCGGTTCGGGGTGACCGCCGAATACCTGGTCAACGCCGACGATCTGCAGATCAAGATCGCCCAGGGTGCCAAGCCCGGCGAGGGCGGACAGTTGCCCGGCCACAAGGTCGACGAGTGGATCGCCCGCGTGCGCCACTCGACGCCAGGCGTCGGGCTGATCTCGCCACCGCCGCACCACGACATCTACTCGATTGAGGATCTGGCGCAGCTGATCTTCGACCTGAAGAACGTCAACCCGGAGGCACGGGTGAGCGTCAAGCTGGTGTCCGAAGTGGGGGTCGGCACGGTCGCGGCCGGCGTTGCCAAGGCGCATGCCGATCATGTCACCATTTCCGGCTTCGATGGTGGTACGGGCGCCTCGCCGATTACCTCGATCCAGCATGCGGGCTTGCCCTGGGAGGTCGGTCTCGCCGAGACGCACCAGACGCTCGTCCTCAACGCGCTGCGCGGCCGGATCGCGGTTCAGGTCGACGGCGGCCTGCGGACCGGGCGCGATGTAATCGTTGGCGCGCTATTGGGGGCGGACGAGTTCGGCTTCGCGACCGGGGCGCTGATTGCGGCTGGCTGCATCATGATGCGCAAGTGTCACCTCAACACCTGCCCGGTCGGCGTCGCAACCCAGAACCCGGAGCTGCGCAAGCGGTTCGCGGGCGAGCCTGAGCATGTCGTCAACTTCATGACCTTCATCGTCGAGGAGGTGCGCGCGCTCATGGCCGAACTTGGCTTCCGCACCTTCAAGGAGATGATCGGCCGGACCGACTGCCTCGATATGCGTTCCGGCGTTGAGCACTGGAAGGCGCAGGGGCTCGATTTCAGCCGCGTCTTCTACCAGCCGCCAGCAGGTCCGGAGGTGGCTCGCTACAACTGCGAGAAGCAGGACCACGGTCTGGAACGCGCGCTCGACCACATGCTGATCGAAAAGGCGAAGCCGGCCCTCGAGCATCGTCAGCCGGTGCGGATCGAAACGCCGGTGCGCAACACCCACCGCACCGTAGGCGGCATGCTCTCCGGTGAGATCGCGCGGCGTTATGGTCATGCCGGCCTGGCCGATCAGACGATCTGGATCCGTGGCACCGGAACGGCTGGGCAGACGTTCGGCGCCTTCCTCGCCCGCGGCGTGACGCTGGAGTTGGTGGGGGACGCGAACGACTATGTCGGCAAGGGGTTGTCCGGCGGCAGGGTGATCGTCTATCCGCCGCCGACAAGCCGGTTCGAGCCGGGCGAGAACATCGTTGTCGGCAACACGGTGCTGTACGGAGCGATCGCAGGCGAGGCCTACTTCCTCGGCGTTGCTGGTGAACGGTTCGCCGTCCGCAATTCTGGGGCGGTCGCCGTGGTTGAGGGGGTGGGCGACCATGGCTGCGAGTACATGACCGGCGGCTGCGTTGTCGTGCTCGGCCGCACGGGGCGGAATTTTGCCGCCGGCATGAGCGGCGGCGTCGCCTACGTGCTCGATGAGGAAGGCGACTTCGCGCGGCGCTGCAACCTCTCGATGGTGGAGTTGGAGCCGATTGCGGATGAGGACGACCGCATGGAAAGCCTGTACCACCACAAGGGAGACCTGGAGACGCATGGGCTGGTGGAATTGATGCACGACATGACGCGTCTTGATGTCGAGCGCCTGCATGCAATGATCGAGAACCATCGCCGCTATACAGGCAGTGAAAAGGCAGCCCAGATCCTGGAGAACTGGCCGCTCTATCTGCGGAAGTTCGTCAAGGTCATGCCTGTCGACTATCGCAAGGCGCTCGAAAGGCAGCAGGCACGCTGGCGGCCGACCGAGCGCCAGGACGTCAGCGTCGCGGTTGGGGCCTAACCGCCATGGGAAAGCCGACCGGGTTCCTGGAGATTACGCGGCGCGATCGCGCGTACGAGCCGATCAGCCAGCGGGTGCATCACTGGCACGAGTTCGTGGTCCCGCAGCAGGAGGCGGAGATCAGCCGCCAAGGCGCGCGCTGCATGGATTGCGGCATCCCCTACTGCCACCAGGGCTGTCCGATCAACAACATCATTCCCGATTGGAATGACCTGGTGTTCAAGGGCCAATGGCGGGAGGCGCTCGAAGTCCTGCACTCCACCAACAACTTCCCGGAGTTTACCGGGCGTGTGTGCCCGGCGCCGTGCGAGGCTGCGTGCACGCTGAACCTGTTCGATCAGCCGGTCACCATCAAGTCGATCGAGTGCGCGATCATTGACAAGGGCTGGGCGGAAGGCTGGGTATTGCCGCAAATTCCGGCCAGGCGCACAGGCCGCAGGGTGGCGGTTGTCGGCTCCGGGCCGGCGGGTCTCGCCTGTGCGCAGCAGCTGGCGCGCGCCGGCCACGCTGTGGTCGTTTACGAGAAGCGCGATCGCATCGGTGGGCTGCTCCGCTACGGAATTCCCGACTTCAAGATGGAGAAGCATTGGATCGACCGCCGGATGGCGCAGATGCAGGCCGAGGGCGTCGAGTTCAGGCCCAACAGTCACGTCGGCGCAGCAATTCCGGTCGGGCGGTTGATGGAGGAGTATGACATCCTCGTTCTTTCCGGTGGCTCGGAGCGGCCGCGCGGCCTGCCGGTGCCGGGTGGTGACTTGGCCGGCGTTCATTATGCGATGGACTTTCTCACCCAGCAGAATGCCCGCATCGGCGGCCGGCCGGTGCCCGAGGATGGAGCCATCCTGGCCACGGGCAAGAATGTCATCGTCATCGGCGGTGGCGACACCGGGTCCGACTGTGTCGGCACTTCGATCCGCCAGGGTGCCAAGTCGGTCACCCAGCTCGAAATTCTGCCGCGGCCGCCGGAGCGGGAAGACAAGGGACTGACGTGGCCGAACTGGCCTTTGAAGCTGCGCACCTCGACGTCGCAGGAGGAAGGCTGTGCCCGCGACTGGGCCGTTTCGACCAAGCGCTTCTTGGGGAACGGCAAGCTCGAAGGGCTTGAACTCGTTCGCGTCGAATGGGTGAACGATGCGAATGGTGGCTGGCAGCTCAAGGAGATCAACGAGAGCGCGTTCACCATTCCGGCCGATCTGGCCCTGCTTGCGATGGGGTTCGTGGGGCCGGAAGCCGATACGCTGATCGCGGACCTCGGCGTTGCGCGCGACAGCCGTGGCAACATCGCGGCTGACCCGGATTTGGACCCGGATGGCTACCGCACCAGCGTCGACCGTGTCTTTGCGTGCGGCGACATGCGCCGCGGCCAGTCGCTTGTCGTCTGGGCGATCCGTGAAGGCCGGCAGTGCGCACGCGCCGTTGATCAGGCGCTGATGGGCTATTCGGACCTGCCGCGCTGAGGCATCTCGGCTCAGGCGCGGAATTCAAGGGCCGGAGAACGGAAAAGGACGTCGTGGCATGATCGTATTCGATCTCAAGTGCCCGCAGGGGCATCGCTTCGAGGAATGGTTTGCGAGCAGCGACGATTTCGAGAACAAGCTCGCAAGCCATGCCGTTCGCTGTCCTGAATGCGGCGAGCATCACTTGGAAAAGGCGATCATGGCGCCGCGCGTCAATGGCGGCGCGCAGGCACCTGCGGTCGGCCCCTGCGGTCAGGCGGCGTGTGCTGCCGGGCCGTGTGCGTTCGCGGGGTCGTAGCCGCTCGAACACGCGGTCGCGTGCACCCAGCCGGCGGGAACCTCGGGCGGCAGCAATAACGCCTCCGCACGCCCCTCGTCATGAAGTTGAAATACGCGAACGGTTGCTCGACTCTTTCGCGTCGACTTTGAAGAAAATATTCCTATAATGGACCTATCGAAGAGTCCCACGGAGGCGAGAAGGAAATGGTTTCAAAGACTGGTTTGACCCGTCCGGCGGTCGTCTGGATCCTGCTCGCCGCACTCAACGGTTTGCTTTCCGTGGCGGCCGGCGCGTTTTCCCGCCATGGCATGCTCGATGCCGGCAGCCGGGAAATGATCGCGATCGGCTCGCAATATCAAATGACGCACGCGCTCGCCCTGTTCGCTGTCGCGTGGCTGGCCACTCAGAGCGATCTGCCCTGGGTGTCGCCGGTGCACGTGGCGGGCGCGGGGTTTGCGCTTGGCATTCTCATGTTCTCGGGCTCGCTGTACTGGCTCGGGATCACCGGCGACGTGCCGGTGTCGGGCGCAGCGCCCGTCGGCGGTTTTCTCTTGATGCTGGGCTGGCTTGCGGTCGCGGTTGCCGCGGTGCGCGCCTACCTGGTGGTCGACTGTTCGTCGTGCCACGTTCCTTCTGATCGCAGCTGAGTTCCGGTCACAGAAACCGCGCTCACCGAAACTGCGGCCATAACGCTCGGCCGGCCCTGGAAATGCGAGGAGGCCGGCTTTTGACGGCCGGCCTCCCGCGACACTTCCAAAAGTACGGCTTCCGGGTTAGCCGGCAGCGGCACTCCAAACTTCGGGTGCCTTGCCCGCGCGTTCCTCAAGCTCTTGGCGTTGCTTTTCGAGCTCGGGCGGCAGGTGGCTGCCGAACGTGCCGAAATACTGCTTGATCTCGGCCGCTTCCGCCTGCAGGCCGGCACGCGCGACATCGGTGATGCCGTGGTACTTGGCCTTGGAGAAGTCAATGCCGGCCCAGGTGATGTCCTCGTAGCGCGGCATCAAGCCGAACGGGCTCTCGACCGCACCGGAGCGACCGCGCACCCGGTCGACGATCCACTTCAGAACGCGCATGTTCTGGCCGTAGCCGGGCCAAATGAACTTGCCGTTCTCGTCCTTGCGGAACCAGTTGACGCGGAAGATCTTCGGCAGCTTGAGCTCCTTGCGCTGCCCCATCTTGACCCAGTGAGCCCAGTAGTCGGCCATGTGGTAGCCGATGAACGGCAGCATGGCGAACGGATCACGCCGGATCGCCGCCTGGCCGATCGCCGCCGCTGTCGCCTCGGAGCCCATGGTCGCGGCCATGAAGACGCCGTGGTTCCAGTTGAACGACTCGTAGACCAGCGGGAACGTCTTCGACAGCCGGCCGCCGAACAGGAAGGCCGAGATCGGCACGCCGGCCGGATCTTCCCATGCCGGATCGATGGTCGGGCACTGCGACGCCGGGGCGGTGAAGCGCGCATTCGGGTGCGCTCCCGGCTGGCCTGACTCAGGAGTCCAGCTCTGGCCCTTCCAGTCGATGCCATGCTTCGGCGCCGGGCCCATGCCTTCCCACCACACGTCGCCGTCGTCGGTCAGCACGCAGTTGGTGAAGATGCTGTTGCCGGGCTTCAGGGTGTCCATCGCCATCGGGTTGGAGTCGTAGGACGTCCCCGGCGCGACGCCGAAGAAGCCGTACTCGGGATTGATGGCGCGCAGGCTGCCGTCCGGTCCTGGCTTGATCCAGGCGATATCGTCGCCGACGGTAAACGCCCGCCAGCCCTCAAAACCACCCGGCGGCATGATCATGGCGAGGTTGGTCTTGCCGCAAGCGCTCGGGAACGCGGCGGCGACGTAGGTCTTCTCGCCTTCCGGCGATTCGAGACCCAGGATCAGCATGTGCTCGGCCAGCCAGCCCTCGTCGCGCGCCATCGCCGAGGCGATGCGCAGTGCCAGGCACTTCTTGCCCAAGAGCGCGTTGCCGCCATAACCGGAGCCGTACGACCAGATCTCGCGCGTTTCCGGGAAGTGGACGATGTACTTGCGCGAGATGTCGCCCTCGCACGGCCACGGCACGTCCTTCTGGCCCGGCTGCAGCGGTGCGCCGACCGAATGCACGCACGGCACGAAGAACTTGTCCGCGCCGAGGTAATCCAACACCGCCTGGCCCATGCGCGTCATGATGCGCATGTTCGTCACGACGTAGGCGCTATCGGTCAACTCGATCGCCGGATAAGCGATCGGGGAGCCGATCGGCCCCATGCTGAACGGGATCACATACATCGTGCGACCGCGCATGCAACCGTCGTACTGCGGCTTCAGCTTGGCGCGCATCTCGTCCGGATCCATCCAGTTGTTGGTTGGTCCGGCATCTTCTTTGTTCTTCGAGCAGATAAACGTCCGCTCCTCGACCCGCGCGACGTCAGACGGGTGCGAACGCGCTAGGAAGGAATTTGGCCGCTTCTCTGGGTTGAGCCGAGTGAAGGTCCCCGACTGAACCATTTCCTCGCACAGGCGATCGTACTCCGCTTGGGAGCCGTCGCACCAATACACCTTGTCTGGCTTGCAAATAGCCGCCCATTCATCCACCCACGCGAGCAATTTGGCGTGTTTGGTTCTGTCGCGTCCGCTTCCAGTCATCTCTCCCTCACACCTGTCAACCTGATAAACCGCACGGCAGCCGACCCGAGGAGATCCACGTTCTGTTAAGTCCGGATGACCCTGAACCGTCGCGCGTCGTTCGGTCCGTATGCTGAACTAGATTAGGGGATCTGCCGCATCGTTCAAGCAAAACACTTCGCAACTGCGGTGATTAGGCGGCGCGACGACAAATCTCTCGTAATAGGCGATCGGACCCGCATACCGCGGCAGCCGGTGCGGGAATCGGTGCCGGTAAGGAAGCGGCGAGCCGTTCGCGCTGCACTTGCATCAGGTGCTGCGCGGTGGCTGCGATCACCGCTCCGGTGCGATATGCGGATGGCGCAGGACCATGTCGCGCAAAGTGACGATGCCGAGCGGTTGCCGGGCAGCGTCAACCACCAGCGCGCGCGAGAGCTTGAACTGAACCAGAAGCCTGACCGCGTACTTGACCTGCATGTCGGCGGGCAGGGTAATCACCGGTTTCGACATGATCTCGTAAATGTTTACGCGCTCGGGCGGCCGGTCCTTGGCAATCACCTCGCGCGCAATGTCAGTGACGACCACCAGCCCATACTCGTCGTCCTCATCGCGCCGCTCAACGACGAGCGAGCTCACGCCAGCCTCGCGCATCCTTTCGATCGCGTCTGCAACCGTCGCCGTCCGGCCGATCGTCTTGATGCCGGGCGACATGATCTCGGCGACCCGCACCAGCGCGGCCATGCTCACACCCGCTCCGCGATCGAACTCAAGATTGCCTGCGCCTGCGTCCGCAGGCCGACCGCGTCCTCGATCGCGAGCTGAAAGGCGATACCAGCGCCGGGCTGCTTGTCGAGCTGGCCGGCCTGGGCGATCGTTTCGAGGATCTCGCGCGCTTTCGGCTCGGCAACGACGAACAACAAGACGTCCCGCTGCGAAGTCAGGCCCAAGCCGAGAAACGTCTTCTCCGGCTTCAAGCCCTCGCCGCGACAGTTGGTGATCACGCTGGCACCGGTCGCGCCTGCTTGGCGGGCAGCATCAAGCACGGCGTCCGTGCGGTCATCGGCGACCATCGCAACAATCAATTTCAGGTTCATCGGACGGTTGCTTTCTCCCTGCGCGCCTTGGCGAGGCGGCTCCAGGTTGATGCCAGCCAAGCATAGGCCTGAACGGTGAGGATTGGAAACAGGCTTGCGAATGCGATCAAGCCGAACCCGTCGGTCAAGGGGGTACGCGAGGGGATCACGGTCGCAAGGCCGAGGCCAAGCGCCGTAACGACGGGTACGGTTACCGTAGAGGTCGTAACGCCACCGGAATCATAGGCGAGCGGCACGATCATGCGCGGTGTTATCATCGTCTGCAGGAGTACGACCACATAGCCGGCGATGATGCACCAGGCCAGCGGCGTTCCGGTCACGATACGCAAGCACCCAAGCGCAACACCGATGGCGACGCCCAAGGCGACCGTGAGGCGCAGCCCGAACGGTGGCACCGCGCCGCCCGAGATCTGAGCGGCCTTCAGCGCGACGGCGATCAGTGCCGGCTCGGCGATCGTGGTGGCGAAACCGATTGCAGCGGCAAAGGCGTAGATCCAGCCGTAATCGCGCCAGTCAGCGCTCGCGCCGGCGGTTCCAAGAATGGCCGGCTCGGTGAGCTGCAGCGCCATCGTCCTGCCAAGTGGGAACAGGGCGCTCTCGAGGCCGACGAGAAACAACGTCATCCCGAGAATAACCAGGACAAGGCCGAGGAGAATGCGTCCCGGCCGCGCCAATGGCCGGCGCAGGACGACAAACTGAAAGAAGCCGAGCACAATGACGATCGGCCCGACGTCGAAAAAGGTTGAAAGGGCGGTGGCTCCCAGGAGCTCAAGCATCGCGCGCCGTCGCCGGTCCCTACAGCTGTTTCCAGATCGTCCCGAACGCCAGAACGAACATCATTGGCGTCAGACTGGCAAACGCAATCAGGCCGAAGCCGTCGACCACCGGATTGCGGCCGCGGATCACCGAAGCCAAGCCGACCCCTAGGGCGGCGACCAGCGGCACCGTGACCGTCGAGGTCGTGACGCCGCCGGAGTCGTAGGCAATGCCGACGATCTCGGGAGGCGCAATCGCCGTCATGGCGGCAATGCCTGTGTAGCCGGCGATGATCAGGACTTGAATCGGCCAGCCGCGCACGATCCGAATGACGCCGATAACGAGAGCGATGCCGACCGACAGTGCGACGGTGATCCTGAGCCACAAGGCATAGCGAGCGATCGCGTCCGGGTGATCGGCGACGACGTTGGCTGCTGCTGCGGCTGCTCCGGCCTGATCGACCACGGCAATCAGCGCCGGCTCGGCGATTGTCGTCGTGAAGCCAAGGAGAAACGCAAAAGCGAGCAGGGCACTGAGGCTGCCCTTGCGGGCAAAGGACTCGGCCATCGCCTCGCCAACGGGGAAAAGGCCGATCTTCAGGCCGCCGACGAAGAGCGTCAGCCCGATGACGACAAAGATGAGTCCGATGCCGACGTCCAACAGGTTGGGAAAGGGCTGTTGCAGGACCACGGCCTGAAAGAAGCCGATAACGAGGAACAACGGCGCCAGGTCGCGCAGGGTGCTGCCGAGCAGGCGTTGAACGGGCTTTAAGGCGCGGAGCATCGACCTGGGCGTTGCAACGGGGCTGTCGTGACCGCAGCGGTTGAATCACTGCGACGGCAGATGTGCCGATAACGCCATAGTGGTCGAAGTGCCGAGGAAACGCCACGCCGGTTTTTCACCGGATGCTGGCGCCGGCCAAAATTGGGAGGAGGGCGAGGAGGCGGTGGCGGGTGGCAGCGCGGCTGCCACCCGAACCGGGGCCGCTACTTATCCGCGGACGTAGTAGGACTTGATACCCTTGTGGTAGTAACCGGAGTCGCCGAAGCCGTACTGGGCGTGCTGTTCGACATCGACCATCGTCAGGACCGCGCCGACGACATGGCCGGTAGTCTCACCCAGCGTCTTGAGCCCGAGCTTGACGACCTCGCGCGGCGTCTTGCCCCAGCGGACCGCGTAAACGACCCCATCGACCTGGGGGGTAAGGATGCGCGCGTCCGCCACCGCCATGATCGGCGGCGTGTCGAGCAGCACGAGATCGAACTGCGCCGCCAGGCTGGCGAGCAGCCGGCTCATCTCTGGTGAGTCGAGGAGCTTGCTGGCGTCGACCGACGCCTTGCCGCACGGGATGACGTAGGCGCCCGAAACTTCGTCGTAGTGGAGGATCTGCGAGAGTTCCGCCTCGCCGAGGAAATATTCAACCAGCCCCGGGCCCTGCGGCGCGGCGATCCGTCGGTGCACTTGCGGCTTTCTCAAGTCGGCTTCGACCAGCACCGTCCTCTTGCCGGACAGCGCGCACATGCGCGCCAGGCAGACGGCAAGCGTCGTCTTGCCTTCCTTGGGGTAGCTCGAGGTGATCAGGATCGTCTTCAGCGGCTCTTGGGTCTGCGAGAACAAGATGCTCGTGTAGACGGAGCGCACCGCCTCGCCGAACAGCGACTGCGGCTGCTTAACCAGGACGAGCTCGGGGTGCCGGCCCTTCCGACGCGAATTCTTGATCGCCGGGATCAAGCCCAAAGCGCGCACGCCGGTCATTTCCTCGATCTGCTCGCCGCTGCGGAAGCCGCGGTGCAGGAACTCGATAACGAGGACCGCGAGAATGACAAACAGCGTCGAGGCGACGAGGACGACCGCCATCATCAGCGCCTTCTGCGGTGACGAGGGCGCATGGGGCAGCGTCGCCTTCGAGAGAATGCGTGCGTTCGACTGGTGAATGGCGAGGTCCGTTTGGGCGTTGATCTGTTCGGCGCGGTTGAGGAACAGCTCGAGCAGCTGCTTGTCGGCGTTGGCCTCGCGCTCAAGCGCCCGCAGCTGTACGCTTGCCGTATTCGCCTGGGAGACGCGGCCCTCGACTTGACGCAGGCTCTGGGCGAGTGCCGCCTCGCGGGCCTGGGCGACAGCGACCTCGTTTTCGAGTGTGCGGACGACCTTGCCGACCTCCGCGTTCAACTTCGCGCGGACGTCGCGCAGCTCGGCCTTGACGTTGATCAGCCGCGGGTGGCGCTCGCCGTACTCCTGCTCAAGCTCAGCCAGCTTGCGCTTGACTTCAGTTTCCTGCGCGCTCAGCGCCTGCACGATCGGCGAGCTGAGAACGTCGCGGGCGGCGTCGGCACCTCCCTGCGCACGGACGAGCTGGCGAACCTGGCTCAAACGCGCCTCGGCCGCGGCGCGTTCGGTGCGGGCGACGATAAGCTGGCTGTTGAGGTCGGTAACCTGCTGGGAAACCAGGAGACTGCCCTGCCCACCCTGGATCAGGCCGGCGCGCTGACGGTAAGATTCGACCGCCCCGTCGGAGCGGGCAACCTTCGTGCGCAGATCATCGAGCTTGCTGCCGAGCCACTCATTGGCGCGCCGGGTCGCCTCGTAGCGCTGGTCGAGCTGGTCAAGGATGTAGGCGTCGGCGACGGCGTTGGCGATCTGGGCAGCCTTTGTCGGCGATTCCGAGTCGAAGCTGACATTGATCACACGGGACTCGCCCTTGGGGAAAACGCTCAGCCGTTTGAGGAAGACGTTGACCGTCTTCTCCTGCTGGGCCAGCTGCTCTTCCTCGGGCGTCAGCCGATCCGCCTCAATGAGCCCGATCCAGACGAGAAAATTCTCGGAAACGTAGGCCGAAGCAAGGGCCGCAACCCGTTGCCGTGCGCGTTCGATCGGCGACGGCGCCAACAGCGCCCTGTTGAACTCTGGGTCCTCGGTCAGGCGCAGCTTGTCCACGACCTTTTCGGCCAGACCGCGCGAGCGCAGCACCTCGATCTCGCTCGACAGTCCGGCGGGATCGTCAACCGCCTCGGTCAGCACCGCCTTGATGTCGGTGATGTTGGTTTGCGTCTTTTCGAGGAACAGCTCGGCTGTCCCGGTATAAATCGGCGTCATCCACTGCAGCACGAGATACGCAACCAGCAACGAGGCAGCGATGAAGCCGAGGATCAGCGGCCGGCGCCGATTCAACAGCCGTAGAAAATCACCAAGGTCGAACACCCGCTCGGTCAATGCCAGCGGTGCACGGGTCGCTTCCCGGGTCACCCGGGTCATATCCGAGAAGTAGTTCACGGTTCCTCTCGCAGCCTGATCAACCAAATGAGCGCGCCTGTATCAACGATATATGGCGAAAAGCTGTCCAACGTCCCCCGGCACGAAGATGCGATTCATACTGTCTTGTACCGTACATCGGAGTGTGGCGCCATGGCAGCCTACAGCAAACCCTTGCCGCGGCAATCACGCGGGCAGGGTTGTGGAGCGTATCGGGTTTCCCGGCGGCGTGGGCGCCGGGCAGGAGAAGCAAATGAACCAATGCGATCGACAGAGCGAACTATCGCAATGCGAGCATAGTGCATTATACATGTCGTAATGCGCGAGCGCAAGCCACCTCATTGGTCTCTAAGAACGTGTGGCAAGGATATCTGTCGTGCCAATGATCGAATATGACGGGGCTCACTGTTGCTGATTCGCGTCGGCGCGATGGCAGGTTGACCGCCGATGGCTGGTTTGCGCGCGTTGGACGTGATAAGCCCGAGCCGACGCTTGGGCCGCAAGCGACCCGATGGATGAACCGCGTGGCGTCGTCAAGGAGTGGCACACAGGTGACAGGACGCCCGACACCGATCATCGCGGTCGATGGTCCAGCTGGTGCCGGCAAGGGGACAGTCGCCCGCCGGTTGGCGGCGCGGCTCCGCTTTGCCTATCTCGATACCGGCCTTCTGTACCGGGCGGTGGGGATGAAGGTCTTGGCGCAAGGCGGCGATCCGTCATCGGCGGACGATGCCGCCCCGGCGGCGCAGCAGTTGACGGCGGCCGATCTTGACCGGGACGGCCTGCGCCGTGACGAAGCCGCCGTCGCCGCGTCAAAGGTCGCAGCCATCCCGGCCGTGCGCGCGGCCCTGCTCGACTTCCAGCGCACCTTTGCGGCATCACCGCCGGATGGCAGCGCCGGGGCTGTCCTCGATGGCCGCGACATCGGCACCGTCATTTGTCCGGATGCCGACCTCAAGATTTTCCTTACCGCGTCGCTCGATGTTCGCGTGGCGCGCCGGCTTGAGGAGTTGCGGCAACGTGGCCTGCCCGCTATACATAGCGAAGTTCTGCACGACATGCAGGAACGTGACAGGAGGGATGCGACACGATCCGTCGCTCCGTTAGCAGCGGCGAAGGATGCATTTGTCATCGATACGAGTGATCTCGACCGCGACGCCGTTTTCGATCGGGTACTCGGTCTTGCCGGCGGCATCCCTGGCGGTGGCTCCGAAAAAGATGATCGATGAATCCGTGCCTTAGACCGGAATCCGGCAGGCCGGTGGCGGTGTCGGCGGCGGGTGGTGTCGCGGCCGGCCCGGTTACGCAAACCTCTTATTTTGACGACAGTTGCGGATGAATGGAGACGAATGATCACATGACGGCAAGCGAGCTGGCTAGCGCTGCCCAGAGCGGTTCCTCGGAGTCCAAGGAGTCGTTCGCCGCGATGCTTGACGAGGCCTTTGGAGCGCAGGAAGGATTCGAAGGCCGGGTGGTGCGCGGGACCGTGGTCGGGATCGAGAACGAGTATGCCGTCATCGATGTCGGGCTGAAATCCGAGGGCCGGGTGGCGTTGAAGGAGTTCTCAACGCCCGCGCAGAGCGCGAAGATCGCGCCCGGTGATCACATCGACGTCTACGTCGAGCGTTACGAGGACAAGGACGGCCTCGTCATGCTGAGCCGTGAAAAGGCCAAGCGTGAAGAGGCGTGGAACCAGCTCGAGCGCTGCTTCAAGAACAACGAGCGCATCAACGGCACCATCTTTGGCCGCGTCAAGGGCGGCTTCATCGTCGATCTGTCCGGCGCCGTCGCGTTCCTGCCCGGCAGCCAGGTCGACATCCGCCCGGTGCGCGACATGGCGCCGTTGATGAACACGCCGCAGCCATTCCAGATCCTCAAGATGGACCGCAGCCGCAACAACATCGTTGTCTCGCGCCGCGCCGTCTTGGAGGAGACCCGCGCCGAGGCCCGCTCGGAACTGATCGCCAACCTCAAAGAGGGCCAGGTCCTCGACGGTGTCGTCAAGAACATCACGGATTACGGCGCCTTCGTCGATCTCGGCGGCGTCGACGGCCTGTTGCACGTCACCGACATTTCCTGGCGCCGGATCAACCATCCGTCGGAGGCGCTGCAGATCGGCGAGACGGTGAAGGTCCAGGTCATCCGCTTCAATCCCGAATCGCAGCGGATCTCGCTCGGCATGAAGCAGCTCGAGGCCGACCCGTGGGATGGTGTGCAGCTCAAGTATCCGGTCGGCGCCAAGTTCGTCGGCCGCGTCACCAACATCACCGACTACGGCGCCTTCATTGAGCTCGAACCGGGGGTCGAGGGCCTCGTTCACGTTTCTGAGATGAGCTGGACGAAGAAGAACGTCCATCCGGGCAAGATCGTTTCGACGTCGCAGGAGGTCGAGGTCGTCGTTCTCGACGTCGATCGCGACAAGCGGCGGATCTCGCTTGGCCTGAAGCAGTCGCTGCCCAATCCGTGGGAGGAGTTCCAGGACCAGCATCCCATCGGCTCGGTGGTCGAGGGCGAGGTCAAGAACATCACCGAGTTCGGGCTGTTCATCGGCCTGACCGGCGAGATCGACGGCATGGTCCATCTCTCCGATCTGTCGTGGACCCAGGCCGGCGAGGCCGCCATCCAGGAAGTCAAGCGTGGCGACCTGGTGCGGGCCAAGGTGCTCGATGTCGATGTCGATAAGGAGCGGATCAGCCTCGGCGTCAAACAGCTCGCGAGCGATCCGTTCGAGGACGGCGTGTCGCGGTTGAAGCGCAATGCGGTCGTCACCTGCACCGTTACCGGCGTCTTCGATGGCGGAATTGAGGTGCAGACCGCCGATGGTGTTCCCGGCATCATCCGCAAGGCCGAACTGTCACGCGACCGGAGCGAGCAGCGTCCGGACCGGTTTGCGCGTGGCGAGAAGGTCGATGCCAAGGTCCTGCAGATCGACCACAGCGGCCGCAAGGTCGTGCTGTCGATCAAGGCGCGCGAGATCGAGGAGGAAAAACAGGCGGTTGCCACCTACGGCTCGTCCGACTCCGGCGCCAGTCTGGGCGATATCCTGGGCGCGGCGATCAAGGAAAAGCGCGAGACGGCCGAGGCGCAGCGGCGCGCCGAGGTGGAAGAAAAGCGCGAAGCCGACTCAGAATAGGGACAGCAACCGGCCCTTGATCAGCCACGGGTCGCTGCAAGGGCCGGCAAAGGACGAACGACGTCGTGGCTTTCGATGTGGACCTGTTGATCGATCGGCGGCGTCTGAAGCGCAAGCTCGCATTCTGGCGCATCGCTGCGGTCGTCGCTTTCGTCGCCGCGGTCCTGGCCGCTGTCGGCGCCTATCAGGACCGTTGGGGTGCGCCCTACATCGCGCGGCTGACTGTCGACGGCGTCATCACCGACGACCGTGAGCGCGACTCGGTCCTGGATGCGCTCACCAAGGAAAGCGCGGCCAAGGCGCTGATCGTGCGCATCGACAGTCCCGGCGGGACCGTGGTCGGCGGCGAGGCACTGTTCGGCCGTCTGCGCGCGGTTGCCGCCCATATGCCGGTAGTCGCGGTCATGGGCGAGCTGGGGACCTCGGCGGCCTACATGACTGCAGCGGCGTGCGATCTCATCGTTGCGCACGAGGGGACGATCACCGGCTCGATCGGCGTCATCTTGCAGACGGCGGACATGACGGCGCTCCTCGACCGTCTGGGCATCAAGCCGGAGACGATCAAGAGCGGAGCCTTGAAGGCGCAACCGAATCCGTTCGAGCCGTTTACGCCAGAAGCGCGAGAGGCGACGCAAAAACTCGTCCTCGACATGCACGCCATGTTTGTCGATATGGTTGCCGAGCGCCGCCGGCTGGAGCGGGACACGGTGCTGAAAATGGCCGACGGGAGGGTCTTTACCGGCCGCCAGGCGCTGGCGAACGGGTTGATTGACCGCCTGGGCGGGGAAGACGAAGCGCGGACGTGGTTGCACGAAACCCACGCGATTGACCGCGATCTTGCCATAAAGGACCTTGAGATTGTGGGGCCAGAGCGGGCAATCCGTGATTTGTTCACCAAAATCACCGGAAAAGCGCTTTTCGTTGAACGCCTTACGCTTGACGGGTTGGTCTCCGTCTGGCACCCTGGTCTCTGAACGCGGGCACTCCAGGAAAACCAACGATCGTCCAGCCCATGGCGGACGGAGGGGTTCAGGAGGGGGTCATCGCAGATGACAAAGTCGGAACTTGTTGCCCGGTTGGCGGCTGCCAACCCGCATCTCTATCAGCGAGATGTCGAACGGATCGTGATTACGATCTTTGAGGAGATTGCTGCGGCGCTGGCGCGCGGCGATCGGGTCGAACTGCGCGGATTCGGTGCCTTTTCAGTCAAGAAGCGGGGCGCGCGCGTGGGCCGCAACCCGCGCACCGGCGAGGCGGTGGATGTGATTGCCAAGCACATTCCCTACTTCAAGACCGGCAAGGAACTGCGCGAGCGTCTCAATACCGACTCTTAAGCGATTGATAGGGATGGTCCGGTGTTAAGGCTGTTGTTTTGGCTTTTCGCGCTGCCGATCCTGGTTGCCGTCGTGGTCTTCGCGGCCATGAACCCGAACGAGGTGCAGCTTAACCTCTGGCCGGTGACGGACACCGGCGTGCCGTTTCCGCTCTATGGTGTGGGCTTGGTCGGCTTGCTGGCCGGCTTCCTTCTGGGCGCCGTCGTCGGCCTGCTACGCCGCAGCGGTGCGCGGGCGCGGGTGCGGACGCTGGTTCAGCAGACGGAACGCGACCAGCGCGAGATTGCATCGCTTAAGGAGCGCTTGACGCAGGCGGAGCGCGCGCAGGGCCAGGCTACGAGCCTGCCGGCGCCTGCGAGGGATGCGGCCTAGGCCCGAGCGGCTTAGGTGCATTCTGGCGGCCGAAGCCGATGGCGATTGCGGTCAAGATCTGCGGCTTGTCGACGCAGTCTGCGCTTGCGGCTGCGGTGCGCGGTGGCGCCCGCTTCGTCGGCTTCGTCTTCTTCCCACCCTCGCCGCGCTGCCTTGATCTCGATCGCGCCGCGACGCTTGCGGCCCAGGTGCCCGACACCGTCCATCGGGTGGGGCTCGTCGTCGATGCCGATGATGCAACGCTGGATGCGCTGATGGCGCGAGTCCCCCTTGACATGCTGCAACTGCATGGAAGCGAAACGCCGGCGCGCGTTGCCGCGATTAAGGCCCGCTTCGGCGTGCCGGTGATCAAGTCGGTCGCCGTCGCCACGGCCGCGGACTTGGCTCGCACTGCCGGCTACGAGGCCGTTGCCGACTGGCTGCTGTTCGACGCGCATCCGCCGGCGGGCGCCGATCGGCCGGGGGGCAACGCCCGGGCGTTCGAGTGGGAGTTGTTGAACGGAATCGCCTGCCGTCGCCCATGGTTCTTGGCAGGCGGGCTCGAGGCCGGTAACGTGGCGCTTGCGGTGCGGGCGAGCGGGGCCAAGGCGGTTGATGTGTCGTCCGGCGTTGAGGACGCGCCAGGCCGCAAGAGTGTTGCGAAGATCGAGGCGTTTCTGCGGACAGCCATGCATCTTAATGTGGCCGCCGGTGCCGCTGCCGCCGCCGGACGTTGATGACGGTGAAGGCGGAAGCCGGTCCGAGCGCTGCAGACCGGCCGCGATCCAGACCCCTATTTCGGCCGTGGCGTTTGGCCGGCGCATGTTCCAGATGAGTTTCAGGACAACGTTGCGAAATTGATGATGGATCTTCCCAACACCTACCGGAGCGGGCCGGACGAACGGGGTCATTTCGGCATCTACGGCGGCCGTTACGTCGCCGAGACGCTGATGCCGCTGATCCTGGAACTGGAGCAGGCCTACAATGCCGCCTCGCAGGATCCGGTGTTTGCTGACGAGTTCCGCTATTACCTCAAACATTACGTCGGGCGGCCGAGCCCGCTCTATTACGCGCAACGGTTGAGCGACTCCTTGGGTGGCGCCAAGATCTACTTCAAGCGCGACGAACTGCTGCACACCGGCGCCCACAAGATCAACAACACCTTGGGCCAGATCCTCCTGGCCCGGCGGATGGGCAAGACGCGGATCATCGCCGAGACCGGCGCTGGCCAGCACGGCGTGGCGACCGCGACCGTGTGCGCGCTGTTCGGCATCGACTGCGTCATCTACATGGGCGCCACCGACATCGAGCGGCAGTCGCCGAACGTGTTCCGCATGAAGCTGTTGGGCGCCGAGGTGCGGCCGGTTACGTCGGGGACAGGCACCCTCAAGGATGCCATGAACGAGGCCCTGCGCGACTGGGTCGCCAACGTCGGCGACACCTATTACCTCATTGGTACGGTTGCCGGGCCGCACCCCTATCCGCGCATGGTGCGCGATTTCCAGTCGATCATCGGCGTCGAGGCGCGCGAGCAGATCGTGGCCGCCGAGGGACGGCTGCCGGACCTTCTGGTCGCTTGCATCGGCGGCGGCTCGAACGCGATCGGCCTGTTCGCGCCGTTCCTGGACGACAGCAGCGTCCGCATGGTCGGGGTCGAAGCAGGCGGCCGCGGCATCCCAAGCGGAGAGCACTGCTCGTCGCTCTCTGCTGGCGCTCCGGGCGTTCTGCACGGCAACCGGACCTACCTTCTCTATGACGACGATGGGCAGATCCGTGACGGCCACTCGATTGCGGCGGGGCTCGATTATCCTGGCGTCGGACCGGAGCACGCCTGGCTCAGGGATAGCGGCCGGGTCGAGTACGTCGCCGTCTCCGACGACGCGGCGATCGAGGCCTTCCAGCTGTGCTCGCGCACCGAGGGCATCATTCCGGCGCTGGAGCCGTCGCACGCGTTGGCCTACGTCTCCCATATCGCCGGCGGAATGGCCAAGGACGAAATCGTGGTCATGAACCTGTGCGGCCGTGGCGACAAGGACGTGTTCACGGTCGCGCGCGTGCTGGGGATCGAGCTATGAGGGAAGGCGGGCGCATCGGCCGGCGGTTCGCAAGCTTAAGGCAGCAGCGGCGCGCCGGGCTCGTCACCTTCGTGACCGCTGGCGATCCCGATCTCGCGACCTCGATCGACATCATGCGCCGGCTGCCGGCTGCGGGTGCGGACATCATCGAGCTCGGCATGCCGTTCAGCGATCCGATGGCCGACGGCCCGATCATTCAGGCCGCCTCGGAACGGGCGCTGCGTGCCGGCCAGACGATGCGGCGCACGCTCGACATGGTGGCGGCCTTCCGCCAGGAAGACGCGGAGACGCCGATCGTCCTCATGGGCTACTTCAATCCGGTCTATGTTTACGGCACCGCGCGGTTTCTGTTTGCGGCCAAGAAGGCGGGGGTCGATGGCCTGATCCTGGTCGATCTGCCGCCGGAGGAGGCCGAAGAAGTGGTCGGCCCAGCCAGGAATGCGGGCATCGACCTGATCTTCCTCGTGGCGCCGACGACAGGGGACGAGCGGCTGCCGTTGGTCGTCAAGCATGCCTCCGGTTTCGTCTATTACGTCTCGATCACCGGCATCACCGGCACGGCTTCGGCTGCGCTGGTGGACGTGACGCACGCGGTCGAGCGCATCCGCGCCCATTCCCCGCTGCCGGTCGCGGTCGGCTTCGGCATCAAGTCCCCCGGTCAGGCCCGCGCGATCGGCAGCACCGCGGACGCGGCGGTCGTTGGCTCGGCGATCGTCGCCAAGATCGCCGACCACCTTGACGCGAAAGGGGCGCCGCGTCCCGATCTGGTCGATGTCGTGGCCTCCTTTGTCGGTTCGCTGGCGGAAGGCGTTCATGCCGCACGGCCGCGGCGGGGCCCGGTCTGAGCGGGGGCGAACGCGCCCGGCTGGCGCACGACGGAGGTGATCACCTGAGCACCGGCCCGATCCTCGCGCGGCTCAAAGAGTTGCACCCGCGTGTGATCGATCTGTCGCTCGCCAGGATTGAGCGGCTGCTTGAGCGGTTGGACCATCCCGAGCGGCAACTGGCGCCGGTCATCCATGTTGCTGGCACCAACGGCAAAGGCTCGACCATCGCCTTCATGAAGGCGATGCTGGAGGCGCTGGGCTGCGCCGTCCATGTCTACACCTCGCCGCATCTGGTTCGCTTCAACGAGCGCATCGTCGTTGCCGGCCGGGAAATCGACGACGACAGCTTGTGTGCGGTGCTGCGGGAGTGCGAGGCGGCCAACGCGGGCGAGCCGATCACCTTTTTCGAGATCACGACCGCGGCGGCTTTTCTCGCCTTTGCCCGCACGCCAGCCGATTTCACCCTGCTGGAGACCGGCCTCGGCGGCAGGCTCGATGCCACCAACGTCGTTGCGCGGCCGCTGATCACGGTGCTGACGCCGATCTCGCTCGACCATCAGACATTTCTTGGCGAAACAATTGCTGAAGTGGCCGGCGAGAAGGCGGGCATCCTGAAACCCGGCGTTCCATGCTTGAGTGTCCACCAGCCGGCTGAGGCGGCGGCCGTCATCGCGCGCCGGGCGGCCGATGTCGGGGCGCCGCTGATCTGCGAGGGCGAGGGCTGGTCCGCGGAGCCCGAGGGCGGTGGCTGGGTGTTCGAAGGCCGGCCGCCGAGATTGCCGCAAACGCACCTGACGCTGCCGATGCCGGCATTGTCGGGCGTGCATCAGATTGCCAACGCCGGCCTCGCGCTCGCCTGCCTTTACCGGTTGCCGGGCCTCACCATCGATACCAGCGCCATCGCCCGCGGCCTCGCCCGCGCCCATTGGCCGGCACGCCTGCAGCGGCTCGAAGCGGGGCGGCTGGTCGATCTCCTGCCGGCCGACTGGGAACTGTGGCTCGATGGCGGCCACAACCCGGGTGCGGCACAGGCGCTCGCCCGTCACCTGGAGGGGTGGCGTGATCGGCCGCTGGTGCTCGTGTTCGGGATGCTCAAGACCAAGGACAACACCGGTTTCCTTGCACCGCTGGCCGGTCTCGCCCAACGCGCGTTGACGGTGGCGATTCCGGGTGAGGCGGCGAGCCTGGATGCGGTGGCTGCGGCTGCGGCTGCGCGAAGCGTGGGGCTGGCGGCGGAGGCCTGCGAATCCGTGCGTCACGCTCTATGCCGTGCCGCCGGCGTGGGCGAACCACCGAGCCGGGTCCTGATCTGCGGTTCGCTCTATCTGGCCGGAGCAGTGCTTGCGGAGAACGGCTGACGCCGGTCCGCGGCCCTCAAGCCGAAAGGATCGACTTCACCCACTCGAACAGCTGGCTTTGCGGCAGGGCGCCGATGCGGGTCGCCGCGACCTGGCCGTCCTTGAACAGCATCAGGGTCGGGATGCCGCGCACGCCGTACTTCGAAGGCGTCATCGGGTTGTCGTCGATGTTCACCTTGGCGACCGTCACGGCCTCGCCCATCTGCTGATCGAGCGCCTCGAGCGCCGGCGCGATCTGCTTGCAGGGGCCGCACCATTCCGCCCAGAAATCCACCAGCACCGGCTTTTCCGATTTCAGCACGTCGGTATTGAACGTGTCGTCGGTGACGTTCTTCGGCATTCGGGAATCCTGTTGCAGATCAGCCCCGCCCCTCAAGCGCCTGCCGGGGCAGCGGTTACAAAGGGCAATGTACGGATGGCCTCCCGCCCGGTCAAGGCGCGTACCGGTCAAGGATCCCGTCATCCAAAGTCATGACGGCGGGGCCGGCCGTCCACAAGAGCAGGCAGCGGACGGTCCGTTCCGGATAGATCCGCCGCAGGACCGCGCGATAGGCCGCCATCTGGCGCAGATAGGCGGCCGAAACGCGCGCGGCGGCGGTCGGCACGGTGCGGTCGGTCTTGTAATCGAGCACGGTGACGATGCTCTCGCCGACAACCAGCCGATCGACCTGGCCTGCGATCGGCCGGTCGTCCAGCGTGCCCGTAAACGGTACTTCGGCCAGGCTGCCGGGCTGGAACAGGGGCGCGCATGCTGGATCGTCAAGCACGCGGCGGACGGCACCGGCGATCTCGTCGCGTTCGGCTTCGGTCAGCGCCAGGGCTGGCCGCGCCAGCCACGCTGCGGCAGCGCGCGCCTGTGCGGCCGTGGGTAAGGCCGGCAGCGTCTGCAGGAGGCGGTGGATGATGCGGCCGCGGTTGAAGCGCTGCCCGGCATCGTCGAGCGGCGAGGGCGCGGCCGCGGGACCGCCGGCGCGCGACGGCGTGAGCGGGCGTGGCGCCGCTGCCTCTGCGTCCGGAGGCGTCCGGGCCCAGGCCGGCAACGGTGGCAGTTCATGGTGTGCGGGCGCCGGCTCGGGACGGGGTTCGGACTCTTGCGGGTAGCTGAAGCGCAGCACCTTGGCGGCACCGTCGAATTCCCGGTCGGCGGCAAGGGCAGCGTCGTCTTCCGTGACCAGGCCGAGCCGTTCCCCGGCCGCTTGCAAGGCATCGGTGATCAAGGCGTACCAGCAGTCGTCCGACCACGTGCTGCCGGTCTGCCAGCCGCAGACGATCAGCCGATCCTCCGCCCGCGTCATCGCGACATAGAGCAGCCGGCGGTATTCCTGCATCTCGCGGTCGCGCTTGGCCGCATATTCCTCCTCGGCAATCTCCTCCCGGTACTCCCGCTTCGGTGGCCAGAGCAGCATGCTTTCGCCCGAGGGCAGCGCCGGCCACAGGATCGGTGGTGCCTTCTCTGCGTTCGGCAGCTGCAGCGTGTCGGGCAGGAACACGATCGGCGCTTGCAAGCCCTTGGCGCCGTGCGTCGTCATGATCCGCACGGCATCACGGTCGCCCTGTTCGAGATCGCGCTTGATCTCCACCGTTCCGGTCTCGAACCAGTGCAAGAAACCCTGGAGGGACGGGACGTGCGTGCGCTCGTAGCTGAGGGCAAGTTGGAGGAGTTCGCCGATCGCCTCTTCAACATCACGGCCCAAGCGGCCGACCAGCTTTCGGCGCCCGTCGAGCGGGCCGAGCACGCGGGTGAAAAACTCAAACGGCGGGACGGCGTCTGCGAACGCAAGCACATCGGCAAGCGTGTCGCGCGCGGCGGCGCAGGCTGGAATCTCAGTGGCAGCCACCTTCAGTGCCTGCCACAGGCTCCCGGTCCGTCCGTACGCGAGGCGGAACAGCGTTTCCTCGTCGAGGCCGATCAGCGGGCTCTTGAGCACGGTTGCAAGCGTCAGGTCGTCGGTCGGCAACAGCGCGAAGTGGGCCAGCGCGACCAGATCCATCACCGCGATCTGCTCCGAGAGCACCATGCGGTCGATGCCGGCGACGGGGACGCGCAGGCTTTTCAGCGTCCGCACCAGTTCGGCGATGAAGGGGGTGCGTCGGCGCACGAGGACCATGATGTCGCCGGCGCGGACCGGCCGGCCCCGCGAGGCCAGCGTTTCGCTCTCGATCATGCGGGCGATCCGGCGCGCGATGATCCGTGCCAGGCGTAGCTGTGGCGCATCGCCCTCGATCGGGCTGGTCGGCGGCATCCACGGCTCCTCAACGTCCGTGGTGCGCTTGGCGACCGGTGGCCAGACCTCGACCGAGCCGCCGTCGCGCTGACGGTAGGCCTGGTGCACGATGGCCGTGCCGTCGAGGGCGACACCGGCGGCGGCCCTGGGCAATGAGAAGACCGCGTCAACGGCCGCCAGCACGGCGCGGGTCGAGCGGAACGACACGCTTAAGTCAATCGGCCGCCAGATCTCGTTTGCGGCCCGGACGTGGTCGCTGAAATGGGCGCGATTACGGATGAAATGATCGGGATCGGCGCCCTGAAAGCTGAAGATCGACTGCTTGACGTCACCGACTGCGAAGATCGTGCGGCCTGACGCGCGCGCGCCCAAGCCGGCAAAGAACTCGGTCGTCAGCGCCCGGATGACCTGCCACTGGTCGGGGCTGGTGTCCTGCGCCTCGTCGATCAGGACATGGTCGATGCCGCCGTCGAGCTTGTACAGCACCCAGGCTGCGTTCAAGCCGCCCTCGAGCAGGCGCTCGGAGTTGTGGATCAGGTCGTCGTAGTCGAGGAGCGAGCGGTAGCGCTTTTGCGCCTGGTACTCGGCCAGGAGGGCGCTGCCGAGCCGCATGACGGCGGCGGTGGCCTCAGCCGTGACCGCTGCCCGGCCCTGTATGAGGACAGCGCGCAGCCGTTCGGCCTCGCGGATCAGGATCTCTTGCGCCCCGGGCGCGCGCTTGAGTGCGGTTTGGGTGATGAGAGTCTTGCGCGGCAGGGACTTCTCGGTCAGGAACTGCCGGAGGTAGCCTTCGAACAGCGGGTCGCGCTCCGCTGCCGATGCCTGCAGCCAGAGCGCGATGGCGGCGCCGCGCGCCTGATCGGCCTGGGAGCCGGCCGCGAGCGCGGCCGCGCAGTGCCGCAGGCCGTCCTCATCGAAGGCCTCGTCCCGGCAGGCGTCGGCGCGCACGCTCGCGACCGTCGTTCCCTCCGGGCTGCGCAGGAGCGCCCGCATCGCGGCGATGGCCGGCTCCACGCCCTGATGGCGCTCGATCAGATCGGCGATCCGCCCGCGCTCACGGGTCAGCGCGGCGCTGAGGGCAGCAAATCCCACCTCCTGCAGGTACGGCGTCAGGTCCGCCAGCGCGCGGGCGAGGGGATCGGTTTCGTCCCCGATGCGGCGCAACACGCTGTCGCGGGCGCTCCGCATCAGCTCTGCCGCGTCGCGGTCGTCAACGATGGCAAAATGCGGGGCGACGCCGGCTTCGAGCGGAAAGCGGCCCAACAGCGACTGGCAGAAGGCGTGGATGGTCTGGATCTTCATGCCGCCGGGCGTGTCCAGGACGTGGGCGAACAGTTTTCGCGCCCGGACCCGCGTCTCCGCCTCGACGGGGTGGCCGACAAGGGCGTGCAGCGCGGCCTTGAGCGCTTCGTCGTCGGCAACGGCCCACTGCGCCAGCTGCTCGGTGATGCGGCTGCTCATCTCGGCTGCCGCCGCCTTGGTGAAGGTGAGGCAGAGGATGCGCTCCGGCCTGGTTTCGGCGAGCATCAGATTGAGCACGCGGTCGGTGAGGATCTTGGTCTTGCCGGTGCCAGCCGATGCAGCCACCCAGACCGAAGCGGTGGGATCGGCGGCACCGCGCTGCGCCTCCATCGGGTCGGGGGTGCGGATGGCGCTGACGTCGCTCATCCGTCATCCTCCGCGCCCGCGGACCATTCCTTGATCCGCGCCAGGTGGCCGTAATCGCTGTAGCGCGGCGCGGCGGCCGGGCGCGGTTGGGAGAGATAAGGCGTCTCCTCGCGATCGAAGGCGGCAACCAGGCGCTCAAGGCCGGCCGCCGCGGCGGCAACGAGTTCGGGGCCGCTGTTGATCGCCTCGATCGTGCCGGGCGGTATCCCGCCGCTTAAGCGCCAGTACTCCAGGCAGCCGACACGTGCGCGCGGGACGGAGGCAAATCCGCCGGCCTGCGCGATCGCCGCCTCAAGCGGCAACTGCGGCGAAAGGCCCGCCTCGACCTCTCCCTTCTTCGGAACGCTGCCGGTCTTGTAGTCGATGATCGCGAGCGTGCCGTCGGCCAGCACGTCGATGCGGTCCGCCTTGGCCGTCAACAGGAACGGGCCGAGAGGGGCGGAAAGGTTCATCTCGCCCGTGATCTCGGTCGCGCAAGCGGTCAAGCCAGGCCGGCGCAGGCGCTCCTGGTCGAGAAACCAGCGCGCGATGCGCTCGAACCGCGGCCACCAGAACGCGCGCACGCCCGGCCGGTCGACGAGACGGCCGAAGGCGGTCTGGCCTTCCGCCAGCAGGCATTCGAGTGCCGAAGCCGGCAGCCGGTCCGGATAGCGGCGAAGGAACGCATCGAGCGCCTGGTGCACGACCGCGCCATACTCAGCCTGCGCCGGATCCGCATCGATCGGGTCCAGTGCCTGCAATGCCAAGATGTGGCGGGCGTAGATCGCGTAGGGGTCGCGCATCCAGGTGTCGATCTGTGTCACCGAGAGCCGGCGCGGCCGCGCCGCAACCGGGGGCGTCGGTGCCGGGCGGCTGATCGCGATCGCGTGTTCGCTGGCCGGCGTATCGAGATCCCGCGCCCAGTGCAGCCAGCGGTCGGCGGCGGCGGCATTCGAGGATTCCCAGGCGGTTCCCTTGGTGAAGAGGCCAAGGCGCAGGAGCCAACGGCTTGGCACCGTAGGCGCACCCTCCTCACGCCGAGACCGCGTCAGATAGACCTCCGGTGCCGCTGCGGCTTGCGCGAAATCGTGCGCCGACAGGCCGATCCGCCGTTCCGGCAGCGGCAGGCCGAACTCCTTCATCATTTGCCGGCCCATCCACGGGTTGGGCGGCACCTGCGGCGGCCAGCTGTCCTCGTTCAGCGCACCTAAGATCATCACGTCGGCATGCTGCAGGCGGGCTTCGAGCGGACCCCAGATCGCAAGCCGTGGATGACCGCCGAAGCTGGGGCGGACGACGGAGCCCGTTTGCAGGACGTCATAGAGCTCGGGGTAGTCAGCGGGCGGGATCGGCCCCAGGGCGGCTGCTGCATCGGCGAGCTGGCTCAAGAATTGCGCCGCAGCCTCACCGTCGTCGCCGCTCCACAGGCGTTCGGCGCCGGTCTCGGTCGTGCTTGCGGCGAGCGCCTCAGCCGTCTCGACATGGGCGCGCAGGAGATCGATGAGCGGCGCGCGCTGCCTCTCCATCTCGTGGCGCAAGGGCGCCGTGGCGCGCTCGATCGCGGCAAGGAGTTCGTGCGCGTTCGCAGCTTCGGCGCCGAGTGCGGCACGCAGGCCCTCGATCCCCGGTGCCGGCCGCGGCCCGCGCAGGGCGCGGCTTTCAAGCGCCCGGGCCTTCGCCCGCGCCGCGGCGGCGGGAAAGCCAAGTGCCGCGAGCGGATGTTTGAGCATCGCCAGCAACGGGATCGGCGCGAACGCGGTGGCCACCGTCGCGACCACCAGGCGGAGGAAGGTGCCGACGGGGGTGGCGCCGAGCGGCCGGCCGGCGGAGTCGTCGATCGCGATCCCCCAGCGCTGCAGCTCTCCCGCCACCCGGCGCGCGAGCGTGCGGCTGGAGGTGACCAGCGCTGCGGTCTTGCCCGGCGTTTCCAGAACCTGGCGCAGGATCAGGGCTACGACGCGCGCTTCCTCCTCCGCGCTTGGGCAATCGATGCGGGTGAGGCCCGCAAGCGCGGTCGGGAGCGTGGCAGCAAGCGCCGTCCGCTCGGCGGGAACGATCTCGCTGCACGCGGCCGGCCGAAGGGCACGATTGACCAGCCGGGTGCGCGCCGGATCGCAACGGTCCTGGTCTGGCGCCGGCCACTCGCGGACGGCCCGGCGGTCGACCTCGATGCGCTCGAGCAGATGTGCCATGCCGAACTGCGGGTGGCCAGGATCATCGAGGATGGCCTGCCAGGTGGCGTCGTCGGCTTCGACATCGAGGCCGGGCAGGATCACCGCCCCTTGCGGCAGTCTGGCGACGACCGCGAGCAGGTCGGCGGTCGCCGGCACGCTACCGGTCGTCCCTGCGGCATAGACCGGCCCCGGCGGTGGCGCGGTGCGCCAAGCGTGCGCTTGTGCCTCCAGGAGCCGGTTGCGCCGCTCGGCCGGATCGACGCACCCTTCCTCGGCGAGAATCTCGGGCCAGCTATGGGTGAGGATGGCGAGGAAATCGACGGTGATCTGCCAGTGCTGGGCGAGTTCGCCCTTGATCAGCTCGGCAAGCCCCGCCAGATCGCGCCGTTCCGTCTGCGCCTGATCAAGCAGGCGGCCGAGTTCGCGCGCGAGCCGGGCTGCCTGATCGAGCGTTGTCGCTTGTCCCTTGAGCGCCAGCACCGTCCGGGTCAGCAACAGCTGCCGCTTGAGGGACGAGATCGCGGGCGGCACGGCCAGCGCTTCGCCGAAGGCCATCTCATCCGCTGTCGTTTCCTCTTCGGGCGAAAAGAGATCGTCCTCCAGATCGCCCAGTGGCCGCATCCACGGCAGCAGCAGCGGCTGCCCGCCGCGCAGGCGCAGGAAGGCCGCCGCGAGCGCACGGCTGGCCCGGCGGGTCGGCAGCAGGATCTGGATCCGCGTCAGCGCCTCCGGCTCCGGGCCGGCGCTGGCAAGCAGGCCGCGCGCAAACGCATCGACGAAGGTGTTGCCGGGATGCACGCTGTAGACGCGTGCTGCGCTCACACGCACTCTCCGGCGCCCACTTCACCCGCGGGCCCTCCGGTCCGGCAGGCAGTCCAGCGCTGAACGAAGGCCTCGGCCGGCGCGATGTCCTCTGGCGTGCTGACGTGGCACCAGCCGCCTGAGTTGACGACGCCGTGCAGGCGGCCCTGGGCCAGTGCCCGGTCGAACAGGACGTTGAGCGAAAACGGCGGTGGTGGCGGATTTGCGAACAGCCGCGGGTGCAGGATCTGCAGGCCGGCAAACAGGTAGGCCGCGTCGTCGTCACCGTCGCGCCGCGCCAGCCGGCCATCGTCGTGCAGATGAAAGTCGCCGCGGCCCCGGTAGCCGAGCGCGGTTGCCACCGGATGCAGCAGGAGGAGCGCGTCCATGGTGCGCGCGTCCCATGCGTCCGCCAGTGCCGCCAGCGCCGGGACCGGTCCGTCCTGCCACAAGACATCGCCGTTGACGGCATAGAACGGGGCCGCGCCCAGAAGCGGCAGGGCGTTGACGATGCCGCCGCCGGTCTCCAGAAGCGTGCTCTCGACCGAAAGCTGGATCCGTGGACTGAGTCGCTGGGCGACGTGACGGGTGATCAAGGGCGCCAAGTGATAGGCATTCACCACCACGTCGGCCACCCCTGCCGCGCCCAAGCGATCGAGGATGCGGTCGAGCAGGGTATAGCCGCCGATCGTGATCAGGGGCTTCGGGATGCGCTCGGTGATCGGCCGCATGCGCACGCCAAGTCCCGCCGCCAGCACCATCGCCCGGCGCGGCCGCACCGGTCCGCTGCTGCTGCGAGGCGTGCTCATTCCGGCAATTGGCGCACTTCGGGTGGCACGTGGCGGCTGAACCAGCCGTTGAGTTCAGCCAGTGCCGGATGGTTCAGCGCGGCCTCAAGCAGCCGCCACACGCGCGGGATGTGGGCGAGGTAGACCGGTTTGCCGTCGCGGCGCCACAGGCGGGTAAAGATGCCGATCACCTTGGCGTGCCGCTGCGCAGCCAGCGTCGCGAAGGTGGTCGCGAACGTGTTCGTTGCCGCCGCGGCAACGCCGGCGTGGTAGCGGGCCAGCATGCGCGCTTTCAGCACTGGAGCGATATCCCGGCGCGCGTCCTCCAACAGTGACATCAGGTCGTACGCCGCGGGGCCTGCGACCGCATCCTGGAAATCGAGCAGGCCGCAAGCGGCAAGCCCGTTGCGCCCGGCGAGCCGCATCAGGTTGTCGACATGGAAATCGCGCAACACCAGCGTGTGCGGCTCTGCAAGCACCGGCGCGAGCGCGCGCTGCCAGCAGGCGATGTAGCTTTGCCGGACGGCTTCGTCCGTCGCTCGGCCGCAGGCGGCCGGCAGGTACCAGTCTGGGAGCAGCAGCGCCTCGTCGAGGAGGCGGCGCTCGTCATAGGCCGGCAGCGCTTGCGGAATGGCGGCAGCGGGATCGAGGGTGTGCAGGCGGATCAGCACATCGACGGCAAGCGCGTAGAGCTCATCCTCGGCGTCCTGCTGCCGCAACAACCGGCTGAAAGTATCGTCGCCGAAGTCCTCCAGCAGCAGGAGCCCTTGCGCCTCGTCGGCGGCGAGGATGGCAGGCGCGCTGAAGCCAAGGCCGCCCAGGTGGCGGGCGATGCGGACGAACGGGCGCACGTCCTCCCGCTCCGGCGGCGCATCCATGAGCACCGCCCGCGCGCCATTGTCGCGCAGCCGATGATAGTGGCGGAAGGACGCATCGCCGGCGAGCGGTGCGATCGCGGCTCCGCCCCAGCCGGCGCTGGCGAGGAAGGCGCCAATGGCAGCGCTGCGATCAGACAACGCCAGCCTCCTTCAGGCGAGCGAGGAAGTCGCCGCCGGGTGCGCTCAAGGTCAGAGTTCGCGATCCTGGGCTGCTGCCGAATCGGAAGGCGAGATCGAGCCGGTCCGGCGGGAGGAGGGGGCCCAGGCGCTGCGGCCACTCGATCAGTGAGATTCCTTCCGCGAATGCATCCTCGATGCCGAGATCGAGCGCCTCGTCGGCGGTGCGCAGGCGGAACAGGTCGAAGTGATAGACCGCTGCGTCTCCTTCCTCAGCCGCAGGGTAGACCTGCACCAGCGTGAAGGTCGGGCTTGGCACGTCTTCGGCCGCCGTGCAGCGCGCACGGATGAAAGCGCGGGCAAAGGTGGTCTTGCCGGTGCCGAAGTCACCGTCCAGCGCCAGGACATCGCCGGAGCGACAGAGAGCGGCGATCCTTCGCGCCAGGGCCGTGGTCGCTGCCTCATCCGCAAGGTCAAGGAGATACGGATCCACTGCTGCCATCGCTCGCCGGTAATCCTGCCCAACCACGGCGCGCACGGCGGCGCCACTCTTGATCCTTCCGACCGGTCCGATCATGTTGGTTTCCGTACAACAAACGCTCGCATCATAACGATGCGCGGAGACGCTTGCATGACCGATGCGCCTGTCAAGACGGATGTCGCCATTATCGGCGCCGGCCCGGTCGGGCTGTTCGCGATTTTCGAGTGCGGCATGCTCAACATGCGTTGTCACGTTATCGATGCCTTGGATGCGCCCGGCGGTCAATGCGCGGCGCTTTATCCGGAGAAACCGATCTACGACATCCCCGGTTTCCCGCGCATTCTGGCGAGTGATCTCGTCGAGCGGTTGCAGGAACAGGCGGCACCGTTCGCTCCGGTCTACCACCTCGGGCAACAGGTGATTCGGCTCGATCGCCAGACCGCAGGCGGCTGGCTGCTGACGACCTCCGCCGGAACTTCCATCAGCACCGCCGCGATCATCATCGCTGCCGGTGTCGGCTCGTTCGGCCCGAACCGGCCGCCGCTTGCCGGGATTCGCGACTACGAGGGGCTGCCGGCCGGATCCGGCGTGCAATACCTGGTGCGGCGGCGGGAAGACTACCGCGGCCGGCAGGTCGTGATCGCGGGTGGCGGCGACTCCGCTGTCGATTGGGCGCTGTCGTTGGCCGATGTCGCGGCCAGCATTGCCGTCGTCCATCGCCGTGACAAGTTTCGCGCCGCGCCGCAGTCGGTCCAGCAGCTGCGCGCGCTGGCGCAGGCAGGCCGCATCGAACTCGTGGTTCCCTACCAGCTGCATGCGATCGAGGGGGATGGGACCGGGCTCAAGGGCGTGATCGTGCGTGATCTTGATGGCGGCGAACGCCGGCTCGCAGCGGATGTGCTGTTGCCGTTCTATGGCCTGACACAGGACCTCGGGCCGATTGCGGCGTGGGGGCTCAACCTGGACCGCAACCACATTGCCGTCGATCCAGCGAGCTTCTCGGCCGGCCCGGATGGGATCTTCGCCGCCGGCGACATCGCGAGCTACCCCGGCAAGCTGAAGCTGATCCTCACCGGCTTTGCCGAGGCCGCGGCCGCCGCCCATGCGGCTTATGCGATCGTGCATCCCGGCGAAGCGCTGCACTTCGAGTATTCGACGACGCGCGGCGTGCCTCACCCTGCTTAAGCCGCGGCAGTCTCGCCTCAGCCGGCGTCGCGTTCGATCTCAGGAGCGTTGAAGTCATCGACGAGGATCTGGATGCGCATCGTATCCGTCTCGTCCATGATCATCCGTGCCCGCCGCTCAGCCTTGGCGAGGTCGATCGCCAGGATGCGCCGTTTGACGCGCGGGATGCTGGGCGGTGCCATCGACAATTCGCGGAAGCCGAGCCCCAGCAGGAGGGCGGTGTAGCGGGGGTCGCCCGCGATTTCGCCACAGACGCTCAACGGAATGCGGGCCCGGTGCGCCGCTGCGGCCGAGAACTGGATCATCCGCAGCACGCCAGGATGGAGCGTGTTGTAGAGATGTGCGACCCGCTCGTCGGCGCGATCGATTGCGAGCGTGTACATGGTGAGGTCGTTCGAGCCGACGGCGAAGAAGTCACTGCCCTGCGCCAGGGCGTCGGCTGTGAGCGCTGCCGCCGGGGTCTCGATCATGACACCCAGCGGCGGCAGGGCGGCTGGCAGCTCCTCGCCCCGCCGAAGCAGCCGGCGCGCTGCGCGTGCCAGGATGTCGCGGGCCGCGCGCACCTCCGTGATCGTTGTCACCATCGGCAGCAAGATCCGCACCGGCCCATGCCGTGCGGCGCGCAGGATGGCGCGGAACTGCACATCAAGGATCTCGGAGCGGGCGAGCGACAATCGGATCCCGCGCAGCCCGAGTGGCGAGGATACGCTCGAGCCGAATTGCTCGACGAAGGAGACCGCGCCTTTGTCACCGCCGAGATCGAGGGTCCGGACCGTCACCGGATAGCCGCCGGCGCGCTCAATGAGCTGACGGATCAGAGCGTATTGCTCCTCCTCGGTCGGCATCGACACGTGATTGAGGAACAGGAACTCCGTGCGCAAGAGGCCGATGCCCGACGCGCCGACTTCGATGACGCTGTCCATCTCGCTCGGCAGCTCGACATTGGCGAGGAGATTGATCGTGGTGCCGTCGCGGGTCACGGCCGGCTGCCGTTTCAGCCGGCTGAGTTCGCGCTCCTCGCGCCGCCGCTCCGCCTCACGGCGCTGGAACAACAACACCGAGTTGGGTGAGGGGTGGATGATGATCTGGCCGAGATCGCCGTCGATCATGACTGGATCGCCGGTCTTGACGCGATCGAGGAGGCCGCTCGCGCCCAGAACGGCCGGCAGCCCAAGCGCGCGCGCCATGATCGCGGTATGCCCTTGCGGTCCGCCGCTCTGGGCGGCAAACCCGGCAACGGCTTCCGGATCGAGTTGCGCCGCGTCGGCCGGCGTCAGCTCCTCGGCGATCAGGATGCTGCCCTTTGGCATCGGCGGCAGCTGCGGACTGGACTGTTTCGTCAGCTGTTTGAGCAATCGGTTGCCGACATCACGGATGTCCTCGACCCGGGCAGCGAGATAGGGGTCGTGCATGGCCTTGAAGGCCTCGCAGATGGCGACAATTTCGTGATGGACGGCGGCTTCGGCGTTGAGCGCATCCTTGGCGATCCGGTCCTCGGCACCGCGGACCAGCCGCGAATCGCGCAGCATCTCGAGATAGGCCTCGAGCAGATAGCCGAGATCCTCGGTTGCTCCTGTCGGGAGTGCCCGGGCGCGTTCCTCAAGCCGATGCCTGAGCCGCGCCAGTTGGCGCCGGGAGCGGACCACGGCGGCGCGCAGGCGCTCCTGTTCCGCCTCAATCTGCGAGTTCGGCAGCCGGTACTCGGGCACCCGCATCTGGCCGGCCTCAAAGACATAGGCCACACCCATGCTCACGCCCGGCGATACACCGAAGCCCTCAACGACGCGTTCGCTGATCGATTGCTGGACCATCTCCAACCCGAATAATACTCGTTTTTGTTTTTTTGAAGACGGACTCGCGCAACCGTCGTTCGCAGGCCGCAGCGCGATTCCGCTTCAGTCTTCTTCGTCGAAACCAGCGGCAATGATATTGGTTAGAACCTCGATCGCCTCCTGTGCTTCCTTTCCGGTTGCGGTAATCTCGATTTCGGTCCCCGGACCGGCCCCCAGCATCATCAAACCGAGGATGGAGCGTCCGGAAACCGTCGTGCCGCGCTTGGTGACAGTGACCTCGGCGTCAAATCCGGCTGCGAGCTTGACGAACTTGGCAGCCGCGCGCGCATGCAGGCCACGCCGATTGGCGATCACCGCTATCCGGCGCAGGACGTCACCGTCGCGGTCGAGATGTGCCATCGTCGCTCTCACGGTGTCTCCTGGGTGAGTAGGCGTGAGGCAATGTTGATGTACTTGCGGCCTGCTTCCTGAGCGCTTTGTGCCGCCTCTTCGAGCGATTCCGTTTGCCGCACGCTCGCCAGCTTGATCAGCATCGGCAGATTGACACCGGCAATCACCTCGACGTTGGCCTTGTCCATAATCGAAATGGCGAGGTTGGACGGTGTGCCGCCGAACATGTCGGTCAGTAAGATCACGCCGTTGCCTTCCTCCGCATTTGCGACCTCGTCGAGGATCTGGGCACGACGCTGCTCCATGTCATCCTCCGGGCCGATGCAGATTGGAGAAATATTCGCTTGCGGACCGCAGACGTGCTCGAGCGCGTTGATCAGTTCGCTTGCCAGCCGTCCATGGGTGACGATCACAAGTCCGATCATCGTTTGTCAGCTGGCTCCTGCCTCTGCGACCGGCACCAGGGCTCCCGATCGTGTCAGGTCACGGTGATAGACTTCGACGTTTCCTCCGAGCGCCCGTAGGTGTTGTGCCAGCTCTTCAGCAACAAACACCGAGCGGTGCCGGCCCCCTGTGCAGCCGACCGCGATCGTGAGGTAACACTTTCCCTCAGCGGAATAGCGCGGAAGCAGAGGATCCAGCAAGCGTGTTAAAGAATCGAAAAAGGGTTTGAACATGCGATCGGCGGCAATGTGATGGCCGACCGCGTCGTCGAGGCCGGTCAATGGCTTGAGTTCGGGGTCATAATGAGGGTTGGCAAGGAAACGGACATCGAACACGAGGTCGGCTTCGCGTGGCAGGCCGGAGCGGTAGGAAAACGAGACCACCTGGAGCACGAGTCCGCCCCGGACCGACAAACCGAACTGACCGTCGAGGATCGCCTTGAGCTCGCTCGGGCTGAGGCCCGTGGTGTCAATGGCGTTATCAGCGCGCTCCCGCAAGGGCGCCAGGATCTGCCGTTCGCGCGCGATGCCCTCGCTGACGGGGGCTGTGGCCGCAAGCGGGTGGCGCCTGCGGGTGACCGTATAGCGGCGCTGCAGATCCTCCTCGTCGCAAAACAGGAAGACCAGGCGGAGATTGACGCTTGCCTCGGCGTTGCGCTCATCGATGAAGCGCAGCAGATCCTCGACCGAGAAATCTCGGGTGCGGACATCGACGCCGATCGCGAGCGGGTGCGGAGCGACGGCCGCCTCGCCGTGGTCGGGTCGCAGCAGGCGCCCGAGTAGGGACAAAGGAACGCCGTCGACGATCTCGTAGCCGCCATCTGCAAGGGCACCCAGCGCCGTCGTCTTGCCGGCACCGGAGAGACCGGTGACGATCAAGACCGGCTGGCCCGGTCCGGACGCAAGGCTATGCGGATCCCTGATGACATTCTCCTTCGGTGGCCAGCGAGACCACTACTCTGCTCGTATTATACTGCCAGCCGCAATGCGGACAGCAAGCCGAACCTTTGCCGGCGCCGAGGCTTCGAACGCCGTCAGGCGGAACAGCGGCACCGAGACGCCGAGGATGGCAAAGTGGTCGTCGGCCGGCATCCGCTCGACCTCGTTCTCCGGCACGAGATCGATGATGGCCGCGACCAAAACCGAATGCCTTGCGGGCAGCTGCAGCACGCCCAGGCCGCGGACTTCGAACAGGCCGTGCAGGATCGCTGGCGCCGATGCGCGCAGCTGGTCGCCTTCGCGCGTCAGTTCGGTGTAATCGTCGGCGACCAACAGGGCACCGCTGTCGAGCAGGCGAAGCGCGAGATCGGACTTGCCTGCACCCGATGGTCCGCGCAGCAGAACACCCCGTCCATCGATGCCGATACAGGTCGCGTGGACACGCTCCATCGCTCTCATCCCTCGTTCAACGCGCCCGAAGCGTTGGGGGCAAGCGCAATAATCAAGGGGCCACGGCCAGATCCGACCCTACTGCGCCGGCAGCTCGACAACGAAACGGGCGCCTTGCTGTTCGCCCGCGCGGTCCTGGCGGTTTTCGGCCCGCACGGTTCCGCCGTGGGCGCTGACGATCTGCTGGGAAATGCTGAGACCGAGCCCGGAATGGAGGCCGAACGCCTCATGGTTCGGGCGGTGGGAGTAGAAGCGGGCGAAAATCTGCTTCTCAAGACCATCGGGGATCCCCGGTCCCTCGTCCAGCACCTCCGCTACCACCATGCCGTTCACGCGCTCCGCCTTCAGTGTGATCGTGCCGCCGGTGGGGCTGAACGAGACGGCATTGGCGATCAGGTTCTGAAAAACCTGCACCAGGCGGCTCTCGATGCCGTTCACGACCAGCGGCGCGCGCTTCTCGATTTCGGCCTGGACCGCCGCCTGGCGCTCGCCGGCGGAGGCTTCCGCGACGTTGGCGAGGGTTTCCAGCATGCGGCCAATGTCGACCGGCTGGGCATCGGCGCGCGAGAGCTCCGCATCGAGCCGCGAGGCGTCGGAGATGTCGCTGATCAGCCGATCGAGCCTCGCGACATCTTCGAGAATGATCTCCATCAGGCGCTCGCGGCTCTTCGGGTCATTGATGTGGGCGACCGTCTCGACGGCGCTGCGTAGAGAAGTCAGCGGGTTCTTCAGTTCGTGCGAGACGTCGGCCGCGAACTGCTCGATCGCGTCCATGCGCAGCCACAGCGCATCGGTCATCTCGCTCAGCGCTGACGCCAGCTGACCGATCTCGTCGTGGCGGTTGGCGAAGTCGGGAATCTTGCGCTTGCGATGGCGGTCGCGCCGAACCCGCTCGGCGGCGGCGGCGAGAATGCGGATCGGCCGAGCAATCGTTCCGGCCAGATACAACGACAACAGCACGGTGACGCCAAGCGCCACCGCGAACCAGCGCAGGATGTCGAGGCGTACCTTGAGGACCGCAGCGTCGATCTCGGATGAGCTTTTCGTCAACACCAGCGCGCCCAGGACTTGGGCGCCGACCACATGCTTGTAACGCAGCACCGGAACGGCGACGCTCAAGTTCATCGAGCCGTTCGCGGTTGGCCGGACTGCCTGGCCCGGGCTGCCGGCCAGCGCCTGTTCGATCTCGGGGAAATCGGCGACAGACGGCTTGCCGCCGGACGGCTGCGCCGGCGCCGGTGCCGGCTGCCAGAGCCGCGCGACCATGCGGTCATAGGCCTCTAGAAGATCGCGCATGGTGTCCTTGCTTTTCGGCGGCGGCAACGCCTCGACTTCGACACTGCCGCCCGGCCCTATCAGCAACAGGCTGTCCGCCAAGAGCGCACCGTCATCGAAGAACAAGATCGCCCGCACATCGGAGGCCTCGACCAGCCGGCGCACCATCTGCTGTGCCAGCGGCGGGATCAGGCCTTGCGTCGTGGTCGGGTCGGGCGAGGTGGCGCTCTCGGTGATGGCGGCGGCAAACAGCTTGGCCTTGTTCTCCAGCGTTCCGAGCTCGGCAGCGATGAGACCGCGCCTGTACTCCTCAAGGTAGATCATGCCGAACAGCAAGACGGCGAGCGCCAGCAGATTGACGGCGAGAATGCGCAGCGTGATCGGCGAGATCAGGCGTCTGCGGACCCGCGCTGATGGCTTGCCGTTGATTGTTTGTGCACTCATGTGCTGCGGTAGCGGTAACCGACGCCGTAGAGGGTCTCGATCTCGGCAAACTCGCCGTCGACCTCCTTGAACTTCTTGCGCAGCCGCTTGATATGGCTGTCGATGGTCCGGTCGTCGACGTAGATGTTCTCGCCGTAAGCGGCATCGATGAGCTGGTCGCGGCTCTTGACGTGTCCAGGCCGCCGCGCGAGGGCCTCGAGGATCAAGAACTCGGTCACCGTAAGGGCGACCTCCGCGTCCTTCCAGGTGCACAGATGCCGGGTCGGGTTCAAGCTGAGGTCGCCGCGGCGCAGGATTTCGCCGCCGTCCGGGCTGTCCGCCCCGCGCCGGCGGAGGACGGCACGGATCCGCTCCAGCAGCAGCCGCTGCGAAAACGGCTTGGTGATGTAGTCGTCGGCGCCTAGGCGCAGGCCCTGGACTTCGTCTGCCTCGGCATCCTTCGAGGTCAGGAAGATGACAGGAACATCGCTCTGCTGGCGCAGGCGGTTCAAGAGCTCCAGGCCGTCCATGCGCGGCATCTTGATGTCGAGCACCGCGAGATCGACCGGATCGCGCAGCATGGACGCCAGCGCCTCGACGCCGTCAGAAAAGGGACGCACAACAAAGCCTTCGGCCTCAAGGGCCATCGAAACCGAGGTGAGGATGTTGCGATCGTCGTCGACGAGGGCGATGGTCTGGGTCACTGCACGCGGTCCTTGAAAGCACGTCCGGTCCGCTGCCGCAACGGCAACAGGCCCGGAGTCATCCCAGCAGCCTCCTTATCGTTACTATAATGGCAGGATAATGGTTTGGAACCTAATGTCACTTGACCGGCGTGGGGCACCCCGCCCTGGCCGGTGTCCGATTGCCTACTGCAGGACCAACTCGGCCCTGAGCGCCCGGTGATCGGAGCCGAACCAGCGGCCGGTGCCGAGGCCGGTTATGCGGGCGTTGCGGACGAGGACATGGTCGATCGGCAGCCCCAGCCCGCGAGCCCGAGCGGGATAGCTGCCCTGGAATCGGCACGCGCTGGTCAGTCCGGCCGAGTGGACGAAGGTGCGGAGTGCCGGCGTATACGGGGTGGCGTTGAAGTCACCGACGACGACGACCGAGCCGTTAAGTCCGGCGACCGGGCCGGCCAGCGTCTCGAACAGCACGCTGCGCAGCGCGTTGCCGAAGGGCGTGATCGGATTGCGCGCATGCAGGACGACGATCCAGCCCTCGCGCCCGTTGCCGTAGGCCAGCCGGGCAATGATGGTGGGCCAGGCATCGTCGGCCGGGCGGAACTGCCGATGCTCGAGGATGGGGACGCTCGAGAGCAAGGCAACACCAGCGATGCCATCGCCGCCGCTGTCGAGGACAACACGGTAGGGATAGGCCGCGGTCGGCTTACGCAGTTCCTCTCCAAGCGGGCGCGAGACTTCCTGCAGCGCAATGATGTCGGCAGGACGTGCATCGAGCCATTTGCGGGTCCAGGCACTTGGCTTGAGGCTGAAGTGAACGTTGTAGGTGATGAGGCTGATGGCGGAACCGTGGGTGCCGGTCGCGGCGGTGGCGGTGCCGGTATCGCCCAGGCGGGGCACGGCTTGGCAGGGCGGGTCGAGCGGGTCGAGGGTGACGAAGGCGAAGTGTGTCCCAACCGCGGCGCACAGCACGGCCGGCAGGAAGTGCCGGCGCAGGCCACAGACCGCTGCTTGCGCCAACGCGGCCGCCGCGAAGTAGGGAATGAAATGGTAGCTGAGCTCGATCGGCCAGCGGTTGACGCCGAGGAGGCGGCAGGCGGCTATTGCGCCCAGCGCGAGCGCAACGGCGAACCCGGCCGCGGCGAGCAGGGAATCGAGCAGTCGCGCTTCTTTGCGAAGCGAAACGGCCAGCACGTTGGGCACACTCTCGGCCACGAGCGGGCATCCTTGTCCAGTGTACAAGCGGTCGGCACCCGCGTGACGCTGTACGGGCGTCCCTCGCTTTTGCGCGCGAATTATGGCGCGGGAATGCTAACGATGTTGCAACGAGCCTCTCAACAGGCGGCCGTGCCGACCGCCTCCAGCTGGGCGCCGAGGCCGGTCATCAGGCTGATAAAGCTGGGGAAGCTGGTAGCGATCGCCCGGTCGTCGTCGATCGTGAGCGGTTGCCGGCAGGCCATGCCGAGGACGAGAAACGCCATCGCGATGCGATGATCGAAGTGGACCTCGACCTCTCCGCCGCCGGGCGGGGGTCCACCACAGCCCTCGATTTCGAGCCAATCGGAGCCAGCACGCACGCCGACGCCAGCGGCGCCAAGCCCGCGCACGATGGCATCGAGGCGGTCGCTCTCTTTGACCCGGAGTTCGGCCAGGCCCTGCATGCGCGTCGTGCCGTGGGCGCATGCGGCAGCCGCCGCCAGGATCGGGAATTCATCGATCATCGCCGGCACCCGCGCCGCCGGCACCTCGATCGCGTTGAGGGGCGAGGTCTCGACGACCAGATCGGCAACCGGCTCGCCGCTCTCAACGCGCCGGTTCTCGATCACGATTCGTCCGCCCATCGCCACCAGCGTCTCGATCAGGCCGACACGCAGCGGGTTGATGCCGATGCCGGGCAAGACGATGCGCGAGTCCGGCACGACCAGTGCCGCGACCAGTGGAAACGCGGCCGATGATGGATCGGCCGGAACGACAACGGCGCGGCCCACGAGTTCGGGCTGTCCTTCGAGCGTGATGCGGCGGCGGCCGTCAGCCATGGCCGTCACCTCGACAGTCGCGCCGAAGCCTGCGAGCAGCCGTTCGGTGTGGTCTCGGCTTGGCGCCGGTTCGATTACCGTTGTCGCCCCGGGCGCATGCAGGCCAGCCAGCAGGATCGCCGACTTGACCTGGGCCGAGGCGACCGGCAGCCGGTACTCGATCGGCAGGAGGCCAGCAGTGCCATGCACGCAGAGTGGCAGCCGGCCGCCGGAACGGGCGTGAATGGTGGCGCCCATGGCCACCAGCGGGGCGATCACGCGTCCCATCGGCCGTGCCTGCAACGATTCATCGCCGGCAAAAAACGTGAGGAACGGGTGCGCCGCGGCGATGCCCATCAAGAGCCGGGTCCCGGTGCCGGCATTACCCATGTCGAGCACGCGCGAGGGCTCAATGAGGCCGCCGACACCGCGGCCGATGACGCACCAGCCGTCGGCGGTACGGGTGACGCTGACGCCGAACTGCCGCATCGCTGCCGCCGTCGCCAGGACGTCGTCTGCTTCCAAGAGACCGCTGATCCGGGTCTCGCCGACTGCGAGGCCGCCCAGCATCAGCGCCCGGTGCGAGATCGACTTATCGCCGGGGACACGCGCGGTGCCCGCCAGACGGCGGACGGGGCGGGATAGAATCGCCGTCATTGCTCGTTCAAACCCTTCGCCACGACCGTGCGGCGCCCGCTCCAGCCGAACGCCGACAATAGCTTTTGACTCCTCGCCCGCAAATCTGGCAAGGGCAGAACGCGGCACGGACGGAACGACATGGAGGGTTGGCGAGTGGCGAAGCCGGAATGGGGTACGAAACGAACCTGCTTCGAGTGCGGTGCTAAGTTCTATGATCTGCGGCGCGATCCGATCATCTGCCCGAGCTGCAGCAAGGTGTTCGACCCGGAGCGGCAGCCGCGGGTGAGGCGCGGTAGCAGCGTTTCTCGTGACGAGACGACCGTCGGCGCAGGCCGGGGCAAGGACAAGCTGGCCGTGGTTGCTGGTGCGCACGAGGAGGACCTGGTCGAAGATGAGGCCGCCGATGCCGATTCCCTCGATGAGGCGGCGGAAGGCGAAGGCGAGCTCGAAGAGATCACCAACGAAGACGAAGCGCTGATCGAGGACACCTCGGACCTGGGCGAGGATGATGACGACATCGGCGAGGTGATGGAGCACGTTGACGACGACATTGAGGAGAAGCCCTAAGCGGGAGGAGCGGCCGCGAGCGGGCCAATGCGCCATTTGCGCGGCTGAGGAGAATTCTGTTGCCCTGGCGGGGGCGGGTTCATTAAGCTGTCGACGACCTTGAGGCTTCGGGGCGCTGGCGTAAACGCTTGGCGCCGCGGGGCTATGCCTTTTTTTCCGGGGCCGTAGCTCAGTTGGGAGAGCGCTACAATGGCATTGTAGAGGTCAGGGGTTCGACTCCCCTCGGCTCCACCAAAGGCGTGTCACGGTTGGCGCAAGTATGCATGCCGCGACGGCGGCGCTCCCCCAAAGCGCATGACCGAAAACGGTGCTCTCAAGATCAGTGTTGCTTGCCTCTGCTTCGTCCTGCGCGGACTTGTTCCGCGCATCCACGGCTCGCATCCCGTCGCGGCGCCTGCGAGGAGACGCGGATGGCCGGCCTGCGCCGGCCATGACAATGCGTTATAATATATTGAGTCTAAAAGACTCATCTTGAGTCAGTCTCAAAGAGACACTCGTTGCCTGCTTGGTTGCGCGCGGCGCCTAGTGCACTGGCACAAATAGGGCGTAGATCCTGTTTGTGCCGAAAGTGCACGCGATTCATTATGTTGTGCAGCGACAACCTTGCTCGGGCGTTAATCGCCCGATTGGGTCGCTGCACTAGCGGTCCTGGCCGGCGGCGTTGAGCAGCGCCAGAAGGCCGCGCAAGAGCTGGGTCGGCGTCGGCGGACAGCCGCGGATGTGGAGATCGACCGGCACGACAGCCGACACGCCGCCAGCGACGGCATAGCTGCCGGCGAAGATGCCGCCGTCGAATCCGCAGTCGCCGACCGCGACCACCCATTTCGGCGCCGGCGTGGCGGCATAGGTCCGCTCCAGCCCCTCGCGCATGTTCCACGTCACCGGCCCGGTGACGAGCAGCACGTCGGCATGGCGCGGCGAGGCGACGAAGCGGATGCCGAACCGCTCCAGGTCGTAAAAAGCATTGTTGAGTGCATGGATCTCAAGCTCGCAGCCGTTGCACGAGCCGGCATCGACCTCGCGGATGGCGAGGCTGCGGCCGAGCCGGCGCAGCGCTGCGGCATCGACGGACGCCGCCAGTTCGGCCAGCGCCGCCGCGTCGGCCGGCGGTGGTGCCTCCGTCACGGGGGCTTGGATAATGCTGCGAAACAGGGTCTTGCGCATGTCGCTACAGATCGTGGCCCGAGTACGAGCAGTTGAAGGATTTGTTGCAGAGCGGGAAGTCGGCAACGATGTTGCCTTCGATCGCCGCCTCCAACAGCGGCCACTGGAACCAGGACGGATCGCGCGGATGACAGCGGTCGACGGTGCCGTCGGCGCGCAGCCGCACCCACACCAGGATATCGCCGCGGAAGCCCTCGACGAGGCTCAAGCCCTCTGTGTGCGCGGCTCCGGCCTCGGCGCGGGCGCGAATATCGGTGGCGATGGCGCCCTCCGGCAGCCGGCTGAGAATCTGCTCGATCAGCGCCAAGCTTTGCTCCACCTCGCGAATGCGGATCCAGACCCGGGCGTTGACGTCGCCTTCGATGAGCGACGGCACGTCGAAGGCAAGCTGGTCATAGGGCGGGTAGCCCGGATGGCGGCGCGCATCGACCGTGCGGCCTGAGGCGCGGCCGATGACGCCGCCGCAGGCGAAGCGCTGGGCAAGTGCCGGGCGCAGGATGCCGGTCGCGACGGTTCGGTCTTGCAGCGAGGTCGTGTTGTCGTAGAGCTCGACCAGTTCGGGGAACTTGCGCCGGATCCGGGCGACGAGGGCCTCGATCGCGGCTCTGCCGTCGCCATTGAGATCGCAGGCGACACCGCCGGGGATGATCCGGTCCATCATCAACCGATGGCCGAAGGTCGTTGCCGTCGCGCGCAGAACCTGCTCGCGCAGGATGCCGCAATGGGCGAGCATGATCGCGAAAGCGGCGTCGTTGCAGATGGCGCCGATGTCGCCTAAGTGGTTGGCGATGCGTTCCAGTTCCGCCATCAGTGCGCGCAGCCAGTGCGCGCGTTCCGGCACCACCGTTTCCGTCGCCGCCTCGACCGCACGCGCAAACGCGAGCGCGTAGGCGACTGTGCTGTCTCCCGAAACGCGGCCCGCGAGCTGGGCCGCCTTGGCGAGCGGTGCGCCGGCCATAAGGCCTTCGATGCCCTTGTGCACGTAGCCCAGCCGCTCCTCCAGGCGGACCACGGTCTCACCGTTGGCGGTAAAGCGGAAGTGGCCGGGTTCGATGATGCCGGCGTGGACGGGGCCGACCGGGATCTGGTGCAGGCTCTCGCCCTCGACGGGGAGGAAGGTGTACTTATCATGTGGATCGAGCGCCGAAGGTGCCGACGCCTCTGGCACTTGCGGCCACCGGCCATGATTGAGCCACGGCCGGCTGTCGGCGGCACCTGCGGCAAGCAGGCCGTTCATCTCCCGGATCGTGCGCTCAAGCCGCGCCGCGGGCGGGAAGGCAGCCGCGAGCGACGGGAAGACCCGATCGACGTTCTCAAGGCTGAGGACACAGATCGCGCTTAAGTTCGGCGTCCCCAGCGCCAGATTGACGCGCTCCCGTTCGCCCCAGTAGCCGAGGAGGCAGCACTCACCGTCGCGCAATGCATCCGCGGTCTTTGCCCATGTCCCTTCATCGACGCTGAACCGTGGCCAAGGCCGATGGTCCGGGTCGGCTGTGCGCCCGTTCGTGATCGCGTCGAACGCTGTCATTTCCATCGGAGACATGGTCAGCCGATCATCGTCGCGACGGTACGGAACCAGGATACCAGGGCATCAGGGAGAAACACCCCGGCGGCGAACACGAGCGCCAGATGCGCGAATAGCGGCACGTACGACGCCTCCACCGGTGTGTTGGGTTGGGAGGCCGGACCGAATGCGAGGCCCTGCATCCGCAGCACGAGAGCGCCGATGCCGATCAGGAGGCCCAGCACAAGCGGGATTGCGAGCAGCGGCTCACGGGCAAAGGTCGAAGAGATGATCAGGAACTCGCTCATGAAGATGCCGAACGGCGGCATGCCGGCAATCGCGATGACGCCCAGCACCAGCCCCCAGCCGAGCACCGGATGGCTTTCGGTCAGGCCGCGGATTTCGGCAATCTTCTGCGTGCCCTTGGCCTGGCTCACGTGCCCGACCGCGAAGAAGATCGCCGACTTGGTGAGGCTGTGCATCGTCATATGGAACAGGCCGGCAAAACTGGCGAGCGGCCCGCCCATGCCGAAGGCAAACGTGATGATGCCCATGTGCTCGATCGAGGAGTAGGCGAACATGCGCTTGATGTCGCGGCGGCGGTAGAGCATCAGCGCCGCAAAGATCAACGACACGAGTCCCATGCCGATCATTAGCGCGCCTGGCGCCAATGCCGCCGCATTGGCGGTGAGCAGGATCTTGAAGCGCAACAGCACGTAAAGGGCGACGTTGAGCAGGAGGCCGGACAGGACCGCCGAGATCGGCGTCGGGCCTTCCGCATGCGCATCCGGCAGCCAGGCATGCAGCGGCGCCAAGCCGACCTTGGTGCCGTAGCCGAGCAGGAGAAACACGAAGGCGAGATTGAGGAGCGCCGGATCGAAGGCGGCGGCGTGGGAGACGAGCAGCGTCCACGCCATCGACTCCATCCCCTGGCCCATCGTTGGCCGCGCCGCCAGATAGATCAGGATGGTTCCGAACAGGGCGAGCGCGATGCCAACGCTGCCGAGGATGAAGTACTTCCAGGCCGCCTCCAGCGCCGCCGGCGTGCGGTAGATGCCGACCATGAGCACGGTCGTCAGCGTTGCGAGCTCGATCGCCACCCACATCAACCCGATGTTGTTGGCCAAGAGCGCCACGTTCATCGCCAGCATCAGGACCTGGTACATGGCGTGGTAGAAGCGAAGGTATCCAGGCGTCAGGCGCCGACTCGACAGCTCGTGCGCGATGTAAGAGGCGCTGAATACGCTGGTTGTGAACGCTACAAAGGTGTTGAGGACGACGAGAAAGATGTTGAAGTCGTCCACGTGCAGATAGAGCGAGGGCGCAGGCCGCACGACCACGAGCAGGGATGAAGCGCAAAGCGTAAGCGCAGTGGCAACGACATTGATTGTGGAACCGGCCTGGTACGATGAAATGACGGCGAGAAGCAGCGTGGCAACCGCGGGAATGATCAGCACCGCCGCCATTGCGCTCTCGCCCGAGGGCATCATGGCTGTTCCCCGCGGAAGCGGTCGAGGACGTGAACGTCGACCGTATCGAAGCGTTCACGGATCCGGAACAAGAAGATGCCAATGACGATCAGCGCGATCAGCACCGAGAAGGCAATGCTGATCTCGACCACCAGCGGCATGCCCTTGGCGCCGGCCGCGGCCAGGATCAGTCCGTTCTCCAACGACATGAAGCCCACGATCTGACTGACCGCGTTGCGCCGCGTGACCATCATCAACAGCCCAAGCAGGACCACCGAGAGGGCGAACGCGAGGTCCTCTTGCGTCAGCGCATCGGCTTGTTCCGTCACCGGCAGCATGACCATGATCGAGAGCGCAACAAGGCCGATGCCGAACAGCATCGTCGGACCGATGCCGACCACGGTTTCGATCTGGCGATGGATGCCGAGCCGCTGCACCATCCGGTGCAGCGCGACCGGAATGACGATGCCCTTGAACGCGAGCGCGATCGCCGCCGTGACGTAAAGGTGCGGCGCCCGCTGGATGAAAGCCTGCCAGGCGACGGCAAAGGCCAGGAAGACTGCATGGAAGGCAAAGATATTGAGCAGGCTGTAGAGGCGGTCCTGGTACAAGAGCATGAGGCTGATCAGGACCAGACTGCCCGAAAGAAGATGCGCAACATCGAAGGCGAGGCCGTGCATCATAGGCTCCGGGTTACAAACAGGAGGAGTGTTGCGAGCAGGCCCAGCATTAGCGCGGTACCAATGAATTCCGGCAGGCGGAAAACGCGCATCTTGGCAACCGATGTTTCGAACACAGCCAGTACGACCGCCGCCAGCAGGAGTTTAACGAGGTAGGCGGCTATGCCGGCCAGGTAGGCGAGCGGGCCGTCGCCGGCGGCTGCCATGCCCCATGGCGCGAACACACAGGCGATCAGCGAGGCGTAGAGGAGGAGCTTGACGAACGCCGCCCCCTCGATCATCGCCAGATGCCGTCCGGAATACTCAAGCACCATCGCTTCATGCACCATTGTCAGCTCAAGGTGCGTTGCCGGATTGTCGACCGGGATGCGCGCATTCTCGGCCAGCGCGGCGATCAGCAGAGCGACGAAGACAAGCCCCAACGAAATGCGCAAGCCTACGTGCTGGCTCAGCATAAAGTTGGCAATCGAGGACAACTGCGTCGTTCCGGCGAGCAGCGAGAGGGTGAAAGCCGCCATGAGCAGCGCCGGTTCGGCCACCGACGCGATCATCATTTCCCGGCTGGAGCCGATCCCACCGAAGCTGGTGCCGACATCAAGGCCGGCCAGCGCGAGAAAGAATCGCGCTGTGCCCAACAGTGCGACAATCGCGATCATGTCGGCCGACCAGCTGAAAAGAAGGCCGGTGGCAAAGGTCGGCACCAGCGCGGCTGCAACCCAGATCGTGGCGAAGGCGACGTAAGGAGCGATCCGAAACAACCATGACGCGTTGTCGGCGAGCACCACCTCCTTGCGCAGGAGGCGGTGCAGGTCGCGGTAAGGCTGCAGCAGCGACGGGCCTTGCCGCCGCAACAGCCGCGCCTTGATCTTGCGGACGAGCCCGGTGAGCAGCGGCGCGACGATCAGCACCAGCCCCATCTGCAAGCCTTGGACCAGCCAGTCGGCGATCATTGCCATAGCGCCAGCCCGGACAGCAGCAAGATGAGGGCGCCGAACACCAAGGCAAGGTAGCTGCGGATGGTGAGGAACTGGAGCGTGTTCAGCCGTTCGGTCGTGAAGGCAATCGCCTTCTGGATCGGCGCGAAAATGATGTCCCAGATGTGGTCACGGAGCTGAACATGCAGCCGCGCCGGCTGCATGCTTCCCGGTTCCGGCATCTCGACGCGCTCCTTCGCCCGGAAAGCGAAACCGCCGAAGACGCGGCGGATCGGCTGCGCAAAGCTGCCGGCACTGTACTGGGTGATCGGACTGGCATCCGGGGCTCCACAGTCCCACGCCGGCGCCCGCCTGACCGCGTGCGAAGCGAGGCGACGCAGGGAGACCGCGATCAGGGTTGATGTGAAGGTGAGGAACACCAGCAAGATCAATCCGTTGTAGGAGCTGCGGGCCGTAGAGAGCGGGACCAGCGAGAGCCACGGCAATCCGCTTTGCGCCGGCAGGCTGCTGCCCGCCGTGAGTTCGCGCACCACGCCCGAGAGCGCGTCGACGACAAGGCCAGGAAGCACACCGGCCAAGATGCACAGCACCGCAAGAAAGGCCATGGCGCCGCGCGAGCAGGGATCGACCTCGGTTGCCGCGACGGCGTGCGGCGTGCGCGGGCGGCCGAGAAACGTGATGCCAAACGCCTTGACGAAGCAGGCTGCCGCAAGGGCGGCCGAGAGCGCGAGCGCCGCCCCGATCGCCGGTACGAGAAACTTGAGCCCCCACTGCGGCAGATCGGGGCTGATCAGGATGGCCTGGAAGGTCAGCCACTCGGAAACGAAACCGTTCAGCGGCGGCAGGGCCGAGATTGCAGCGCAGCCGATAAGGAAGGTCGCCGCGGTAACGGGCATGCGATGGATCAGCCCGCCCAGGTGCTCCATGTCGCGCTCGCCGGTCGCTCTCAACACGGCGCCAGAGCCGAAGAACAGCAGGCTCTTGAACAGCGAATGATTGAGCACGTGAAAGAGTGCGGCGGTGAGTGCGAGAGCGGCGCCGATCGAAAGATGATTGGTCTGGAAGGCGAGCGCGAGGCCGAGGCCGATGTAAATGATGCCGATGTTCTCGACCGTGTGATAGGCGAGCAGACGCTTCAGGTCGTGCTGCATCAGCGCATAAAGCACGCCGAGGACGGCCGTTGCGCCGCCGATGATCAGGACGATCACGGCCCACCACCACGCCGGTGGTCCGGCCAGTGTGAAGACGATCCGGATCAGGCCGTAGACGGCGACCTTGGTCATGACGCCGCTCATCAGCGCCGAGACATGGCTCGGTGCCGCCGGATGGGCGAGCGGCAGCCAGACATGCAACGGCACGATGCCGGCCTTCGAACCGGCGCCCAGGAGAACCAGGATGAGAACCAGCGTCTGCAGGGATTCCGGCAGGGCGCCGTGGCGCATGGCGTCGAAGGTGTAGGCGCCTTCGCTGCCGGCGAGTAGTCCGAATGCCAGCAGGAGGCAGAGCGTGCCGAAGCCGGCCATGACGAGATAGATATAGCCGGCGCGCGCCGTGCCCTCGGCGCGATGATGGGCCATCACCAGCGCCCACGAGGAGAGCGACATCAGTTCCCACGCGAACAGGAACACAAACGCGTCATCCGCCAGCACGACCAGGTTCATCGCCGCGAGAAAGCCCGGATAGAACGGCAAGGTCCGAAGCGGCTCGGACTCGTGGCGGCCGTAGCCGATCGCATACAAACTCGCCGCGGCGCCGCCCAAGTTGACGACCGCGACAAAGAAGGCCGACAGCGCATCGAGCCGGAAATGCGCGCCGAGCCACGGGATTCCGAGCGGGAGGGTCAGCGTGAGCGGCGCGGCGCCGCTGCTCAAGTGCGCAAGCGCCGCTGCAAAAGCGATGCTGCACGCAGCAAGGACGGTGCCGTACACCCACGGCCCCGCGCTGTGGCGACGGCAGACCGGGATTATGGCACCCCCGGCAAGGGCCATCGCCGCCATCGCGCGGAGGAGAACGCTCAGCACCATGTCAGCCGGCCCCAGGAAACCTGGTCGCGGGTTCGGCCGCAGCGCTGTGCCAGCCCTCTACGCGATGGGTTCATGTCTTCAGCCGCACGCCGCGACCGCCGCCCTGGCTTGAAGCGCCAGTGCCGATCAGTTCAATGCCGAGCGCTGCGAGTGCCTCGGTCAGCTTCACCAGGGAATCGACATTGCCGCGGACGGTGCTCTCGCTCGCCTCCATCCGTTGAATGGTCGGCAGCGACAATCCCGATGCCTCAGCCAGCTGTCGCTGATCAATGCCCAGGAGAGCCCGTGCAGCCTTGAGTTGTGCGGCGCTAATCATGCCTCATGCATCAACGTTGACGTATAAGAAATTAGAGGAGGTCGCAAGAGCAAACAATCTACCCTCCCGCGCATCGGCGGTGCGGTGGTTGTCAGCGGCGGCCCGCGAGCCGGCCGCGCAAGCGCTATTCGTTCAGCTCATCGACGAAGTAGGAGATGAGACTGCTGCCCGGCGGGATGCCGCAGGAGATGTACCAGTGCGACTCGGTGCCCGACGAGACGGCCGGCAGCTGCGGACCGTAGCTCAGCGTCTGCGGCTGGCTGCTGGCGCCGCTGCTGGTGCGGGAATCGCTCTTGTCGAGGAAGGTCGAGCCGTTCCAGACGACGCTCGTGACCCAGCACTTGATGTCGAGCACCGGGTGTTGGTCGACGACGATGACCTGGACCGCGTTGGTACCGGTGAACGGGTTATCCTTGACGATCGGGCAGTCGACGAAATTGATGTTCTGCTGATCGGCATCGGGGCAGCCCGAGGGATGCGTGCACGGCGGCTTGGTCGCCACCAGGCTGCTGAAGTGGAGAATCGGCCGCGGCCCGCCCCAGGGCACGCACATCGATGCCGGATAGCGCTTCTTGTCCGCATGCGCCGGTCCGATTGCGAGCGTCACCGCGATCGCCGCGAAGAGGATGGTTGCGCCCACGCGCCACCACGTTCTTGACGACAGCATGCCCGTGCTTGACGACAGCATGCCCATGCTTGACGACAGCATGATTGAAGCCTCCTCCCCATGCGCCGGATCCTTAGGTCCGGGCCAGACGCTGTTCCCGTGCGAAAAGGCTAGCACGGCGGGCAACTGTAAGCGAGTGCGTTTCATTTGCGGGACCGCTGCGGCACCACCGCTGCTGGAGGCCGCGGGGGTGACAGCGGCGTGACGGCCGCCTATGATCGGCGCCACCCCGCTTAGAGCCGGCCGGAGGCTCCGACCAGCCGGCAGCAGGGGCGGCCGTGCGGGCAGGGGGAAAGCCCGGTTGCGGCCGGGCTCATCGGGACGCACCGGAGGCAAGGGACCAGGCGCCATGACCACATCGACCGGTATCATGATTTGCGGTCACGGCAGCCGTTCGGTCGCCGCCGTCGAGGAGTTTCGCCATCTGGTAGGACGGTTGCGCGAACGCTTGCCCGAACACGACGTCGAGTTCGGCTTTCTTGAGTTCGCGCGGCCCGTTATCCGCGACGGCCTGGAGGCGCTTAAAGCCCGCGGTGCGCAGCGCATCATCTGCCTGCCGGGCATGCTGTTCGCGGCCGGCCACGTCAAGAACGACCTGCCGTCCGAAATCAACACCTTTGCCGCCGAGAACCCCGGCATCGAGGTCTGTTTCGGCCGCGAACTCGCGATCGATCCCAAGCTGTTGCGCGCATCTGCCGCCCGCATTGCCGCGGCGGAAGCAGCCGCCGAGCGCCCGATCCCACGCGCCGAGACGCTGTTGCTGGTGGTCGGCCGCGGCACCAATGACTCGGATGCCAACTCAAACGTGTCCAAGGTCGCGCGCATGCTGTGGGAGGGGATGGGCTTCGGCTGGACCGAGGTCGGCTACTCCGGCGTTGCCCATCCGTTGACCGATGCTGCGCTCGATCATTCGGCACGGCTCGGCTACCGGCGGATCATCGTCTTCCCCTATTTCCTGTTCACCGGCATCCTGGTCGATCGCATTTATGCGGCCGCCGACGCTTGTCGGCAGCAGCATCCGCAGATCGACGTCGTGAAGGCGGACTATCTCAACGACCATCCGCTGGTGATCGAGACCTTTCTTGCCCGGCTGGAGGAGGCGATCGACGGCACCGGCGTCATGAACTGCCTGCTGTGCAAGTACCGGGAGCAGGTGCTCGGCTACGAGAAGGACCAGGGCGCGGCGCAGGCGGGGCACCACCACCACGTCCGCGGCATCGGCACCGATGCGGACCACGCACATGACCATCATGGGCATGAACACGCGCATGATCATCATGGGCATCACCACCACGGGCATGATCATCACGGGCACCACCATGGCGCCCATGATCACGACCATGCGCACGCTCACCCGCATGGCGGCAACGGGCAGGACAGGACCGGCGGCTGAAGCCCGATGCCTTTGCCGTCTCGTGCGAGTCCTATCTTTGATGCCTATGTCATCGTTGACTGGAGTGCCGCCGCGCGGCCGGTCCAGGGCGCCGACAGCATCTGGATCGCGTGCCTGGAGCGGCGGCCAGAAGGCCTCGTCCCGCTCCTGCTGGCGAACCCGCCGACGCGCGCCGAAGCGGTGGCACGGCTCGCCGATCTCCTGAGCGACCTCATCAGCCGCGACCGGGTGACGCTCGTGGGCTTCGATTTCGCCTTCGGTTACCCGCAGGGATTCGCCGGTCGCCTGCGTGCCGACGCGCCGGACTGGCGCGGCGTATGGAAGGAGCTGGCAGCCCGTATTCGCGACGAAGACGACAACGCCAACAACCGCTTCGCCGTCGCAGCGGCACTCAACGAGAAGCTGTCGGGGATGCCGTTTCCGTTCTGGGGCTGTCCGGCAGGGGCGGAAACGGCGCACCTCACCGCGCGCAAGCCGGACGGGTACACGGCCGACGCGTTGGCCGAATACCGGCTGACCGATCGCGTTACGCGCGGGCCAAAGTCGGTCTGGCAGCTCGCCTACACCGGCAGCGTCGGCAGCCAGAGCCTGCTCGGCATCGCGCGGCTGTTCCAGCTCCGCCACCATCCTTGGCTCGCTGACGTCACCCGCATCTGGCCGTTCGAGACCGGGCTCGGCGCGCTCGCGCGGCCCGGCGCGGGCGAATGGCGGGTGGTCATGGCGGAAGTCTATCCGTCGATGCTGGCAACGACGCCAGCGCATGGCGAGGTTCGCGACGCTCGCCAGGTGCAGGCGCTCGCGGCTCACTTCGCCGATGCGGACGCGCAGGGCCGGCTGGCACCGCTGTTCGCTGGCCCGGCCGACCTCACTGACGAACAGCGGCGGGCGATCGAGCGCAAGGAGGGCTGGACATTGGGGATCGAGACGACAGCAAAGCCCTGCGGCGGGCCGACCCCGGGGCGCAATGGCTACGACTACCTCAAGGATGCACACGCGATCTACCGCCGCTCGTTCGAGCTGATCCGCGAGGAGGTCGATCTCGGCGTCCTGCCGCGGGGTTTGCAAGGGGTTGCCGAGCGGCTCATTCATGCCTGCGGCGATCCCTCGATCCTTCCCGACCTTGCCTATGGGGCAGGCGTCGCGGAGGCGGCGCGTGGCGCACTCGCGGCCGGGGCGCCGATCCTGGTCGATTCCGAGATGGTCGGAGCCGGCATCATCCGCGCCCGCCTGGCCGGCAATTCGGTCCTCTGCCTGCTGAACGACCCGCGAACGGCCGCGCTCGCGCAGAGCAACGGCACCACGCGTTCGGCCGCCGCGGTCGATCTGTGGCGGCCTCACCTGGAGGGCGCGGTGGTTGCGATCGGCAATGCGCCAACGGCCCTGTTCCGGTTGCTCGAACTTCTGGACGAAGGCGCGCCGGCGCCGGCAGCGATCCTGGGCTTTCCGGTTGGCTTCGTCGGCGCCGCAGAAGCCAAGGCCGCGCTGGCCAGTCACCCGCGCCGGGTTCCCTTCATCACGCTAACAGGGCGCAGGGGCGGCAGCGCGATGGCAGCCGCCGCGGTCAATGCGCTGACGATGGATGGATGATGACGACCGAAAACACGAAAGCGGCACCCAGACCCTGGCTCACGGTCATCGGCATCGGTGACGACGGCTTGGCTGGCATCAGCGGGGCCGCGCGCGCCCTGATCGACGCGGCTGAGCTGCTGGTCGGCGGCGAGCGGCATTTGAGCATGGTTCCGCCGTCGTCGGCTGAGCGGCTGACCTGGGCTGGAGGCGTTCAGACTGCGGTCAAGGAGATCCGAGCCTGGCGCGGCCGGCGCGTTGTCGTACTCGCAACGGGCGATCCGATGTGGTTCGGCGGTGGCGCCAATCTCTCCCGCCATTTCGGCGCCGATGAGATGACCGTCGTCACCCATCCCGGCGCCTTCAGCCTGGCGGCGGCGGCGATGCTGTGGTCGATGGCCGATGTGGTGACGCTGAACGCTCACAGCCGGCCACTCGCGGGTCTCAACCTGCACATTCATCCCGGCGCCCGGCTGCTGGTGTTGAGCCGCGACGGTGCTCTGCCGGGAGAGGCGGCGGCTCTGTTGACGGAGCGCGGTTTCGGGCCGAGCCTGATCACCGTTCTCGAGCATCTGGGCGGCCCGCGCGAGCGGCGGTTCACCGCCGTGGCCGAAGCTTGGTCGCAGCCGCGGGCGGCCGATTTGAACGTGCTTGCCATTGAATGCCGGCCGGGACCGAAGCCGCGCCTGATCCCCCCGGTGCCCGGCTTGCCGGACGCCTTGTTTGCGCACGACGGCCAGCTGACGAAGCGCGAGGTCCGCGCACTCACGGTCTCGGCGCTGGCGCCGCTGCCGGGCCAGGTGCTGTGGGATATCGGCGCCGGCGCGGGATCGGTTGCGATCGAATGGCTGCGGGCGGCACCGGCGCAGCGGCTGGCCGGCGGCGAGGCGCGCGCGATCGCGGTCGAACGCGATGCGGCGCGGGTGGCGATGATCGCCCAGAATGCACTGGCGCTCGGCGTGCCACAGCTTCGAGTGGTGCATGGCCAAGCGCCCACCGTGCTCGCCGATCTGGAGCGGCCGGACACGATTTTCTTGGGCGGCGGCCTGACCGACTCCGGTTTGATCGAGGCTTGCTGGCAGGCATTGCCTGCGGGCGGGCGGATGGTTGCCAATGCCGTCAGCCTCGAAGGCCAGGCGCGCCTGATCGCGCTCAAGGGGACCGTCGGCGGCGAGCTGATGCGGCTTGGCATCGCCCGTGCCGAGCCGGTGGGATCGCTCTCTGCCTTCCGGCCGCTCCTCGACGTCACCCAGTTCGTCGCTATCAAGGCATAGCAGGGCGCGCATGACCGGTACCCTTTACGGCCTCGGCATCGGCCCCGGCGATCCCGATCTGATCACGCTCAAGGCCAAGGACATTCTGGCGCGGGTGCCGGTGATCGCCTATCCGGCGCCCGAAGGTGGCGAGAGCCTGGTACGCGCGCTGGCGGCGCCGCACATCCCCGCTGGCGCGATCGAAGTCGTGATCGAGACGCCGATGGTCGCGGAGCGCTTCCCCGCCCAGGACGCCTACAGCCGCGTCTGCCTGACGCTGGCACAACACCTCGACGCCGGCCGCGACGTGGCGGTCCTGTGCGAGGGCGATCCGTTCCTCTACGGCTCGTTCATGTACGTGTTCGAGCGGTTGGCCGGCACCTATCCGGCGCAGGTGGTCCCCGGCGTTTCCTCGCTGACGGCGGTTGCCGCGCGCGCCGGCGTGCCGATCGCCGAACGTAACGAGACGCTCGTCGTGCTGCCGGCGACGCTGCCGACGGCCGAACTGGAGGCGCGCCTCGCACGGGCGGAGGCTGCGGTCATCATGAAGGTCGGCCGTCACATGGCGAAGGTGCGCACGATCGTGCAGGGCCTCGGCCTGATGGCGGGTGCCTGGTACGTCGAGCGGGCAACGATGGCGAACGAGCGCGTGCTGCCGCTTGCGGCCGTCGACGCCGATGCGGCGCCGTACTTCTCGACCATCCTCGTTCGCCGACCAGCCGACAAGGCGCGGATCGCGCCCGAGCCGCCGGCGGACGTGGCACTGGTGTGTCTCTCGGCGGCGGCGCAGGCGTTGGCGATGCGCCTGAAACCGCACCTGCCCGGTGCCAGCGTGCATGGACTGAGCGGACGAACAAGCGATGCCGACGTTTCGTTCCGTGACACCACGGCGCATCTGCAGGCGCTGTTCCGCGACGGCGTGCCGATCGCGGGCGTGTGCGCGGCCGGCATCCTGATCCGGGCGCTGGCGTCGCTGCTTGATGATAAGCACGCCGAACCGCCGGTGGTCGCGGTGGCAGAGGATGGCAGCGTCGTGGTGCCGCTCCTGGGCGGTCACCACGGGGCCAACCGGCTGGCGCGCGCGATCGCGGCGGCGACGGCAGGTGTGCCGGCGATCACGACCGCAGGCGATGTCCGCTTCGGCGTTGCCCTTGACGACCCGCCGCCAGGCTGGCGCGTCGCCGACGATAGCGCCGTAAAGCCGGTAACGGCGGCGCTCCTGGCGGGCGAGCCGGTGGCGCTGACCTGCGAGGCCGGCGACGCTGGCTGGCTGACGGCGGCGGGGATTTCCTTTGCCGAGAGCGCGGACCACGCAATCCGCATCACCGACCGGCGGGTCGGGCCGACCCCGACCACGCTCGCCCTGCATCCGCCGGTCCTGGCCGTCGGCGTCGGCTGTGAGCGCGATGCGGCCCCTGATGAGACGCTGGCGCTGGTGCGGGCGACGCTGGACGAGCACGGGCTCGCCGAAGGGGCGGTGGCGTGCGTCGTTTCGGTTAATGTGAAGGCCGACGAGCCGGCGGTGCACGCGGTGGCTGAGGCACTCGGCGTGCCTGCGCGCTTTTTCACCGCCGACCAACTTGAGCAAGAGACGCCGCGGCTGGCGACGCCATCGGAAACGGTGTTCCGCGCCGTCGGCTGCCATGGCGTTGCCGAGGCCGCAGCTTTGGCAGCGTCTGGGCCGGCCGCACACCTGATTGTCGCCAAGACGGTGGGCGGGCGGGCAACTTGCGCCGTCGCCCGCGCTCCCCAGGCGATCGTCGCGGCCGAGGTCGGCCGACCGCAGGGGCAGCTCACCATCGTCGGCATCGGCCCCGGCCAGGCCGGCTGGCGGACGGCGGAGGCAGTGCAGGCGCTGACCGCCGCAACCGACATCGTCGGCTATCGGCTCTATCTCGACCTGGTGGCCGACCTCATTGCCGGCAAGGAGCAGCACAGCGCACCGATGACGGAGGAGGCGGCGCGTGCCCGCACAGCGCTCGACTTGGCGGCAGAAGGCCGGCGCGTCGCCCTGATCAGCTCCGGCGATGCCGGCATTTACGGGCTTGCCAGCCTCGTGTTCGAACTGCTCGACCTTGAGGACCGTCCGGAATGGAACCGGATTGCGCTCTCGGTCGCGCCCGGCATCACCGCGCTGCAGGCCGCAGCGGCGCGCGCCGGAGCGCTGATCGGCCACGACTTCTGCGCCATTTCGCTCTCGACCCTGCTGACGCCATGGACGCGCATCGAGGCCCGCGTCCGGGCGGCTGCCGAAGCGGATTTCGTCGTCGCCTTCTACAACCCGGTCTCCCAGCGCCGGCGCAGCGAGATCGAGCGCGCGCGTGACATCCTGCTGGCGCACCGGCCGCCCACGACGCCGGTGCTGCTGGCGCGCAACCTGGGCCGTGCTGGCGAAACGGAAGTGATCATCCCGCTCGCAGATCTCACCGCCGATCACGCCGACATGCTCACCCTCGTCATGGTCGGCAGTTCGCAAACGAAGGGCATCGTCCGCGGTCGGCGGCAGTGGCTCTATACACCACGTGGCTATGCGGCGAAGCTGGCGCCGGCGGGTGCGCGTGCGGGAGAACCGGCGTGAGCGTGCACTTCATCGGCGCTGGGCCGGGCGCTCCCGACCTCATCACCGTGCGTGGCCTGAACCTGATCCGCCGTTGCCCGGTCGTGCTCTATGCCGGCTCGCTGGTGCCGCGGGAGGTGGTGGCGGAGGCACCGGCGGGCGCCCGCATCATCGATACGGCACCGCTTGACCTTGATGCAATCATCGCCGAGATGGCGGCAGCCGACCGGCAGGCCTTTGATGTCGCCCGCGTCCATTCGGGCGACCCCTCGCTCTACGGCGCGATCGCCGAGCAGATGCGCAGGCTGGATGCTCTCGGCATCGCCTACGATGTCACGCCCGGGGTGCCGGCCTACGCGGCGGCTGCGGCAGCCCTGAAACGCGAACTGACGCTGCCCGACGTTTGCCAGACGATCGTGCTGACCCGCACAGCGACGCGGTCCTCACCGATGCCCAAAGGCGAGGAATTGGCGACGCTGGCAGCCGCGGGCGCGACGCTCGCGATCCATCTCTCGGTCAACAACCTCGCAGGCGTCGTGCGCGAACTGACGCCGCTCTACGGCGCGGATTGCCCGATCGTGGTCGCCTACCGGGTGAGCTGGCCGGACCAGCTACTGCTGCGCGGCACGCTTGCCGACATCCGCGACAAGGTGAAGGCGGCCGGCATTACCCGCACGGCGCTGCTGCTGGTCGGCCGCGTGCTAGGGGAGGTTGGTTTTACCGACAGCCGACTCTACGCCTGCGACCATGATCACGTGCTGCGGCCGCGCGCTGACGCCGGCTCCTGAAGCCGCGCGTCAAGCCAGTCGAGCGCTTCAGCGACGGTTGCGACGCCCTCGCCCGCAGGTGCCGCGGGCCGTGCCACCATCACGACGCGGATGCCGGCGGCCCGCGCGGCGGTGAGCTTGGCCTCGGTCGGCCCGCCGGAGTTCTTGCTCACCAGCGTGTCGATCCGGTGCTGGCGAAGTAGTGCTTCCTCGCTCTCGACGGTGAACGGCGGCCGGGCGACGATCTCCGCGTGTTGCGCCAGCGGCAGCGGCGTTGGCGGCGGTTGGAACAGCCGGACCAGGAACCAGATATCGCTGAGATTGCTGAAGGCGGGCAGGGCACCGGGACCGGTGGTGAGGAACACGCGCCTGCTTTCCTGCCGCAGTGCCACTGCTGCGGCTGCCATGTCGGCAACCTCGGTCCAGCGATCGCCCGCAGCGGGCTGCCAGGGCGGGCGGATCAGCATCAGCCGTGCGATGCCTGCCTGCCGGCAAGCTTCGGCGGCATTTTGGGAGATGACGGCGGCGAACGGGTGCGTCGCGTCGATGAGGGCATCGATCGCTTGATCGCGCAGGTAGGCGGCAAGTCCGGCGGCACCGCCGAAGCCGCCGACCCGCAACGCACCGGGCGGCGGGCGCAGTGGCGCGATCCGGCCCGCTTGCGACGTGATCACGGCCAGGCGATCCGGCGGCCAGCGCTCGGGTGCGGCAGTGGCGAGGCGCGCGGCCTCGGTCGTGCCGCCGAGGATCAGGAGGCGGAAAGGCTCAGCCGGCACGGCCGATCAACCGGCCCGACCGGTCGAACACGAGCACGTCGAGCGTGGTTCCGGGTGTGAGCATGCCGCCTGCGACCGCGCGTGCCTCGCCGGCGATGGCGTCCGCGAGCGGAACGCGATGCGCATCCGCCGCCGCCAGCACTTGGGCCGCCATCTCTGCTCCCGCTGCCGCCTCTGCCGCTTCGCTGCCGCCGGCAAGAGACGCGAGGAGGTGCGTGAGCGCCGGCAGATCGACCCGCGCCTTGGCCGAATGCAGGTAGAGCTGCCCCTGCGCCAGCTTGGCAAGCTTGGCGAAACCGCCGGCGAGTGTCAGCCGCGGCACCGGATGGGTGCGCAGGTACTTCAAGAGGCCGCCGGCGAAGTCGCCCATGTCGATGAGCGCCGCATCGGGCAAGCTGTAAAGCCGCTGCACGGCTGCCTCGGAAACGCTTCCCGTGGTGGCGGCCAAGTGCTGAAGGCGCGAGGCGCGCGCGACATCGACACCGCGATGAAGGGAGTGGATCCAAGCCGCGCAGGAGAACGGCTTGACGATGCCGGTGGTGCCGAGGATCGACAGCCCGCCGCGAATGCCGAGGCGGCCGTTGAGCGTGCGCTTGGCGAGTTCGGCACCGCCGGGGATGGCGATCGTCACCTGGAGGTCCGCCGTCGTGCCGGCGCGGGCGGCGACGGCGGCGAGCGCGTTGCCAATCATCTGCCGCGGACCAGGGTTGATCGCGGGCTCGCCGACGGCGACCGGCAGGCCGGGCAGGGTGACAATGCCGACGCCGGCCCCGCCTTGAAAGGTGATGCCGTGCCCGGCTGCTGCGGCCGCGATCGTCACGACGACCTCGGCGCCGTGGGTGACATCGGGGTCGTCGCCGGCATCCTTGATCACCGAGGCTGTGGCCGCGGCCGGTTCGAGCCGGCAACGATGGAGCGAAAGCGTGACTGAGCCGCCGCGCGGCAGAGTGACGGTCACCGGATCGGGAAAGGCGCCAGTGAGAAGCGCCTGATAGGCGGCCGCGGCGGCGGCAGCAGCGCAGGTGCCGGTTGTCCAGCCTGAGCGCAGCGGCGCCTGCGGCCGGTCGTCCGCTGTCGCCGGCGGGCGCCCTCCGTCCCCTTCGCTGATCAAATTTGCCATCCCCCCAGGGTGGCCGATCTGCTAGGGTAAGAAAACCTTTTTGCAGTGCAATAACCGGACGCCTTCAAACGTGGACGCAAGTTCGCTGGCACAGGGGTTGTTGAGCGCGGCGCTGGCTCACTGTCAGACGGTGGTGGTCGCCCATGGCGGCCTCTTGACCAGCCTCTTGCTGGCGGGACTACTCGGCGGCCTGACCCATTGCGCCGGCATGTGCGGGCCGTTCGTGCTGTCGCAAACGGTGGCGCGGTTGGAGGCGGTACCGGCCAGGGAGATGCGGGAATGGCACCGGCTCGCCGGCGCGGCGCTGGTGCCGTATCATCTGGGCCGGGCGACGACGTACGCGCTCTTAGGCGCGCTGGCCGCGCTGATCGCGGATGGCATGATCGCTGCAACGGGCCTGAAGTGGTTGTCGGCGGCACTGCTGTTGCTGGCGGCGCTGTTCTTCGCCACCTACGCGCTGCATCAACTGGCCGTACGCCTGCCATGGTCGGGCGGGTCCGATGGCGGCGGCCTATGGTCGCGTTACGGCAGCCCGCTGGTGCGGCCGTTGTTCGCGCGGCCCGTCGGCTGGCGTGGCTATCTCTTGGGCGTAGCGCTTGGGTTCCTGCCGTGCGGGCTTCTGTACGGCGCGCTGGCTGCAGCCGCATCGAGCGGTGGACCCCTCGCGGGAGCGTTCGCCATGCTGGCGTTCGCCCTTGGCACTGTGCCGGCGCTGGTGCTCGTCGGTATTGCCGGCCACGTCGCCGCCGGCCGTTTCATGCAGGCAAGCCGGGCCGTGATGCCGGTCCTGATGCTGCTGAACGCCGCCGCGCTGTCCTATTTTGCCTGGCGTACGCTGGCCTGAGTGCGATCCGGAAGAGGGACTTCGATGGCGAAGGTTAACGGTGGCAAAGCCAGGAGCAACGGACGGCAATGGCGCACTCCCAAGGTCAGCCGCGGTCTTGCCACCGTTGCCGCGCTCTTGCTGATCGGGCTCGTGGGCGTGCTTGCGGTCGGCCATTTCTTAAGCCCGGCACCGCAGCAGGCGAGCCTTGGCCAGGCGACGCTGGGCTCGCTCGGTGGCCCGTTCACGCTCACCGATCAAACCGGCCGCACCGTAACCGATGCCGACTTCCGCGGCCGCTACATGTTGATCTATTTCGGCTACATCTACTGTCCTGACGTCTGCCCGTTGTCGTTGCAGCGCAATTTCGAAGCACTGCAGATCTTGGGAGCGAAAGCGGAAATGATTCAGCCGGTGCTGGTCACGATTGATCCCGAACGTGACACGGTCGAGAAGATGCGCGACTACGTCGCCGCCTTCGATCCGCGCCTGATCGGCCTCACCGGGACGCCGGAACAGGTGAAGGCCGCTGCTGCCGCCTTCCGCGTCTATTACGCCAAGGTGCAGAGCGAGAACGGTGCCGCCGAAGGCTACCTTGTCGATCACAGCGCGTTTACCTACCTGATGGCGCCGGATGGAACGTTCGTGCAGTTCTTCCGCCACGACACGACTCCAGAAGCGATGGCCGAGCGGCTGAACAAGATCCTCTAGGCCAGGGGAACCGGCGTGGGCGCGGCTGGCCTCATCATTGCCGCACCGGCTTCGGGCAGCGGCAAGACCTGCCTCACCTTGGGCCTGTTGCGGCTCCTCGCCCGGAGGGGCGCGGCGGTCGCCTCGGCCAAGGTCGGACCCGATTACATCGACCCTGCCTTCCATGCCGCCGCCAGCGGCAGGCCTTGCCTCAATCTCGATCCGTGGGCGATGCGGCCTGCGACACTCGCGCATGCCGTTGCCGCCCTGAGCGCAGATGCCAGCCTGATCATCTGCGAAGGCGTCATGGGCCTGTTTGATGGCGCGACCGCAACGGCGGGCTCGACCGCCGATGTCGCGGCGGCGCTTGGCTGGCCGGTGATCCTCGTCGTGGACGTGCGGGCGCAAGCGGCCTCGGCAGCGGCCGTGGTGCGCGGCTTCGCGAGCCACCGGGCGGACGTCGACGTGGCGGGCGTGATCTTCAACCGGGTTGGCAGCGCCCGGCACGCGACGATCCTCAGCGAAGCCTGCGCTGAAGTCCTGCCGGCGATGCCGATTCTGGGCGCCCTGCCGCGGCTCGACGGGCTCGGCCTGCCGGAGCGTCATTTGGGCCTCGTGCAGGCGGGTGAGCACCCGGATCTGGATGCATTTCTCGATCGTGCCGCCGCGCTGATGGCGGAGCATCTGGAAACGGACGCCCTGGTGGCGCTGGCCCGACCGGGACCGGCCGCAGGCGGCGACCTGCTTCCGGCCGGCGGCGGGCCGATTCCCGTCCTTGGGCAGAAGATTGCGGTGGCGCAAGATGCCGCCTTCGCCTTCGCCTATCCGCTGACGCTCCAAGGATGGCGCGCTGCCGGCGCCGAGATCGTTTCGTTCTCGCCGCTGGCGGACGAGCCGCCGGCCGCGGACGCCGATGCGGTGTATCTGCCGGGCGGCTATCCGGAGCTGCACGCAGGGCTGCTCGCCGGCAATGCGCGCTTTCTCCAAGGCCTGCGGGCGGCGGCGGCGCGCGGTGCATGCGTGTTTGGCGAATGCGGCGGCTACATGGTCCTGGGCGAGGGGCTGATCGACGCTGGAATCTGCACCCACGCGATGGCAGGGCTGTTGCCGCTCGTAACCTCCTTCGCCGAGCGCCGCCTCCAGCTCGGCTATCGCCATGCCAGGCTCCTGGCAGCGACACGGCTGGGAGCGGCCGGAACGGCGTTCCGCGGCCACGAATTCCATTACGCGACCGTGTGCAGCGAAGGCGCAGGTCCGGCCCTGTTCGCCTGCGCCGATGCGGCCGGCACGCCGATGGGGACAGCCGGGCGCGTCAATGGCAGCGTTGCCGGCTCCTTCATGCACCTGATCGACCGCGAAGCCTGAGTGCGCGCCTTGGCTGCGGCCGGCAAAACTCCTGTTGACCTCCGTTCCGCCACGCAAGAGAAAGGATCGCGTGCACTTTGCAGAGTGTCCCGATCGTGACGGAAACGATGTCCGCAGGGCCGGCCGAGCCGCCGGAGCCGTTCTGGAAACGCCTCAGACTCGAAGAGATGAGCGCGGCCGAGTGGGAATCGCTTTGCGACGGCTGCGGCAAGTGCTGCCTGGAGAAGATCGAGCACGCCGAAACGGCCTTGATCGAATTCACCGATGTTGCCTGTCGGCTGCTCGATATCGGCACCTGTCGCTGCCGCCACTATGGCGAGCGCAGGCGCCATGTACCCAACTGCGAACAGCTTACGCCGTCGAGCGTGCGGGCTTTCACCTGGCTGCCCTCCACCTGCGCCTACCGGCTGCTGGCGCAAGGGAGGGATCTGCCATGGTGGCATCCGCTCGTGTCGGGTGACCCGGAGCTTGTACACACTCAGGGAATTTCGGCGCGCGGTCGCGCCGTGCCGCCCAAGCGCCGCCAGCGGCTTGAGCATCATATCGTAAGCTGGCCGGCTTGATGAAGGAAGCCCCTGTGATCCGAAATGCTCCCGCCGCCGGCCGGACAGCGCCTTTGAGCGGCGTGCTGGCGGCCGTACTCACCCCGCTTGACGACCTGCTCGCACCGGATCACGAACTCCTGATCCGCCACTGCCGCTGGCTTCTGGGCAGCGGGTGCACTGGCCTCTCGGTGCTGGGGACGACGGGCGAGGCCAACTCGTTCTCCGTCGATGAGCGCCTGCGGCTACTGGACGCGCTGGCGGAGGGCGGCCTCCCCGGGAGTGCGCTGTTGCCCGGAACCGGCACCTGCGCCGTGCCGGATACAGTGCGGCTAACCCTGAAGGCGATCGAGATCGGTGCTGGCGCGGTCCTGATGCTGCCGCCGTTCTACTACAAGAATGTCAGCGACGACGGCATCTTTGCCGCCTACGCGCAGGTGATCGAGAGAGTCGGCGACGCGCGCCTCCGGATCTGCCTCTACCATTTCCCGCAGATGTCAGGTGTTGCACTCGGACCGGCGCTGATCGAGCGGCTGCTCAAGCACTATCCCGGCACCATAGCCGGCATCAAGGACAGCTCCGGCGACGGCGCCGGCATGGTTGAAACCGCGCGCCGGTTCCCGCAGCTCTCGGTCCTGACGGGCTCCGACGCTTTCCTGTTCGGCCTGTTGGAGAACGGTGGGGCGGGGTGCATCACCGCCTGCTGCAACATCGCCGGGCATCTGGCCGCGGACGTCGTTGAGAGCTGGCGGCGTGGCGAGCGGGAGGCGGCGGTCCGCAGCCAGGAGCGGCTCGACGCCGTGCGTGCCGCCGTTACCGTCTACCCGATGACGGCGGCGTTGAAGGCGCTGATGGTGCGCCACAGCGGCCGGCCGCACTGGCGCAACATTCGTCCGCCGCTGGTGAGCCTGACGCCGCAAGACGCCGCCGCACTGGAATCGGCGCTGCATCGGCTCGGTTTTGTGCCGGCGCCCTGGCTCTGACGATGCCGGCCGGCGATGGACGGGGCGGTGTGCGCGAACGAACCATCGTCTGGCAGCGCGATGGTGCACCGCTGCCGCTGACGGTGCGCTGGCATCCGCGTGCACGCCGCATCCGGCTGCGCCTTGCCGTGCATGAGCGGCGTATCATCGTCACCCTGCCGCCGGCCTTCGGGGTGCAGACGGCGCTGGAGACGGCCGATCGCCACCACGACTGGGTGCAGTGCCAGCTATCGGCGCGGCCGGCACGGGTGCCGTTTGCCGATGCCGCCCATGTGCCGTTCCTGGGCGAACCGCACCGGATCTGCCATCGTCCGGACGGTCCGGCCGACGTCCGCCTCGCAGCCGGCGTGATCGAGATCGGCGGCCCGCTCGCCGACCTGCCGCGGCGGACCGCGCTGTTCTTCCGTTGCGAGGCGCGGCGCCACCTGAGTGCGCAGGTGGCCTGCCATGCCCGGAGCCTGAACCTGGCCTACGGGAGGATCAGCATTCGCGATGGCGTCACACGCTGGGGTTCGTGCGGGCCTTCAGGCAACCTCGCCTTCTCCTGGCGGCTGGTGATGGCGCCATGGACGGTGCTGGATTATGTCGCCGCGCACGAAGTCGCTCACCTGCGCGAGCGCAACCACGGCCAGCGCTTTCACCGCCTCGTTGCCAGCTTGATCGCCGATCCAGACACCGCGCGTTCGTGGTTGCGCCAAAACGGCTCCGAGCTTCACCGCTACGGCTGATGCGGTCATGGTTGGCGCGGGCAATCAAGGTGCCGGTTCCGCTGCCAGGAGCGCTTCATCGGTGACGGCTACGAGGCGCGATGACGCCGTCCGAGCGAAACGCACCAGCATTGCCTTGCGCCGCGCCGCCGCCAGCGCCCGCAAAGGGGCGGGCCGCAGCACCGTTCCGGCATAGCCGTCGGCAATGATGATCCCGACCTCGGCCGGCAGAACGTCGACCGGAAAGTCAGGACCGACGGCGAAGTAGAAGTGATCGCAAAAGCCGACGTAATCGGGCCACTTGCCGTCGGACCGGTAATCGGCGAGCGAAGACTTTACCTCGGCGATCACGAACCCAGCCCGGTCATCGAGGCCGATCACGTCAGCCCGGCGGCCGTTGGCGAGCGGAAACTCGCGCAGAACCCGATAGCCCAGTTCGATCAGGAGCTTGGCAGTCCCGCGCTGCGGGCCGCGGTCGATGAGAGGGGCCGCGGCGCAAGTCGGTCGTCCTTCTGCGTTCATCTTGTGTTCCCGCGCTTCCTCGTTTCTAGCGCGGTCCGGGCGGCCTTGCAACCATTGCCCGCAGCGGAGCGTCTGTTGCAGGCGGCCGCGCCTTCTGCCACAGTTTCACCGTGCCCAATGGCGCCATGAGCGGCGGTAAACGCGAACGGGGAGGTCACGCTTGACGACACCTGAACCGAAGAGCGAGGGCGGTTTCGCGATCGGCTTGGCGGAGGTCGATCGGGAGCACACGCTTCAGCTGGATCTGCTCGACCGCTTCGCCACCCAGCTCGGCGCCGGGGCCGATCAATTGGCGCTCGCCGCCACCCTCGACCAGCTCGTCGATTTTACCAAGATGCACTTCGCCTCCGAAGAGGCGCTCATGCGGCTTTACGGCTACGAGCGCTTTGCTGCGCATGTGGCACAGCATGAGGAGACGGTCGAACGGATCGATGCGTTGCGGGACGCCTGCGATGCTGGTGCCGAGGATCTGACGGCCGAGACGCTCGCGCACTTGCGCCATTGGCTGGTCGAGCACATTCGCTATGCCGACCGGGCGTTCGGCCGCTTCCTTGTTGGTGTGCGCGATGCCGGTGGAGACGGTCTGCTGCCACCGCGGTTTGACACCTGAAGGGAGCGGGCGACGCCAGCCGCTCTGACGCTCCGGAGAGTGTGCCGGAGCGGTTTGCGCTGGTGCTGAAGGCGCTGGAAATTACGGTTGCGCTCGGTCATGATCCGAGAACGCGATAAGCGAAAAGCGGGGTGTCGAGCCAAGGCTCCCTGCGGCGGCATCAAGAAGAGGGCGGCATCAAGAGGAGGAGGAGGGACCGATGAGCGATGACGTTGATGGTGCAGCGGCCGGAACCGTGATGGTGCGCGAGGCCGTGGGCGTTTTTCACCATTGGCAGAACCTGCAGGCGGCCGTTGATGATCTCCTGGCGCATGGCTTCGACCGCTCGGAGATCAGCCTGCTCGCCGGCGAGAAAACGGTCGAGCAGAAGCTTGGCCACATTTACAGGAAGGTCAGTGAGCTGGAGGACGACCCGGCGGTGCCGCGGGCGGCCTTCGTCAACCCTGACTCGCTGACGGAGGCAAAGACCTTCACCATCTCCGGCCTGGGCTACGTCGGCGCACTCGCCGCCGTCGGCACCATTGTCGCCTCCGGTGGCACGCTTGCCGCGGCCATCATTGGCGCCATTGCCGCCGGAGCTGGTGGTGCCGGAGTCGGTTCGCTGATTGCGCGGATGCTGGGCCGCGAGCGAGCGTCGAGCCTTGAGAGTCAACTGGCTAAGGGGGGGGTGCTCTTGTGGGTGCGGACGCGCGACGCCGTCCACGAAACGCGCGCCTGCGAGGTACTCAATAAGCATCAGGCCGCCGATGTGCACGTACACGCCCTGCCAGCGAGCACAACGCCGGCTCACGACCCGTTTGCCGATCTCGAGCCCGATCCGTTCCTGCCCAAGGCCCGCACTTAAGCGGCGACGGAACCAGAGCCGGCCGAACGCGCAGACAAGACGGGGCGGCGCCTTCAGGGAAGACGCCGCCCTTTCAGGATCAGTGCCGGCCAGGATCAGTGCCTGAGCGCCGGGAAATCGTCCTCCCAGAACTCAAGTGGGCCGCGTTCGCCCACCTTCTGGCGGGTATTCTCCGTCTTGCGCAGCTCGACACGACGGATCTTGCCGGAAATCGTCTTCGGCAGTTCGGCGAACTCCAGGCGGCGGATCCGCTTGTAGGGTGCTAAACGCTCGCGGGTGAAGCGCAGGATATCTTCCGCGAGTTCGGGACTTGGCCTATGGCCCTGCACGAGCGTAATGACCGCCTTCGGCACCGCCAAACGCACCGGATCCGGGCTCGGAACGACGGCAGCCTCGGCGACTGCCTCATGCTCGATCAGCACGCTTTCAAGTTCGAACGGACTGATCCGGTAGTCGGACGCCTTGAACACATCATCGGCGCGGCCGACGTAGGTGATGTAGCCGTCGGCATCGCGCATGGCGACGTCGCCGGTGCGGTACCAGCCGCCGGCCGTGACCTCGCGAGTCTTTTCCGGGTCGTCCTTGTACCCGACCATCAGGCCCACCGGGCGCGGATCGAGCTTGATGCTGATTTCGCCCTCTTCCGCCGGATTGCCGTCGGGATCGAGTAGGGCAATGGTATAGCCCGGCATCGGTCGGCCCATCGAACCGGGCTTCAGCTCCTGGCCCGGCGAATTTCCGATCTGCGCCGTTGTCTCGGTTTGGCCGTAGCCATCCCTCAAGGTGAGGTGCCACCCTTTCTGCACCTGTTCGAGGATCTCGGGGTTGAGCGGCTCACCGGCGCCGATGACCTCGCGCAGCTTGACCGGATACATGCTCAGGTCTTCCTGGATCAGCATCCGCCATACGGTCGGTGGTGCGCACAACGTGGTGACGGCACAGCGGGCCAGTGTCTCCAGCATCGCCTTGGCATTGAAGCGGGTGAAATTGTAAATGAAGACGGTGGCGCCTGCGTTCCAAGGCGCAAAGACGCAGCTCCAGGCGTGCTTGGCCCAGCCGGGCGAACTGATGTTGAGGTGGATGTCGCCCTCGCGCAGGCCGATCCAATACATGGTCGAGAGGTGACCGACCGGGTAGCTCTGTTGGCTGTGCTCGACCAGCTTCGGCTTCGAGGTGGTGCCGGAGGTGAAGTACAGCAGCAGGGGATCGGTCGCCTTGGTCGGGCCGTCGGACGTGAAGGCGGACGGGTGGTTCGCAGTATCGGCAAAATCGAGCCAGCCCTCGACCGCGCCGCCGACCGAGATGCGCGTGTAGTCGCCGGGGATGTCGGCGAACTTGGCAGCATCCTGGGCGCCGACGACGACGTGGCGGACGTTGCCGCGTTCGAAGCGGTCGATCAGGTCAATGCGCGCCAGCAGCGTCGTTGCCGGAATGATGACGGCGCCAAGCTTGATCGCCGCCAGCGTCAATTCCCACAGCGGCACGACATTGCCGAGCATAAGAAGCATCCGGTCGCCGCGCTTGACACCGTGTGCGCGGAGGAAATTGGCCACCCGGTTGGACCGCTCCGCCATTTCCTGGAAGCTGACCTTCACCTCGCCACCGTCCTCGTTCACGACCCACAGGGCGGTGCGGCTGTTGTTGGTGGCCATCGGATCGAAGTGATCGAGCGCCCAGTTGAAGTGATCGAGGTCGGGCCAGCGGAAGCCATTGTAGGCCGCCTCGTAATCATTGCGATGGGCAACGAGGAAGTCTCTCGCTGCCAAGAACTTTTCCCTCGGTGTCAATGTTTTCTCCCTTTCTGCATCCGGATCATCATTGTCTTAAGAGAGGCGCCATGGCGCAGGAGGTCGGAGCCGCGGTTTCGCCGTCTTCAAGTGGCGCACGAGCGTCCGTCCGGTCCGGCCTGCGGCCTGACCGGGCTGTCCCGCGGTCCACTGCTCCTTGCACACGGTATGCGCTCACGGCCCTCGTTCAACTCCCCATCGAGGGGGAGTTTGGCTCGCGCGCTGGTCGGCTGGTCAACGCTCTCCCTTGCGCCGTCTTGGCGGTTCTCTTTCTGAAGCGGCGCATTCTCACAAAGAACGGCCAGCGAGGGAAGAGGGCGTTGCTTCAGAAGCCGTGAGTTTCGCCATCGCCGGTTCCGTTTCGGGTTCCCCTCCAGTGCCGGGCGGGGCACACTGGCGGCAGAGGCCGGATCAATAAGGAGGGCGCAGGCATGACGAAGTATGGTTTTGTTGCCTCGGGCGGCGGCTACCGCAGCTTCTACACCGGTGGTGCGCTGGTCTGGCTTAAGAAGGAGGGGATCGACGTCGTCCATGTCGCGTCGACCAGCTCTGGCAACAATATCGTTCTCGATTATCTGATCTGGGATTGGCAGAAAGAGGACCTGCCGCCTGTATTGACGCGGACGATGCGCTTGAGCGTCAAGGACATCTTTCAGGTCTTCTCGAATTTCCTCGGGTTACGGCCGCCGCTGATCCCCAGCGGCTCGCATCTGTTTACGGTCAGCAAGGACAGCTGCCGCAAGTCGCTCCTGCTTGACGAGCAGGAGCGGCGCCAGTTGCTTGCGACGCACCTCAAGTCTGTGCGCTGGGATATCCTGGCCACCAATCTCACCCGGCGCGCGCCTCACATCTTTGCCGTGAACGAAATCCTGGCGACGATCGATGACGCGACAATCAGTTCCTTCATGGATGCTTTCCTTGCCGGGATCACGACAATACCGTACTTCAAGGCGGTGACGATCGAAGGCGAATACTACATCGAGGGCGGCTACCTCGATAATACGCCGATGGGCACGGTATTTGCTGATCCTGAGGTCGATGAAATCATCGTCGCCGACTTTACAGACTATGATTATCACACAGCGATCGACAAACTTTACAAAGCCTTCCCGTTCGCTCTGCCGCTCAACAGCATCGACATGTATCTGCTCGTGAGCGACCTCCAGCTCACGTTGCCGAACCGCCGCATTTTTTCGCAAGCAACCTTAATTAATCAAATGCTGGCGGCAATGGGCAAGGACTCGGTCGAGATCGATGGGCGCACATACTATCGGAAACCAATCCATGTCTTGCGCCCGGCGAACCTCGAGAGCATGACGATCTCGTTCAAGGACGCAACGGCGCAAAAACGCTATTTCGAGCTCGGCCAGAGGGATATCGCGGTGCTGCTCGGAAAGGCGTGACCGTCCCTGTGCGGCCGCGCTCCGCCGCGGCCCGGGCTTGAGAGCTGCGATCGGTTCGCCTTTGACAGCTTGCAGGAAATGGCGCAGGTGCTAACATACCGCGTCGTTTCGCGGCCGATAACGCGCACGTCGCACGCTTCGGACGCAAGGGCAGAGTCGGTGCGCGGAAAGGGCGGGGTACGGCAGTCGTTATCGGACTTCACGGTCGGGCTTCAACAGAAGCCTGCCGCCCAGCCGCAACAAACTTAACAGAGGGTACAGAGGAGAGAATGATGGCGCAGCAGTCGGACCCCGTTGTGATTGTCGGCGCCGCCCGGACACCGATGGGCGGAATGCTCGGCGATTTCAAGGACATGGCGGCGACGCACTTGGGCGGCGCGGCGATCAAGGCAGCGCTTGAGCGGTCGAAGGTTTCGCCCGATGACGTTGGTGAAGTCATCATGGGCTGCTGCCTGATGGCCGGTCTCAAACAGGCTCCCGCGCGCCAGGCGGCTCACTTCGGGGGCGTGCCTTGGCACGTCGGTGCGACGACGCTGACCAAGATGTGCGGCTCGGCGATGAAGGCGGCGATGTTCGGCCACGATAACATCCTCGTCGGCTCACATGACATTGTTGTTGCCGGCGGTATGGAGAGCATGTCCAACCCGCCGTACCTGGTGCTGAAGGGCCGGACCGGTTACCGGATCGGTCACGGCGACCAGCTTAAGGACCACATGTTCTACGACGGCCTTGAGGATGCCTATGAGGAAGGCCGGGCGATGGGCACCTTCGCCGAAGACTGCGCGGAGATGTATCAGTTCACTCGCGAGTCGCAGGATAGCTTCGCCGCGGAGTCTGTCAGGCGCGCGCAAACGGCCTCGAAGGAGGGCGTCTTCAAGAAGGAGATTGCCCCGGTCATGATCAAGGAGCGCAAGGGCGATAAGCTGATCGAGTCGGATCAGGCCCCGTTCCAGGTCAGCATCGACAAGATCCCAACGTTGCGGCCTGCCTTCCGTAAGAACGGCACGGTGACGGCCGCGACCTCGAGTTCAATCTCCGATGGTGCCGCGGCCCTGGTGCTCATGCGGCGGTCCGAAGCCGAAAAGCGGGGCGTCACGCCGCTTGCCGTCATCCACGGCCACGCAACCCATTCCCAGGAGCCGAACCTGTTCACCACCGCACCGATCGGCGCCTGCCGCAAAGTCCTGGCGAAGGCCGGCTGGAGCGTCAAGGACGTCGATCTGTGGGAGATTAACGAGGCGTTTGCAGTCGTGACCATGGCGGCGATGCGCGACCTTGATATCGGCCACGACATCGTCAACGTGAACGGCGGCGCGTGCGCTCTTGGCCATCCGATCGGCGCGTCCGGTGCGCGCATCATCGTTACGCTGATGCACGCGCTCGAAAAACGCGGCCTGAAGAAGGGCGTTGCCGGTCTCTGCATCGGTGGTGGCGAAGCGACCGCGATGGCGATCGAACTCTGCTGACGGAGTGAAAGTTGCCGGCCGGCGCTCTCGTACAGCCGGCCGGTCTCTTCGCGCCGCGTTGGCTTCCAGCCGGCGGTCGTCGCTCGACAGACTGCCGGCTGCTGCCGGCGCGGGCTATGAAGGGCCAAGAAGCATCAACGAAACACTGCGAGCGGCTGGGCAGGATCCTGCGAGTATCAGAAGCGAGCATGCTGGACTGTCACCGCTCAGGCTCTGAAAGGGGAAAAAAATGGACGTAAAAGGTCAAGCAGCCATCGTCACCGGCGGCGGTTCCGGCCTCGGTGAAGCGACCGCCCGTGCGTTGGCGGCGGCGGGGGCGAAGGTCGCCGTCTTCGACATGGCGGAAGAAGCCGCAAGCCGGGTCGCGAAGGATGTCGGCGGCGTTGCCTGCATCTGCGATGTCTCCAACGGCGAGTCGACCGAAGCGGCGATCGGCAAGGCGAAGGCGGCGCACGGTGCTGCCCGCGTTGTCGTGCAGTGCGCCGGCATTGCCCCGCCGGCGAAGATCGTCGGCCGCAAGGGGCCTCACACGCTGGAAATGTACAGCAAGGTCGTCAATGTGAACTTGGTCGGCATTTTCAACGTCATGCGTCTTGCCGCTGTTGACATGCTGTCGCTCGATCCGCTCGATACAGGCGAGCGCGGCGTGTTCGTTAACACCGCCTCGATCGCGGCGTTTGAGGGCCAAGTCGGCCAGGCGGCTTATGCGTCGTCGAAGGCGGGCGTGGTCGGATTGACGCTGCCGGCGGCACGCGAGTTCGCGCCGTCTGGCGTGCGCGTGCTGTGCATCGCTCCCGGTATCTTCAAGACGCCGATGATGGCGGGGCTGCCGGAAGAGACGCAGCGGTCGCTGGGTGCGGCAGTGCCGTTCCCGTCGCGGCTGGGCGATCCCGCCGAGTACGCCAAACTCATCATGTCGATCGTCGGCAACCCGTATCTGAACGGCGAGGTCATCCGTATCGATGGCGCGCTGCGCATGCAAGGGTAGCCAGCGAAAGCGAAAACGCGCTACCGCGCCGCTTCAGCGGACGGAGCAGCGATCACCGCAGAGATAAACGAAGAGGGGCACCCTTGGGTGCCCCTCTTTGCTGTCATGGAACGCGCGCGTTCGTCTGCGCTCGGGAGCTTAGTGCGCCTTCAGCCACTTGGATGCATGCGGCGCGAGGATCTTCTGCGAAGCGCCGCCAGTGTAGATTCCGATGTGGCCGGTCTTGATGCACAGCTCTTCGTAGGCGTCCTTGTTGCCGACATGCTCGCCGAGCGCCGTTGTGCACGCGGGTGGCACCAAGTGGTCACGCTCGGCATAGATGTTAAGAACCGGCATCGTGAGGTTCTTCAAGTTCACCTTCTCGCCGTCCAGCGAGAACTCACCCTTCACCAGCTCGTTCCCCTGCAGCAGGTTCTTGACCAGGGTCTGGTATGCGGCGCCGCTGACGCCGGGACCGCCGAACAGCCATTTCTCCATTCTAAGAAAGTTCAGCGTCGCTTCCCGGTTCTCCAGGATGTCGAGCGTGTCCGCGTACTTGCCGAACATGAGCGTGAATGGCGCCGCCATCAGGAACGAGACGTTCAGAACGTCCGCCGGGATCAGGCCGAACGCATCGCGCATCAGATCGACGTTCGCCGTCTTGCCCATCTGGAACAGGAGGCCGATGTGCGGTTTGCCCGGCACCAGATTGCGCTGGAAGTCGATCGGCGTGACGGTGAGGACGAGGTTCCGCACCTTGTCGTTGTTGAGCGCCGAATAGCAGGTCGACATCGTGCCGCCTTGGCAGATCCCGAACAGGTTGACCTTGTCAAGCGTGTGGCGAGCACGGACCCGGTCGACTGCATCGTCGATGAAATCGCAGACGTAGTCGCTCCAGTCCAGGTACATATCGCAGCGCTTGGGGTATCCCCAATTGATTAGGTAGACATCAATGCCTTCCCTCAAGAAATTTCGGACGAGTGAACGGTCAGGCTGCAGGTCTGCGACTTCGTAGCCATTAATCAGCGGCGGCACGATCAGCATCGGAACCGGGTGGATGTCTTTTTTGTCGACGAGAGGCTTGTAGTGGTAGAGCCTCCACATCTCGCGCTCGTAGACAATCTCCTTATCGGTGCTGCCGATATCGACGTCTTCATCCTTCATCGACGTCAGCTGCTTCATGCCGGTTGCGACCTTGCGCTCGATTTCCGCAAGCTCGCGCGCGACATCTTCCTGTCGGATGTCGATTGGAAACTTTAGCATCCTCATCTGTCTCCCTTTGCTCGCCTCACCGCCTCAGCGGTCTTGGCGCGAAAACCTCAAGCGCCGGCGTGTTCCGCGCCCGCGTCCTGTGCTTCTGTCTTTTTTCCGCCCGCTTTGCGCGCAGGCGCTTTGGCCCCTGCCGTTCCCTCGGTGGCATCCTTGAGGGCCCTTCGGAGCTTGCGGACCTCGCGCTTGAGATCCTGAATGTCACGGTAGGCCTCGTCGAGGGCGCCGCGGGTCGGGATTTCCATCTGCTCGTAGATCAGCTCAAGCGCTTCGCGCTGTTTGACCTTGAAGGTCATCAGCGCCTGAATCATCTTGTCTTGCTTGGCGAGGAAATCCTCAGTCGTGAACACCTCGTTCAAGGTGCCGTCGGCGACGCTGAACCAAGTCCGCATGAGATCACGTACGGTGGTGATCTTTTCGCCTTTCTCGGCGAGCTTGGCGATGTGCTCGATCGTCCGTTCGATGGCCTTGCCCATGGCTTCGGCGATGGCAGCATGGAAGCCGCCCTGCGCTCCGCGCAGGTCGTTCATCGCGTCGACAGCGCCAAGGACCTTGCCCATCTTCTCCCGCACAACCGTCGCCCGCGGCAGTTCGCTGACGCCGGTCAGAATCGGCAGGGCACCTTCCTCAAAGCCCATCATCCGGCTCAGTCCGGCTGTTCCAGACATGAACGCCGCGCCCGGGTGGCCGCTCGTCATCGCCTGACTGACCATCGCCAGCCACGGCGCGGTCAGCGGCGACCAATTGCCGAACAGCGTCTTCGTCAATTCGGCGAACTCACTTGCCGTCGCTGCCTGCCGGCCGGGCAGGGCGGCCATTTCCTGCTGCCAGGTCTTCAAGAGGGCCTGCAGGTCGGGCCGCCAGGGTTGGCCCTGTTCGATCTTCGGTGCAACACCCTGCCACGCCTTCATCAACAAGCTGATGGAGCGGGACATGATATCCGGGGTACCGAAGATGTTGCCTGCCAACCGCTGCGCCGTTGAGCCGCCGCTTGACCAGGTGTCGACACCCATCTTGAACCACTGCGACGGATCAAACATCGGCTGGGAAGGAGCCATCCCGGCCGCGTTCTGGGCCCAGCCCAACCAGCCTGACCACAGGTTGGTCTGGGCATCGGTCCACGCTTTCATCAGATTATTGGTCTGCTCGCTCCAGTCCATTCTCGTCTTCCTCCAATTGGCCGTCGGGCCAGATCACACCTTGTGCCTGCATGCTGCGACGGGTGTCGCAATCCGCGTCAAATGCCGCGCCGCCGCCCGGTCGAGTCATGATTTGCAGGCAAACAGAACGTGCGCGGGAATCGCGATTTATAACGACTCTCCCGCCCAAGCCTACCAAAAAAAGAGGGCACCCGAGGTGCCCTCTCTGCTGAACGCTGGTAGACGGCGTCAGGACGCCATGTCGAGCATGAATTTGACCGGCCCACGCACCTTCCTGCCGGTTGCGTCGGTGAAGGTGCCGTTGACGGGCGCCTTCTTCGCATACGGGCTGGTGAGGATGGCGACGTGGCCGCCGTGGAAAGCGACCGACTCGACGACATCAGTCCCCTCGAGGAAACGATTGCCGGCGGTCGCGCAAGGCGGTGTTACCAAATCGTCCTTGATGGCATAGTTCTGGTACCACTTCACCTTGAGGTCGGCGAGTTTCTTGAGGTTGAGCGGCTGGCCGAACAGCTGCACCGGCAGTGTACCGTCAGCACCGATCGGCTGCTGGAAGGTGCACGAACTCATCTTGGCGATTTCGAGCGGCAGGTGAGTTCGCTCCTTCAGCAGCCAGCGGAACAGGGCCGCCGGCGTCTTGCCCGGATTGAGGTCGGTCGCCTTGTGCAGCGAGGCCTGATCGAGCACCTTGACCAGCGGCGTCTCGCGGTCAATCGCCACGAAGCGCATGCCGAGGCTCAACAGATAGCCGTTGGCGACCTTGTTTCCGCTGGGCAGGGTGGTGCTGATGAAGTCGTGGTGCATCTGGGGCATGCCGCTGATGGCATCGCTGTAGGTGCCGTCGATCGGCGCCACGTTGGTGATCAGCGTATCGACGATGCCGTCGAACTTGCCCGACAGGAGGTTCATCAGGCAGATGTAGCCGCCCTGGCAGGTGCCATTGAGGACGGCCTTCTTGCCGTGGATCTCCATCAGCTTCTTGCAGAGCTCGACCGTCTGCAGGCAGTCGGAGTCGGGCGTCGTCTGCTGGACCTTCGCGTCCGTCATGATGTCCTTGACGACGCGGACATAGGTCGGCACGCCTTCGTTGGCGAAGGAATGGGCGTAACTCTTGTTCTCATACGGCAGGAACGAGAGAATATGCACACCCAGCATGTACGGCGGGACGAGCAGCATTGGCTTGACGTCATCGCGGACCTTGACGCCGGCCTTGAGCGGCAGGACCTGATACATCTGGAAGGTATCGGTCTCATGCACCAGTTTGTAGTTGCCCGAGTTGAAGTGGAAGCCGAACTCGTCCTTGATCTTGTTGATCTGCTCGTTGAAGTTCGCGACTGACTCCATGACCCCGGCTTCGCGATTGATGTAGCCGGAGATCTTCTCGCCTTCGACGTTGAAGAGAGTGTTGAAGGTCGCCTGCATGCCCTCTTCGACTTGGTCGAAGACGTAATCCATCATTTTTTCCTGGGCGCTGAGCACGCCTTTCGTCATCAGCGCTTGGTTATGCTGCAGGACTTCGAGCGCCTGCATCATGTCGAGCGGGTTGTCCCGCGCACCCTGCATCGCGACCTGTGCCGCGATCAGACAGCTGTCGGAAAACTCCGTGATCTCCCGGTTGGTGGCGCGCATCAGCGCCAGCATGTACCGCCCGAAGCCGCTGGCGACTTCCGGCGCCTCTTTTGTCAAATGCAACACTTCACCTCTCCCTTCCTCAGCCCGGATGCTGCAGGCCTCTCGCCGCAGCGCGGAGGCTTAACCTGATCAACGCGGGCGGCACCGGGAGCGCTGTGGCTAAAGCCTTACGACCCGTATCCAGCCTCAACCGAAACGCTTTTAATGCCGCTTTTCTATCATCGCAGAAGGCGAAACCTCGCGGCTGTGGGCACAGCTACTTCGTTCCCCCGCCGCCCCAGCGGGCCACGGCAGTGCGAACTATTCGCAACCGGCACAAAGCCAACACGCTAATGAATCTAAAGCAAAAACGAGAGCGTTGCAACATTCGGATGTTGCATTGCAGCGTGAAGGTTTACGCATGGCTGGAGGAGCGGCGTGATGCGCCCACGCGCGAGGACGGGCAGCAGCCGCCGGTCCTGCGGCTCGTTCGCAGGGGGGGCGGCGCCTGCAAGTCCACTGGCACTAACAGAGCGCACATCTGTTTGTGCCGAAAGTGAATGCGGACCAATATATCGTGCAACGACAACCTTGCGCGGGCGTGAATCGCCCGATTGGGTCGCTGCACTTGCCCCTCCCGGCAGCGGGTGCCGGAAGGGGCACGGGCAAGAGACGGCGCGGGCGTTACGCCAGCGCGACGATCGCTTCGCCGCTAGCCTTAGCTTCGCCCTTCTCGTTGGTTGCGCTGAGCTCGATCTTGACGCAGTTCTCGCCGCCTGACTGCATCTTCTCCGCCACTTTGCCAGTAACGATGATCTTTTCGCCGATGCGGGTAATCGCGGTGAAGCGGGTGAAGAAGCTGCGGATCGCAGTTTGCGGCACCCAGTCCGTGACGGCGCGGCCAAGAAAGGCCATCGACAGCATGCCATGAGCGAAAACATCGCTCTGGCCCGCGGCCTTGGCGTAGTCGATGTCGATATGCATGGGGTTGTGATCGCCCGAAGCACCGGCATAGAGAGCCAGCGTGGTACGCGAAATCGGGTTGGCCTCGAGATGGATCGGCTGGTCGCCGACGGCGACGGAGTCGAACTTGGGCGTGCTCATCGGTGTTCCTCCTCGCCTTAGTTCAGCACGACGATGACGCGCTGCAGTTCGCAAACCAGCACGCCGTCCTGGTTGGTGCCGGTGGAGTCCTCGGTAATGAACTCCATCTTGCCGCCCTTCTTATCGACGATGTCGGAGACCTTGGTCACGAAGGTGATCTTATCGCCGGCGTAGATGGGTGCGTGATACTTGAAGCTCTGCGAGCCGTGCAGGATCTTGCCGACCGGCACGCCCATGGCGGCGATGTTGTCCCACAGCGAGTTGCTCTCCATCTCCAGGCAGAAGCCGAAGGTCGGCGGCGCCGGGATGGTCTTGTAGCCGGCGGCCTTGGCCGCGGCGTCGTCGCTGTAGATCGGGTTTTTCTCGCCAATTGCCTTGGCGAAAAACTTGAGCCGGCCCTTCTCGACGTCGAATGTCTGCGGCGCCGTCGTCCGGCCGATATGTTTTTTATCGATCATCTTTCCCGCCCTTGTGCCCGTACTGGCCGCCCGCGGGCTGCGGGCGGCCATCTTTGAGATTGTGATTGTGGCAGTGCAGCATCGTGGCTGGACGGCACCTTGTCAAGGCGGGCCGCGGGCTTGACAGCATGCCGCGAGCGACCTAATGACGCGTGGTCCCGGGCGGCGTCACGCGCCTTTTGGCGCGTACGGTGCCGTGCCCCACTGGGGCGGAGTAGCTCAGCTGGTTAGAGCAGCGGAATCATAATCCGCGTGTCGGGGGTTCGAGTCCCTCCTCCGCTACCAGTACCTACGGGGGCCATCTTACCCGTGTTCCCTGTGGTCTGAGCCCCTGAAATTCCTCCAAGAATGAGTAGAGTCCGGCCCGAAGGAAGGACCGGACGATGAAGCGATCGAGGTTCACGGAAG
>JARSSM010000016.1 GCA_029624735.1 Defluviicoccus sp. | reverse complement strand
AGCTGTTTACCGGCATCGAGAAGTTCGAGATCATGGCGATCCCGTTCTTCATCCTCGCCGGCAACTTCCTCACCCACGGCGGGGTGGCGCGCCGCATGATCGCCTTCGCCACCGCGTGCGTTGGCCACCTGCCGGGCGGCCTCGGCATCGCCGGCGTGATGGCGTGCGCCTTGTTCGCCGCCGTTTCCGGCTCCAGCCCGGCGACCGTGGTCGCCATCGGGTCGATCCTGATGCCAGCAATGGCCGCACAGGGCTTTCCCAAGCGCTTCGGCGCCGGCGTGATTACGACCTCAGGCGCTCTCGGGATCCTCATTCCGCCTTCGATCGTGATGGTGATGTACGCGGTCGCGACCAACACCTCGGTCGGCCAGCTTTTCATCGCCGGCGTGATTCCCGGCATCACGCTCGCAACCATGTTGGCTTTAATAACGTGGTACATCGCCTGGAAAAACAACTATCCGCGGCTGCCGTTTGCCGGATTGGGCCGCATCATCTCAACGTTTGCCGAAAGCGTGTGGGGGCTGTTGCTGATCATCATCGTCATCGGCGGCATCTACACGGGTCTCTTCACGCCCACGGAAGCAGCGGCGATGAGCGCGGTCTACGCCTTCTTCGTCTCCGTCTTCGTGTACAAGGACATGACGCTGCGCCAGGTGCCCAAGGTCCTCTTGGACAGCGCGAACATGAGCGCGATGCTCCTCTACATCATCACCAATGCGGTCCTATTCTCGTTCCTGATGACGCACGAGAACATCCCGCAGGCGATGGCGCAGTGGATGATCGACCAGAACCTGAGCGTGATTTTGTTCCTGCTCGGCTGCAACATCCTCCTGTTGCTTGCCGGCAACGTCATGGAACCCTCGTCGATCACGCTGATCATGGCGCCGATCCTGTTCCCGATCGCGATGAAACTCGGCATCGATCCGGTGCATTTCGGCATCATGCTGACCGTCAACATGGAGGTCGGCATGTGCCACCCGCCGGTGGGCCTCAACCTCTACGTGTCGAGCGGGATCACCCACATGGGCATCACCGAACTCACGATCGCGGTGATGCCGTGGCTGATCACGATGCTCGTGTTCCTGGTCCTGGTGACCTACTGGCCGACGCTGTCACTGTGGCTGCCCCGCATGTTGGGCATGTTGTAGCCGACACCACGTCTTCAGACTGACGACGGACGGGGCCGCTCCCGCAGAAGGGAGCGGCCCTCGCCGTTTGCGGCGTCTGCTCGGATCGCGCGGCAGAAAGCGGAGGCCTTGGCGCAAGAGGGGGCGTGCGAGGCCGAGATTGAAGTGCTGCCGCTCACTGAAAACGAACGGGCAGAATGGCGCTCGACCTTCACCCCGGTCTGGCGGGAATTCGAGCCGGTTATCGGCACCGATGTGATTGAAGCCGCAGGTGCTGCAGAGGGTGTCGCCCGCTGAAGCGGGCGCACACTGGTTCAGTGCATCAAGCGATGCTATCATCGTACCTATAGCGCAAAGGAAACCTGTGGTGCGGACAAGCGTTGCCCTCGACGACGAACTTCTGGCGAAAGCGCAGGCTTTCACTGGCCTCAAGGAGAAGTCCGCCCTCATCCGGGAAGCGCTTAAGGCATTGATCGAGCGGGAGAGCACGCGTCGGCTGGCACGCATGGGCGGCAGCGAGCCGGACCTCGCGAACGCACCACGGCGGCGGCCTGAACCCGCTTGATCCTCGTCGATACCTCGGTTTGGGTCGATCATCTGCGGGTTGGCGACAAGGTCCTCGCAGGTCTGCTCGAGTCCGGTGGCGTTCTGGTGCATCCCTTCGTGATTGGCGAACTGGCGCTCGGCAATTTGCGCAATCGCCAGGCAATTCTGGCTTGTCTGCAAGACTCACCGCGGGTGCATGCGGCAACCGACCAGGAGGTCTTGCATTTCATCGAGCGGCACGCTCTGGCGGGACTCGGGATCGGCTACGTTGACGTCCATCTTCTGGCGTCCACGCAGTTGACTCCCGGATCATCCCTTTGGACTGGCGACAAACGTCTTTCGGCCGTCGCCGAACGATTGGGGTTGGCAGGCCGATGACCGTTGTCAGGTGGGTCTCACGCGGAGGGTGATGCGCCGCATCGGCGCCCCTTCGGCGGTCCAGCGGCGAAGTCGCGTTCAGCCTGGGCTTTCAGCAGCCCCCAAATTCGCGTTCGCTTCCGGCCAGCGAGCGGCTAGGTTCGCCGGCATGGGAGAGGACACAAAGAAGCGCTGGCAATTCTGGATTGACCGCGGCGGGACGTTCACGGACGTCGTGGCGCGGGGGCCGGACGGACGGCTGATCACCCGCAAGCTCTTGTCCGAGAACCCGGAGCGCTATGCGGATGCGGCGGTACAGGGCATCCGCGATATCCTGGGGCTTAAGGGCAACCAGCCGATCCCGAATGATGCCATCGCCGTCGTCAAGATGGGCACCACGGTCGCGACCAACGCGCTCCTGGAGCGCAAGGGCGAGCCGACCGTGCTCGCGATCACGCGCGGCTTCCGCGATGCGCTCAGGATCGGCTACCAGAACCGGCCGCACCTGTTCGCGCGCCAAATCGTTTTGCCCGAGCTTCTCTACACGTGCGTCATCGAGATCGAGGAGCGCCTCGACGCGCATGGCGCGGTGCTACGTGCGCTCGATGCGCAAGCGGCGGAAAGGGCACTCCAAGACGCGTTCGGACAAGGCTTTCGCGCCGTCGCCATCTGCCTGATGCACGGCTATCGGCATCGGGAGCACGAGGCCCAAGTGGCGGCAATCGCGCGCGCCATCGGCTTCACCCAGATCTCGGTCTCGCACGAAGTGAGCCCGCTGATGAAGCTGGTGAGCCGCGGCGACACCACGGTTGTCGACGCCTACCTCTCACCCATCTTGCGGCGCTACGTGCGCTCGGTCGCGCAGGCACTGGGCGGCGTGCGCTTGAAGTTCATGCAATCGAACGGCGGCCTGACCGACGCCGGTCTATTCGAGGGCAAGGACTCGATCCTGTCCGGGCCCGCGGGCGGCGTCGTCGGCATGGCGCGCACGGCCCAGGCGGCCGGCTTCGCCAAGGTGATCGGCTTCGACATGGGCGGCACATCGACCGATGTCACCCACTTCGACGGCACGTACGAGCGCACGTTCGAAAGCCTGGTCGCCGGCGTGCGCCTGCGTGCACCGATGATGCGCATCCACACCGTCGCGGCCGGCGGCGGCTCGATTCTTCATTTCGACGGCACTCGCTTTCGGGTCGGACCTGATTCCGCCGGCGCCGATCCGGGCCCGGCATGCTACCGCCGCGGCGGACCGCTCACCGTCACCGATTGCAACGTCATGCTGGGCCGCGTGCAGCCGGACCACTTTCCGGCCGTGTTCGGCGCGGAAGGCGACCAGCCGCTCGACAGCGCAATTGTGCGCCGAGGCTTCGAAGCGCTGGCCGCGGACATCCACGCGGCCACTGGTGATGCGCGCGGGCCGGAAGCGATCGCGGCAGGTTTTCTCACCATCGCGGTCGAGAACATGGCGAACGCGATCAAGCAGATCTCCGTCCAGCGCGGCTACGACGTCACCCGCTACGTGCTCAATGGCTTCGGCGGCGCCGCAGGCCAGCACGCGTGTCAGGTTGCGGACGCGCTCGGCATGACGCACGTGCTCATCCACCCATTGGCCGGCGTGCTCTCGGCCTACGGCATGGGCCTGGCTGACATCCGCGCGCTCAAGCAGCAGGCGGTTGAGGTGGAGCTGACGGAAGCGGCGATCGCGGACCTGCGCGCGCTTGTCGAAACCTTGGGCGCGGCGGCCGCCGCGCAGGTTGCGGCGCAGGGGGTGCCGGCGGCAGCGATCACACGGTTCGCGTCGGCTCACCTGCGCTATCGCGGTACCGATACCGCGCTCGAAGTGGCGTTCGCGGACCCAGAAGCGATGGCACGCGCGTTTGCGGACCAGCACCGGCAGCGCTTCGGCTTCACCATGGCCGGCACGCCGTTGATCGTCGAGGCGGCTGCGGTCGAGGCGGTCGGCAACGATGCCGGCGCCGAAACCGCCCACGTGCCCGAACGGCTAGAGCATGCTGAGCCGGCGGCGGCTGCGCGCGTGCGGGCTTGGTTCGAAGGCCGCTGGACGGAGGTCGAGCTTTACGCACGCGCGGATCTCGTGGCGGATCAGGTGATCACGGGCCCCGCGATCATCGCTGAGGAGAACGCGACCACGGTGGTCGAGCCCGGCTGGCAGGCGCAGGTGGCGGCCGGAGGAAACCTCCTGTTGCGCCGGATCGAGGCGAGGCCGCGCACGCATGCGGTCGGTACGCACGCCGATCCGGTGCTGCTGGAGATCTTCAACAACCTCTTCATGGCGATCGCCGAACAGATGGGTGCGGTGCTGGCGAATACCGCGCAATCGGTCAACATCAAGGAGCGGCTCGATTTTTCGTGTGCCGTCTTCGATGCGGAGGGCTCGCTGGTCGCCAACGCGCCGCACCTGCCGGTGCACTTGGGTTCCATGGGCGAGAGCGTAAAAGCAGTGATCGCGGCCCACGCGGGAGCCACGCGGCCAGGGAACGTCTATGTTCTCAACGCGCCCTACGCCGGCGGGACGCATCTGCCCGACGTGACCGTGATTACGCCGGTGTTCGGCGATGGCGGCGAAACCCTGTTCTTCGTCGGATCGCGCGGCCACCACGCCGATATCGGCGGCATAACGCCGGGCTCAATGCCGCCCGACAGCGTGAGCGTCGAAGAGGAAGGAATCCTGCTCGACAACGTGGTTCTGGTCGAGGGCGGGCAGTTCCGCGAAGACGCGATCCGGGCACTGCTGGCGGCGGGCCCCTACCCCGCCCGCAATCCCGACCAGAACATCGCCGACCTGAGGGCGCAGATCGCTGCCAACGAAAAGGGCGTGGTGGAACTGAAGCGCATGGTCGCGGATTTCGGCCTCGACGTCGTGCGTGGGTACATGCGCCACGTCCAGGACAACGCGGAAGCCGAGGTCCGCCGCGTCATCGATCGCCTGCACGACGGCAGCTTTGCTTACACCATGGACAACGGCGCCGTTGTGCGCGTGGCGGTGCGCATCGACCGGGACGGGCGCCGTGCGACCATTGACTTCACCGGCACTTCCCCGCAACAGCCGAACAACTTCAACGCACCGCCGGCAGTGACGACTGCGGCCGTGTTGTACGTTTTCCGCACGCTGGTCGATGCCGACATCCCCTTGAACGGCGGCTGCCTGAGGCCGCTTGAGCTGATCATCCCGCAAGGCTCGATGCTGGCGCCCCAGTACCCGGCCGCGGTCGTGGCCGGCAACGTCGAGACGTCGCAAGCCGTTACTGATGCATTGTTCGGCGCCTTGGGCGTGCTGGCCGCGGCGCAAGGGACGATGAACAACTTCACCTTCGGCAACGTGCGCACGCAGTATTACGAGACGATCTGCGGCGGATCCGGTGCCGGGCCGGGCTTCGACGGCACCGACGCCGTGCACACGCACATGACCAACACCAGGCTCACCGATCCCGAGGTGCTGGAATGGCGCTTTCCCGTGCTGCTGCGGGAGTTCGCGATCCGCAAGGGCTCCGGCGGCAACGGGCGCTGGCACGGCGGCGACGGCGTGATCCGCACAGTCGAGTTCCGCGAACCGATGACGGCGGCGATCCTGTCCGGCCATCGCCAAGTGCCGCCATTCGGGCTAGCCGGCGGCGGTGACGGCCAGACAGGCCGGAACTGGATCGTCCGCGCTGACGGCCGTACCGAACCCCTGCAAGGCGCGGATCAAGCGTTGATGCAGCCGGGCGATGCGATCGTCATCGAGACGCCGGGCGGCGGCGGCTTCGGTTCGGCCGATGTGCAAGGAGAACGGCAGCCGGACTGATAGCCTCCGGCGGCGACCCGTCGCATCTCGATTCCGGTCACCCTGAGCCCCCTGCTGGCGCAAGCGTTCCCTCTCCCTCGCGGCAGAAGGTTGCCAGGACCAACACAAAGCGGTAACGCACGCAAGAACATCGCGATGCAATATGCCCTTGACAGGGACCGTTGCGGATAACACCTGTTGGTGTTTAGATCTATTTGGGGTAGATATCTCACCTCATCCGCGTCGTAGATCGCGGATTACGTCGCTGGTCCCCGCCAGTGTCTGTTTTGCGTCACCGTCCTCCACCCTCGTGGCTTTGCAAGTGTTCGCCTGCCAGCCGCCTGACATGCCTATTGGGGGTTCCATCGTGCGCATGACGAAATGGCTGTTTCGTCTCCTCCTGGTAGCCTTGCCGTTCCTGCCTGCTGCCCCGGCCGCGGCCAATCCGCTGGCCGACGAACTGCGCCAGCTTGTCGCCACCCATCCGGAGATCAAGACGCGCGCCAGCCAGCTCGAAGCGGCGCAGGCCGGCATCGACCGGGCCTTTGCCGGCTACCTGCCAAAGCTTGACGCTGTGGCCCAAGTCGGACCGCAGTACATCGACAGCCCCGTCACCCGTGACGCCGGCGGCGGCAGCTTCACCGCGATCTCCGAGATCTACGGCGTGCGGTTGACACAACCGCTGTTCGATGGCTTTGCGACACCTTCGGACCTGCGCGCCGCACGCCTTGCCCGGGAGGTCGGTACCTTCACCCTCGAAGGCACGCGCCAGAACGTCGTCTTTACCGGCATCGCTGCCTACATCGAAGTGCTGCGGCAGAGCCGCCTGATCGCGCTCGCCCGCCACAACGAGGAGACGATCCGCCAGCAACTGCACCTTGAGGACGAGCGCGTCCGCCGCGGCTCCGGCATCGCTGTCGACGTGCTGCTGGCGAAATCGCGCCTGCAGATTGCCAAGGAGCGCCGGGTCACCTTCGAAGGGGCGCTTGAGGACGCGCACGCCCGCTACCTTCGCGTGTTCGGCCACGCGCCCGAGACAGCGACCATGAACGAGGTGACGGCGCGCCCGGAACTGGTGCCGGACTCGATTGAAGGCGCGATCAAGACCGCCGAAGCGGACAACCCGGCGATCGACGCGAGTTTGGCCACGGTCGAAATCGCCAATGAGAAGCGGCGTCTGATCCGGGCTGACTACTATCCGCGCCTCAATGTCGTCGCCGCCGCCAACCGGGAGAAGGACAACGACCTGGTCGAGGGTACGCGCACCGACTTTTCGGTTCTGCTGACGGCGACCTGGAACATCTTCAGCGGCTTTGCCACCAATGCCGGCGTCGCCCAGGCGGCCGCGGATTACCGCGCCAGCCAGGACAACCATGAACGGATCCGGCGCGAGGTGCTCGAACAGACGCGCCTCGCCTGGAACGACCTGCAGACGGCCAAGGCGCGGGTCGAGCTCCTGGAGAACGCCAGCGCGATCGCCGATGAAGTGCTGACCGCACGGATCAAGCTGCGCGATGCCGGGCGCGAGACCGCGTTGAATGTACTCGATGCCGAAAACGAACTTTACAATGCCCGCATCAACTTAACGCAGGCCGAAGGCGACCGAACCCTCGCCGCTTACCGTTTGCTGCAGGGCATGGGCCGCCTGGACGCGGCAACGCTTGGCTATGGCACAAACTGAGACGACCAATCAGCGGTCGCGATCGGCGTCCGGTTTGAGAACGAGCGATGCCGAATTAATGCAATAGCGTTCCCCAGTCGGCTGCGGGCCGTCCGGGAAGACATGGCCCAAGTGGGCATCGCAGCGGCTGCAATGAACCTCGGTGCGGGTCATGCCGTAGCTCTTATCGGTCTCAGCGCCGACATGCGCGGGATCGACCGGCTGCCAGAAGCTAGGCCAACCAGTGCCTGAATCGAACTTGGTTTCGGAGGAGAACAGCTCCTGCCCGCAGCACGCGCACAGGTACATGCCCGGGGTCTTGGTGTTCCAATAGGCGCCAGTGAACGCGCGCTCGGTGCCCTTGCCGCGGCAGACCGCGTATTGCTCGGCACTCAACTCAGAACGCCAGGCATCGTCCGCCTTCACGATCTTCTCGCTCATCGCCACCTCCCCGTCTCTCGTGCACTGGCCCAAACAGAGCGTACATCCTGTTTGTGCCGAAAGTGCACGCGATTCAATATGTTGTGCAGCGACAACCTTGCTCGGGCGTGAATCGCCCGATTGGGTCGCTGCACTATCTGCGGTCCCGCCTCCGCAGCGCCAGGGTGTCTGGCGCCGGTATGGCCCCAGACACCCCGAACCGCCCTTCGTCTCGATCAGGCTGCTTCGCGACCGCCTTCGACGGCCTTGGCCTCAAGGGCCTTGCGCGACGCATCAGACGTTTCGATCGCGATCCGGCGCGGCTTCATCGCCTCCGGCAGTTCGCGCACAAGATCGATCACCAACAGGCCGTTATTGAGGCTGGCGCCCACGACCTTCACGTGATCGGCAAGCTGGAACTGCCGCTTGAACGACCGACCGGCGATGCCACGGTGAAGGAACGCCGCGTTCCCTTCCGGCTCGCCCTTGCGGCCCTCGACGACGAGCAGCGAGTCCCGCGACTCGATCGCAAGCTCATCCTCGCCAAAGCCGGCAACAGCCAGCGTAATCCGATAGGTGTCGCTGCCGGTCTTCTCGATGTTGTACGGCGGATAACCGTTGCCGTTCTCGGCCCATTGGGTCGAGGACTCCATGAGGTTCATCAGCCGGTCGAAGCCGATGGTGGAACGGAACAACGGCGAAAAGTCGAACGTTGACATGATGACACATCCTCCTGCTCAAGCAATGTGCTCTACCGAAGCCGCTTGGGACCGTGCTGAAGCACCGGACCCTTCATTCGCGGCGCCGGACCCCTGTTGAGGCCGCCCGGCAGCAATGACGTAGGATGAGTGCGAGGCCGCCGCAAGAGGGGCCAGGACGGTCCGATATCCCGGTAGCAGCGGCAACGCGACGCCGGACGGAGTGACGAGCCATCCCGGCGCCGCTTGCCATTTCAACGCGCCTCAGCCCGGATGAACCATCGGGTTGAGGCTGTACTTGCCGATCCAGCTGGCCTGGTCGAGGATATGGCCTTGCATCGCTTTGAGCGCTTCCGGCCCGCCGAACCGACCGGAAAGCCCGAGCGTCGCCACATCCAAGGCATAGACGGTGAAATGGTAGTGGTGGACGATCTCATCGTTCCAGGGCGGACACGGACCGTCATAGCCACCATAATCGCCCTTCATGTCCGGGTCGGAGGCAAACCAGTCGGTGTAGTTGTTCAGGCCGCGGACGCCGTACTCGGTACGGCCCAACGCCTTGCCCCCGGCGGTGATGCCATGCGAATCCTCGCCGGCCAGGATCTCGTGGCGGTCGACCGGCACATCGACCAGAACCCAGTGATAGAAGTCGACGCGCGGCAGGCTGGCCGGAACGGTCACTCCTTCCTTGTTCACGTCATCGGGCTTCGAGGGCACGTCGGGATCGTGACAGATGATGGCGAGCGACTTGGCTCCAGCGGGTGCGCCCGACCAGGCAATCCTCGGATTGCGGTTGCGCGCCATGGCGATGTGCCCTTCATCGGCCTGCATGCAGAATGCGTACTCCTCCGGGATCCAATTCCCGTTTGGCCACCCATCGATGGTGATCTTAAAGGCCGCAGCCATGTTCCCGTCCTTTCCTCCAGCTTCGACTGCCCGCTCATGTTCTGCCTGCCGTGCGAGCCGAGATCGACTGCTGTCCCGACAACGCCGACGGGCGCGAGACTAGCACACTTCGGCCCGCTCACCAGCGAGCGCACTCTCCCGCAGAGGCCGCTCGGCGGCAGCGCGCTGAGCTAGGGGCCTTCCGCGAAGCTGTCTCGCACACGCCTGAACAATGCGCCATATGGTGGGTAGCGGACGGCAGGGGCGGCGGAACAGCACATAATGAGCGCACCATGACGACGGAAGCGGGAGGCATGGGCACAGCGTTCACCGCCCTGCTGCATGTGCTCGCCGCACTCCTCGTTGGCTGTGGGCTGGCCGGCTGCACGCTGCTGAAGCCGCTTCCCCCCGCGACGACGATCGAAGAGCGGCTCGCAACGTTCCCGAAAACAGGCCTACCGCTGCAGCGGCCGGTCGTCGTCTACTGGAACGAGCATCAGGTTCCCTTCATCGAGGCCGAGGACGACGGCGATGCAGCGTTCGCGCTAGGCCTTGTCCACGCCCACCTGCGCTTGGGCCAGATGGCCGCCTACCGCCGGATCGCTCGTGGTCGGATCGCCGAAATGGCCGGACCGCTGGCCGCCGATATCGACCACGGCCTGCGGTTCCTCGATTTCGGCCGCAGCACTGCCGAAGTCGAGGCCGGGCTGCCAGCGGAAACGCGGGTTTGGTTGGAGCGGTTTGTCGAAGGCGTCAACCACTATCAGGCTCACGCGCCGGAACTGCCTTACGAGTACGGCGTGCTGGGCCTGGCGCGTGAACCGTTTACGGTCAGCGACGTGTTGACCTTCAGCCGCCTGGCCGGAACCGACGTCACCTGGCTCGTCTGGCTCAACCTCTTGCGCCTGCACGACCGGCCGGACTGGCCGCAGCTGTGGGCACGACTGGTCAAGGGCGGCAATCATCCCGGGCCGGGAACGGGGCGTGCGGAAAGCGTTCTAGACCTCGCACGGCTGCTGGAGGACTTAGGCCGCACCGGCTCCAACAGCCTTGCCGTCGCGGGCCAGCGCAGTGCCAGTGGCGGTGCGCTGATCGCCAACGATCCGCACCTAGGCCTTAACCTGCCCAATATCTGGCTGATCGCAGGGCTCAAATCGCCGTCCTATCATGTGGTCGGCCTGATGGTGCCGGGACTGCCGGTGTTCGGCATCGGCCGCAATCCCTGGATCGCCTGGGGCGGCACCAATATGCGCGCCGGCGCCAGCGACCTGGTCGACGTCTCCAGCCTCCCTGCCAGCGAATTCCGCCAACGCCGGGAGACCATCCGCATTCGCTGGTGGCCCGACCGGACAGTGACGGTGCGTGAGACACAGTTCGGGCCGGTGATTACCGATGCACCCCAACTGGCGGACCTGGCCTTGCCGCCGCTGGCGCTGCGCTGGACCGGCCATGCTGCAAGCGACGAGGTGACCGCATTCCTGAAGGTGGCGCGGGCGCGCGACTTCGATGCCTTTCGGAGCGCCTTCAAGACCTTCAGCGTTCCTGGCCAGAACATGCTGTATGCCGATGCGAAAGGAAACATCGGCCAGGTGATGGCCGTGCACCTCCCCGACCGCAGCGGCGCTGCACCGTCCGACCTGATCATCGCGCCTGCGGAAGCCGAGCGCCTGTGGTCGCACATGCGCGACGTCGAGGACCTGCCGGCGGTGTTTAATCCTGCGGCTGGCTTCCTCGCGTCGGCGAACAACCAGCCGCCGGCGGCACCTTGGGTCGGAACCTTCTTCTCCTCCGATGACCGCGTCGAGCGGATGGCGGCGCTGATCGGAACCCAGGAGAAGGTCGAGCTCAACGACCTCAAGGCTGCGCAGCGCGATGTGTGCGTACCTTCGGCGAAGGCGCTCGACGATCTGTTCGCGGCACGGATCGGGGAAGCCAATCTGGAGGCGCGGCTGCCGGCGGCGGCGCAAACGGTCGTCGCGGCAATGCGGCAGTGGGACGGCTGCTACGACGAAGACTCACGCGGCGCCGTCGCCTTCGAGCTGTTCCGCTACGCGTTCACGTCCGCCTACTATGGCGCGCTGATTGGCGAAACGGACGCCGCCGCTTTTGCCAGCATCAGCCAGAGCAAGACCCTGCTGCTCGAAGACATCGCGGCCACTGACCCTACCTCGCTGGCGCCCCTTCTGGAAAAGGCGGCAACCGAGGCTGCCACGGCGTTCCCGTCGTTCGCCAACTGGGGCGAGATGCATCGGCTGCGGCTTGCACATCCGTTGTCCCTGCTGCCCGTCATCGGCGAGCGATTCCGCTTCGGTGAATATGGCGTCGGCGGCAGCACGGAGACCCTGATGAAAACGGCGCATGCCCTGACCAACGAGCGACATGCCACCCGCTACGGCGCCAACGCCCGGCATCTTTCCGACCTCTCGGACCTTGACAGCAATGCCTTCGTCATCCTGGGCGGGCAGGACGGCTGGTTGAACAGCACGACCTTTCTGGATCAGCTCCCGGCATGGCGCGAAGGCCGCTACATTCCGATGCCGCTGCGCCTCGAATCCGTTCGGCGGCAGTTCTCGATCCGGATGGAACTGAAGCCGTGAGGGGCCGAGCCGTCCCCTAGCACTTCAGCGAGCTCGAAATCACGTCCGGACGGCCTCGCCGGTCTTCGCAAGCATGCCAGAGATGAAGCGGAATTCCTGTGTCTTGCCACCGAACCCGTAGGCAGGAGCGGGTACCTCATGCACCAGGATGTAGCTCTCGCGGTGGAGGCCTCCCAAGAGTTTTGACATGCTCTCGAACACGGCTTCGAGATAGGCGGCCATCTCGGCTTTGGTGTTAGTGCCGTCGACCACCTTGATATCCAGCCAGAACGTGTTCTTGCCCTGTTCCGCCAGCGAATTGCCCCCAGAAAACCAGTGCGCCGGGTCGACATAATCGATGCCTACCGCCGTAATCGTCGGATCCTTGCGCAAATGCGCCTTGGTCAGTTGGCTGACCTCCTTCGCAATCCGTTCCGAAAGGACGGGGTCCGGCTTCGCAGTTACCTTAAGGTTGATGTAGGGCATGGTCGTGATCTCCTCTGCCTGAGTTGCCGGCACACAATGCCGCACCCAACAGTTCTAAAAAATTGAATTTCACTGCACTATTAATTTTGTTAATGTGAAGCATGAGATTGATCGATCCGGAACTCCTCCGCACCTTCTTGGCTTTCGCCGACTCCGGGTCGTTGGCGCGCGCGGGTGAAGTCGTCGCCCGTTCACCCTCCGCGGTAACGGCACAGATGCAACGTCTCGAAGAGATCGTCGGCGAGCCTCTCCTCGCTGCGTCTGGCCGGGGTCGCGTTCTGACCCAGGCCGGGCACGAGTTCCTCGCGCATGCCCGCCGCGTCATCGAGGTCAACCGCGAAATCTGGCTCAGCATCAGCGGTGCCCGAGCCGACGGGCGCATTACCCTCGGCACAACACAGGACTTCTCTGCGACCGTCCTGACCGGGTTATTGCGTGTTTTTGCCCGAACCCATCCGCGCGTACGGCTCGAGTTGCGCATCGGCCGGTCGTGCGAACTGTCACAGGCGCTCGACAAGGGAACCGCAGATGTCGTCATCGCAATGGGTGAGGAGCAAACACGCGGTGTGGTTGGCGTGATTCGCGAGCCGATGCGTTGGCTCGGATCTGCCGAAGGCCTCGCGGTGGCGCAGCCCGAGCTGCCGCTCGCTCTGCTCGATCCGCCCTGCGGGTTCCGGACCACGGCGCTTGCGGCGCTCGATGCCGCGCGCATCCCCTACCGCATCGCGGCGAGCAGTGCCTCCTTAAGCGGTCTGTGCACGGTGGTGCGCGCCGGTGTCGCCATCACCCTGCGTACCGCCCGCCTGCTTGATCCCACGATCGTCGATGTCTCGGCCGCAATGAACCTGCCGGATGTTCCCGACGCGACCTTCTCGGTCCGGCAACGCGCCGATGCCGACCCGGTCGCCACATCCTTGGCGGAACTGCTCTGCGACACTCTCGACGCCGCGAACCCACAAACACCGGCGCAAGGTCAGTCGGATTCCAAACCTGGATTGGCTCGCATAAAGCCATAGTGTTCTTGAACACGGCGTGGTGACGCGTATCCTGCCGGACCGCAGCGATCTTGAGCCGTGGAAAGCGTGTGGCTATGGCAACCCGCAAAGAAGCTATCGCGTTCATCCTTCAAAAGCTCGGAACTCACGGGCAGTTCGCGGCACGGCCGATGTTTGGCGAGTACGCGCTTTACGCTTATGGCAAGACAGTCGCACTCGTCTGCGACGATCTGCTTTACGTGAAGATCATGCCAGAGAGCGCGGCGCTCCAAGGGTGTTGCGAGATCGGTCAACCCTATCCTGGGGCGCGGCCGCATTATATCGTCACCGAAGACCAGCTTTCTCTGAACGGCGACTTGGCCTGCATTCTGCGCGATATTGCCGCCGCGTTGCCGGCGCCAAAACCGAAAGCACGCAGACGGCGCGCCTAGGGCATGCCTGCAAACCAGCGTTTCCGGATCGAGTTCGCCATTGAGGGGCGGCCATGATCGACGCAACACCGCTCTTGAAGGCGTATGCCGCGCTGAGGCGCCGGCACCTGGCCCGGCTCGATCCGGTCGCCTGCCAGCGGCGGCTGCTGACGCGGCTGATCGAGCGTGCTCGCGCCACCCGCTTCGGCGCCGATCACCGGTTCAGCGCGATTACCAGCGTCGAGGCCTTTCAGAGCCAGGTGCCGATCCGCCGCTACGAGGACCTTTGGCAACGCTACTGGCAGCCGGCGTTTCCGCGGCTGGAAAACTGCACCTGGCCCGGCACCATCCCCTATTTCGCCGTCACGTCAGGGACGACAACGGGGGTGACCAAGTACATCCCGTGCTCGACGGCAATCCTGGCTGCGAACCGCCGGGCGGCACTCGACCTGTTCGCCTTTCACCTGCAGCACCGGCCGCAGAGCCGGATTTTCGCCGGTCGCAACTGCATGTTGGGCGGCAGCACGGCGCTGAACGAGCTGGCGCCCGGCATCTGGAGCGGCGATTTGAGCGGCATTGCCGGCAAAACGACGCCCTTGTGGGTGCGGCCATTCTATTTCCCGCCACGTGCGCTCGAGACGGTGACCGACTGGGAAAAAAAGACGGCGCTTCTCGCGCCTGCCTCACTGAAGGCGGATCTGCACACACTGGGGGGAACGCCGAGCTGGCTCTTGCTGTTCTTCGAACGGCTGGCAGGCTTGCGGCCCGAAGCCGGTAGGCGCTTGGCAGCCCTCTATCCGAACCTGGAACTCATCGTCCACGGCGGCGTCAACTTCGCACCCTACCGTCCGATCTTTCGCTCCTGGCTCGCCGGCAGCCGGGCGGAAACGCGCGAGGTATATCCGGCCAGCGAGGGCTTCATCGCCGTTGCCGATCGCGGTGACGGCGAGGGCTTGCGCCTCGTCCTCGACCAGGGCCTGTTCTATGAGTTCATTCCAGTCGAGGAGCTGGAAAGCCCGAACCCGACCCGGCACTGGATCGGCACGGCCGAAACGGGCGTCAACTATGCGCTCGTCCTGACGACCTGCGCCGGTCTGTGGGCCTACGTGATCGGCGATACGGTGCGCCTGATCGATCGCGATCCGCCACGCCTGATGATCACCGGGCGGACGTCCTACAGCCTCTCTGCGTTCGGTGAGCACCTGATCGGCGAGGAGATCGAGGACGCGGTTGCGAGCGCCGCCGCTGACGTGGGTGCGGCGGTGACGGATTATGCCGTTGGCGCTCTGTACCCCAACGCTGAGGACGCTATGGGTGGCGGCGCAGGACGGCACCTGTTCATCGTCGAATTCGAGGGCGGACCGATCGAGGCAGCACGACTGGAGCGCTTTGCGACCGCACTCGATCGCTTTCTCGCCGCCCGCAACAGCGACTACGCCGACCATCGCGCCGGCAACTACGGCATGAAGCCGCCGCTCGTCCATCCGGTGCCGGCCGGCACCTTCGCATCCTGGATGAAGAGCCGCGGCAGGTTCGGCGGCCAGAACAAGGTCCCGCGCATCATCAACGACCGGACGTTGCTGAGCGATCTCGGCGCCTTCGCCGGCTTCCCCATATCCGCGTGAACTGCGTCCGCACCTAAAGCATCGGCTTCGTTGCGCAACGGCGTGATCCGCACGCGGCAGGCGCACGTAACCCTTGGCGTTATTGATGGTCAAGGGCTAGACATGTTCGCAACTGCGCTCAGCGCACCGTTTTGGCCTCTGCCTCCCCATCGAAGGCTGGGGTCCATCGCGGAGCGCAGCAAACAGCTGGTTGCGAGACTAGGCTTGACCAACGAAGACCTGTGCAAACTGATGGAGGCGATCGCCGCTCGCAAGGATCGGCAAGCCTTCAGTCAGCTATTTGCCTTCTTCGCACCCCGGGTGAAGGGGTTCGGGATCCGCCGCGGCGTTGAGCCGGCCGCGGCAGAGGAGATAGCCCAGGAAGCACTGCTGGCGGTATGGCGGAAAGCCGAGACCTTTGATCGCAGAAAGGCCAGCGTCGCGACCTGGGTCTTTACCATCGTCCGCAACAAGCACATCGATTTGTTCCGGCGCCACGCCTATCCGGAGGTCGACATCGAGGAGCTGGCCGAAACGGCGGACGACGCCGCGCCGGCCGACCGCGCGCTCGCTTCCGCGCAGGACGGTTCAGCCGTGCGCGAGGCAATGCGGAACCTCCCAGCCGAACAACTGCTGATCCTTCAGAAAGCGTTCTACGAGGATAAGTCGCATCGCGCGATTGCCGATGAGCTTGGTCTTCCGCTCGGGACCGTAAAGTCAAGGATCCGACTGGCGCTGGCGCGAATGCGCGGCGCCCTGCCAGAGGCGGTGCATGATCACGACTGACCCTTCCCTGCAATCGGTACCGATCGCGCATCACCCGGATCCGGCGGTTCTGCTCGCATACTCCGCAGGGACACTCTGCGAAAGCGTCGCCCTCGCGATTGCCTGCCACGCGTCGATCTGCCGCGGCTGCCGCGACGAAATTGAGCGTCTCAATGCCGTCGGCGGCGCGATGATCAGCGAAGCAAGTCCCGCTGCGGTCGGCGACGACGCGCTCGACCGGGTCCTCGCCCGCCTCGATGAGCCGGTGCCACCAGCGCCCGTTGCGCCGCACCTGGATGCGGAGACGAGGACAGTCGTACCAGGGCCGTTGCAACGTTACTTGAGCTGTAGCCTGAGCACCCTGCCTTGGCGTCGGATCGGCCGCAGCTTGGAAGAGGCACGCCTGCCGCTGAGCGGAAGCGGCGTGAAGACGGCGCTGGTGCGGATCAAGCCTGGACGGTCGGTGCCGCGGCATTCGCACGCCGGCCTCGAATACACGCTCGTGCTTGCCGGTGGGTATCAGGATAACGGCGAAGACTTCCGCCGCGGCGATTATGCGGAGTTTGATTCCAGCCACGAGCACCAGCCGGTAGCCGATGCCGACGGCGGGTGCCTTTGTCTCGTCATTCTGGACGCGCCTTTGCGCCTTTCAGGATGGCTCGGCCGGCTGATCAATCCCTTCTTGCGCGTTTGAAGCGGCCGGAATCAGCGCTGCCCGGGCCGGTCCGCCGCTGACCACCGCCGCCCCCCTACCAGCTGGCCGCGGTAACGGCCCTCAGGCGCCGAAGGCAGAGAGCAGGCTCACCACGCCCAGGACGGCGACCACAATGCCCAGGCCGGCATTGAGCATGGCGAGCGCCCGCAGCGGGATCCGGTGGCGAACGGCGGACGCGGTCAGGCTCAGGATGACCCACCACAGCATCGAACCGGCAAAGGCACCGAAGACGATGAACCATTTCGACATCAGCGTGTCGAGGTCGGACACGAACAGGCCAAGACCGGCGCAGACAGCGATGAAGCCGATGAAGGTCGCAGGATTGATGATGGTGAGGCCGAAGCCGGTGACGGCATCACGACACCACGCGCGCCAGCGGTACACAGCCGGCTCTGCGACCTCGGCCGCGAGGGGAACCAGCTGCCGTCGGCGGGCGTGGATCATCTTCGCGCCGACCGCAATCAAAGCCAGCCCGCCGATGATGCGCGCCGGGCCGTCGTGCTCGACAACGTAGCGGGTGATCAGCGACAGCCCCAGGATTGCCGCCGCCGCCCACAGCGCATCCGCAACCGCAGCCCCGAAGCCGGTGACAAGGGCATCCGACAGCCGGCCGGCAAAGGCCCGGCGCAAGCACATTGCGCCGATGGCACCAACCGGAACGGCAACGATAAAACCGGCGAGGAACGCTTTCGCGACCAGCTCGACCGCGTGCGCGTTCACGCCCAGGCCTCCGGCAGGCGCCGAACCGTCAGCGCGGTTTTGCTGGTTTCTCCGGATACATCAGCCGCATCAGCGTTTGCGGATCCGCAACGCCTGTGACCGGAAGCTTTTGCTGAGCCTGGTACGTTTCGAGCGCTTTGCGGGTGCCTGCGCCGTAGCTGCCGTCCGCAGTGCCCTTGTACACCCCTTCCTCCTTGAGCCGCTCCTGCATCCGGCGCACAACTTCTTTCAGCTGCGTGACCTTATGCTCGCCATTCTCCATCTGGACCGGCTCGCTCAAGGTCTCGACGCGATCGCGGGCCATGATCTGCACGAGGCCGCCCGCGACACGATAGACTTGCTGGTCAGGATTGCGGCCGCACAGATCGCGCAGCAGAATCATCAACACGTCGGTCGACTGCCAGGGCGCGAAGTCGAACGTCTTTGGTGTGTTCTGGTTAAGCGCGGTGATGTATCCGGTGATCCAGCCGGCAAATATGTAGGCGTCGTTCGAGCGCGAGTCGAATGCCTGCACGAACGATGAGCACTTAGCAATGCCGGCGCCCTTGATCGCGAATCGGTTCTCCGCATCCGCCGCGAGAGCCGATGTTGCGCACAGACTGCCAAGCGCGAGCGCGGCGACGCGCGCATAAACCACAATTCTTCTCATCGAGATGGCCAAAGCTGCTGTCAGGGGTCCGGGAAATGACCCCGCCGATCTTGCACGGCCCTTCTTTGCAGACAAGAGAAAATCGAGCACGGCCGCAACTGCAGCCGAAGGTCGTGGCGAAAACCTAACGCCAACAGACGCCTGCCACATTTCTGCCGCATTTGCCCCGCAAGAGTTGTAGGCAGTCACGTTGGAGTTTCTCCAAGCTCCAGCGGCGGGCTCAGTCAAAAACCGAAAACGACACAATTGGAGGGGAGACGTAACGATGCGGATGATTCGTTTTGCGTTAGGCGTACCGGCAGCGCTCGTCTTGAGTGCCGGTCTGGCGTTTGCTGCCGACACCGGCACACCGGCAGAGGCGAAAGCGATGCTTGAGCGTGCGGTCGCCGAAGTGACCAAGGACAAGGCGGCGGCGCTTGAGAAGTTCACCAAGGGTGAAGGCGGATTCAAGGATCGCGACCTTTATCCCTATTGCGGTGGCCCGGACGGAAACTTCACCGCCCACCCGAGCCTGGTTGGCAAGAGCCTGATGTCCTTGATGGATAAGGCGGTGCCGCCGAAGGCCCTGGGCGCGGAAGTATATGCGTCGGCCCAGCCGGGCAAGATCTCCGAGGTCAGCTACATGTGGCCGCGCCCGGATGATCCCGAGAAAAAGCCGGTCGACAAGGTGGCGTACGTGACGAAGGTCGGCGATCAAGTGTGCGCTGTCGGCTACTACAAGTAGCGGGCCTGCTTATCTAACATCGCACTTCGACGATGGACGACCTGCGACTGAAGGCCCCGCTCTCGGCGAGCGGGGCCTCTGTTATTTCAGCGCCTGCTTTTTTTCTTCCCCCCTTGTCTTGCTGTTCGCGCTTGCTTTTGGTGCGTGCACGGTTTCCTGCGGCGGAAGCGGCGTGTCATTCGGATCGTCGAACAAGATCCGATGCGCGGCACCGTCGAGGTCATCGAACTGACCACTCTTGAGCGCCCACAGAAAGGCTATCAGCCCGACAAAGCCAAGAAACACGGCCGCCGGGATCAGCCACAGCAAGACATCCATCGCCTTCCTCCACGCCTTCGCACCCGCTCCCCCATTTTGCACTTGCCGCGGCGCCAACCTGATCACGCGTCCAAAAAGTTGCGGACGAACTGGATCAAAGGCAGCAAGCCTGTTAATCTTTACCTGGAAAGTGACAGTTGTTGCCGAACAAAAGTTAAGAGCGAGAGTTAATCGCCGGGATCGCCTGCCCGCGGTACTGTAAAGTTTTGGCAGGACGCCCGCTAACGTTTTTGTGGGAGCACACCATGGCTGGCGAGAACGATCAGGGGGCTGCGGCAGGCAAGCGCAAGACAGGCCATGCCGATACTTCCTCAACCACCGACACTCCCGCAGCGGGAGGGCCAGCAGCGGAGGGGCCAGGAGCGGAAGGGACTGCTGCGGACGGGCCTGCTCCGGCGCCGGCCGCAGGCGCCCGGGAGCGCCTGCCGCTGGCAGGGGTGCGCGTCATCGATGTCGGTACCTTTCTTGCCGGTCCCTATGCCGCCTGCATCCTGGGCGAGTTTGGGGCCGAGGTCCTGAAGGTCGAGCACCCAATCGCCGGCGATCCGATGCGCCGCTTCGGCACCGCGACCAAGCGCCATGACGCCACGCTCGCCTGGCTCTCGGAGGCGCGCAACAAGAAGTCGGTCACTCTCAATCTGCGCCAGCCGAAAGGGGTCGAGCTGTTCATCAAGCTGGTGGCCAAGTCCGACGTCCTGATCGAGAACTTCCGCCCCGGCACGATGGAGGAGTGGGGACTTGGCTGGCCGGTTCTGCACGAAGCCAACCCAGGCCTCGTCATGCTGCGTGTTTCCGGCTACGGCCAGACTGGCCCCTACCGCCGCCGGCCGGGGTTTTCGCACATCGCGCACGCCATCGGCGGCCTGTCGTATCTTGCCGGCTTTCCTGGTGAGACTCCGGTGGTGCCCGGCACGGCCCCCCTCGGCGATTACATTTCAAGCCTCTACGGTGCGATCGGGATCATGCTGGCGCTGCGCCACAAGGAGAAAACCGGGCGCGGCCAGATTATCGACATCGGGATCTGCGAGGCCGTTTTCCGGCAGATGGACGAACTGGCGGCCGCCTACGGGCTGTTCGGCACCATCCGCGAGCGCGAGGGCTCGGGCAGCTTCGTCGCCGTCCCGCACGGCCACTTCCGCACCAAGGACGGCAAGTGGGTGGCGATCGCATGCACGACCGATAAGATGTTCGAACGCTTGGCGGAAGCACTGGAGCGGCCGGAACTCGCCTCGCACACCCTGTTCGGGCCGCAAAGCAAGCGGCTCGCCGCCCGCGACGAGGTGAACAAGATCGTCGTCGAATGGGTCGGCTCGCTCGACCGCGCGGAGGTGCTGCAACGCTGCCTCGACAAGGAAGTTCCGATCGGCAAGCTGAACAGCATCGCCGACATCTTCGAAGACGAGCACTTCAAGGCGCGTCGCAACCTGGCCGAGGTGGAGTCGGAAGGCATGAAGGTCGTCGTACCGGGGGTGGTGCCGACGCTTTCGGCCACGCCCGGCCGCATCACCAACCTCGGGCCGCCGCTGGGCGACGCGACCTACGAAGTCATGCGGGAACTGCTTGACCTCTCGGCGCAGGATATCGCCGCCCTGCGCCAGCAGAAAACGATCTGACCTTAAGAGTGAACGGCATACACCAAGGCCGCAGCGAGGATAGCCATGCCCCAGCCGAGCCCGCCTGAACGCCCGCTTGCAGGCATCCGCGTGATTGACGTTGCGACCGTCATCGCCGCGCCCTACTGCGCCACCATCCTGGGCGAGTTCGGCGCCGAGGTGCTGAAGGTGGAACACCCGATCGGCGGCGACGCCTGCCGCCGCTTCGGCACGCCGACGAAGCGTGAGGATACGCTCACGTGGCTCTCGGAGGCGCGCAACAAGAAGTCCGTGACCATCGATCTGCGGCGGCCGGAAGGAGTCGATCTGTTCAGCCAGCTGGTCGCCAAGACCGATGTCCTTTGCGAGAATTTCCGCCCCGGCACGCTCGAACGCTGGGGCGTCGGCTGGGATGAGCTGCGCAAGGTCAACCCGCGCCTGATCATGCTGCGGGTGACCGGCTACGGCCAAGATGGCCCCTACCGCGATCAGCCCGGCTTCGCGCGCATCGCCCACGCGGTGGGCGGCATGGCCTACCTCGCCGGCATGCCCAAGGGAACGCCGGTGACGCCGGGCTCGACGACGCTCGCCGACTACATGACCGGACTCTACGGTGCGATCGGCGTGCTGATGGCGCTGCGCTGGCGCGATCTGACCGGTGAGGGGCAATTCATCGATGCGGCCCTTTACGAAACGGTGTTCCGCTGCACCGATGAGCTGGCACCGGCCTATGCGATGTTCGGCACCGTGCGCGAACGGCACGGCCCGCATATCGAAACCGCTTGCCCCTACGGCCACTTTCCCACCCACGACGGCAAGTGGGTGGCAATCGCTTGCACCACCGACAAGCTGTTCGCGCGGCTCACCAACGCCATGGGACGGCCCGAGCTCGCCTCGTCCTCGCTTTACGGCGAGCAGCGCACGCGCATTGAGAACCGCAGCGACGTCAATGAGATCGTGCGCGACTGGTGTGGCTCGCTGACCCGCGATGAGGTGCTGAAACGGTGCAACGAAGCTGATGCGCCGGCCGGTCCCTTGAACAACATCGCCGACATCTTCGGCGACCGCCAGTTCCACGCGCGGCGCAATCTGGTTTCGATCGATGCCGAGGACGTCGGCGAAACCATCATCGTGCCCAACGTCATCCCGCGGCTCTCAGAGACACCCGGCCGCATCGAAACGCTTGGCCCGCGCCTGGGCGAGCACACCGAGGAGGTGTTGAAGTCGGTCCTGGGCGTCAGCGATGCCGAGATCGCGAGCCTGCGCAAGAAGCGCGTCATCTGAGCACGTTATCGGTGCACGTCATCTACGGAGCGGGCGGCCCTGCTTGCGCGCCCGTCCGGAGTGCAGCCGCAGCGCGTTGAGGATGACGATCAGCGAGGAGAGCGACATCGCAATCGCGGCGATAAGTGGCGTCACCATCCCGGCGACGGCGAGCGGCACCGTCAGCATGTTGTAGCCTAGACTGAGCGCCAGGTTCTCGATAACGAGCACGCGGGCGCGCTTGGCGACGATCAAGCTTTCGCGCACAGGTTCCAACCGATCGCCCTGGAACACGATATCGGCGGCAGTCTGGGCAATGTCGGCGGCGGTCGCGGGAGAGAGCGAGACGTGCGCCACCGCAAGCGCCGGCGCATCGTTGAGGCCGTCGCCGACCATCAGCACCCGCCGGCCCTGATCCGCCAGCGCGCGCAGGTGGGCGACCTTGTCGAGCGGCGACAGCTGCGGCCGGAAATCGGCAATGCCGACCGCCTCGGCCACGGCAGCGACGGCCGGCGCCCGATCGCCCGAGAGTAGCGCCAGCTGGTAGCCGTCGGCCGCCAGGGCCCGAACGACATCCGCCGCATCGCTGCGCAGATGATCGGCAAACACGAACTGGACCGGCGCGGCATCGGGGCGGGCCAGCCAGATTTCCGAGCCGGCCTGACCGCCTTCCGTTCCGGTCACGCCGCAAAAACCGCGCGAGCCCAAGCGGATCGGTCCCGCCGCCGTCGCCACCTCCAACCCTTGCCCTGCGACCTCGCGCACGTCGGCAAGCATGGGGGGGAGAAGCCCCCTCGCTTCCGCGGCACGGACCAGCGCCCGGGCGAGCGGATGCCGGCTGCGCGCAGCGAGCGCTGCCGCCTGGACCAGGGTTGCCGTCTCCACCGCGCCGGCATCGGCCAGCTCCGGTCGGCCGGCCGTCAGGGTGCCGGTCTTGTCGAAGGCGATCATCTCGGCCGCCGCGAGCCGCTCCAGCGCCGTGCCCGATTTCACCAGCACCCCTCGCCGCAGCAAACGGCTGACCGCCACCACCTGAACCACCGGGATGGCAAGCGCCAGCGCACACGGACAGGTAATGATGAGCACCGCGATTGCGTTCAGCAGCGCCTGCTGCCATGGCACATCAAGCAGCAGCAGCCAACCGAGGAAGGTCAGCAGTGCTGCCGAGTGGACGACCGGCGCATAGGCGCGCGATACCTTGTCGGCAAGCGCGACGAAGCGGCTCTTCTGGTTTTCCGCCGCCTCGACCAGGCGCGCGATCTCCGCCAGCAGCGTCCGTTCACCAACGGCGGCGGCTTCGATGACGAGCGGGTTTTCGAGGTTGAGACAGCCGGCGAATACCGACCCGCCCGGCCCGGCCGGTTTGGGCGTCGCCTCGCCATCGATCAGGCTGGTATCGATGCTGCTTTGGCCACTGACGATCTGGCCGTCGACGGCGATGCGCTCGCCCGCCGCGACCGCAACCCGCATCCCGACCTCGACCGCAGCCGGCGGCAGTCGACGCCTGCGCCCGTCGGCCTCCTCGACGGTAACGGCCGCCGCCCCCAGCGCCAGCACGTTTTCTACGGTGGCCAAGGCCACCCCACGGGCACGGCGGTCGAGGTAGCGGCCGATCAGCAAGAAGAACAACAGTCCGACGGCGGAATCGAAGTAGGCATGCTCGGCGCCGCGCATGGTTTCGTGCAGGCTCATCGCCGCGGTGAGGATGACGCCGATCGAAATCGGCACATCCATATTGGTCCGGCCGTGGCGGAGCACGGCGATCGCCGAGCGGAAGAAGGAGCGGCCGGCGTAGGCGATGGCCGGCAGCGCGATCAGCGCCGAGATCCAGTGCAGCAGGCCGCGCGTCGCGGGTCCCATCCCCTGCGCGTGGCCGGCCCAGACGGCGACCGACAGCAGCATGACGTTGCCGGCTGCGAAACCGGCCACCGCCATCGCCCGCAGCAACGCGCTTTCGGCCCGATCGGCACTGCCCTGGCGCGCGCCGGCATCGAAGGGAACGAGGCGGTAGCCAAGACGCCCAACCGCGCCGATCAACTCCTCCGCGCGCGCCCGCCCGCCGTGCCACCGCAGCGCCAGGCGACGCGTCGTCATGTTGACGCGGGCCGAAGTCACCTCCGGCTGCCGGCTCAGGACCGATTCGATCAGCCAGACGCAGGCGGCACAGTGCAGGCCCTCCACCATCAGGGACAGGCTGCAATCCCCGTCGTTACTCTCGCGGACGTACGCGCCCAAGTCGCAGGCGCTCCCCTCCTCGTCCGGGATCAGCAGCCGTTGGTGCGGATCGAGTGTGCGCCGCTGGTAATAGCTTTCGAGGCCAAGACCACGCACCAGATCGTACGCGGCCGCGCAGCCGGCGCAGCAGAAGCCATCAGCGATCGGACCCGCAGGCTGCGCAGCGCCCTCCGCCTCCGGCAGCGGCGATCCGCAGTGCCGGCACGCAGCGGCCCCACTCACCGGCGCACGCCCAGGTGCCCCGGAAGCAGCCGCCGCCGCGCCATCAGCGGTCACGGAACGAGCAGGCGGAGTGTCGACTGGAAGTGGGCGTCGTCCCTGCGAGCAAGAATGCGCAGGTCCCACTGGCCCGGCATCGGGAACGAAACCGACGCGCGGTAGCGGCCGCTGCCTTCGCTGTCGAGGACCGCGGTCTGGTCGAAGCCGGCTTGCGTAGGCCGCGTGAACTGTGCCTCAACCTCGAGCCGGTCGAGCGGCTGGCCGTCCCGGTCCGAAAAGACGACCGCCAGGTCGCCGCCGCTTTGGCCGTTGCTCACGCCGTCGCTCTTGCTGCCGGCCGGGCGCGGCTGAAAGTCGACCTCGACATGCCAGCCGCGATCTGCCTGCCGGGCCGTGGCGTCGAGCGCATCCTGATAGGCCAACCCCTTGCGGTAGTGATCGGTCGTCTCAAGGCCGGAAAAGGTGCCGACAGCAACGATCGCCATTACTGCGTTGACGGCGACCACGATTAGCATGCCGCCAACGAAAATCCACGGATACCACCAGCCCGGCGAACGCCCTGATGCCCTCGCTCCCGCCATCGCCGGTTAATGCTCCGGACCGTTGAAGATGGCGCGGTGCACGACCGTTTCCCGGGTCGCGAGATCGGTCAGCACCAGGTCGTAGCTGGTCTGCTTGGCGGTGACGGCTTGCAACGGCGCCTTGACGAAGATACGGAACGCGCCAACCTCGTCCGGCGGAACCGTGAGGGTAACCGCCGGCGCTGGCTCCGGATGGAGACCGGTGACGACGATCTCCGCGCCGCCGAGGCCATTGGTCGCAACCAGGAACTGCTTTTCCTCGCGCTTCATGTTGAGGATCTTGAGCGCATAACCGTTGCGGATCGATCCGTCCGAAAGCCGTACGTAGAGCGGCTGCCGATCGGCGACAAGATTGATTTCCAGGCGCGAACGCGTCGACAGGGAGATGATCATTCCCGTGACGACAATGGCGAGCACCGCCGCGTAGGCGATCGTGCGCGCGCGGATCAAGCGGATCCGTGTTGGATTGCCGTGCGCGCGGGCGAGCTGGTTGTTGATCGAGTCGTAGGTAATCAGCTCACCTGGCAGACCGAAGCGGTCCATGATGGTGTTGCAGGCATCGACACAGAGCGCACAGCCGATGCACGCCATCTGCTGGCCCTTGCGGATGTCGACGCCGGTCGGACAGACCTGCCAGCACATGCCGCAATCGACGCAGTGCCCGCGCCCTTCGAAAGCTTGGCCATGGCGGGCGCCGCCCCGTGGTTCGCCGCGCCAAGCCTCGTAGGTGACGATGAGCGAATCCTCATCGAACATCGCGCTCTGGAAGCGCGGCCATGGGCACATATAGATGCAGACCTGCTCGCGCGCCCAGCCGGCAAGGAGATAGGTGGTCGCCGTGAACAGGGCGGTAAAGCCGTAGACTGCCGACCCCGCTTCACCGGCGAAAAATGCGCGCACGGTAGAGGGGGCGTCGTTGAAATAGAGGATCCAGGCGCCGCCGGTAAGAAACGCAATCACGAGCCAGGCCAAGTGCTTGACGGCCCGTTTCCGCAGTTTTTCAAGGCTGAACGGCGCCTTGTCGAGGCGGATACGGGCGTTACGATCACCCTCGACCAGACGTTCGACCCACATGAACAGGTCGGTCCAGACCGTCTGCGGACAGGTAAAGCCGCACCACACGCGCCCGAACCAGGCGGTCACCAGGAACAACCCAACGGCGCCCATGATCAGCAGCCCGGTGAGGTAGTACACCTCCTGCGGCCAGATCTCGATCCAGAAAAAGTACGCCCGCCGGCCCGGCATGTCGATCAGCAGTGCCTGATCGGGAGCGCCCGGCCCGCGGTCCCAGCGCAGCCAGGGGCCGATGTAGTAAAGGCCCAAGAGAGTGGACACCACCCACCACTTGATGCGGCGCCAGCGGCCGTCGATCTTGCGCGGATGGATCTTCTCCCGGTCGGCGTAGAGGGATTCGCTTTCTGCCGGTACCGGCGCCGGCGCTCCCGCGCCGGAACGGGCGGAAGCCCCCTTGCCCGGCGCCTGCGCAACTGACGACTTTGCTAAGCCCATCGCTCGTTCAACTTCTTCTGCGCCCGCCGTCGCCCCCCCGCCGTGCGGATCGCGCTCCCGCACCCCGCAGCACTGCGGCTGGGGCGTGCCCCCGTCAGGTATCCTCGCGGAGGCACGCTTGCGGTGTGGCTATTGGCCGCCGCCCAGCACCGTGTGCACGTAGACGGCAACCTGCTTGATCTGCACGTCGTCCAGACGACCCGTCCAGGCCGGCATAACGCCCTGCCGCGGACGCGTGATCTGGGCGATTAGCGCGTCACGGCCGCCCCCGAACAACCAGATCGAATTATTGAGCGCCGGAGCGCCAACATCAGCAATACCCTCGCCGACATCGCCATGGCAGACGTTGCAATTCTCGGCGTAGACCCGCGCACCTTCCGCGTTCGCCGGCCCGGCGCCTGAGAGCGAAAGGACATGATCGGCGACGGCAGCGATTTCCTGCGGTGTCAGCACGCCGTCGGCCCCGAATGCCGGCATCGCACTCTGGCGGGAATCGGCGTTGGCGTTCCGAATGCCATAGGTGACGGTCGTGTGCACGTCGTCGAGTTTGCCGCCCCAGATCCATTCGTCATCAACGAGAACGGGATAACCCGGCCGGCCGACGCCGCCGGTGCCGTGACACGCGGCACAGTTCTCAGCAAAGATGACCTCACCGCCGGCACGCGCGAACTGCAGAAGCCTGTCGTCCTGAACAATCTCCTGAAGTGATTTCTGGGCGAACTGCTCGTACCACACGGCCCGCTGGGCACGGAGGTTCTCCATCGCGTGGTTGAGATCGGCGCGCGAGGAATAGCCCCAGATACCTCGGGTGTAGCCGCTCAGCCACGGCACAGCAGGGAACACCACCATGTACACGGCCGCCCAAATGATGGTGGCATAGAAGACGTACAGCCACCACTTCGGCAGCGGCGTGTTGAGTTCGCGGATGCCGTCCCATTCGTGGCCCGTGGTTTCCCGCCCGGTCAGGGCATCCACGTACTTACTGCTTGCCATCTGTTCCTCCGTCGTCCTCACGAAGCGGGATCTTGGCTGCCTCTTCGAAGCGGCGGCGGTTCCTTGGCCGGTAGACCCACCAGATGATCCCGATGAACAGGATCATCAGCCACACCACCCACAACGACCGCGCCGTCGCGTAGAGCTCCGTCAGATCCAAGACACGCTCCTAACGGTAGTCCAATTCCGGTTTGTAGCTGGTGAAATCGACCAGCGTGCCCAGCATTTGCAGGTAGGCCACAAGCGCATCCATTTCGGTGACGCGCTCGGGGTTGCCGTCAAAATCACCAACCACTGCCTTCGGATAGCGGGCGAGCAAGGCATCGGTGTCATCGGTCGGCTCGACCTGAGCCTGGGTGGCGACGTCGGCGGCGGCTTGCGCAATCTGCTCGTCCGTGTACGGCACGCCCACGATCCGCAAGGTGCGCAGATGATCGGCAATGTCCGCGTAGTTCAAATCACGGCGGGCGAGGAAGCCGTAGGGCGGCATGATGGATTCCGGCACCACGCTGCGCGGATTGGTCAGATGCGCAGCGTGCCACTCGCTCGAATACTTGCCGCCGACGCGGGCCAGATCCGGCCCCGAGCGCTTGGAGCCCCACTGGAACGGATGGTCGTACATGCTCTCGGCCGCCAAGCTATAGTGGCCGTAACGCTCGACCTCATCGCGGAAGGGACGGACCTGCTGGCTGTGGCAGGTGTAGCACCCCTCCCGCACGTAGATGTTGCGCCCCGCCAGTTCCAGCGGCGAATACGGCCGCACGCCGTCAACCTTCTCGATGGTCTGCTCCATCGCGAACAGCGGCACCAGTTGCACCAGCCCGCCGATCGAGACTGTGATCAAAATGCAGATCGACAGCAGGATGACGTTTTTCTCAAGGATTTCGTGACGCATGGCCAGGACCTCCTCATTCCCCGGCGCGCATCGCCGCGGCACCGACCGGCTGTTCGAACGCCGTCTCGGACCGGATGTCGCCCTTGATTGTCTTTATCAGGTTGTAAACCATGATCAGCGCGCCGAGCAGGAACAAGATGCCGCCGCCGGCCCGGATCACATAGTAGGGGTGCATCGCCTCCACCGTCTCGATGAACGAGTACTGCAGGAAGCCGTAGCTGTCATAGGCCCGCCACATCAGCCCCTGCATGATGCCGGAGATCCACATCGACGTGATGTAGAGGACGATGCCGATCGTCGCGACCCAGAAGTGGTAGGTGACGAAGCGGAGGCTGTAGAGCCGCTGCCGGTTCCACAGCCGCGGTACCAGGTAGTAAACGCAGCCGAAGGTGACGAAAGCGACCCAGCCCAGCGCACCGGAATGCACGTGACCGATCGTCCAGTCCGTATAGTGGCTGAGCGAGTTGACGGCCTTGATCGACATCATCGGCCCTTCGAACGTGCTCATGCCGTAGAAGGCGACCGACGCGACCATGAAGCGCAGAATTGGGTCGGTGCGGAGCTTATCCCAGGCGCCGGAGAGCGTCATGATGCCGTTGATCATCCCGCCCCACGACGGCATCCACAGCATAATAGAGAACACCATGCCGAGCGTTTGCGCCCAGTCAGGAAGTGCCGTGTAGTGCAGATGGTGCGGTCCGGCCCAGATGTAGAGGAAGATCAGGGTCCAGAAGTGCACGATCGACAGCCGATACGAGTAGACCGGCCGTTCCGCCTGCTTCGGGATGAAATAGTACATCATGCCGAGGAAGCCGGCGGTAAGGAAGAAGCCGACCGCATTGTGGCCGTACCACCACTGCGTCATCGCATCTTGGACGCCAGCCCAGATGATGTAGCTTTTTGTGCCAAACAAGGAAACCGGCACCGTCACGTTGTTGCCAAGGTGCAAGACGGCAATCGTGAGGATGAACGCCAAGAAGAACCAGTTGGCGACGTAAATGTGCGGTTCCTTGCGCTTGATGATGGTGCCGGCAAAGGTGATCAGGTAGCCGACCCAGACGATCGTCAACCACAGATCGACGTACCACTCCGGCTCGGCGTATTCCTTGCCTTGCGTGATGCCGAGAACGTAGCCGGAGGCGGCCATGACGATGACCAGCTGGAAGCCCCAGAACAGGAAACTGCCCATCCCAGAACCGCCAAACAGCCGCGCCCGGCAGGTCCGTTGCACACAATAGAGCGATGTCGCGAACAGCGCGTTACCGCCAAACGCGAAAATGACCGCCGACGTATGAACGGGACGCAGACGCCCGAAGGTCGTCCACGGGAGATCAAGGTTCAATACCGGAAATGCCAGTTGCAGCGCGATGATGACGCCCACGAGAAAGCCGACAACGCCCCAGAAGACGGTGGCAATGGTAAACTTGCGGATGCAGTCATCCTCATACGCGATCGCAGCGGGCGGGACCGCAGCAGCTGCAGTCATGACATCCTCCCATAACGATTCATTGGCTCATGTACAAAAAGAATACTTGCCATCACACAACCCGCCACCTGTTTGCGGACATCCAACCCCAAATCAGGCCCCTGTATTGCTCACTTTTTCTGCAGCGCATCTCGCGGCGGCACAAATCCGCCCAGTGCTTGTGCAGTTGCGGGAACCTGTTGTCATTGCGCACGTTTTTTGATCTTCGGCGAGAATTAGCAGACTGCGATACTAGGGCTTCGGTCAACACCTGTCAACGCCTGCGGCGGCCCCGGCTGGGCCAGCCGGAGGAGAATCAATGGGCACGCGCCTCGAATGCAAATAGTGTCCTAAGACTTCGCTTCCGCTTCATTGTCGCGAGTGATAATGACTTGCAGTAACCATTCCTTTCGGCCATGCCCGATACAGTTTGTGCGGCTGCACACCATTCGAGAACCGGCGTGTCCCCCCGCCAATTCGCTGAAGCGGCTTGCCGGCTTGTGGCGCTGCTGGGTGTCGGCCTCGGCAATTTTACTGCTTGTCGCCGGATGCGGCTCAGCCAGGGACCGGGATCTAAAGCCAGCGCCAGCAGCGGACGCGGCGATGCCAGTCCGGCAGATGGTCGTGGCCGCCCACCCGCTTGCTGCCGAAGCCGGACGAGCCATGTTGCGCGCCGGCGGCAGCGCCCTCGACGCCGCAATCGCAGCCCAAATGATGCTGACCCTGGTCGAGCCGCAGTCATCGGGCATCGGTGGCGGTGGCTTCCTCTTGTATTATGAGCAGGCAAGCGGCCGCATCGATGCCTATGACGGCCGCGAGACGGCACCGGCGGGCGCACACGCGGCGATGTTCCTTGGCCCCGACGGCCAGCCGCGCGGCTTCGCCGAAGCCTCCACCGGCGGCCTTGCGGTCGGCGTGCCCGGATTGCTGCGGATGCTGGAACTGGCGCACCGCGACCACGGCCGCCTGCCGTGGCCATCCCTGTTCGAGCCGGCAATCGCGCAAGCCCGCAGAGGCTTCACCGTCAGCCCCCGGCTCGCCCAAGCCATCGCCGGCACGCGCGGCCCCAATGCTAACGCCGCCGCCCGCGCGCTCTTCTTCCACCCGGACGGGATGCCGCTCACGGCCGGCGAGCACTTGCGCAACCCTGCGCTCGCTGACACGCTTGCGGCGGTGGCCGGGAACGGCGCCGACGCGCTGTACACCGGCACGATTGCCGCTGCCATGGTCAAATCCGTGCGCGAGGCGGCAAATCCGGGCTCACTGAGCGAAGCTGACCTTGCCGGCTACACCGCGATGCGCCGCTCCGCGATCTGCGCCTCCTATCGCAGCAATCGCATCTGCGGCATGCCGCCGCCATCCTCCGGCGGAATCGCCACGCTGCAGATCCTTGGTCTGCTCGAACCGTTAAACCTCCCGGCGACTGCGCCGATGAGTGTGGAGGCGGTGCACTGGTTCATCGAAGCGAGCCGGCTCGCCTTTGCCGACCGCGACCTCTATGTCGCCGACCCCGATGTCGTCGCCGTGCCGACCGCAGGACTGCTGGATCGGGGCTACCTCGCCGCCCGCTCGCGGCTTATCGGCCCCACCGCGATGCCGGCAGCCGAGCCCGGCCGACCGCCCGATCCCAGCCAACAGCACGGAGACGCAGCCGCGTTCTCCACCGAGCATGGCACCTCGACCACCCACATCAGCGTCGTCGATGCTGAAGGCAATGCGGTTGCGATGACCACCAGCATCGAAGCCAGTTTCGGCGCCAGGATCGTTGCCGCCGGCTTTGTCCTCAACAATCAGTTGACCGATTTCGCCTTCGCGCCCGAGGTCGGCGGCCGGCCGGTGAACAACCGCCCCGGCGCCGGCAAGCGGCCGCGTTCGTCGATGGCGCCGACGCTGGTCTTCGATGAACGCGGAAGCCTGAAGCTTGCCCTCGGCTCACCCGGCGGCGCCCGAATCATCGGTTATGTCGCCCAGACACTGATCGGCGTGCTCGACTGGGGACTCGATATCCAGACCGCGATTGACCTGCCGCGCGTCGTCAACCGCAACGGCCCGACCGAACTGGAACCGTCGCCGGCAACCGAAGCCTTGCAGCAAGCCCTTGAGCAGCGGGGCCATAGCGTGCAGATTCGCGAACTCGAAAGTGGACTGCACGGCATTCAACGCAACGGACCCGTGCTTTTGGGCGGGGTCGACCCGCGACGGGAGGGTGCGCTAAGTGCTGACTGACCCTGACGCCTTCGCAACTGACGCAGCGCCTGCCGACGCCGGCCCGCTGCCGTCGGTCTTTCTCAAGGCCGGCCAGGATCGGCGGATCAGCGCCGGCCATCCCTGGGCCTATTCCAACGAGGTCAGCATCGACCGGGCAGCCGGCATTGAGGCCGGCAGCGTCGTCACGCTGCGCCGGGTTGACGGCAAGCCGCTTGGCGTTGGCTTCTTCAACCCGCACACGCTGATCGCCGTGCGGCTACTGAGCCGCGAGCCGCACGCGCACATCGACAAGGCCTTTCTGACCAACCGCCTGCAGCGCGCGCTCGCTTTGCGCGAGCGATTTTACAGCGAACCCTACTACCGGCTCGCACACGCCGAGGCAGACGGCCTGCCGGGACTGATCATCGACCGCTTCGGGCCGGTCCTGGTCGTGCAAGCCAACGCTGCAGGCATGGAGCGCCTGCAGCCGCTCGTTCTCGATGCGGTCGACAGCCTCTTGGCACCGACTGCGATCGTCCTGCGCGGCGATTCGCCAGCGCGCGCGCTCGAGGGCCTGCCAGCCGAAACGACCCTCGCCCGCGGCCGCCTTGACGACGCAGTCGAGGTGATCGAGGACGGTCTCGTCTTCTATGCCGATGTGTGCACCGGGCAGAAGACCGGCTGGTATTTCGACCAGCGGCCAAACCGTTCCTTCGTCGCCCCGCTGGCGCAGGGTGAGCGAATGCTCGATGTCTTTTGTCACACGGGCGGGTTTTCCATCCGCGCCGCTGCCGCCGGTGCGCGCGAGGTAATCGGCGTCGATTCCTCAGACAGTGCGCTGACGCTCGCCAAGCGCGCGGCGACGGCTGCCGGCCTCGATCGCCGCTGCACCTTCACCCGCGAGGACGCCTTCGCCGCGTTAACCCGCTTCGCCGCCGACGGCGCCCGTTTCCGCCTTGTCGTCGCCGACCCGCCGCCGTTTGCCCGCTCGCGCAAGGACGTACCGAGCGCTCTCAAGGGCTACCGCAAGCTGGCCCGGCTCGCCGCTGCCGTGGTCGAACCGGGCGGCTTCCTCTTTATCGCCAGCTGTTCGCACGCCGTCGAAGCGAGCGCGTTCGCGCGTGAAGTCGCGCTCGGGATCGGCCGCACCGGCCGCACCGGCCGCCTGATCCGCGAGAGCGGCGCCGGTCCCGACCATCCCCAGCACCTGCACCTGCCGGAGACCGCCTATCTCAAGACGCTGCTGCTGCAAGTGGACTAGCCTTGCCTATGCGTGCACCTCGATGGTCTTGGTCGAACGCGGTCGTCGATTACCCGCCGCTGCGCCCCGGTGCCGATACCCGCGGGCACCTGTAGCCGCCGCCACTCCGCTCAGGCCATGACGAACCATCACCCAATCGTCGACGTTCTCATACTTCTGGTGGCGCTCGTCGTTTTCGTGCCGCTGTTTCAACGCCTCAAGCTTGGTGCTGTCCTTGCTTACCTGACCGCCGGCGTGATCATCGGCCCGTCCGGCCTGGGCCTCATCCGCGATGTCAAGGCAACGCAGCCATTTGCGGAGCTGGGCATCGTCTTGATGCTGTTTACCGTTGGCCTCGAGCTCAGTTTCGGGCGCCTCAGGCTGTTCCACCGCGGCGTCTACGCGCTCGCGATCGGCCAGGTGCTGTGCACGACCCTCGTGCTGGCATTCGCCGCCTGGCAACTCGGCCTCCGCTTCGAGGCGGCGCTCGCGGTGGGCGGCATGTTGACGCTCTCCTCAACGGCCGTCGTTCTTCAGTTGCTGAGCGACCGCGGTACGCTGACCACCCCCGTCGGCCGAACCTCGATCGCCATTCTGCTGATCCAGGATCTGGCCGTGGCCCCGCTGATTGTCTTCATCAGTGGCGCGGGTGCAAACGCCGACAGCCTGGGCGCAACGTTGGGCATGCTCGCGCTTAAGTTCGCGCTATTTCTCGTCGCCGTATGGGTGTTCGACCGCCAGGCGCTCCGCCCCCTGTTGCGGCTGGCGGCAAGCACACAGGCGCCCGAAGTCTTCATGGGGACGACGCTCTTTTTGGTGCTGGGCGTCGGCTGGGTCAGCGAGACCATCGGCCTCTCCATGGCCTTAGGCGCCTTCATCGCCGGGATGATGGTCGCAGACACCGTTTACCGGCATCAGGTCACCGCCGACATCCAGCCCGTCCGCGGCCTGCTGTTGGGATTGTTCTTCATCACCGTCGGCATGGGAATCGACCTCACTCATGCCTACGCGCGCGCGGCAACCATCCTGGCGCTGGTCGCCTCGGTGATGGCGATCAAGGCAATTCTCATCGCGGGACTCGCCCGCATGTCCGGCCAGCCTGCCCAGAACGCGTTGGCGCTGGGTGGGCTGCTGAGCCAGATGAGTGAATTTTCGTTCGTATTACTCGCGCTCAGTGTTCAAACCCGAATCCTCCCGCCGGACCTGGGCCACATCGTGCTGGCGGCGATTGCCATTTCCATGGCAGCCACGCCGGCTGGCGCGGCACTGATCGATTCTCTTTCGCCTCCACACAAGGATGCAAAACACTCCACGCTAGGCAACCTGAAGGAAGAGACGGGACAACTCGCCGGTCATGTGGTGATCGCCGGCTTTGGCCAGGTCGGCATGGCGGTCGCACGCTTTCTCGCCGGTGAACGGGTGACGGTCCTCGTTCTCGATCTCACGCCGAAGCGGGTCACCGCCAGCCGGGTGCGCGGCCTGCGTGTCTTTTTCGGCAATGCGGCGCGGATCGACGTCTTGCGCGCAGCGCACCTCGACCGCGCCAATGCGCTTGTCGTTGCCGTTCCGGATCCGGTGGCCGCCGAGCAGATTACCGCCATTGCACACGCGTCATTCCCTGATTTGCCCATTTTCGTGCGCGCCAGCGACGAAACCTGGGTGCCGCGAATGAAGACGGTTGGCGCCCGTGCGGTCGTGCTCGATGGCTTGACGACAGCCCTCGACCTCGCCGAACGGGTGATGCTGGTCTACGCGCCGGAGAAGGAATTCCCCATCTGAAACATTCTTTCGCAGTGTTGCATCGCCGCACGGATTCTGGGTGCAAATGCGTAAAGAGGGCCCGACCAAAGGGCTGTTCGCGTTTTTCCTGTTGCACGCGGCCACAATCCACGTCTATCTCAAGGCCACCCGTGTTTGTGGCAGGAGCATGGCGAACGCAGGATCAAGTGGTTTCAGCGCCGGTAGCGTGTTGTTCAGAAATGACCGCCTAGAGTAACGCGAGCGTTCCTTTGGAGTTCCTCGTTAGCGCTTCCCCACAGAAGATTCGTTGTAAGATTTCAAGAGGACGGTAGGTGATAGCAATGTTCGATGCCAAGTCTGCTGCGCAAGCCGTTGAACCGAGCGAAACAACCGCGGCCGCACGTCGGGCGCTTGTCTTTCCCGGCCAAGGGTCGCAGGCCGTCGGCATGGGCACCGAGCTCGCAGCCAGCTTCCCGGCTGCCCGTCAGGTGTTCCAGGAGGTCGACGACGCGCTCGGCCAGAATCTATCTCAGCTGATGGCGGACGGGCCCGAGCAGGAGTTGACACTGACGGAGAATGCGCAGCCGGCCCTGATGGCCGTCAGCATTGCCGTCCTGCGGGTGCTGGAGAAGGATTTCGGCGCCGACCTCTCGCAGTTGGGCGCGTTCGTTGCCGGCCATTCGCTGGGTGAGTACACCGCGCTGACCGCTGCCGGCACCTTCACGATTGTTGACGCGGCCCGCCTGCTGCGCACGCGCGGCTTGGCAATGCAGACGGCGGTGCCGGTCGGTGAAGGCGCGATGGCAGCGCTGATGGGCGTGGAACTCACGCTCGCGCAGGAGATCGCCTCTGAGGCAACGCGCGACGCCTATGACGGCAGTGTCTGCGTCGCCGCCAACGACAATGCACCTGGCCAGGTCGTGATTAGCGGCAACCGTACGGCCGTGCAGCGGGCCATCGACATCGCCAGTTTGCGCGGTGCCAAACGCAGCGTTCTACTGCCGGTAAGCGGGCCGTTCCATTGCCCGCTGATGGCGCCGGTTGCCAATGTGATGGACAACGCGCTGGCCCATGTCGAGATGCGGGCGCCGAAGATCCCCTTGATCTCCAACGTCTCCGCCCGCGCAGTGGTCGAGCCGGAAGAGATTAGGAAGCATCTGGTCCAGCAGGTCACCGGCATGGTGCGCTGGCGCGAGAGCGTCATGTACATGTGCACGCAGGGCGTCGTCGAATTGGTCGAAATCGGCGCCGGCAAGGTCCTTTCCGGTCTTGCCAAGCGGATCGATCGCCGTTTGAGCGGTCTGTCGGTCGGGACGCCGGCAGGCATCGAGGCGTTTGCAAAGACGCTCTGAGCGAGCGCACGGACAACAGCCGACCACGCGGCACTGGCGGCCGCGCTCACCACCTTCGGCCGGGCATCGGGGCGCGGCGTTGACACCCGCCCCCTCACCTCGTATACACCGGCCCACTTCAAGACGTCGGAGCGTCGCACGTGAAGCGGACTTATCAACCAAGCAAGATCGTACGCAAGCGACGCCACGGCTTTCGCCAGCGGATGTCGACGGTCGGCGGACGGCAGGTTCTTGCCAATCGCCGGCGCAGGGGGCGCAAGCGCCTGTCGGCCTGAGCGCGCCGGTGAGCTGCGCCCTTCCCCATCTGATGCGCCGGAGCGACTATGTTCGGGTCGCCCGGACCGGGCGGGCGTGGGCGATGCCGGGCGTTGTGGTTCAAGTGTGCCGGCACCCCACCGAGAGCAGCAGCGAGCCGGTTGCGGTGAGCTGCCGGGTCGGGATCACGGCGAGCCGGAAGGTCGGCAAAGCGGTTGCTCGCAACCGGGTGCGGAGACGGCTGCGCGCGGCGGCACGCGAGGTGCTGCGGCAGCATGGGATGACGGGATGCGATTATGTGCTCATTGGCCGCGCTGCGACGTTGAGCCGGCCGTTCCCGGCGCTGGTGGCCGATCTCACCACCGCGCTCAAGCGACTGCGTGCCTACCGCGCCGCAACGACGCAAGCGGAGCCAACACGCGACGGCGCACGCTCCCCATGATGCGCCTCCTGAACGCGCTCGCCTGCGGCATCATCCTCGCCTACCGCTATCTGTTGTCGCCGCTCTGGCCTGGGGTCTGCCGGTTCGAGCCGACGTGTTCTGCCTACGGCCTGGAAGCGATCCGCCGGCACGGCGCCCTGCGCGGCGGCCGGCTGACACTGGCGCGGCTCTCCCGTTGCCACCCCTGGGGCGGTGGCGGGATCGATCCGGTGCCCGACCTCACCCCCTCACCCGGCTGGCGCAGGGTGCAGACCCCGCGCCGCCCCTGCCACCGGCCCCAGCGGCCCTGATCTGAAGATCCGGACGAGGCACTTCCCATGAGCGACAACCGCAACATGATCCTTGCGATCGTGCTGTCCGTCCTGATCCTGATCGGCTTTCAATATGGCTACGATCTGATCTATCCGAAGCCGGCTCAGCCGCCGGTGCCCGCGCAGCAGGAAACCGTCGAGACGGCGCCGACGGCACCTGGCACGGCGGCACCGGGAACGACCGCACTGGGAACGGAGCCGGCCGGGGTTAACATCCCGACGCCCGGATCGACGACGGCACCCGCGGCAACACCTTCGGCGCTCGCGCCGTCAGCCGCGGTGGCGCGCAGCAGTGTGCTCGGCCAGTCGCAGCGGATCCCCATTAACACGCCCCGCCTCCATGGCTCGATCGCGCTGACCGGCGGCCGGCTCGACGACCTGACGCTCGCCTCGTACCATGAGACGATCGACCCCAAGAGCCCGGAGATCGTTCTGTTTTCACCGCCGGCAACCCCTGATGCCCACTTCGTCCAGGTCGGTTGGGTCGGTGCACCAGGTGCAGGGGAGCTGCCGGACAGCAACACCGTATGGCGCGCCGACGGCGACGAGCTGACGCCGCAGAGCCCGCTGACCCTCTCCTGGACCAGCCCGTCGGGGCTTGTTTTCAAGCGCACCTTCGCAGTCGACGACGGCTTTCTGTTCACCGTAACCCAAACGGTCGAAAACGGCAGCGCCGCGGAGGTCACGCTTACGCCCTACGCGCTGATCTCGCGGCTGGGCACGCCCCATACCGGCGGCTACTACATTCTGCATGAGGGACCGCTTGGCGTCTTCGATGGCACACTGAAGGAAATCAAGTACAAGGATCTGGCTGAAGCCGGAACCATACAACAGAAGTCACGAGGTGGATGGGTCGGCATTACCGACAAGTATTGGCTGAGCGCGCTGATCGCCAGTCACGACGACAACATCACCTCTCGCTTCTTTCACGAAACCTACGAAGGTCGAGACCGCTACCAGGTTGATTTCGTCGGCGCGCCGTTGAGCATGGCACCGGGCATTACCGTCTCCACCGAGTCGAGGATCTTTGCCGGCGCGAAAGAAGTCAAACTCCTCGACCGCTACCGCGACCAATATCAGGTCGATCGCTTTGACCGCGCAATCGATTTTGGTTGGTTTTATTTCCTGACCAAGCCTCTGTTCTATTTTCTGATTTTTATCCACGGCGTGGTAGGGAACCTGGGCGTAGCCATCCTTCTGTTGACGGTGACGATCAAGCTTCTCTTCTTCCCCCTTGCGAACAAATCGTATGTCGCGATGTCGAAGATGCGCCAGCTTCAGCCCGAAATTGCCAAGCTGAAGGAGCGTTTCGGCGACGACAAGGCCCGTTTCAACCAGGAGATGATGGCGCTTTATAAGCGGGAGAAGGTCAACCCCGCGTCGGGCTGCCTTCCTGTCCTGATCCAGATTCCCGTCTTCTTCGCGCTTTACAAAGTTCTGTTCGTGACCATCGAGATGCGGCATGCGCCCTTCTTCGGCTGGATTCAGGACTTGGCAGCGCCCGATCCGACCTCGGTGTGGAACCTGTTCGGCCTGATCCCTTGGGATCCCGCGACCGTCATCCCGCATTTCCTCAACATCGGCGCCTGGCCGCTCATCATGGGCTTCACTATGTGGCTGCAGCAGCGGCTCAACCCGCAGCCTCCCGATCCGATTCAGGCTAGGATGTTCATGCTGCTGCCGTTCGTTTTCACGTTCTTCCTCGCCTCCTTTCCGGCCGGCCTCGTCATCTATTGGGCCTGGAACAACACCTTGTCGATCATCCAGCAGTGGGTGATCATGCGCCGCATGGGCGTGAAGCCGTGAGCAGTGGTGAGCGGTCCGGTTCCTGACGCGAATCCAGGGGAACAGGCCGACGCGGCGGCGCTTGAGGCGGGACGGCTGTTGTTCGCGCGGCCGTGCCGGTTCGTGCTTGGTGCTGTCGGCAGGGATCAGCTTCCCCCTGGAGGGCTGCCGGAGATCGCCTTTGCCGGCCGCTCTAACGTCGGCAAATCGAGCCTGATCAATGTCCTGACCGGACGAACACGGCTGGCGGCGACGTCCGTCACGCCTGGCCGGACCCGGCAGCTGAATTTCTTCTGCCTCGATGAGCGGCTGATGCTGGTTGACCTGCCAGGCTATGGGTATGCGCAGGCTCCCAAGACCGAAGTCGCCCGCTGGACCCGCTTGGTGCAGGATTACCTCACCGGCCGGCCGGTACTGCGCCGCGTCCTCGTGCTGATCGACGGCCGCCACGGCGTCAAAGAGATCGATCAGCGGGTAATGGCGCTGCTCGACCGCTCCGCCGTCTCCTACCAGGTTGTGCTCACCAAGTGCGACAAGGTCACCGCAGCGACGCTGCCAGGCTTGCTCGCGCGCGTTGCCACCCAACTCGCGAGCCACACGGCCGCACATCCAACCGTCTTGCCGACAAGCGCACGCCTGGAGACCGGGATCGCCGAGGTACGGGCCGAATTCGCCCGCCTTGCCCGGTGGCAGGCTGAGCCGGCGGCGCCGGCATGCGGATGAGCGTTTCGGACGATCGGACTCTTTTCGCTGGCATTCCGGCATTCGTCCCTTAGAGTTGGCGCCATGTCAGAGACCCCCCCCAAGAGCCGCAGCGAGTGGCTGGAGCAGGCGCGCACCCTCTCGGAAGCGCTGCCGTTCATGCGCCGTTATGCCGGCGCGACGTTCGTCATCAAGTACGGCGGCCACGCGATGGGCGACGCCACGCTTGCGGCGGGATTCGCGCGTGACGTCGTGCTCCTGCGCCAAGTTGGCATCAACCCTGTGGTCGTCCACGGCGGCGGACCGCAGATCGGGCGCATGCTGGACAGGCTGCGGATCAAGAGCGAGTTCGTCGATGGTTTGCGCGTCACCGACCGCGAGACTGTCGAGGTCGTGGAGATGGTCCTTGCCGGATCGATCAACAAGGAGATCGTGTCCGCAATCAACGCCGCCGGTGGCTTCGCTGTCGGCCTCTCCGGCAAGGACGGCAACCTGATGCGGGCGCAGCGACTACGCCGGACCAAGCGCGACTTGTCCTCGAACATCGAGCGCATCCTTGATCTCGGTCTCGTCGGCGAGCCAAGCGAGGTCAACCCGCATATTCTTGAGTTCTACGAGCGCTCCGACATCACGCCGGTCATCGCGCCGATCGGCTTCGGCCAGAATGGTGAGACGCTCAACGTCAACGCCGATACCGCGGCCGGCGCGATCGCGGCTGCGGTCAATGCCGAGCGGCTCTTGCTGCTGACCGACGTCGAGGGCGTGCTCGACAAGAACGGAAACCTGATCACCGAGATGACGGCGAGCCAAGCGCGCCGCTATATCACCGACGGCACCATCCAGGGCGGCATGATCCCGAAGGTGGAAACCTGCTTAGAGGCGGTCGGTAAGGGCGTCGCCGCGGCCGTCATCGTCGACGGCCGGGTCCCGCATGTGCTGCTGCTCGAACTGTTTACCGAGCACGGAGCGGGGACGCTCGTCCGCGCCGGCTGACGCTGGGCGCTGGTTGGCGGGCGCCGCCCTATGCTCAGCGCGGTGCGGCGCGGCTGTTGAACTTCAGCCGCTCCGGAAACAGCTGATTCGGCAGACCTTCCTGGATCGCCTTGAGATCGCGGCGCGGCTTGCCGAACAGGTAGCCTTGGACGAACTGCACCCCGCAGTCGCGGGCGAACTCCAGAATCGTCTCGTCTTCGATCATCTCCGCTGCAATGCTGACGCTCATCTCGCGCGCGAACGCGACCAGCGCTTTGACGAAGGCACGGCCATGGCGGGCCTTGGTTGCGGCGATGACCGAGTGGCCATCCAGCTTGATCAGGTCGACCTCGAGATTGGCGAGATACTCGAAGTTGGCCGCTCCGGCGCCGAAGTCATCGAGCGCGACCCGGAACCCCTGCTCGCGCAGGCGCTGGACAAAACCGTTGGTGGAGCGCGGATCGGCAATTCGCGCTGATTCAGTGATTTCAAACAGAAGCCGGCCGCGCAACCACGGGCTGGCTTTCAACAGCCGGTCGACCTGCGCCAGATAGGACAGCGAACCGACCGATTGGCCGGACACGTTGATCCCGAAACAGGTTTTCGCATTGCGCGCGGTATTGCTCTCCATCCACTTCAGCAGCTTCTGGAGGACGGCGAGATCGAACGCGGTGATCAGGCCGGTTTCCTCCGCAAACGTGACCTGCTCATAGATGCTCTGCGAGCCGTACTCGGAACTCACCCGCGACAGGGTTTCGTAGTAGTTGACCGCGCCGCTGCGGACATTCAGGACGGGCTGAAAATGGATCTCGAAATCCTGGCGATTGATCATGTCACGCAGCCTCGACAGATCGTCGGCGGCGCGACGGGCGAGCGCGGAGATGCTGTTCGACAGACCGTCGAGGATATGATCGCTCGAACGGAGATTGCGGAACCGGTTCAGCGTGTAGACGACGCCGCGAATTGCCTGCTCGTCACCAATGGCTTCTGCATCAACATCGATCGTTGCGGTTTCGACCGGCGATCCCTGGTTCAAGGGATCGGCCTTCTTGGTCAACGTCGCGATCTGCGCCCGCAGCGCATCGACGTCGGTGCCCGGACCGTGCATGACGCCGAAGCGGTCTGACGCCAAGCGCGCCGCCGCCTCGCCATCGACTGAATTCTCCTTCAAGCACGCGCCAATTGCGACCAGAAGCTCCTTTTCTGCCGCATCGACCAGGCGCGAGCGCAGGTCATCGAAGCGCGGCAGGACGAGAAGCGACATCGCGCGGCTATCGTCGGACTCACCTTCGGCCAGGTAGCTCGTCACCATGTCGATAAAGCCGTCGCCGTCGATGAGGCCGCTTTCCCCATCCCTTTGCCGCCGACCAAACCCGGACGTCCGCGACTTGCCGGCGCTATACCGCAGGCCGAGGAAGAAATGGCCGTTCAGGTCGTGCAACTGGTAGCCGGCAATCGCAAGCGGAGGCGTCACCCCGCGATCGCCGAGCAGACGGACCGAAACGCCTTCGATCCGTTCCCGTTTGCGCGCGCCCGCAAGCAACTCTGTCAGCAGCCCGCGTTCAGCCGGGGCGGCCAGCTTCTCGATCGACTCGCCAACAAGCGCCTCGTTCTTGCGACCGAGAAAAGGCTCGACAGCGCCCGCCGCGTAGATGATCCGCCCATCCGGATCGAGCTCGAACAACAGATCGGCCCACGAGAACGCGAGCGCTACGAAACGATCGCGTTCGAGCCGCAGCGACGAGAGCGGCGATGCGGGAGAGGGAGCAGCGGAGGCCGATGCGGTAGAGAGATCGACAGAGGGAACTCTGGTCACGATGATCGCCCGATGGTTGATGTACCGGTTTGAACGCAGCTCTAGCTAATAGGCCGCAGGCGGTTAATATCCGGTTGCGCGTCGCTTCACTGGCTGGGGAGGCCCTACGGAGAAGGCTGCTTGCTTCGGCACACCTTTTGACGCCACCTTATCGCCATGAGCCAGCCCCAAACGCAGCAGAACGTAACGACGGCCGTGGCCGATTCCTTCGCCGGGTGGGGCGCCGTCGAGACCTGGGTTTTCGACCTCGATTACACGCTCTACCCACCCTCTGCGGCTCTCTTTGCGCAGATCGAACAGCGAATGCGCGGCTACATTGCCGAATTCCTCGGTCTGGATCTCGATGCCGCGTGGCAGCTGCAGAAGGAGTACTTCCACGCCTACGGCATGTCGCTCCGTGGCCTGATGGATTTTCACGCCATGGACCCGGCGCCTTTTCTTGCCCACGTCCACGATATCGATTTGAGCGTGCTCGATCCCAGCCCAACCCTCGGTGCGGCACTCGCAGCGCTGCCGGGACGCAAGCTGATCTTCACCAATGCGTCGGCCCGCCACGCCGAGCGCGTGCTTGAGCGGCTGGGGATTGCCGGACACTTCGAGGCCGTCTTCGACATCGTGGCCGCGGATTACCGGCCAAAGCCCGAGCCGGAGACCTACCGTAATCTCGTGCGCCGCCACAACATCGACCCGCGGCAGAGCGTGATGATCGAGGACCAGGCGCGCAATCTCCCGCCCGCGGCCGCGCTCGGCATGACGACCGTATGGGTCCGCTGCACCACCGACCAGCCGCCAGCCCCGGCGGACGTGGCAGCCTCCGTGCATCACATCGTCGATGACCTTATTGCCTGGCTCACCGCGATCGGTGCCGCCGAGGCTGCGGCGGCGACAGAAGGTTGACTCGCAGCGGTGGCTCACGCATCGTCGCCGAAGCCGTCTCCTCCCATCCTATCACAAACGGAACGCCATGACCGGTGATCTCGAAACGACGATCAATTCCGCCTGGGACCAGCGCGACAGCATTAGTCCTGCCACCGCCGGCCCCATTCGCGCGGCGGTCGAGCAAACGTTGGCTCTGCTTGACCAGGGCGGCGCCCGCGTCGCCGAGAAGATCGACGGCCGTTGGCAAGTGCATCAATGGCTCAAGAAGGCGGTGCTCTTGTCGTTCCGCCTCTACGACCTGACGGCGATCGGCGGCAGCGCTGGCGGCGGCACCTGGTTCGACAAGGTGGCGCCGAAGTTCATGGGCTGGGATGAGGCCCGCTTTCGCGCCGCCGGCTTTCGCGCCGTGCCCGGCTGCATCGTCCGCTATTCGGCTCACGTCGCGCCCGGCGCCGTGCTGATGCCGTGCTTCATCAATGTCGGCGCCCATGTCGGCGCCGGTACGATGATCGACACCTGGGCGACCGTCGGCAGCTGCGCGCAGATCGGCCGCAACTGCCATATTTCCGGCGGCACCGGCATCGGCGGCGTGTTGGAGCCGCTGCAGGCCGAACCCGTCATCATCGAAGACAACTGCTTCATCGGCGCTCGTGCAGAAGTCGCGGAAGGCGTGCGGGTCGGCGAAGGTTCCGTGCTTTCGATGGGCGTGTTCATCGGTGCCTCGACCCGCATCGTCGACCGCGAGAGTGGGCAGATCCTTTACGGCGAGGTGCCGCCGTATTCGGTGGTCGTCTCCGGCACGATGCCTGGCAAGCCGCTCCCGGATGGCACGCCCGGCCCTGGTCTCTATTGCGCCGTAATCGTCAAGCGCGTCGACGCACGAACGCGTGCCAAGACCTCGATCAATGAACTCTTGCGTGACTGACGACACGCGCGCGCTTGACCTCGCTCAGGCGCTCATCCGCTGCCCAAGCGTGACGCCCGTCGATGCCGGTGCCCTTGACGTCCTGCAACAGGCGCTGGGTGCGCTCGGTTTCAGCTGCCACCGCTTAGCCTTCGGCGGCGGCGATGACGGGGCGCGGGTCGATAACCTCTACGCTCGCCTAGGCAATCGGGGCCGGAATTTTTGTTTTGCCGGGCATACCGATGTCGTTCCGCCTGGCGACAGCACCACCTGGTCGGTCGATCCGTTTGCAGGGATGGTCATCGACGGCCGGCTCTACGGCCGCGGCGCGGCCGACATGAAGGGCGCGATCGCCTGCTTCGTCGAGGCGGTGCGGCGGCTGACCGACGGCGGAAAATGCGCGCCGGAGGGTTCGATCAGCCTCTTGATCACCGGCGACGAGGAGGGGCCGTCGGTCAACGGCACGCGCCGGGTCCTCGACTGGCTTGGCGAGCACGGTGAGCGCCTCGATGCCTGTCTCGTCGGCGAGCCGACCAACCCGCAGGCGATCGGCGACATGATCAAGATCGGCCGCCGCGGCAGCCTGAACGCGCGGCTCACCGTTTTGGGCACCCAGGGACACGCTGCCTATCCGCAACTCGCCGACAATCCGGTGCGCCACCTGGTGCGCATCCTGTCCGCGCTCGACGGCGCGCCGCTCGATCAGGGGACGGAGGCCTTTCAGCCCTCGGTGCTGACGATCACCTCGGTCGACGTCGGCAATCCGGCCGCCAACGTCATCCCGGCCCGCGCGCGGGCGCTCTTCAATATCCGCTACAACGACCTGCACACGGCAGCGAGCCTCAGCACCTGGCTGGAGAAGCAATGCGAAGCCGAGGGCTGCCGCTACGAGCTCAGCTGCGAGTCCTCCGGCGATCCCTTCTTGTGTCGGAACGAGGCCTTGAGCCGGACGGTGGCGGCGGCAGTCGAGCGGATCACCCACCGCCAGCCGGAGTTCAGCACCTCCGGCGGCACGTCAGACGGCCGCTTCATCAAGGATTTTTGCCCGGTGATCGAGTTCGGCCTCGTCGGCGCGACCGCGCACAAGATCGACGAGAACGTCGCGGTCGCGGATCTGGAAACGCTCAGCCAAATCTACCGTGCCATCCTTGCAGACTATTTCGGCCAGGCGCGATGATTCCGTCGCTACGGGAGATTGTGCTGTCCGTCTATGCGGCGGCGCGCCTGGCGCGCTTCGATGCGCAACCGCTGGCCTACTTTGATGCCTCGCCCGCTGGCGTGTACCGCTCCTTCTTCGCCGCCGTCCTGGTGGCACCCTTCTATGCCTTAACACTGGCAACCCGTTTCACCGTCGCGGCAGATCCTGTTGACCCCGTGCGGTTCGCGCTCGCCGAAGGGATCGCCTACGTCCTGTCCTGGGTCGCCTTTCCGCTGATGATGGTCGACATCGCGCAAGCCGTCGACCGGCCCGGGCGACTGTATCTCTACATCTGTGCCTACAACTGGTCGCTGGTGGTGCAGAACGCGCTCATCCTGCCGGTCGCCGTCCTGGTGACGACGGGCATCATACCGCCCGACATCGGCCAGCCGCTGTGGCTTACCGCGATTGCCGCGATCACGGTCTACATCTGGTTCATCGCCCGCAGCGCGCTCGAGATCTCAAACCTCATGGCGGTCGGCATCGTCGTCCTCGATATCATCGTGAGCCTGATCATCAGCACGATCGCCGGCCGGCTGTATTGACGCAGGCCCGCCATCCGGCCGCGGATAGCGCACTTCCATCAAGCACAACCCGACAGCCGGCGCGGTCGGCCCGGCCAGATCGCGCCGGCCCGAGGCAAGGGCGGCTGCGACCCGTTCCGGCACTGCCCTGCCCTCGCCCACTTCCCTCAAGGTGCCGGCGATGATCCGCACCTGATTATGAAGGAACGAGCGCGCCCACGCCTCCAGCCAGATCTCCTCACCGACACGGCGCACGGCGAGCGCATCCAAGGTCTTGATCGGCGAGCGGGACTGGCAAAGCGCCGCCCTGAAGGCGCTGAAATCGTGCCGGCCGACGAGAAGGCGGGCCGCAGCTGCCATCGCGTCCGTATCAAGCGGCTTGGGCAGCCACCACACGCGGCCACGATCGAGCACCGGCGGCGCCGCGCGGTTGAGGATGCGATAGCAGTACACGCGGGCGGAAGCCGAAAAGCGGGCGTGGAAAGCGGAAGCCGCCTCCGCAGCCGCAAGCACGGCCACCGCCGCCGGCTTGAGATGGAAATTGGTCGCGGCACGGATCGTCGCCGTGGACCAAGGCCGATTGAGGTCGACATGCGCGACCTGGCCTGCGGCATGCACACCGGCATCGGTCCGCCCGGCGCCGACGACCGTGACCGGATGGCCGGCGAAGCGGCTGATCGCCGCCTCCACGGCCGCCTGCACCGATGGCCCGTTCATCTGCCGCTGCCAGCCGACAAAGGCGCTGCCGTCATATTCGAGGATGAGCTTGTAGCGTGGCATCCGGTCTCGCGACGTTGGCAAAATCCTAAGACATGAACACTATGCTCGCGACGCAGCTGAGCGTCCCTCATGTGCTGGCGGGAAGAAAACGTGGCAGACGATCCGATCTCCGATCACGACCGTGATTCACTCCACATCCTGCCGCTCGCGATCATTCCGCTGCGGACGAGCTCGCTGCGGCGGGCCCGCCTCGTCAAGAACGTCCAGCTCGACAGCGTCATCGAGTTCTTCGACGATCCAGCCACTGGATCCGGGCATCTCAGCATCGAATCGCTGCCGCACGAATACGGCTGGCCGGAAATGCCGGTGCATCCGGACCTCAAGGTGTTGCGCAACCTCGCCAAACTCGCAAGCTTCGACGTCTACAGCCTGCGCGTCCAGTTGCGCGAACTTGGCATTCCTGTCAACGAGAACGAGGCGCTGCGGCTCTCACCGCGCAAGGCGGAAGAGCTCACCGTGTACATGCGGGATTTCACCCGGCCGCTGATCCAGAATATCTACGGCACAGACGACCTTGAGATCCAATGCTTCGAGCAGCTGGTCTCCATGTTGCGCAATCCCAATGTCAAGCAGGCGCTGCAAAAACTCACTGTCATGGCCAGCACGCTCGACATCAAAGTTGAGGAGATTCCTGGGTTTCTCGAAGACTATGGGGATATATTTTTGTCCCTCTCGTATTACAAGCAGTGCCTGGACTCCATTGAACCAACGATCACCGATTTCCTGGAATGGCTTGACCAACTGAACACGAGTTGGCAGGGGCGCAGCGATCCGCAGCTGAACGCCACCTGCCGCGTGATCGAGGATACCATCAACGGCACCATGGCCGCGATCAGCGGCCGGCTCGAGAGCTTCTACCGCAACACGCGTGACATGTGGGAATGCGTTTCTGCAGAGCGCTTTCGCAAGGTTGAAAACCTGATCAAGGGATACCACACCACCATCGGCGGCCAACTGTGCGCGCTGACCGTCAAGATCCAGGCGTGGGCGCGCAGCTTCCCGAGCAAGAACGCCGGTGGCCCGGCACGGCGCGCCAAGTTCCTGATGACGGAGATGCGCCAGGGCATCGAGCGGGTGCGCGTGTTCGAAACCAACGCGCCATCCGTTTCCGCGTTGCGCTGACCGATCAGCCGAGACTGCTGCCCACCGGAAGCGGAAAGCCGCGCTGGAACGCGGCCGCCACCATTGCCGCCCTCCCCGGCCGTTGCAGGACGAGCAGCCGGAGCGCGTGTGAACCGCAGGCAACCGTCGCCTCATCATCGAGCACGGTGCCAGGCGGGCCTTCCTCCTCAACCACCACGGCCGCGCGCACGCGGATCCGCTCGCCCCGGCACGAGAACCAGACCGCTGGCCACGGATCGAAGGCACGCACCATCCGCTCGACAACGACCGCAGGCTGTTGCCAGTCGATCCGGCCGTCGTCGCGCTCCACCTTCGCGGCGTAGGTTACGCCCGCATCCGCTTGCGGCCGGGGCTGAAGCGAGCCAGCCGCGACCCCCTCAAGTGCATCCAGCATCATTTTGGCGCCAAGCTGGGCGAGCGAATCCTGCAGCATTGAGGCTGTCGTCTCGGCCGTGATCGGCACCGCTTGCGATAACAGGATCGGGCCGGTATCGAGGCCCGCCTCCATCGCCATGATGGTGACCCCCGTCTCGGCATCGCCAGCGAGGATCGCCCGCTGGATCGGCGCCGCGCCGCGCCAGCGCGGCAACAGCGAAGCGTGCACATTGAGGCAACCGAGCCTGGGCGCGTTCAGGATCGCACGCGGCAGGATCAAGCCGTAGGCCGCGATGACGGCAGCATCGAGCGTGAGGCCTGCGAAGTGGCGCTGCTCGTCATCGTCCTTCAGGCTCGTGGGCGTGCGGACCGGAACACCGCGTTCATCAGCAAGCACGTGCACCGGCGAGCGCGTCACCTGATGCCCACGGCCTGCAGCGCGCGGTGGCTGGCTATAGACGGCGCGGACGTCGTGCCCGGCCTCGAACAGAGCGGCGAGAGTCGGCACCGAGAAGGCTGCACTGCCAAAGAACGCGAGCGCCAAGCGGGTCATTGGCGGTGCCGGGCGGACGAACCGTTCAGATGTGCGGCTGGCTCAGACGGGCGCAAGCTTTTTCGACTTGGCAAGCTTGCGCAGGATGATGTTGCGCTTCAAGGACGACAGGTGATCAACGAACAAGACGCCGTCCAGGTGATCGATCTCGTGCTGGACGCACTTCGCCAGCAAGCCCTCCGCGGTCAGTTCGCGCCGCGCCCCGGCCCGGTCGAGGTAGCGCACGCGGACACTTTTCGGCCGCGTCACGTCGGCATAGAACTCAGGCAGGGAAAGGCACCCCTCCTCCCCGACCACCGCCTCCTCCGACTGCCAGATGATTTCCGGATCGGCCATGCAGACCGGATCGGGCGGCGACTGCGGCGGCGAGATGTCGACGACGATGACCCGCTGCAGCACGCCCACCTGTGGCGCGGCGAGCCCGATGCCGTTCGCGCGGTGCATGCTATCCAGCATGTCATCCATCAGTCGCCTGACGCGACGATCGACCTGGCCGACCGGCTGCGAGCCCCGCTTCAAACGCGGATCAGGGGCGATGATGATGGAAAGATCGGTCATGGCAGACAATCCCCTGGCGCAACGCGCCCTTCGCAGAACGGCAAACTCTCTCGCACTGCTTCAGATAGGAATTGCCGCTTAACCGCGTCAAGCACGCAACACCGACCCGCGGCAGCACGACAGTTTGGCCATCCGCGCACGCTCGGCTGTCACGCGGAAATGCGGACGCGGTAGCTCAGCCGCGTCGTGCCGCCGGCGGGAACCTCCACCTGCCAGACCGCGCGCCGCGCGGTCTCCCGCTGGTGTGGCGCACTTTCGTTCAAGACCTGCCAGCCGGGCGGCATGATCTCGACGACGTCGACAACGACCGGCTCCGCCTTGCCGTTACGGACGTCGATTTCCCAGCTCGTCTCGACGATCCCGCTGTCCTTGCCGCCGACCCGCGTCAGATCGGTCTGCCGGCGCAATACGCTGAGATCGAAAGCCTCTGCCGGCGTCAGCATGACTGTGTCACCGACGCCAGTGTGGTTTATCCGATCCTCACCGATGAAGCGCAAGCCACCGGCCCGATCGCGCGTGTACAGGCGGACGACACCGGCCGGCAGAGGCCGGCCCAGACCCGCCGCGGCGGTGTTGACGATCGCATAGCGAACCTGCGGATGGATGGGCCGCGGCTCGCCGGCCGTCCCGAAGCGCGCGTTGAACTGGTTTTCGCTCACATAGCGGCGGGTGAAGGCCACCTTCGCCGCCGAGAGGAGACCGATCTGCCGCATCTCCTGGTCGGCGAGGGTTACGGTCTCGGGCACGGCGTAGGCGTGCAGGTCGCCAACCGGCTCGGGTTCCATCTCCGGTGGCGGCGCCGCCGCCATCCGCGCGGCCATGGGCGCGGCCCGCTCCATATCGTAGTTTCTCACCCGGCGAACGTCACCGGCAACGAGGACGAGGCGGGCATTCTTGAGCGCAACACCGGTTGCGTTGGTGAGGCGCGCGCGCCCTGTCAGCGCCAACTGGGAGGCAGCCTCATCGACCTCAAGCGCGTAGTCAGCCTCCCACTCGAGACCTTGCGTCAGATAGCTCAGGCCGATCGCGGCTTCGGCCGGCGCGGTCGTCTCGACAGTCGCAACCAGGGTCGGCTGCGCCCGCAAGTCCATCGGGGCATCGGTGAAAACGAGCCGGCCGGGAAAGTCGGTTTCGATGCGGTCACGATAGCGCAAGATGGCGCTTCCCGTCCCGACGGCGAGCACGGTTGCCGGCTCCACCGTCTCCTCGCCGGTGGTGGGATGCGTGCGGACAACGCCCACCTCCTTGCCGAGCGCACGGCGCAACAGCGCCTCTGCGGTCAAGACATTGAAGTCATAGGTGAGGCCAAGGGCGCGCGCCGGTGCCGGCAACCACAGCATCGCGCTCGAAGGGTCCATCCGTGGGCTGACGCCCTCAAAGGCAATGCGGCTGCGGCCAGCGGCCAAGCTGGTGCGGCGCCAATCCTCGATGAAGGCGAAGCCGCTGCTGTAGACGGTCGCGGCCAGGTTCGTCTGCGCGTCCACCGGCAGGCGAACCTCATCGGCACTTGCAGCTGTCACCACAGACCCCGCCATGATAACAGCACTCAGCCATCTCAACATCGCCCTTCCCCTCGGCTCGGCCCGGCTCCCGCCAAGCTGGAAGAGTGTGCTATCGAGGCGCCGGACGCAAGGGGGAGCCACAGTTGGGGATTTCGTTGCCGGTGCAATGGAACGAAACAGTGCTGTTCATGGCCGGCGCGTGGCTTTTTCTCGCCATCGTGTTCGTCGTCGTGTTTCTGGCCTTGCTGCGCGCCGAGCGAACCCGGGCCGAGCTGTCGGCGCAGATGGTGCGCCTGGCCGACGTCAGTGACCGGCTTGCCGACCAGCAGGCGAACCTGCAAGGCCGCCTCGCGCAGACGCAACTCGGCGTCAACGACCGCATGGACGCGCTCGCCCGGCACCTAGGCGACACACTTACCGATCACGGGCAGCGGACCGGTGAGACCTTGCGCGGTCTGCACGAGCGCTTGGGTGCCATCGATGCCGCCCAACGCACGATCGCCCGGCTGTCAGAGCAGGTGGTGGGCCTGCAGGAGATCCTTGCCAACAAGCAGGCGCGCGGTGCCTTCGGCGAGGTGCAGCTGCAAGACCTGGTGAGCGCGCTGATGCCGCCCGGCGCGTTTACGCTGCAAGCGACGCTCGGCAACCGGACCCGGGTTGATTGCCTCCTTAAGCTGCCCGACCCGCCGGGACCGATGGCCATCGACGCCAAGTTCCCGCTTGAGGCCTACCGTGCGCTGCGCGAGGCGCGCGACGACGCGGCCAAGGTCCGAGCCGGCCGAACCTTTGCCGCCGATGTGCTGAAGCACGTCCGCGACATCGCCGAGCGCTACATCGTTCCCGGCGAGACTGCGGACTCGGCGCTGATGTTCCTGCCGTCGGAAGCGGTCTATGCCGAACTGCACGCAAGCTTCCCCGCTGTCGTCGAAGAGGCGTGGCGGCGCAAGGTGTGGATCGTCTCGCCGACGACGCTGTGGGCGACGCTTAACACCCTGCGTGCAGTGTTGCGCGACGTCCATTTGCGCCAGCAGGCGAGCCTGCTGCAGGCCGATCTGCAGGCGCTCGGCACCGATGTCAGCGCGCTTGCCGCCAAGGCATCCGCCTTGCAGCGCCACTTCGAGCAGGCCCAGGAAGACGTGCGGGCAATCCGCGCCCTTGCCGACAAGATCGCCCACACCGGCGGACGCCTGGACTTCACACAGCTGAGCGAGCCAGCGCCGCGCGCCGACGCCGATGCCGCCTCGCCGCCGGTGTGAGAAAGGCGTTGGGCGGCAGTCCCGATCCGAAGCATCATGACGGCTGACGTCAAGCGGCAGGAGAAGGCTTTGCCCGTGCTTGTTACCGATTACGCCACCCCGCCGCGGCGCTCGCATCGGCGGCCGGCCGCAGCGAAGGCTGGCTCATGAGCGGCCGCTTGAGCGACGGCAAGCGGCGCAAGGACTCCTCGCAGCGCTGGCTCACGCGGCAACTGAACGACCCCTACGTCGCCGCAGCGAAGCGGCAAGGCTACCGCTCGCGGGCGGCTTTCAAGCTTCTCGAACTGGACGACCGCTTTCATATCCTGCGGCCAGGCGCGCGGGTCGTTGACCTGGGCGCCGCACCAGGCGGCTGGACTCAGGCTGCAGTGCAGCGAGCGCGCGCCGGTGAACATCCGCGTGCCCGGGTCGTCGCCATCGATCTGACACCGATGCAAGCGATCGAAGGGGCAGAGATCGTGACCGCCGATGCCGAGGATGCCGATCTGACCGCCCGCGTCCTTACCCTCCTCGGCGGGCTCGCCGACGTCGTGTTGAGCGACATGGCACCGAAGGCGAGCGGCCACCGCAGCGCCGACCATTTGCGGATCATCGCACTCGCCGAAACGGCTGCTGCCGTGGCGGAAGAGCTGCTGGCCGAGGGCGGTGGCTTCGTGTGCAAGGTCTGGCAAGGCGGCACGGAGACAGCACTGCTGGCACGGCTCAAAGGCCTGTTCGCCACCGTCCGCCACGCCAAGCCACCGGCATCACGGGCCGACTCGGCCGAGCTTTACCTCGTGGCACAGGGCTTCCGCGGCCGGCGCGATCCCGCCTGATGGGTCCGGCCGGCGCCGCCCGGCCCGCGAACGAATCTGCCGCAAATGGGTCAGCGGCTTTCATCTTTTCTTAATCACAGGGGACCAGACTCGGATCCGTCAAGGCGCTCGGCAAAGGCCGGATGCGCGCAGGAGATCCGAGGAAGACCTTGAGCGACGACACGGCAGCGCCCGCAGCAGAGAAGATCCGGTCTGACCGGCCGATGGCGGCAGCACTCCGCTACCGTGCCGGCGAGGACTGGGCGCCCAAGGTCGTCGCCGCCGGGCGCGGTGAAGTGGCCGAGCGGATCATCGCCCTTGCCGCGCTCAACGACGTGCCGGTGCGCGAAGATCCCGACCTGATGGCGATGCTCGAAGCGATCGAGGTCGGCGCAGAGATCCCGCCGGAGGCCTTCGCCGCGGTCGCCGAGATCCTTGTTTACCTGTTTCGTGCCAACGCGACGCGCGGCGGACAGGCCGCGCGCCCGCAACCGGAGGCTTGAGAGATGAACGATCCCCACGATGCGACGACCGAGGTTGCCCGCCAGCTGGGCGAGGTCGCCCTCAAAATCGCGATCGCGCGCGCCAAGGCGACACGTGGCGCGCCACTCGACCTTCAGGAACTCGAGCAGGCCTTTGCCAGCGTTGATGGCGCGCTCCGCCTCGTGGACGTGCGCGACCTCGATCTTGCCCGCCAATCCGCCTTCGTTGCCCGCGAGCTCGATGCTTTGCGGCAGGATGTTGCCGCGAGCCGCAGCACTCCACCGGCGACAGCAGCCGGGACACCAAGCCGGCTGCGGATGCCCATCTGAGACCGACTGCGCTTCCATTCCCCCGCCCATCCGGCAGCGGCAGCGACGCCTTAGCTGCAAAGGTTCCGCATGAACGTCACCACGTACCTGCAGTTCGCCGCCTCGCTCGTGTTCGTGCTCGCCTTGATCGGCGTCGCGGCCGTGCTTGCGCGCCGCTTGGGCTTTGGCCAGGGGGTACGCGGCGGCAGCAGCACAAGGCGGCTCGGCATCGTCGAGGTGCTGCCGCTCGACGGCCGGCGACGGCTGGTGCTCCTGCGGCGCGACGAGACCGAGCATCTGGTCATCTTGAGCGCCAGCGGTGAGCAACTGGTCGAAGCGGGCATCAGCCGCACCGGCCGCGAAACCTTCGCCACGACGCTGGCGCGGGCCGAGGCGCTGCCCACCGCCGGCAGTGAACCAGCCCCCCTTGCGAGCGGAGCTTCCCCGAAATGAGAAAGCCCCTCACCATCGGCATCGGTGCCGCGCTCCTGGCGCTGCCGCTCGCACTTCTCGCCGATCCCGCCTGTGCGCAATCGATCGCACTCACGCTGGGAGACAGCGGGCCGACGGTGACCGGGCGCATCATCCAGCTCCTGGCGCTGATGACGGTGCTCAGTCTCGCGCCGTCAATCCTGGTGATGGTGACGTCGTTCACCCGCATTGTGATCGTGTTGTCGTTCGTGCGCACCGCCCTTGGCACGCAACAGACGCCGCCGAACCAGGTGCTGGTGAGCCTTGCACTGTTTCTGACGCTGTTCGTGATGATGCCGACCCTGGAACAGGTCTATGACGACGGCATCAAGCCGCTCGTGGCCGGCGAGGTCGACGAAGCCGAGGCATTCGAGCGGGCAACGAAGCCGGTGCACGCATTCATGATGCAGCATGTCCGCGGCCAGGATCTGAACCTGTTCATGGAGATGGCACGGATCCCTGCGGTCGAGGCCGAAGACGACGTGCCACTGCGCGCACTCGTGCCCGCATTCATGGTGAGCGAACTGCGCCGGGCTTTCGAGATCGGATTCCTGATCTTCGTGCCGTTCCTCGTCATCGACATGGTGGTCGCCTCGGTTCTGATGTCGATGGGCATGATGATGCTGCCACCGGTCATGATTGCGTTGCCGTTCAAAATCGTGTTCTTCGTGCTGGTCGACGGCTGGTACCTGGTTGTCGGCAGCCTGGTGCGCAGCTTCGGCGGCTAGAGCGGAGGCATTGGCGCCAGCCACAGGTTGCCGTGCGGCCCAGCCAAGCGCCTGACTGCCGCGGCCAGCGACGAGGGAGCCCATGCAGCAGCGAAGCCCCTTCAAGAGCCGCGGCGGCCTCGAGCGCCTGCGGGCGGCAGTGAAATACTCGCTGAACGGCTTCCGCCAAGCCTGGCACGAGGAAGCCGCCTTCCGTCAGGAATTGATGCTATTCGCGGTGCTGCTGCCGGTCGCGCTCGTTGTTCCTGTCACCATCGTCGAGCGGATCGTCCTCGTCAGCTCGGCCGTGCTCGTCCTCGTCGTCGAGCTGCTCAACTCGGCGATCGAAGCCGTGGTCGACCGCGTCTCCTTCGACCGCCACGAACTCTCACAGCGCGCAAAGGATCTCGGCAGCGCCGCGGTGATGCTGTCACTCCTGGTCGCCGGATTCTGCTGGCTTGTAATCCTTGGCCCGCTTGTTGTTGACTTGGCGGAGTGGTAATGCTGCCGGGTCAATATCACTGTGGGAGGAAGAAATGGCAAAGCACTTGGGTTGGCGGACGGTCGCGGTCGCCCTGACGGCGAGCCTGCCCCTGCTGAGCGCATGCAGCAGTGACGACAAGAGCAAGTCCGAGGCGCCGGCGCCGGCAGTGGTGCCAGCGACCGCACAACCGGAAACGGTGATTGCCGAATCCTATGCCGAGACCGAAGCAACGGTTCAAGCCGTCGATCGCAAGGCGCGCACGGTAACGCTGCGCATGGCCGACGGCAGGGTCGAAACGTTGCAGGCTCCGGCTGACGCCGATCTGACGAAGGTCAAGAAGAACGACATCGTGATCCTGGGCGCCTTTCAGAAGGTGAGTGTCAGAGCCCTGCCGCCCGGATCCGCTCCTCTCGGTGTCCGCCGCGAAGTGGCGACCATGAAGGCAGAGCCCGGCGAGACCCCCGGTCGGGCGGCAGCGGAACGGATGGTGGTGGTGACCGAAGTCGCGGCTGTCGACGCCATCAACAATACCGTCACCTTGCGCAACGCCGGCGGCGAGGTCAAAACGCTCAACGTCCGCAACTACGAAAACCAGCAGAAACTCAAGACGCTCAAGATCGGCGATCTGGTGCAGATCGAAGTGATTGAGGCGGGCGGCGTGCAGCTGAAACCGAAGCCCAAGGCGCAGCCAGCGAAATAAGCCAAGCCTCACTCGGCGCGAGGACGTTGCGTTTGGGCAGCGGCGGTGGTTGCCGCAGGTGCTGGCGCGGATAGGGAGGCAGCAACAATGGCGAAGACATCTTCGAGCCAACGATGGGGGCGCGGCTGGACTGCCGTGACTCTGGCGCTGATGCTAGGGCTGCTTGCCGTCACCGCGAGTGGACGGCAAGCCGCGCTGGCGCAGTCCAACGAGGCGGCCACCCCTGACGGAAGCGCGGCAACGGAGGACCTCCCCTCCCTGGTCGCGCCCGTCGCGCTCTATCCCGATCCGGTGCTGGCGCTCGTCCTGCAGGCATCGACGCAGCCGCTGCAGGTCGTTCAAGCCGAACGTTTTCTGGAAAAGCGCAAGAAGGACCCGAAGCTCACCCCCGATCCGGAGTGGGACAAGAGCATCCTTGGCCTCCTCAATTATCCCAACCTCATCAGTCAGATGAATGAGTACATCGACTGGACCGAAACCGTGGGCGACGCGGTCGTTGATCAACTCGACGACGTTCAGGGCGCGATTCAGGATATCCGCTGGGGGGCGTACAACAGCGGCATCCTCGTCAGCAACAAGCAGCAGAAAGTCGTAGCCGAGGAGGACATCATCCGCATCCTGCCGGCCGATCCGAAGACCGTCTCGATCCCGAAATACGATCCTGAAGCATTGCTGGCAGCGATCGAGCCGCCCGAGGTGGTTGAGGAAGAGCTGCCGATCCCGGCACCAGAAAAGGCGGCAGCACCCGCGGCACAGCCGGCCGCACCGTCGGCAACATCGGACGCTCCTGCCCCAGCACCTACTGCGGCACCAGCAGCGGCGCCGGCGGCTGAAGCCGTCTACACCGAAGCGCCCGCGTACGCACCGGCGCCCTATACCGGTCCGCCGATGGTCAGCTACGCCGAACCGCAGACCAGCTTCTGGGAGAGTGCGGCGACGTTTGCAGGTGGTGCGGTCGTTGGCGGGCTGCTCGGCTACGCCATCTCCGACGGTGACGACTGGTTTGACGACGACGACGACCACGATGGACATGGAGGCCGCAATATCAACATCGAGGACAGCACCGTCGTCGTCGGTGGCGGTCGCTACGACCGGGACCGGGTCCAGAATGAGCTGCGCAACCGGCGTGGCACCACGGACCGCGCGCGCTCACGGCAGCAGGTCGGCGATCTGAAAGCTGGCGATTGGAAGAAGGGTGGCGTTGCGCCAACGCGGCAGACAGCGGGGCGGAGCGATGGGGCCACGCGCGCCGCAAAGAAGAAGGATGTCCGACTCCCCAATGCCGGGACGCAACGGCAGGTGACGGAGCAGCTCCGTGAACGCAATCGCGGGACGCAGGCGGCAGGGCAACCGAAGGCGACCCAGCGAGCGAAGGGAGGGGGCTACGGAAAGCGTGAGACTGCTGGCGGTGTCGCCGCCCTGCAGCCGCGCAGCGAGACGCGTAGGGCTGCCAGTCGTGGCGCACAGAGCCGCCAAGGCGGCGGTAAGCCGAGGGCTACGCCCGCGTCCGTTGGCGGTGGCCAGCGCGACGGCGGTGGCGGCCTACGCAAGGCGAACGGTGATGGCGGCGGGATGGCCAACGTTGGCCGCGGTGATCGCGCATCACGGGACGGCGATCGCGGCCGACGAAGCCGTGGCGGCGATGGTGGCAGGGAACGGCGTCGCTAAGAACCGCCGACGCGAAAGCAATATGACCGGGTACTTGGAGGGCTTGCAATGAACAAGACAGCTCAGCCGACGATCCGTTGTCGTCTCGCCGCAGCGACGGTCGCCAGCGTCGTTGCCTTCGCAGCCGCGTTCCATGGCGGCGGATCCGATGCGCGCGCAGCCACGGCCGTCTATCCGTCGCCGGAAAAGGCGCTCGACGCCTTCCGGTCCGCCGTGATGAACGAAGGCAGCCAGGGACTGATAGCGCTGTTCGGACCGGAGCATCAGGCGGATCTTGTCGGTGGCGATCCGGCCGAGGCGCGGCTTGCGCTGCAGCGGCTGCGCGCCGGCATCGCGCGTGGCCTAAGCCTCGTGCCGGCCGGTCCGGACCAGATGACCGTGGTGATCGGCAACCAGGGCTGGCCGATGCCGATCCCGCTGGTGAAGGGAGCCGATGGCTGGACCTTCGACGTTGCGGCGGGAATTGAGGAGATCACGGACCGGCGGATCGGCAACCACGAACTGGCAGCAATTGCGCTTTGCCGGGCGTATCTGACGGCTCAGGTCGAGTATGCCGCCGCCGATCACGACGGTGACCAGGTGCTCGAATATGCACAAAGGCTGGCGAGCACCCCCGGTCAGCAGGACGGGCTTTACTGGCAGGAGAGCGCCAGCGCCGGTCCTAGTCCCTTCGGTCCCATGGCTGCAAGCGCCGAAGAGTACCTCGGCCAGCGCAAGGCCGGCGAGCCCTACCGCGGCTACCATTTTCGCATCCTGACCGGCCAGGGCGCCAACCCACCGGGCGGCAAGTACGATTACATCATCAACGGCAATATGATCGCCGGTTACGCGCTGCTGGCGTGGCCCGCGGATTACGGCCGCTCGGGGATCATGACGTTCCAGTGCAGCCACCAGGGTATGGTGTTCGAGAAGAACCTGGGCGAAAATACCGCAAAACTTGCGGCGGCGATCACCGCCTACGATCCCGACAAGACGTGGGAAGCCGTCGCCGAATAGACTGGTCCTGAGGAACGCGCCAACAAGCGCTCGGATGAGGAGGATTCGATGTCACGCCTGACGCAACGTTCGCTTCCAGCCGTCTTAGGCGGCACTCTGCTTTCGTTGTTCCTGATTTCGTCGCCCGAGGGCGCGCGCGCCCAAGGCGTCGGCGCGGTGGTACCGCTGCCTGCCGACATGCGGGCGGCAGGGGAGAAGTATCTGCCCGGCGTCATCGGCGATCCGGTGCCGGCGTTCACGATCGATCCAAGCTTGGCCACACTGAGCGCCGGAACGCGTACCTACGCTGTGGTGAGTGGCAACACCGACAACAATACCGAACAGCACAAGATCACAGCGAGCGATAAGCCGGGCCAGTGGCGCTATACGGTCGGCAACCGGACCGTTTTTCTCCATGAGGCCAAGGGCGAGAGCCTCTCAATCGTGTCAGAGCAGGACAACGACAAGGGCGTGCTCACCCGCTACTCGCCGGCCCAGCCACTGCTGATCGCCGGCATGAACGCGGGCGATGAGAAGACGATGACCCTCAAGGTCAACGTCTATGACCTCGACGACCCTGACGATCTTGAGCACAGCGGCACACTCGATCTGACGCTGACCTACGTCGGCGCTTACAAGGTGACGGTGCCGGCGGGTACGTTTGATGCTGCGATGTTGCGCTGGACATACAAGGGCAAGGTCGGGCCGGCATCGGTCGATGACATTCAGGTCCGCTTCATCGCCAAGGACGTCGGCATGGTCGCCGCGGCCGAGAAGCTCGATGTCGCAGCCTTCCTGGTCTACAACGACAACTCGAAGGTCGGCAAAGTCCTGCAGCAGAAGTAGGGCGCGGCCCCGCAGCATCAAGCCTAACGCCGGAGAGCGGTGGCCGGCGGTTGCTGAGGCTTGTTCGCCGCTAATATCGTCGACATGTTACTAGAGCTTATTAGAGCTGCCCGCTCGCGGCTGATCGAGGACTGACTAGCCATGCCGCACTACCGCTCGCGCACGACGACCCATGGCCGCAACATGGCGGGCGCCCGTGCGCTCTGGCGCGCCACTGGCATGACGGATGCGGATTTCGGCAAGCCAATCATCGCCATTGCCAACTCGTTTACGCAGTTCGTGCCTGGCCATGTCCACTTGCGCGATTTCGGCCGCATCATCGCCGAAGAGATCGCCAAGGCTGGTGGTATCGGCCGCGAGTTCAACACGATCGCGGTCGACGACGGCATCGCCATGGGCCACGACGGCATGCTCTATAGCCTGCCGTCGCGCGAGCTGATTGCGGATGCCGTCGAGTACATGGTCAACGCCCATTGTGCCGATGCGCTGGTCTGCGTCTCCAACTGCGACAAGATCACGCCCGGCATGCTGATGGCGACACTGCGCCTCAACATCCCGACCGTGTTCGTCTCCGGCGGCCCGATGGAAGCGGGCAAGTTCGTTCAGGGCCGCGAAACCCGCGCGGTTGATCTGATCGACGCGATGGTTGCTGCTGCTGACGAGCGCGTTTCCGAACAGGACACCCAAGCGCTGGAGCGCTCCGCGTGCCCGACCTGCGGCTCATGCTCCGGCATGTTCACGGCCAACTCGATGAACTGCCTGACCGAGGCGTTGGGCCTTGCGCTGCCTGGAAACGGCAGTGTGCTCGCCACCCATGCCGAGCGTGGCCGCCTCCTGCGCGATGCCGGCCGGCTGATCGTGTCCCTCGCCAGGCGCTACTACGAACAGAACGATGAGAGCGTTCTGCCGCGCTCAATCGCGAATTTCGCCGCTTTCGAAAACGCAATGGCGCTCGACATCGCCATGGGCGGCTCCACCAACACGGTGTTGCACCTGTTGGCGGCAGCAGCCGAGGCGCACGTTGATTTCACCATGCGTGATATCGACCGCCTGTCGCGGCGCGTCCCGCATCTGTGCAAGGTCGCACCTTCGGCCGCGGACGTGCACCTTGAGGATGTTCACCGCGCCGGTGGCGTCATGGCGATCCTGGGCGAGCTCGATCGCGCCGGGCTCGTCCACGGCGATCAGCCGATGGTGCACGCCGCCACGCTGCAGGGCGCGCTGGAGCGCTGGGATGTCGTGCGCTCTGCGGACGCCGACGTGCAGACCTTCTATCGCGCCGCCCCCGGCGGCGTCCGCACGACCGAGCCGTTCAGCCAGGACCGCCGCTACGAGACGCTCGACCTCGACCGTACCGGAGGCTGCATCCGCAGCGCCGCAAGCGCCTTCAGCCAGGACGGCGGTTTGGCCGTTCTCTACGGCAACATCGCCCTGGAAGGTTGCATCGTAAAGACCGCCGGCGTCGACCCCTCGGTCCTCGTATTTGCCGGCCCGGCCAAGGTGTATGAGAGCCAGGATGCCGCCGTGGTGGCGATCCTGGGCGGCGAGGTCCAGGCGGGCGATGTCGTCATCATCCGCTACGAGGGGCCGCGCGGCGGCCCTGGCATGCAGGAGATGCTGTATCCCACCAGCTACATCAAATCGAAGGGGCTGGGCAAAGCCTGCGCCCTGGTGACCGACGGCCGCTTCTCTGGCGGCACGTCTGGCCTTTCGATCGGCCATGTCTCGCCTGAGGCGGCCGAAGGCGGTGCCATCGCCCTCATCGAGCCGGGCGACCGGATCGAGATCGACATTCCCAAGCGCTCGATCCGGCTTGCCGTTGACGATGCCGAACTCGACCGAAGGCGTGCGGCGATGGAAGCGCGCGGCGCACAAGCCTGGCGGCCGGCGGGCCGCAAGCGCCACGTCTCCCCTGCCCTGCAGGCTTACGCGGCGCTGACGACGAGTGCCTCCCGCGGCGCGGTCCGCGATGTCTCGCAGATCACCTGCAAGCGCGTAGGACCAGCGTAGGAAGTCCGCAGCGGCGCTTTACAGACCGATTCTGGTGAGCCAGGCGCTGAAGAACGCTTGGCCCGCTGCCGTCACCGACGGCGTGAAACGTTCGTTGTCGGCGCGCAAGGCAGCGACCGAAAGTCCCGGTTGCGCGCCGATTTCCGCGGCATGGCCGACGAACCAGCGCTCTAGCCCGCGCCCGCCAGCCTCGGCATGAAACTGTAGCGCCAAGGCCGATTGCCCCCACGAGAACGCCTGGTTTTCGTAGAGCGTTGATGAAGCAAGGTGCACCGCCCCGTCCGGCAGGTCGAAGGTATCGCCGTGCCAGTGCAGGACAACGCCGCCGCCTTCGCTTTCGCCAATGAAGCGTAACGGGCTCCGGCGGCCGGCCTCGGTCAGCGTCAGCGGTGCCCAGCCGATCTCCTTGACCGGACCGGGATAAACGCGGGCGCCGAGTGCGCGGGCCATCAGCTGCGCGCCTAAGCAGATGCCGAGGGTCGGCCTGTTCGCCCGCAGACGATGCTCGATCAGCCGCAGCTCGTCACCGAGGAAAGGATAGGCTGTGTCCTCGTAGGCGCCGATCGGCCCGCCCAGCACCACCACTAGGGGCGGCCGAACGGCATCGCTTGCGGCCAGATCGTCGGTAACCGCGTCGACGTAGCGAACGCCCAAGCCTCTTTCGGCAAGGATGGATTCGAAGTAGGCCAAGTCCTCGAACGGAACATGGCGCAGCGCCAAGACATCGCTCATGGCGGCACCGATACCCAGCTATTGGCTTTCAATGAACTGGATGAGGGTGACGTCGCGCACATCGATATACTTCATCACCCCGCCTTCCATCCGTGCGTCCATGATCGCCGGCCGCTGGATTTTCATCCAGTGTTTTGAGGCGGTAAGATCTGTCTTGCCGTCGAGGCCGAAAAAGGCCCACACCACCTTCTGACCGGCAGGCAGCATCGGCGGCGGGGCGGCCATGGCGATCTCCGGGTAAAGCCCCTTGTAGAAAGCCAGCACCTTCTCAAACGACGCTTCCGTCGTATAGAAGCGGATCTTGGTCCCGGGCGGCATGCCCATGCCGGGCCTCGCCTCGACGACCTCCGCCTTGGCACCTGGATAGATCTTGGGTTCCGCCGCGCGCGCAGGCGATGCGGCGATCAGGCTGGCGGCGGCAAGGCAAAGCAGGCCCTTGAGGATCACGGATCGCCTCCGGTCGCTGTCCATTTCAAGCAAGCTCCAGGCTCCCCACAAAGCGCGCGACGGCATCCACGAGTTCGTCTTTTTTCTCCAGATGCGGGACATGGCCACACGCGGGCATGATCAGCCGCTCGGCCGGACCCGAGACGCCTTCGACGATCGCGTCCAGCTGAGCGAGGGTGCCGTAGCGGTCGTTCTCGCCCTGAACCGCAAGCAGCGGCTGCGTGATTCCAGCGAGCGCCGGCGCGATCGTCCAACTGCGAAAGGCGGGGCTCAACCAGATATCGCTCCAACCGCAGAATACCGCGCTTGCCTTGTTGCCGTGATAGCGAGTCAACGGCTGTCGAAAACTGTCGCGGTACTCCCGCTTCGCCGCCTCGATTCCCTGGACTGTCACATCTTCGTTGAAGACATGCGCCGCCATCGTCACCAAGGCTCGGACACGCGGGTCGCGCACCAAGCCGGCATGCACGAGCGCCATCGTCCCGCCGTCGCTGTGGCCGACAAGCACAGCCTGCCGAATGCCGGCCTGGTCGAGCAGCGCAGGCAGGCACTCGAGCGCCTCGCGCTGGTGATAGTCGAGCGGGAGCGGCAGCACGCCCGGACCGGAGCGGCCGAATCCGGCGCGGCTATACACGAAGGCTCCGAAGCCGAGACGGTCTGCGAGTGCGCGCGGGAAGGAACGCCAAGCGGCGACACATCCCAGCGCCTCATGCAGAAAGACGAGCGTCGGCGCCGCATCCGGTGCCGGACCGAGCCAGGACCACTCGATGATTTGCCCTTTGACGACGGTAAACCCCGTCGCTTCAGCCGTTCCAGTGGCGGCCGAAGGCCCAGGGCGCGCAATCTGGTGCGCCGGTTCGCGCGCGGCCATCGCGCGCATCAGGAACCACGGGCTGGCGTCCGGTTCCGGCAGCGGGCGCGAAGCAAGATTCCTGCGGCTTTGGTCCCGTGCGGGCCGGTTCGAGCCTCGGATACTGCCATTGCGCAAGCCGCTCTCCCGTGCTGTCCGCATCACGTTGAAAGGCATCACAGAACCATCGAGAACGATTCTCTGTCCAGCGTTGCGCCTCGTCACGTCCCTTGATGAACCGACGGCGGCCAGCCTCCGTTTGATCTGGACAGATCCTGCCGCCACGCCGGCGGCCTGCGCCCGGTTCCTTCATCTCCTGCAACTATTTCAAAGATTTCTCGCCGTGTGTCAAATTGGATCGCATCTGCTTTCGCGCATCGCAGGGACCCGAACCATGCGGATCGAGCGGCTGTCGTGTCTGTCTGGCGCCGAGGCGGCACGCGGCGTTGCCGTTATCATCGACGTTTTTCGTGCTTTCACCTGTGCGCCGCTGTTAATCCGGCTCGAGGCACGCGCGCTTTTCCTGGAGGCCGATATCGCCCGCTGCCTGAGTTTGCGCGGCGATGCAGTGCTGGTCGGCGAGCGCAACGAGGAACCGATTGAGGGTTTTGATCTGCCGAATTCGCCGCACTTGATCCTGAGATCCGGCCCGGCCCGCTTCGCGGGGCGCACGGTCGTCTTGCGGACCACTTCCGGCATCGCCGGCGCGTTGCTCGCGCTCCGGAAGGCGGACGCCGTTCTGCTCGCCTCCTTCATCAATGCGCGGGCGACGGCAGGCTATCTGCGCGCCTGCGGTGCTTCCGTCGTCAGCCTGGTCGCGATGGGCACGCATGGCGAAACCCCGGCAGCGGAAGATGAGCGGTGCGGCGATTACATCGAGAGCCTGCTCGGCGGTGGGAGCTACGATCACATCGCAGCGATCGCCGAGATCCTGGCGAGCGACAGCGCGCGGCGGTTCTTTGCGGCTGATAAGCCCTATCTGCCAGCCGCCGACCCGGTGATCTGCCTGCAGCGCGATCTGTTCGAGCACGCAATTCGAGCCGAAGCCGAGGGTGACTGGGTACGCGCCATCCCGCAACCGTCAGGCTCCGGCATCCCGAAGCGAGGCTAACGCCCGAGCAGCCCCATCGGTCACGCCCGGTCTGGCCCTAGTTCTATCAGCAGTTGCTCGATGGAGCGCTTGAATACCGGCAGATCACCTTCGACAGTGTTCCAGACTTCATCCAAATCAACCCCGAAATACTGGTGGATGAGAACGTTGCGCATGGCAACGATGCGGATCCACGGCACCTGAGGATGCAGCCCGTGAAACTCTCGGCCCAGCCGCGCGACCGCTTCGCCGATGACCAGCAGATGATGGAGTATCCAGACCTGAACCAACTCGTCACGCCGGAACGCTTCGGCACCTCTTACGGCATAGCGCTCAATGGCGCCGACCGCTTCGAGGATGTCCCGCAACCGCTCCTTCGGATCCCTCATAGCGGGACGGCTTCGCCCAGCACGCGGTCCTTGAGGCGCGGCTTCAGTCCCCCTTCGCTGACGACATCGACCCGGCAGTCGAGCAGCGCCTCCAGGTCGAGCCACAGACCGGCATGATCGAGCAAGCTGCGCCCCGGCTCAAAGCAAACCAGCAGATCAATGTCACTCTCTTCGTCGGCCTCGCCGCGCGCGACCGAGCCGAAGACACGGACATCGCTGGCGCCATACTTGGCGGCGATCCGCAAGAGTTCGTCGCGCTTGTCCCTCAGCCGCTGTTCATGCGTCATGTTCCAAATCCCCGAGGAGGGCGATAATCATGACGTCGACGGACGCTGCCTCAGCGCTATCGATTGCGCCCGTAGCCTTACCCTCATCCTCAGCTTCGCACGACCAGCTCGCTTTGTGAAACCCTCGTCAGCGTCGCCGCGTTAACGCCCGAGCAGCCCCATCTGGCGGAAGCTGGTGTGACCGCGCTTTGACACGATGATATGGTCGTGCAGGACGATGCCAACCTTCTGCAGGGCGTCACCGACTTGGCGGGTCATCTCGATGTCGGGCTTTGAGGGCGCCGGGTGGTTGCTCGGATGATTGTGGACCATGACGATCGCCGAAGCGTCGAGCATGAGGGCGCGCTTCATCACCTCGCGCGGATAGACCGGCGTGTGGTCGATCGTGCCCTGATGCTGGACCTCGTCCGCAATGAGGACGTTGCGGCGGTCGAGGAAGATGATGCGGAACTGCTCGACCTTGCGGTGCGCCATCGTCGTCATCAAGTACGCGACGAGCTTGTCCCACTGATCGAGGAGCGGCCGGTCGGTTACCTCTTCGCGCGCCATGCGGCCGGCCAGGGTGCGCGCCGCCTTGAACAGCGTGATGGTGTGGTGGTTGATGCGCTCAAACTCGGCCAACTGCTCCGGCGCCGCGTGCAGCACGCCTGCCAGGCTGCCAAAGCGATCCAGCAAGGCTTTCGCCAGCGGCTTGGTATCGATCCGCTCGATGGAGAAGAACAGCAACAGTTCGAGCAGTTCGTAATCGGGCAGCGATTCCTCGTTGCTGCCAAGGAAACGGTCGCGCAACCGCTGGCGGTGGCCCCAGTAATGCGGACGGTTGCCAAGGTCCGGCGCGACGGACATGACGTCGGCAAGGCCGCCTTGCGTCCGCTCCGCCCGCACCCGGTCGGCGATGGCGCCGCGCGGATCAAGGCCGCGGAAGATCCAGGCGCGGTTGATTCCGTCCCAGCGGCCACCGAGCTCGCGCAGGATGTGTCGCAAAGGATGCGTTTCGCCCTTGACCGAGTACGTCGGGTGGCCATTGGTGGGCGCGACCTCGGAGACCTTGAGACCAACCGTCTCAAGTGCGCCTTCTTCTGAGTCGAACATTATCTCAATCCCTGACCGCTGCCGTACGTTCGCCTTTGCGCCAGTTCCAAGGCGCATCGAACGACCCGCGCCACATGCCACGGCTTTCCGCCCGTGCCTCGATTTCCTGCGGAACGTAGTCCTTGGCATAACGGCGATAAGCGAGCGCCCAACCGGCCCGCACCATGGCGGCGTTCAGGTCCACCGGACCGGCGTGGCATACCGCCAACAAGCGGCCGTAGCGGTCGCGCTTGTTGCCGACGCACCGAACCGGCTGGCTCTTGATCGCGGCCAGAAGGCCGTCCGCCGCCATCCGCCCGCACGGCCACGCAACCGGACCGGTGCCACAGACTTGGTTCGTTTCCGGCGCATCGATGCCATGCAGACGAACCCGTTCAGTGGCAACCTGCAGCGTATCGCCATCGATCACCAGTGCCTCGCCGGTGACGTCGGCTTGGGCAGCGCCAAGGCAGCGCAGAGTAATCAGAACGATAGTGGTGGCAAAGAGAGCAGTTCTTAGGGCGTTGTTGTTGTAACCAGACGCAATCGCGGCATTGTTTGCGAAGAGCATTGACAGGCCATCCCTGTGAATAGGGTTTGTCTGTTTTTAAGTAGGCAAAGCATTGTTTTTGCGTTCAGCACGACGTGCTGAAGTTGCCTTTCGTTTGACTGACGATGCCCCGTAGGATGTTTCGCAAGACGCTGTCTAAACCCTAGATGGGGTATAATACCCCGATCGGGTCTAAATTGGAAGCATTTCGCGAATCACCGCGCGCGCGCGGCTACCACCCTGTTTACGCCGCCTTAATCGTGACACGGGCAGGATGGATAAGACGGGATCAGACGTCCGACCGCAGCCGTTGCGGCCGCGACCACGATGAGGTTCAGAATGATCTGGCTTGCACTCTTGCTCTGCACGGTGTTGCCGCTTGCCGCGTGCACCACCGAGGTCAAGGGCCCCAAGGTCGAGGTGACACCGCCGAAGGTCGTGATCGGCCCGGCGGAGCCGCAGCGCGACTTCTGCCCGCCGGGTCAGGCAAAGAAGGGCAACTGCTAGCGGCTCGGCGGGCTGTTGCGCGAAGGCATAGGGTGCGGGCGCGCCGCCCTGCCGATCACGGCCTCGATCAGAATATGGTGGGAACCAGGGTCGCGACGAGTGCGACGACCCACGCCACTGTCACGACCATCGCGAGCGCGATCAGGACCTTCTTGCCGACGCTGCGATTGCTGTCGTTCGCCATGGCTGCCACCGCCCGTCAGGCCGGTTTGCTGCCGCCCACGGCGGCCAAGCGGCGCGCGGCCTCACCAAGCCGGACCCGCGCGCTGTGCGCATCGGCCCGCTTCTCGCGCTCGGTCTCAACCACCTCGGGCGGGGCCTTGGCAACGAATGCCGCGTTCGCGAGGCGCTTGTCGAAGCGAGTGATTTCGCCGTCCAGGCGCGCGATCTCCTTGGCCAAGCGCGCGCGCTCGGCACCGACGTCGATGACATCAGCGATTGGCAGCAGCACCGTGAGGCCTTCCAGATCGTCCTGCACACAGCCCGCAGGCGTCTCGCCATCCGCGATCTCGACCCTGTTGACCCGCGCCAGCTGGGTGATCACCTCGGCATATTGGTCGATCCGCCGCGCAAGCGCGCCGTCCGGCTGCTGCCGCTCGCCCTCAGCCTTGAGCAGCAGCGCCATGCGCGCCGAGGGCGGTACGTTGACTTCCGCGCGAATGGTGCGCACCAGGGAGACGAGCCGGATCACCCAGTCCAGTTCCCCTTCCGCGGCCGGATCGATGAGCGCCGGATCGAGCGCCGGCCACGGCTGCGTGACCAACAGAGCGCCCCTGCGCTCCGCCAACCGCTGAAACAGCTCCTCGGTCACAAACGGGATGACTGGATGCAGGAGGTGCAGGATCTGATCGAGCGCCCAGCCGGCAACGGCGCGCGTCTCGGCCTGCGCCGAGGGGCTGCCGCCGAGCAGCAATGACTTCGCGAACTCGACATACCAGTCGCAGAACGTCCCCCACGTAAATTGATAAAGCCCGTTCGCATAGTCGTTGAAGCGGTAGGCGGCAAGGGCAGCCTCGGCACGGCCGGCAGCGGCCGCAAGCTTGCTGACCAGCCAGCGGTTGACCGGCTCCAGACAGCCGGCCGGATCGAACCCCTTGACCGGGGTGGCGCCGTTCATCTGACAGAACCGGGCCGCGTTCCACAGCTTGGTGCAGAAGTTGCGATAGCCTTCGACCCGCGCTTCGGACAGCTTGACGTCGCGGCCCTGAGCCGCCTGCGCGGTGAGCGTGAGGCGCAACGCATCGGCCCCGTAGGCATCGATGAGCTTGAGCGGATCCATCACATTGCCCTTCGACTTCGACATCTTCTGGCCCTTCTCGTCGCGGACCAGGGCATGGATGTAGACGGTCGAAAACGGCACTTCGCCCATGCAGTGCAGCCCCATCATCATCATCCGGGCGACCCAGAAGAAGATGATGTCGAAGCCGGTCACCAGCACGTCGGTCGGGTAGTAGCGTTTGAGGTCCTCGGTTTCCTCGGGCCAGCCCAGGGTCGAAAACGGCCACAGCGCCGATGAAAACCAGGTATCCAGCACGTCGTCATCCCGCCGCAGCGCCGGCAGTGTGCCGTAGTGCGCCTTGGCGGCGGTGAGCGCATCGGCCTCGGTCATCTCGACAAAGATGGTGCCGTCAGGTCCGTACCAGGCCGGGATCTGGTGCCCCCACCAGATCTGCCGCGACACGCACCAGGGCTGGATGTCCTTCATCCAGTCGTAATAGGTCTTGGTCCACTGCTCGGGCAGGAAGCGGGTGCGCCCCTCCTCGACCGCCCGGATCGCCGGTTCCGCCAGCGTCTTCGCGTCGACGAACCACTGATCGATCAGCCACGGCTCAATGACGACGCCGGAACGATCGCCGTAGGGCATCATCAGCACGTGGTCCTCGATTTTCTCGAACAGGCCAAGGGTGCGCATCTCAGCAACGATCGCATCGCGCGCCTCGTAGCGATCGAGGCCCTGGTAACGCTCCGGGACCGCATCGTTCATGCACGCGCGCGCATCAAGCACGTTGATCATCGCCAGGCCGTGCCGCCGGCCAACCTCGAAGTCGTTGAAATCATGCGCAGGCGTGATCTTCACCGCGCCGGTGCCCTTGGCCGGATCGGCATGCGCGTCGGCCACGATCGGGATCGGCCGATTGACGATCGGCAGGATGCAGCGGCGGCCGATCAGGCCGGCATAACGGCCGTCCTCAGGGTGAACGGCGACTGCCGTATCGCCCAGCATGGTTTCCGGCCGCGTCGTCGCAACGGCGATGTAGGCGCCGGCCTCGCCCTCGATCGGATAGCGAAATGTCCACAGATGGCCCGGCTGCTCGCGCTGTTCGACTTCGAGGTCGGAAATGGCGGTCTGCAGGAAGGGGTCCCAGTTCACCAGCCGCTTGTCGCGGTACACCAGCCCGCGGCGGTAGAGGTCGACAAACACCTTGCGCACCGCGAGCGACAGGCCTTCATCCATGGTGAAGCGCTCGCGCGACCAGTCACAGGATGCGCCCAGGCGGCGCAGCTGCCCGGTGATTGTGCCGCCGGAGGTCGCCTTCCAGTTCCAGACCCGATCGATGAACCCCTGCCGGCCGAGGTCGTGGCGGGATAGCCCCTCCGCACCCAGCTGCCGCTCAACCACCATCTGGGTGGCGATGCCGGCATGATCGGTCCCAGGCTGCCACAACACATCGCGCCCCTGCATCCGGGCCGCGCGGACGAGAATATCCTGCAGGGTATTGTTCAGCGCGTGCCCGACGTGGAGGCTGCCGGTCACGTTCGGCGGCGGAATGACGATCGTGTACGCTGCGCCATCGACCCGGCCGCAGCGGAAAGCGCCCGCCTGCTCCCACGCCGCATACCACGTTTGCTCGATACGTCCCGGATGATATGTTTTTTCGAGTTGCATGCCGTTTTATGAAAAGCCACGAGCGCCGGCGAGGTCCCCCCGCCGGCGGCGTTGCGGTCACCAGGATGAGGCCGATGAGGCCTTTAGTCGAGTCGCTCGGCGCGGTTGACCATCAGGTCGATTTCTTTCTTCACCAACCGCTCGATCAAGTACGGCAGATTGCGGTCCAGCCACTCCTTCAGCAACGGCCGCAACATCGTCCGCACCATCGATTCAAGCGTGACATCGCGCGAGCCAACGGCGATATCGCGCCGATCGAGAATGGCACGCGCCAGCTGCGACAGGACGTCGGTCGCGCTGTCAACGGCGTTGTGCGAGATCAGAGCGCGCTCGGGTTTTGCCTTCATGTTCGGCGTCAGATCGAACACCTCCTCGTCCTGATCCTCTTCTTCGACCAGATCATCGTCGTCCTCGATCGGTTGCTGAATCGGCACCTCTTCCTCCTGGAACATCGCCTCCGCGGGTTCGGCGTGCGGCTCTTCGATCTCGAAGGGCGGCTCTGGTTCGGCCGCTTCTTCCGCGTCGGGCTCGGGTTGCAGCGGTGCCGGCGGTTCGTCCGGCTCCGACGGAAGAACCTCCTGCACGTCCACGTCGCGCGCAACCGCCTCCTTCTCGGCAGTCCCGCCCGTATCCTCGGCCAGGATCCTGCGGATCGAGGCGAGAATATCTTCCATGGACGGTTCTTGCTGCGAAGCCTTGCTCTTCTGAGGGTCGTCCGTCATCGTCCGTGCCTGTCCAGTGCCGCTTTAGTCCGTTATCACGCCATCAGGGCCGGCAGCACGCCAGCCCTGAACGCAGTACGATAAGGGAAAAAAGTGACGAAAGTCTTCACGGTTTGCGGAAATCACTGCTCACGTCACCGCTCGACGAACCCCCAAACCACCTGCCGCGAACCTCGCGGTAGTGTGCTTCAGGATCGTAGTGCTCTACCGGAAGCTGCAGCTTGTCGGCCGTCAAGTCACCGGTCGCGGCCGTAAGCTCGTACGAAGCGACGATCTCCTCCCGCTCCGCCTGAACCAGACGGACCTGCGAGTCGACCAGTTCCTGCTCCGCATCGAGGATGTCGAGCACCGTCCGGGCGCCGACGTCGGCCTCGCGCTTCACGCCTTCGAGGGCGACCTCGTTCGCCTGCACCTGCTTCACGAACGACTTGGTGGCAGCGCGGGCCGTCTGCACGTTGGTGAAGCCCTGGCTCGCCGCCTCCTCTGCATTGCGTCGAGCCTGATCCATCAGGCGCCGCCGCTCGGCTGCCGTCTGTTTCGCCGCCCGCAGCCGCGAATAGGTACCGCCGGCTTGATAGAGTGGCACCGTCATCCGCACGGAGGCCTCGAGGGTGTCGAAGCGGGATCCCTCCCGCGCCGCTTCCCACTCGCGCTCGGCTTCGCCAACCAAGCTGACCGACGGCAGCAGTTCGCCGCGCACGAAGTCGATATCGTCCATGGACGAGCGCTCATCGAACTCGGCGGCGAGGATGTCAGGATTGCCGCCCAAGGCACCGGAGATCGCTGCCTCCCTGGTTGGCGGCAAGGGCGTCGGAACCGGCGGCTTGCTGACGGCACCCGGCAGGACGCCGACCACGTTCTTGTACACCGCCCGCTGGGCCTCAAGGGCGCCCTCGGCACGGATCCGTTCGGCGGTCGCGCGGGCAAGGCGGGCTTCCGACTGGAAGACGTCGGTCTTGGTCACCTCGCCGACCCGGAACCGGTCACGGGTCGCCTCCAACTGGCGGCCCAAGCGCTGTTCGTTGCGGATTTGCAGCTCAACGACGGCCGCGGCGGCAACGACATCGACGTAGGCCGTCGTCGCATTGAGAAGAATGTTCTGCTCCGCCGACCACAGCCGCGCCCGCTCGGCGCGCACCGAGTTCTCCGCAGATCGCGTCGCCGCCATCGTGCGCCCGCCACGAAACAGCGGTTGCTCGATCGTCGCATTCACCCTGCGATTGAAGAGATTGTCGGATGCGTCAATCGCTTTGTCTTCCTGCTGGTCGATATGCCGGTAGCCGGCGTTGCCGCTCGCCGTGAGCGTCGGCCGCCAGCCCGACAACGCCTGGGGCACTTGTTCATCCACACTGCGCAGACGGGCGCGTTGCGCCATCAGGCGGGGATTGTATTGGTAGGCTTGCGTCAACGCTTCCGTTAGCGTCTCGCTTGAAACAGGGCTGTTAATCCCGACAGTCGCCGCAACAACAGCACAAACCAGTCCGAACCGTTGGGCTTTCATGGAAGAATTGCCCCCTTTTTCAAGTTTTCGGGGAAACACTGATTGCTCTTGACGTCATTCTCGTTGAAAAGCAATTCCCAACAGATTGCAGTTAAAGGGTCAAGAGCTTCTCGCACAGGCGTGACAAGGTGTGGCTTAACGGTCACCCCCACCCTGAAATGCACGGGCCATTTCAAAAGCTGAACTGTGGCTGCGGTTCGAAGCCTGCCAGAAACGGCGTTGCCGCATCAAAGGCGACCCGGTGCGAGACGATGCCGCCGGCCTTGACGAACAGGGTGCCCCGGCCGATCCCGGTGCCGTCGGCAATCACGGCAACCATGCGCCCACCCTCAGCGAGTTGCTCGGTGATCGCAGCCGGCGGTGCCGCAACGGCGCCGGCGAAGACGATGACATCGTACGGCGCCTGGCGGGCAAATCCTTGCGCCAACGGCCCCTCGACGATGGTCACCATGCCGAAACCCTGTTCCGTCAGGATGCGCCGCGCTGTCTGCACAAGGCCGGGATCGCTTTCCAGGCCAACGACGGCACCAGCAATCTGCGCCGCCACCGCCGCATCGTAGCCAACGCCGCAACCGACGATGAGGACGACGTCGTCGGCAGCCAGCTCGGCGACCTGCAACAGTTGGGCGGTCACGAGCGGCTCCAGGAGGAAGCGACCGCCGCCCAACGCGACATCCTCGTCGATATAGGCAACGCCCTGCAGATGCGCCGGCAGAAAGGCCTCGCGCGGCACCGCCGCCATCGCCGCGATCACGGCCGGATCGGTGATCCGGTTGGTGCGAATCTGGTTCGCGACCATCTTTGCACGGGCGGCGGCGTAATCCATGGCAGGCCCTGAGACGGAAAACAGACAAGCGCAGCCAGCGTGCGTGCGCGATATCGCTGCGCCTTATAGCCCCGGCTCGGGCTCAACACAACGCTCTAGTGCACGCGCACGGATGCTTGACCGTAAGAGGAGTGGCGTCTAAGTTCCCCGCAAGTACCGCTCCGAGGCGTCTGGGTGCTGATGCCGGCACCGATGAGGACGGCGCGTCAGGGGCGCGGTGGCGGAGTGGCTACGCAGCGGCCTGCAAAGCCGTGTACACCGGTTCAAATCCGGTCCGCGCCTCCATCTTCATTCCGGAGTAGCTCAGTGGTAGAGCAAGCGGCTGTTAACCGCTGGGTCGGGGGTTCGAATCCCTCCTCCGGAGCCACCCCCTAAAGGTCTGCTCCGCAACTTCTGCACGAGCGCTGACGCACGTCAGGCGCGAGCGACGATACCTGCTTGCGGGTGGGTCGGCGGGATGACGTGGCGGGTGTCGACGACCAGCTTCGCATATTCAAGCAGCTGGTCGTAATCGACGCCCGAATGGTCGGTGACGATGAGTGCGGCATCGTAGCGGGCGATCAGGTACGGCTCCAGCGGCACTGAGGCCTTGCCGGCAAGATCGGGATACTCCCTGGTCGGCGGGATCACCGGAAAGAACGGGTCGTGGTAGTCGATCTTGGCGCCCAGCGCGTCCAGGAGCTTGATGATTTCGAGCGCCGGACTTTCGCGCAGGTCATCGACGTTTTTCTTGTAGGCGACACCGACGATCAGGATCCGGGTTCCGTTCAAGCCTTTGCCGAAGCGGCAATCAAGCTCGCAGCGCAGCCGCTCGACGACATAGCGGGGCATGGCGGCGTTGACCTCGCCCGCCAGCTCGATAAAGCGCGTCGAGATGTGGAACTCGCGCGCCTTCCAGGTGAGATAGAACGGATCGATCGGGATGCAGTGGCCGCCCAGGCCGGGGCCGGGATAGAACGGCATGAAGCCGAACGGCTTGGTCTTGGCGGCGTCGATGACCTCGAAGATGTCGATGCCCATGGCGGCGTAGACCATCTTCAGCTCGTTGACGAGAGCGATGTTGACGGCGCGGAAGATGTTTTCGGTGATCTTGACCGCCTCTGCGGTATCGAGGTTGGAGACGGGGACGGTCCGGGCGACGACATGATTGTAGAGCGTCTGCGCCAGCATGCTGGCCGCCTCGCCATCGCCGGCCACAATCTTGGGGATCCGCGCGGTATCGTATTCGCTGTTGCCGGGATCCTCGCGTTCCGGCGAATAGGCGAGAAAGAAATCGATGCCACTCTGAAAGCCGCTTGCCTCCAGGATCGGCTTCAGGACTTCCCGCGTCGTACCGGGGTAGGTCGTTGATTCCAGGATGACAAGCTGGCCGGGGCGCAGGCGGGCGGCAATCGAGCGCGTCGTCGCTTCAACGAAGCGGAGATCCGGCTCCCGATGCGCACCGAGCGGCGTCGGCACGCAGATCATCAGCGCGTCCGGCTCGTTCAAGCGCTGGAAGTCGGCCGAAGCCTCGAACTGCCCCGCGGCTCGGGCCGAAGCCACCGGTTCGCTTGGGATGTGCTTGATCGGGCTCTCGCCACGGTTCAACACCTCGACCTTGGCGGAATCGATGTCGAAACCAATGACAGTGAAGCCGGGCTTGCAGCAGGCGAGCGCCAGCGGCAGGCCAACATAGCCCAGGCCGATGACGCCGATGATGGCGGTACGCTTCTCCAACCGGTCACGCAGGACGCGGACTGCACGCAGGGCCGTCTCGTCCATTTCCGGCGTTCTCAATGTCATTACCGTGCCGATCCGCTGTCCGGAACGAAAAGGAGGCGCTGGTTGGCGCACACGCCGACGTCTTGCCGCCAAAGTGAGACGGTAACACGGGCTGGCCACCGGAGATAAGCCACGAACGGGGGTTGAATTTCAACTGGCGATCCACGGCAGAACAATCTGCGGTCGTGCCCGCTACTCCTCGGTGGAACCTTCCCGGCGCCGGGCTTTCAGCGTTGCGCGCCGCCGCTTTGCGTCCAGCCGATTGCGGACCGCGGCTGCCGAAGGCCGGGTCGGCCTGCGTGAGCGGGGCACGATCAAGGCGCGCCGGATCCACTCCAGCAGCCGTTCGAGTGCATCCTGCCGGTTGCGCTCCTGGGTGCGGAAGCGCTGGGCGGTGATGATCAGCACGCCGTCCCGGCTGACCATACGGCCGGCCAAGCGTTCCAGGCGTGCGCGAACGTCCACGGGAAGTGACGGCGAATGGCGGACGTCGAAACGAAGCTGAACGGCGGTGGCGACCTTGTTGACGTTCTGCCCGCCGGGCCCGCCACTGCGGACGAACCGCTCCTCGAGCTCGGCACTATCGATGACGAGGTCGCCAACAATGAGCCGCGACGTGGCGCCCGCCCCCACTTCACCCATCGGGCCGCCCCTCACGGCTGCTTCGCTTCGCCCCACACTTCCTTCAAGCGCTGATCACGATCACAGGCATAACGGTAGTACTTATAGCGAAGCGGGTTTTTCTGGTAGTAATTCTGGTGATACTCTTCGGCCGGATAGAATTCTTTCGCCGGCAGAAGCGGCGTCACGATCGGCCCTTTGATCACGAGCTTTTCCGCAGCCGCCTCGCGTGACTTGAGTGCCGCCGCCTTTTCGTCTTCGTTAGCGTAGAAGATCGCCGTCCCATACTGGCTGCCCCGGTCACAGAACTGGCCGCCGCCGTCGAGCGGATCGACGTTGCGCCAGAATACCTCCAGCAACTGAGGGTAACTGACGCGAGCCGGGTCGTAGGTGACCTCGATCGCCTCGAAATGGCCGGTGCCACCTTGGGAGACTTGCTCGTAGCTTGGATTCTCACGCGTGCCGCCGGTGTAGCCAGACACTGTCGCAATCACACCTGGAACGGCGTCGAACGGCGGCTCCATGCACCAAAAGCAGCCGCCGGCAAAGATTGCGCGCGCGCTCTGGGTTGCCGGCGCCGGTGCATCGGCCGCTGAGCCGAAGCCTGTTCCAGCGAGAATGGTGAGCAAGCCTGCGGTGCACCCCGCCAGCAGCCACCGAAATATTGCCCGCGACGTGCTCATGCCGGCACGAAGACGAGTGCCACGCCGTTCATGCAGTAGCGCAGCCCCGTCGGCGGCGGGCCATCGTCGAAGACGTGCCCCAGGTGACCGCCGCAACGGCGGCAGTGGACTTCGGTCCGCACGGCAAAGAAGCTCCTGTCCTCCGACGTGCCGATCGCGCCCTCGATCGGCGCCCAGAAGCTGGGCCAGCCCGTGCCGCTGTCATACTTGGTCGTGGATAGAAACAGCGGCAAATCGCAGCCGGCGCAGGCGAAGGTCCCCGTGCGGTGTTCCTTGTCCAGCGGGCTGGTGCCGGCGCGCTCGGTGCCGTGCTGGCGCAGGACGTAGAACTGTTCCGGCGACAACAGCTTCCGCCACTCCTCCTCGCTACGGGTGATCTCGAAGGGTGTGGGCTGCGCCGGGCTACCCGCGGCCGCTGCGTGCGTTCTGCGCCCGCCCGCGAAAGCAGCGGCCGAAGCACCGAGAGCCGCCAATCCGGACATCAAGAACGTTCGTTTGCTCATCATCTTCCACCTCGATCGCTCCCGTCGACACTTTGTGGGAAGCCGCGAACAGGGACGGCAAGTGTGAAATGAAAGGCTGCGCAATCTTTGGCTGCCGGGCGACGGTCAGCGGACCGGCCGCACCTCGATCACTTCGGGAACGTAGTAGCGCAGCATGTTCTCGATACCGTGCTTGAGCGTCGCCGTCGAACTCGGACAGCCCGAGCAGGCACCCTGCATGTGAAGGTAGACGATCCCGTCCTCGAAGCCGCAGAAGGTGATATCGCCGCCATCGACCGCCACCGCCGGGCGGACGCGGGTATCGATCAGCTCGCGTATGCGGGCCGCGATCTCCCCCTCCTGCTCGTCGGCCGCCGCTTCGACCAACACATCCGCGTCGCCGGTAATGACCGGATCGCCGAGTGTGAAATGATCCATGATCGCGCTCAGGATGACAGGCTTCAGCACATCCCACTCGCGGTCGGACATCTTGGTGACGGCGATGAAGTCCGAGCCAAGGAAGACTCCCGCGACGCCATCGACCTCGAACAGCTTCAACGCCAAGGGCGAACGTGCGGCCGCCTCCGGACCCGGGAAATTTGCCGTTCCGCTTCCCATGACCGCGCAGCCGGGCAAGAACTTCAATGTCGCCGGGTTGGGCGTCGTTTCCGTTTGGATGAACATGCCTTCGCGGTCCCTTCTTCGTCCCGTGGCGCCGCGTGCGCGCACGATCCAGTCATGCTGGAAACATGGTTGTGCCGAGCCGGTGGATCAACCGCCCCCGTCAGGTCCCTCCGGCACCATCATGGCCGAGAAGGCCCACCACCCCGTACACCTCGCGCAGCACCGGCGCAGCCAGCTCGTTGGCACGTTCCGCCCCCCGGGCAAGCACGGCCTCGACATACCCGGGATCGGCTTGCAGCCGGTTCATTTCTGCCGTCACCGGCGCCAGCCGTTCGACCGCGAGTTCGGCCAAAGCCTCCTTGAAACGCGAGAACAGCCAGCCGCCGAACTGGCTGGTGACGGCTTCCGGTTCGAGTTCGGCGAGCGCGGCGTAGATGCCGACCAGGTTCTCCGCCTCCGGCCGATCGGCCAGACCCTCGACCGTGCCGGGCAGCGGCTCCGGATCGGTCTTGGCCTTGCGGATCTTGAGTGCGATCGTATCAGCGTCGTCAGTGAGGTTGATGCGCGAGTAGTCGGAGGCATCCGACTTGCTCATTTTTTTGCTACCGTCGCGCAACGACATCACCCGCGTCGCCGGTCCGAAAATCAACGGCTCGACAATCGGGAACACCGGCTTGCCGAAGTCCGTATTGAACTTCTGGGCGATGTCGCGGGTGAGCTCAAGATGCTGCTTCTGGTCCTCGCCGACCGGAACATGGGTCGCCTTGTAGAGGAGGATGTCGGCGGCCATCAGGTTCGGGTAGGCGTAGAGGCCGACGGATGCGTTTTCCCGGTGCTTGCCCGCCTTTTCCTTGAACTGCGTCATGCGATTGAGCCAGCCCATCCGAGCGACGCAGTTGAAGATCCAGGCGAGTTGCGCGTGCCCCGGCACCTGGCTCTGATTGAAAATGATGTTGCGTTCCGCATCGACGCCACAGGCGATCATCGCCGCGGCGGTCTTGCGGATGTTGGCGGTCAGCTCCGCCGGATCCTGCCAGACGGTGATCGCGTGCAGGTCAACAACACAGAACAGGCACTCGAACTCGCCTTGGAGCCGCACCCAATTGCGGATGGCGCCGAGATAGTTGCCGAGATGCAGGTTGCCAGTGGGCTGGATGCCGGAAAAGATGCGTTTCATTCCGCGCCGATCGATCCTCGCCCCATACTGGTCCGTTCGGGCGGTTTTATGGACGCTCCCCCGGAGCCGGTCAAGGCGCCTCCCCTCCCTTCTCCTGCCGGGCGCGTGCCACCGCCCGGACATCGCGCACGCTGGCCGCGCCCAAAAGCTGCGCCGACAACCCGTAAAGGACGAGTCCGCCTGCGATCATCAGCGCCACCGCGCTGGCCCGCAGCGCGAAGCCCTGGTTGAGCCAGCCGACCAGAGTCTCGTTGAGCGCGATCAGCCCCAGGGCCATTACCGCGCTCGCTAGCACGATCCGCGGCAGCCGCCGCTTCAGCCGGGCATCGGGCTGCAGATGGCCTCGCCGGTACAAGACCGTCGCCAGCACGACAGCGTTGAACCAAGCAGCAAGTGCGGTCGAGAGCGCGATGCCGACGTGGTCGAACGGGATCATCAGGGCGATGCTCAAAGCCGCGTGCAGGATGGCGGCCACACCGGCGATCTTGACCGGTGTGCGCGTGTCCTCGCGCGCGTAATAGCCGGGCGTGAGCGCCTTGACGACGAGATAGGCCGGCAGGCCCGCGGAATAGGCGGCAAGCGCGGCGGCTGACGCCTGGACCGCAGCAGTGTCGAAGGCGCCGCGACCGAACAGCAGTGCCATGAACGGTTCAGCCAGCACGATGAGCGCCGTTGCCGCCGGCAGCATGAGCAGAAACGCGAACTCAAGAGCGCGGTTCTGGCTCGCGAGCGCCTCGTCCGGCGCGCCGGTGCGGAGCTGCTTGGACAGGATCGGCAGCAGCGCGGTCGAGACCGCGGCGGCGATGATGCCGTAGGGTAACTGGCTCAACCGGTCGGCGTAAAACAGGTAGGAGACCGAGCCTGCCGGCAAGAACGACGCCAGGACCGTGTCCACCAGGATGTTGACCTGGTGAATGCCGGCGCCAAACGCGACCGGAACCGCCCGGCGCAGCAAGAGCTTGACCCGCGGCAAGAGCCGCGGCCGGCGCAGCGGCAGCCAGACCCCCATCCTGCCGAGAGCGGCCAGCAGCCACAGGAGCTGCAGGAGGCCCGCCACCACCACCCCCCATGCGAGCGCATGGCCAAGCGTCGGCATCCACGACCCGGTGCCGACGAGGGCGCCGATGATCGAAAGATTGAGCAGAATCGGCGCCGCCGCCGGCGCAGCGAAGCGCCCGTAGGAATTGAGGACACCGCCGTAAAGCGCGGTCAGCGATATCAGCATCAGGTAAGGGAAGGTGATCCGCGAGAACTCGGCCGCGAGATCGAAGGTATCGGTACCGCGGAAGCCCGGTGCAATCGCCAGCAGGACGATCGGCATCGCGATTTCGACCGCAATCAGGAACACCAGCAGAGCCGTTGCCAGGACGCTCTGGGTCTGGACCGCGAACTCCCGTGCCGTCGCTTCGCCTTCACTCTCCTTGGCGGCAACGAACAGCGGCACGAACGCCGCCGAGAACGCGCCCTCAGCAAACAGCGCGCGGAACATGTTGGGAAAGCGCAAGGAGACGAAGAAGGCATCGGCGATCGGGCCGGCGCCCAGAAGGGCAGCAATCAGGGCATCGCGGATAAAGCCGAGGATCCGGCTGATCGCCGTGTAGGCCCCGATGGTGGCGATCGAGCGGATTAGCAGCATCCGCGACCTCTAATCCGTTTGCAGGTTACAGGGGAAGAAAAACTTAGGTGCCCGCACAACCGCCGCAAACGGGCGGGCAGCGCATTTTCACGTCAACGCCGGAACGGATTCGGATGCCGAATCACCGCGTGCGGGCTCGTCCGGCTTGACGCCGGCCATAGCCCGCATCAGCAACTCCTCGATTCTCGCGAGCTTGGCGGGTTGGTCAACCTTCAGGCCGAAAGCGTCCTTGACGTAGAAGACGTCGACGACGCGAGGTCCATAGGTTGAGATGTGCGCACTGCCGATCTGCAGGCCGAGACCGGTAAGCGTCGACGTGACATCGTAAAGGAAACCGGGGCGATCGCGGCCGTTGAGTTCGATAACGGTGTAGGCGTTGCTGGCAGCGTTATCGAAAATCACCCGCGGCGGGACCTTGAACGCGCGTGCCCGGCCGATGAACGGACTCCGGTGCGCTGCCTCAAGAGCGCGCCCCAGATGCAGGCGGCCGGAAATGGCGTCTTCGATGCGGCGGACGAGGCGGCCGAGGCGCGCTTCGTCGCCATCGAAGGGACCGTTGATGCTCTGAACATGCAGGACGTCAAGCGCCATGCTGTTGGCGAGGGTGACGATCTTGGCATCGACGATCGACGCGCTGGCGAGCGCGATGCCGCCCGCGATCTGTGCGAACAATCCGGCATGATCGGGCGCGTAGACGGTCACCTGCACCGCTTCACGGACGGGATCGAACACGGCTTGCACCTTGAGAATGCCGCCGCTCGCCTCCGCGTCCGCCATCAGCCCGAAATGGCGGACGTGCTCGGCGGTATCGAAGGCGAGCCAGTAATCGGGATAGCCGCGCTGGATGTAGGCTTCCCGCGTCTCCTCGTCCCAGCCAACCAGCCGGTCGCGCAAGCGCTGCTTCGCCGCCTCGACCCGGTTGCCGCGCCGCTGGCGCGGCTGGTCGGAGGTGATCTCCATGTCCTCAAGGGCACGGAAGTAGAGCTCGCTCAACAGCCCTTCCTTCCAGCTGTTCCAGACGCCGGGCCCCACCGCCCTTATGTCGACATTGGTCAGGATCAGGAGCAGCCGCAGCCACTCCGGCGACTGAACCAGGCTGACGAACGTGGCGACGGTTGCGGGATCGTCGATGTCGCGTTTGAAAGCCGTGCGCGCCATCAGGAGATGGTAGCGGACGAGCCAGGAGACCGTCTCCGTCTCCCACTCGTCAAGGCCGAGGCGAGGCGCCAGCCGCAGTGCAACCTCGGCGCCCAGGACCGAATGGTCGCCGTTGCGGCCCTTGGCGATGTCGTGCAGCAGCACCGAGAGATAGAGCGCACGGCGGGAACGCACTCCGGTAATGATTCGGCTTGCGGTCGGATGATCGTCGATCAACTCGCCCCGCTCCAGCCGGCCAAGGATCCCGATGGCGCGGATCGAATGCTCATCGACCGTGAAGTGATGATACATGTCGTATTGCATCTGCGCGACGACACGGCCGAAATCGGGAATAAAGCGGCCGAAAATGCCGGCCTCATTGAGGCGCCGCAGCGTCGGTTCCGGGTCAGTAGGCGCCGTCAGGATGTCCATGAACAGCCGGTTCGCCTCTGCATCCTGGCGCACCGCCGGCGTGATCAGGTTGAGGCTCTGCTGAGCCAGCCGCATCGCTTTCGGATGAATGTCGCGGCCCAGCCGCTGCGCATCATGGAACAAGCGCAGCATCCGCACCGGATCCTTCTCGAAGGCATCGACGGAATCGATGTTGAGGCGGCCGGAATCGAGAACGAAACCCGGGGCAAGCCGACGCAGGAACGTGAGCGACGGCAGGCGGAAACGCAGCCGCGCCTGCGCCTGCTCGTGCTCAAGCACGGCGCACAGAACGCGCGTCAGGTCGCCCACGGTCTTGGTGACGTGAAAGTAGTGCTTCATGAAGCGTTCGACGCCACGCGCACTCGCCCGGCTGGTATAGCCGAGCCGATCGGCGACGGCTTCCTGCACGTTGAAGGTCAGCCGGTCTTCCGGCCGGCCGGCGACGTAGTGCAGATGGCAGCGCACCCGCCACAGGAAGTCCTGGGCCTTGCGGAACAGGCGCAGGTCGCTCTGGGTGAAGATGCCGCGTTCGACCAGATCCGCCATGTCGCGGACGCGATAGAGATACTTCGCGAGCCAGAACAGCGTCTGCAGGTCGCGCAGGCCGCCCTTCCCTTCCTTGATATGGGGTTCGAGCACGTAGCGGCTATCGCCGGTACGCTCGTGGCGCGAATCGCGCTCCCTCAACTTGTCCTCGACGAACTGCCGCCCGGTCCCCTCGACCACCTCGCTGAAAAAACGATTCTCGAAGGCCGCGAACAGCGTCTCATCGCCCCACAAGTAGCGCGACTCCAGCATGCAGGTGCGGATGGTCAGATCCTTGCGGGCCAGACTGACGCAGTCATCAAGCGTCCGCGTCGCGTGCCCAACCTTCAGGCCGCAATCCCACAGCATGTAGAGGAGGTATTCGACCAGCGCCTCGGCCGAACGGTCGGCCGTGGACCGCACCAGGAACAGGAGGTCGACATCCGAAAAGGGTGCCAGTTCGCCCCGGCCGTAGCCGCCAGTGGCGGCGATGGCGAGGCTGTTTGCACGCAGTTGCACCGGCAGGCCGCCCGTGACGCTGAAATCGCTGAGCGTGCGGATAACCTGGTCGATCAGGAACGATTGCGACCGCACGGCCATGTTGCCATCGATCTCGTCAGCCTCAAGGCGGCGACGGATTTCCTCGCGGCCGTGAGCGAGCGCATCCTTGATAACCTTCAGGACTTCCCCGCGCTCATGCGGTGCCGCCGCCTGCGGTCCGTTGGACAGCGGCTTGAGCGCGGCAACAACCTCCTTGCGGTTAAAGATCTGGCGACGATTCTGGATACGGTCCATGGAACTTCTCAGTGATGTGCATCTGGAGATGGGGGCCGCATCGGGCAGACGCCACCGCACGATTCTAGCGAAGCTGGACTAACGGTGTCTTTACACGTGTGAGTTCGCGGCGATCGTGCGCCCTGCCGAGGGCGCGTTCCGTTCAAGTGTCGCCATCAGTTCCCTGAGACGATAAAGAATTTCAAGCGCCGCACGGGGTGTCAAGGCATCCGGCTGAACTGTTGAGAGGATCTCGACCACCTGCGGCGGCAGAGCCGGCCCTGCGCCCGCAGCCGGTTCCGGCAAGCGGGCAGCCGCCGCAGCGAACAAGGGCAGATCATCGGCAAGACGCGCCATCGCCGAGGAACGTTCGTCCCGTTCGAGGCTTTGCAGCACCGCCTCGGCACGGCCGATCACGGCCGGTGGCAGGCCAGCCAGGCGCGCCACATGAATGCCGTACGATCGGTCAGCCGCACCCGCCGCGACCTCATGCAAAAAAACCACATCGCCCGCCCACTCCTTGACCCGCATCGTGTAACAGGCGAGCGCATCGAGCCGGGCGGCAAGCGCCGTCAGCTCATGGTAGTGGGTGGCGAACAGCCCGCGGCAGCGGTTGACGGCGTGCAGGTGCTCGATCACGGCCCAGGCGATCGAGAGGCCGTCGAATGTGGCGGTGCCACGGCCGATCTCGTCCAGGATGACGAGCCCACGCGGCCCGGCCTGGTTCAGGATTGCCGCCGTCTCCACCATTTCGACCATGAAGGTCGAGCGGCCGCGCGCCAGATCGTCGGCGGCGCCGACCCGCGAAAACAGCCGATCGACCACGCCAATGCGGGCCGCGCTCGCCGGCACGAACGAGCCGACCTGGGCGAGGACGGCGATCAGCGCATTCTGGCGCAAGAACGTGCTCTTGCCGGCCATATTTGGCCCGGTCAGCAGCCACAGCCGCCGCTCGCCCTCAAGCGCACAATCGTTACTGACGAACGGCTGGGCTTCTTGACGCTGCAGCGCCAATTCGACCACCGGATGCCGGCCGCCCTCGATCGCGAACGCCAGGCTGTCATCGAGGGCGGGCCGGACGTAGCGGGCGACGACCGCGAGCTCGGCAAAGCCGGCAGCAACATCAAGGGCAGCGACCGCGCTCGCGACATCGGCGATCCCTTCGGCGTCTCCCATTACCGTCGCGACCAGTTCCTCGAACAGAGCGAGTTCCAGGCTCACCGCCTGTTCAGCGGCCCGCGCAATCCGACCTTCGAGGTCGGAAAGCTCGACGGTAGCGAACCGCATCGCATTCGCCATCGTCTGGCGGTGGATGAAGGGTCCGTGCGGCGCCGCCGGCAGCTTCTCGGCGAGGCGTGCCGGTATCTCGACGAAGTAGCCCAGGAGATTGTTGTGGCGGATCTTGAGCGCACTCAAGCCCGTCTCGGCACAGTAGCGCGCCTGCAGCTCTGCAATCAGGGTGCGGCCTTCGTCGCGCAAGTGCCGCAAATCATCGAGCGCGCTTGCAAAGCCGGCGGCGATGAAGCCGCCGTCGCGCGCCAGCGCCGGTGGTTCCTCGACCAGCGCATGCGCCAAGCGCTCGACCAGGCCGGGATGCTCGGCCAGACGCGCCGCCGTCGCGGCCAGAGAGGCGGGCGGCATTGTCAAGCCCGCACCGGCGACCACCGATCGCAGCGCCGGCACCAGCGCCAGGCCATCGCGGACGGCGGCAAGATCACGCGGACCGCCGCGGCCGAGGCTGAGCCGGCTCAAGACCCGCTCCAGGTCGGGAAAGCGGCGCAAGTGCGACCGCAGATCGGTCCGCGCCTGCTCGTCCTCGACGAAGAACTGGACCGCATCAAGGCGGCGATCAATCTCAGCCGGATCGGCCGAGGGTGCAACCACGCGGGCGAGCAGCAGGCGGCCGCCGGCGCCGGTCAGCGTGCGGTCGATCACATCGAGCAGACTGCCCCGGCTTGAACCGGCTTGAGTCCGCGTTAGCTCCAAATTGCGCCGCGTCGCCGCGTCAATCTGCATCAGATTCGCGTCGGCAAACCGAACCGGCGGCGAAAGCCGCGGCAGCCGGCCGCGCTGGGTCAGCGCGACATAATCGACAAGCGCACCGGCGGCGGCGATCTCGGCCCGGCTGAAGGCGCCGAATCCCTCCAGGGTGCCAACGTTGAAAAGCTGCTCCAGCCGCCGCTTGGCGTTGATGCTGTCGAACCGGCTGGCCGGCAAGGGCGTGAGGCACGAGCGCCAGTCCGCCAGCGCCGGCTGACCGGCCAGCGTCTCCGGCGCCAACAGCTCGCTGGGCTCCAGGCGGGCGAGCGCACCCGGCAGCTCGTCCGCGGTCAGCGGTTGCGTCTGCAGTGCGCCGGTCGAGACATCGAGCCAGGCAAGACCGCTTGCTCCACCCGCTTCCGCGACGGCGGCGAGATGGTTGGGACGGCGCGCATCGAGAAGCGTGTCCTCGGTCACCGTGCCGGCGGTGACGACACGGACCACCTCGCGCCGGACCAGCGTCTTGCCCGCGCGCTTGCGGGCGTCCGCCGGGTCTTCGCGCTGTTCGCAGATCGCGACCTTGAAGCCGTGGCGGATCAGGCGCTGCAGGTAGGCCTCATGGCTGTGCGCGGGCACGCCGCACATCGGGATGTCCTGTCCCTGATGCCGGCCGCGCTTGGTGAGCGTGATGTCAAGCGCTTGCGCCGCCGCCACCGCGTCCTCGAAAAACATCTCGTAGAAATCGCCCATGCGGTAAAACAGCAGGCATTCGGGATGCTCGGCCTTGGCGGCAAGGTACTGCGCCATCATCGGCGTCACGGCATCGCCGGCCGCATCGCAAGCCGCGGCCTGGGGCGCTTCATTCCCTTGATCGCAGGGATCGTTCTGTCGCACGCTTGCTCCGGCTCGACCGCCTCTGCCGCGGACCCTATCATGGCGGGGACGAAGGAACCACCTGAGGCGGCGACAATGGCCCGGACCGGCCGGCGCCGATAGGGTCCTACCACAGCAGGACGGAGGCGAGGGAACGCATGCAAGCGCAACGCCAAGGCCGCGAGGTCGTCGGCCTGTTCGCCGATCAGGGCCCGTTCGAGGCCGCCATCAAGGCGCTGCTCGGTTCCGGCTTTGAGCACGCCGAGCTGAGTGTGCTGGCGTCGCACGAGTCGCTGGAGGCGGCGAGCACAGCGCAGCCCCGCTGGCAGGACCGGTTGACCGCCCTTGTCGGCGAACTGCGCTACGAGGGACCGCTGGTCGCCTCAGGCGCCATCCTGCTTGCCGGCGGCGCCACGGCCGCATGGCTTGCAGGCGTCATCGCCGCTACGGTCGGCGGCCTCGCGCTCAAGGAACTCCTGGGCGAGGCGACGGCTACTCCACACACCGATCATTTCGCCCGATCGCTTGCGGCCGGCAGCCTTATCCTGTGGGTGCGGGCCGACGCGCCCGAGCGTGAAGAAGCCGCGCGCCGTATCCTCGCCGCGCACGGGGCGAGCAATATCCACAGCGTCCCAGCCGCCGGTGCTGCTGCCGCCGCAGCGGCGCAGGAGGGCCCCACCCAGCCCCACGAGTAGGCCCCAGCCTCACGAGTGGGCCGGGCCAATGCTTCATCGTCTTCTCGCGCTGGATCGCGACCCGGATGTCATCGTGGCGTTCAAACCAGACCAGCCGTTTCAGGCCGTACCGTTTGCTGAACCCGTCGACGACGCCCGCGCGGTGCTCCCAAGCGCGGCGGGCGAGATCGCTGGTGACGCCCAGATAGAGCGTGCCGTTCGGCCGATTCGTCATGATGTAGATCCAGCCACCCCGCATGCCGTATCCTTGCCGCATGCGCCCCGGCCCGTACGAGCGCATTCGTGGATGGCCGTCACAAAGCACGGCCATGACGAAAAAGAATAGTGCCAGACATCCGGCAGACGATGCCTTCCTCTTTGCCGCTCGGCGCGGAATGTCCATTGGTACCGCGCGGACGCTTCTCTCAACCCGTCATGGCCGTGCTTTGTCACGGCCATCCAGGGACGAAGACGGTGGATGTACGGGGTTGACCCGCGGAGCAAGTCCGCGGGCGCGCATGACGATAGGAGAAGGAACGCAGTGGCCGCGCCGTCGCGGCCGCTTCAGCGCGGTGGGGCACCCCACGGCTGGATGACGACGACCGAGAGCGAATTGTTGGGGCTGCCCTCGATCACCTTGTCAGACCAGATCAGGTAGACGAGCGTGTTGCGCGCGGCATCAAACAGCCTTGTCACCTGCACCGTCTTGAAAATGGCCGAGGTGCGCTCCTTGAACACCTTGACGCCGCCGTCCTCGGTTTCCTTGCTCAGTTGGCGCTTCAAGGCGTCACTGAGCACGATCGGCCCACGCTGGCGGCAGGCGATCGAGGCCACCGACGGATCCTCGGCCAGACCGACCGCGCCGGATACACCGCCCGTTTTTGGCCGGCTGACCCAGCAGGCGACGTTCGCCACGTCGGGATCATCGAACGCCTCGACGACGATCTTGTGATTGGGGCCGATCAGCTTCCAGGTCGTGCTGACGGCGCCGATCTCGTCTGCACCGGCGGCGGCAGGCGCAACGAGCAGCAACAGCGTGAGCAGGCGAATGACGACACCCATGGCAGCCTCCACCCTATCCTTAAACGCCGCCCCCTTACGCGCGGCCCCGGGGTGCAGCAGCAGTAGAGCGGCCCAATCTACTCGCTTCGTGCCAACCGCGTCTTCATCGACTCAGTCGCGCGCACCAGCGCGGTGCGGATGCCAGGCTCCATCGCCGAGTGACCGGCATCCGGAACAACGATGAAGCGCGCGCCCGGCCACGCGCGGGCGAGTGAATCCGAACTCGCAATCGGGCACACCATGTCGTAGCGGCCATGAATCAGAATCGCCGGAATGCGCTTCAAAATGCTGACGTTTGCCAAGAGCTCGCCATCGGCGAGGAAGGTATCATGCATAAAGTAATGGGCTTCGATGCGGGCCAGCGCCAGGGCGGCTGCGTCCATCTCGCCGCCGACGTAACGAGACGTCTCCTCGCGCGGGATCAAGTTCGAGCACGCGGACTCATACCGGCACCAGGCGACCGCGGCCGGCAGATGGACCGCCGGATCCGGGTCTGTCAGCCGGCGGTAATACGCCGTCAACAGATCTGCGTGCTCAGCCTCGGGCAGAAAGCCATAGAAGGCGCGCGCCGCTTCGGGGAAGAAGGTCCCCATGCCGTGCAGGAACCAGTCGATCTCCCGCCGTGTGCCGAGGAAGGAGCCGCGCAGGATGAAGCCCAGGCAATGCGCCGGCCAGCGGATGCCGTAGGCAAGCGCGAGTGTCGCCCCCCACGAGCCGCCGAACAGAAGCCAGCGCTCGATGTCGAGATGGCGCCTGAGCGCCTCGACATCGGCCACGAGGTGCTGCGTCGAATTGTCGGTCAGATCGCCGTATGGGGTCGAGCGGCCGCAGCCGCGCTGGTCGAAGATGACAATGCGGTAGAAGCGCGGGTCGAAGAAGCGGCGGTGCGCCGGCGAAGCGCCCGCGCCCGGGCCGCCATGCAGGAACAACACCGGCTTGCCGCGCGGGTTGCCCGCCTGCTCCCAGTGTATGACATGGCGCTCATCGAGCGGCAGCCGGCCGCAGGCAAACGGCTCGATCTCCGGGAACAGATCACTGCGGTGGTGGCGGACGTCCATGGCTTCGGGTTTGGCTTCCTCCGTGATCGTGCTATTTAAGGCTGCAAAAGCCGGATAGAAGCAAGTGCTCCTTTGCCCTCGGGTGCGATCCAGCGTCTTTTCGTTGCCGTGGCCAGCGCGGCGCCATGGATCTGTGGCCAGCGGCCCGCCCAGACTGGCCGCGTTTGCATGCATCGCGGCCCTGATCGCGCTGTTGGCACCAGCCTGGTCCGGCCAAGCCGCGCCGCCTTCCAGCACCCCGAGCGCGCGCGTGGTCGAGGTCATCGACGGCGATACGGTTGTCCTTGAGCGCGCCATCGACGGCGCGCGGGAGGTGCGCCTGGTCGGCATTCAGGCGCCAAAGCTGCCTCTGTCCCGGCCCGGCTTCAAGACCTGGCCGCTTGCCGATGAGGCGCGGTCAGCGCTCGCCGCCATCGCCCAAAACCGTGAGGTCACCCTGATCCGCACCGGCCAGGGCATGGATCGCCACCGCCGCCTGCTGGCGCATCTTGAGCGCAGCGACGGCCTGTGGCTGCAGGGCGAGATGCTGCGGACCGGCTTCGCGCGCGTCTACACCTTCGCCGACAATCGTGGCCGCGCACGCGAGATGTTTGCCCTCGAACGTGAAGCGCGGGCGGCCCGGCGCGGCATCTGGCGCCATCCCTTTTACGCCATCCGCAAGGCGGATGCGATCGACGCCGCCGACATCGGCACCTTCCAGCTCGTCCAAGGCACCGTTCGCAAGGCGGCACGGGTCAAGAACCACGTGTACCTGAATTTCGGCGCCGATTGGCGAACGGACTTCACCATCACCATCGCCGCCCGCGACCTGAAACTCTTTGAGCAGGCGGGCCTCGATCTCCTCGCGCTTGAAGGGCGGACCGTGCGCGCGCGCGGCTGGCTCGACAGCTACAACGGCCCCACCATCGAGGCCGATCATCCCGAGCAGATCGAAGTCCTTGATCGCCCGGACGGCTAACCATCGCGAGCACGCGCCCGCCGCGCGCGTCACTCGCCCTGCTGCAGCAACAGCCCGCGCATGCGCGCGACCCGCACCATGCGCAAGAAGAACAGCGTGCTGGCAAGCCCGTAGACGAGGTTGAGGGCGAACGCGAGCCCGGCCAGATCCCAGCGCTGCGCATTCTCGAACAAGACCGCGCGCATGCCCTCGAACACGTGCACCGAGGGCAGCGCGAGTGCGATCGGCATGAGCCAGTCCGGCAGCACGCTGACCGGATAGTAGACGCCGCTCAACGGCGCCAGCGCAAACACCGCGACCCAGGCCAGGCTCTCGGCGCCGAGCCCGAACCGGAGCACGAGCGCGGCGATGGCGAGGCCGACGCTGCAACCGAACAGCAGCAGGTTGGCGAACAGAGCGGCCAGCACCGGCCCGAGCGCGAACACCGAGACGCCAAATAGCGGCACCGCCAGGAAGGCCGCCGGCAGCACGCTGATCACCGTGCGGATGCAGCTCATCAGCCACAGCGCCGCCACCAGTTCGTAGGCGCGCAACGGGCTGACGAACAGCTGGCCCAGGTTGCGGGCCCACATCTCCTCAAGGAAAGTCACCGAGACGCCGAGATTGGCGCGGAACAGCACATCCCATAACAAGACAGCGCTGATCAGCACGCCCGATGCCTGCGCCACCCAGTTTGAGTTCTGCACCAGAAACGTGGTGATGAACCCCCACAGGATCATCTGCACGAACGGCCAGTAGGCGAGTTCGAGCAGCCGCGGCCACGATCGCTTGAGCACGTACAGGTGGCGTAGCAAGAAGGCGCCGACCCGCCGAAAGGAGAAGAGATCGCACCCGTGCATCGGCCCTCAGCTCCCAGCAGCCTGCACGGCAACCCGGCGGTTGCGGGCGACGTCGAGAAAGACTTCCTCGAGCGTCCGCCGGCCGTAGCGGCCGATCAGCTCCTGCGGCGCGCCGCGATCGACGATGCGGCCGTCGCGCAGCATCAGAACCTCGTCGCACAGCCGCTCGACCTCGGCCATGTTGTGCGAGGCGATGAGGATGGTGGCATTGACACGGCCGCGGAACGCTTCGATGTAGCCGCGCACCCAGTCGGCGGTGTCCGGATCAAGCGATGCGGTCGGCTCGTCCAGCAGCAGCACCTCCGGATCGTTGAGGAGCGCCTTCGCAAGCGCGACGCGGGTGCGTTGGCCGGCCGAAAGATCGCCGGTCGGCCGGTCGAGGAACGCTGTCAGCTGCAGATCCTCGGCCAGCAGGCGGATCCGGCGCTTGAGATCACTGACACCATAGAGCCAGCCGTACACGGTCAGGTTCTCGGCAACGCTCAAGCGCCGCGGCAGATCGACGTAAGGGGACGAGAAGTTCATCCGCTGCAGGACGTCATAGCGGCGCTTGACCATGTCGGTGCCGAGGATATGCACACTGCCCGAGCTCGGCAGCACGATGCCCAACAGCATCGACAGCGTCGTCGTCTTGCCAGCGCCGTTGCCGCCGAGAAGGCCGGTCGTCGAGCCGGTGCGAACCCTAAAGCTGAGCCCGTCGACGGCGGTGAGCGCACCGAAGCGCTTGACGAGGCGGTCCGCAACGATGGCGTCGGCAGGCTGCACAGGGGTGAGACGGGGCATCGGACGAAGCGGTTGTCGTGAGCTGAGCGAAGGATGGCATGGTTGCGCCGGCGCGTGCCAGCAGGAGCCAACCCGCGCGCGCGCACCTCCGCTTATGTGTCGCCGCTTGCGCGCCGGTTCAACCGCACATATTGCCGCCGCTGCCGTGCCTCCGCCAGCAGCCGTTCAATATGGCGGCCTTGGAACAGTTGCACGCCAGCGGCACGCCCGAAGGCCACGCCCTCGGCGTTCTCGACGCGGCTCAAGATGAGATGCGCCGGACCCGTACGCGCGACCGCCTCCTCAAGCCACGCCCGCCGCTCTTCGGCTTCCACCAGCATCAGCGCGTCGAAGTTCAGTTTTAGGTAGTCGAGGCCGAGCTGGCCGCGGTCAACGAGGCCGAACGTCCACAGCGTCAGTCCGTCAAGGCACAACCGGTAACCCTTTGCCTGGGCCAGTTTGCGGGCGAACTCATAGCTCTCCGGGTCTTGCGCGATGTCCGCAAGCTTGAGTTCGATGACGATGCAGCCGCGCCGGGCCGTGAACAGTTTTTCGTCGAAGGTGAAGAAATGCTCGGAGAGCAATGTTGCAACGTTGAGGTTGACGCTGATGTCGCCGCCATCGAGCGGCCCGCCCGGCTTCGCCAACAGCGCCAGCATGCGCCGGTCCAGGCTCTCGGTGAGATGCTGGAACAACAGCGGATCGGAGGCGAAGTCAAAGTGAGGCAGCATCGTCTGGGCGAGGTCGCTGATGCAGACCGTCCACTCGACGAACTTCGGCTCCGGCGCGGTCTCGTTGGGAACGGAGCAGACCGCGTGCCGGCGAAGGAGGCTCGACAGGTCTGCCTGCACGAGCCCGGCTTCGATGCGATCAAGCAATTCCGGCGTCAACGCGGAACTGGCCTTTTGCCGTGCCTTGAGATCGGCCCTGGCGCCATCACGGCCAACCACGCCGCGTGCAGCGGCATTGCTGTCCGAAGCCCCGCGCGCCGCCCGGACCAGCGCATCATACTGACGATCGACGGCATACCAGGTGATGAACCCGTCCGTATCCGAGGCCTTGGCGACGATCGGATCCTCGGTGAACAAGAAGCGCACCCGCATGATCTCCGTGCGGACCAGTCCCTCAACATCCTTGCTGAAGAAGAAGAACAGATCCGCATTGGCGAGGACGAACAACTGTCCCCGGCGCTCGTCGGCCAGCTGGGCAAGACCCGCCCGGGCCGCGTTCAGGTGATGCTCGCGCCGATTGAACGGGCGCAGGCGCGACAGCATGACATGCACAGCAAGCCGGCCTTCCTTGCGCGATTCCAGCCGGCGCAAATACTCCCCAAGCAGGGCGTCCGCACCCTTGGACCGCGTATCGACCACCGAACTGGCTGGCACGTTCACCTCCGGGTGGTCAAGACCGCCGCTTCGCTGCGATCGCTTGCATGAGGCGATCGATGTAGTAGCCCTGGAAGCGCGTTACGCCGAACCCTACCGCGGTTGCTATTGCCTCTTCTGTTTCGACCCGCCCGAGCACAATCCGATCCCGTCCCACCTTTTCGATGCACCGCCGCAAGAGGTCCGGATCACGCAGGCGCAGGGCTTCGATCTGCGGGCGCGACCAGGCAACCTTGATCAGGTCGGTCTGTAAGCCGCCGACGTCGATCGCGGCGAGATGCAGCGGCGTCAGACCGTCGAGCAGAACCGGGTAGCCGCGTGCCTTGAGATCGTCTCGCGCGATCGCGAAGCTCTCAGTATCCGTTAATGCGTCGACAACCTGAATTTCGATCACGGGCCGCGCAGCGCCGTGCCAAACCTGATCGAAACGACGGAACTCCGGCGTGAACAGCGTACCGATGTTGAGGTTAAGGCTGATCGGCTTGAGCGACTGCGGCCCGCTATCGGCGAGCGAGCGCAACATGCAGCGATCGAGGATGCGGCTGATGAAATGGAACAGCGCCGGCTTTGCGAACAGGTCGATGTCGGGCGCAACAACCCGCTGCAGCTCCCCGATCGAAAGGAAGGTCTCGCAGAAGAGCGTTCCAACCTGTGCACCGGCGAGCGCCACCGCCCGTTGGCTCTGGATGAAGGGAGCGACCGGCTGCGTCTCCAGCGTCTTGGCAATAATCGAGACATCGCGCGCGCTGATCGGCCTGCGCGCGGCGGCATTGCCCTCCTCCACGGCCGCCTCGGCTTCGCTCGCGCATTGCTCAAGCGCGGAAACATCCTGTGGCCGCGAGAGATCGAACCAGCTGAACAGTGCCTCCCGCCCGTCGCCGGTCAACGCTGCGCGACCGATGCCGAACATGTCGCCGATGCGCTTCAGGACGGTATCGACCTCATCGACCGGCATCTCCGGGCAGACCAGCGCGACGTCGCCACGCGCGAGCGTGAACAGCCGCGCATCCCGGCGCACGCTGATGCCGTTCAGGAGACCAATGGCAAAGCGCCGCAGACTCGGTTGTCTGCTGATGATTGGGACCCGCGACAGGTGGACAACGACCGCGAAGCTGGCGCCGCGGGAGAAAGTATCAACCGCGAGGTACGCGCGCAGGCTCTGCTCGCGTCGCTCACGAAGCGCATACTTTGAGCCGGCTACGGCATCTTGGCTGAACACCCGGGTCCCGATCAGCAGCGGCAAGCAGGGAAAGATGCGGACAATTTTCCATCACCGGCGTTAAGTTTCCCTTTCGTTTTCCCAGGCGCGCCATAAGTTTACGGATGCGATAAGGCGGCCAAGCTGGGGCGCGCCGGTCCCGGCCTTGCGCTCAGCTGCCACCAGACCCATGCTCTCGCCTATGTTCGAGTTGACCGGTTTACCCCCCCGTGGATGGAGTGCCCGCGTCCCGCCCGGGCGGCGGATTTACGCGATTGGCGACATTCACGGCCGCGACGATTTGCTGCGCGAGTTGCATCGGCGGATCGTCGACGATCGGGCAAACCTTGCGCCCGATTGCCGGCCGGTCGTCATCTATCTCGGCGATTATGTCGATCGCGGCCCTGGTTCGCTCGAAGTGGTCGACATGCTGCTGAACGAACCGCTCGCGGGTTTCGAGCGGGTGTACCTGATGGGCAACCATGAGCGAATGATGCTCGACTTCCTCAACGGACCGCCCGACCCGGTGTGGCTCTTCAACGGCGGCACCGCAACGCTGTGGAGCTACGGCGTTTCCGGACGTTCACTCACCAGCGAGCGCGACCTCGAGCATCTACGCACCTGTCTGATTGAGGCCGTGCCGTCGACGCACCGCGGCTTCCTCGACAGCCTCTCCTTCTCGCATGAGGAAGGCGACTATCTGTTCGTCCATGCCGGCGTCCGGCCAGGCCGCCCACTCGACCGTCAGGAGCCGCAGGACCTGCTCTGGATCCGCGGCCCCTTCCTCCACTCCGAGGCCGATTTCGGCCGCCGGATCGTGCACGGCCACACGATCACGCCGGAACCGGTCGTTGCCCGCAACCGTATCGGCATCGATACCGGCGCCTTCTATAGTGGCCGCCTGACCTGCGCCGTCTTGGAGGACACCCAACTGCGCTTCCTGCACACATGACTCCCCCGCCAGCCACCACAGCCGCCCGCCTCACCGCGTCCCGGCTTAGCACGAGCGCACTCCTGGCGCTCGCAAGCGGCGCCCTCATCCTCACACTGGCGATGGGCATCCGCCAGACCTTCGGGCTGTTCATGGGCCCGGTTTGTCTGGCCCTCGACATCGGCCGCGAGCAGTTCGGCCTCGCGATGGCGGTGCAGAACATCCTGTGGGGGGCGGCGCAGCCGTTCGCCGGCGCGCTTGCCGACCGCTTTGGCGCGCTTAAGGTCCTCCTCGCCGGCACTTTCGCCTACACCGGCGGGCTGGTGCTGATGGCATCTGCGGGAACGTATGCGATGTTCCAGACCGGGGCCGGCCTGCTGGTTGGCTTGGGGCTGAGCAGCGTCAGTTTTGCCGTCGTGTTGGGCGCGATCGGTCGCGCGGTGCCGCCGCAGCGCCGCAGCGCCGCCTTTGGCCTCGCGAGCGCCGGCGGGTCGTTCGGCCAGTTCGCCATGGCCCCAGTCGGCCAAGCGATGATCGCGGCGCTGGGCTGGTCGCAAGCCTTTCTCGTGATGGCCGGGTTCGCGGCGGCAATGGCGCCGCTCGCCCTCCTTCTCGTTCGCGCCAGTGCTGCCGGCGCAAATACGGAACCGATGCAGGCGTCATCCCCGCTTGCGGAGGGAGGGCTGCAGGCGGCGCTGCGGGAAGCCAGCCGCCATCGCGGTTTCTGGTACCTGAACGCCGGCTTCTTCGTCTGCGGCTTCCAGGTGGTGTTCATCGCGGTCCACCTGCCGTCCTACCTGTCAGACCTTGGGCTGACGCCTGCCCTGGCAGCGATGGCGCTGGCGCTGATCGGCTTCTTCAACATCATCGGGACCTGGGGCTGCGGCCTGTTGGGCGGCCATTACTCGAAGAAGCGCCTCCTTTTCACCCTTTACGCCGTGCGCGCACTGACCATCGCCGTCTTTCTCGCGGTCCCGAAAACCGAGACGACCGTGCTCGCCTTTGCCGCCGCGATCGGTCTGTTGTGGCTTGGCACGGTGCCGCTGACGAGCGGCCTGATCGGCCAGATCTTCGGCGTCCGCTACCTTTCGACCCTGTTCGGGCTGGTCTTCTTCAGCCACCAGGTCGGCAGCTTCCTGGGCGTGTGGCTGGGCGGTGTGGTCTACACGTGGACCGGGTCCTACGATGCCATCTGGCTGGCCTCGATCGTGTTGGGCGTTGCAGCCGCCGTCCTGCACCTACCCATTCGCGAGCAGGCGCTGCGGCCGGCGCTGAGCTGAGGCCGCCACAGCGCAGCCGGCAGCGATGCCGCCCGCTCAGTCGCCGATCGTGAGCACCACTTTGCCCGTCGTCTTGCGGGCGCGCAGGTCCTTGAGCGCGGCAACCCCTTCCGCAAGCGGGAAGGTCTTTGAGACGTGCGGCTTCAGCTGGCCCTGCGCCAGCCAGCCCAGGAGCTCACGGAAGGAAGCGGCCAGCGCTTCGGGTGCCAGCGTTCGATGGGCGCCCCAGTAGTAGCCAATGACGCTGATATTCTTGACGAGAAGCAGATTGGCCGGGATCTGCGGGACCTCTCCCGAAGCGAAGCCGACGATCAAGATGCGGCCACCCAGTGCCGTACAGCGCAACGCCTGCTCGAACGCTTGGCCGCCGACCGGATCGTAGACGACGTCCGCGCCGCGCCCCCCGGTCAGCGCCTTGATCGTATCGCGGAAGTCCGGTGCGCGCGCGTCCACCGTCTCATCGGCGCCGGCTTCGCGCGCGATCGCCATCTTCGCCTCGCCCGTCGCGGCCGCGATGACCCGCGCCCCCAAGAGCTTGCCGGTTTCGACAGCAGTCAGACCCACACCGCCAGCAGCGCCGAGAACGAGCAGACTCTCACCGGGCTTGAGCGCCGCCTTGAACCTGAGCCCGAAATGCGACGTGCCATAGGCGACCGGAAAGCCCGCCGCGACGACATCATCCACCCCATCCGGCAGGCGGAATACCTGGCCTTGCGGGACGACGACGGCTTGCGCGAAGCCGCCCCAGTCGGCAACCGCCATCACCCGTTCGCCGCCCCTGAATTCGGCAACCCCGGGACCGACCGCATCGACCACGCCCGCGACCTCGAACCCGGGCGAGAAGGGCAGCGGAGGACGAACCTGGTAGTTGCCGGCGACAATCAGGGTGTCGGCAAAGTTGACGCCAGCGGCGCGCACCCGGATGCGAACCTCGCCCGCCGCCGGTTCCGGCACCGGGATCTCTTCGACCGCGAGGCCGTCGATTCCTGACAACTCCTTGCAGACGAGCGCGCGCATGATTCACCTCCCTGCCAACGCCGTCTTTGTTCCGCTTTGCGGCTGCGGCGTCAACTCCCCTCTGCGGACCGTTTTCGTTGCGCCGCAAGGGCGAATCGCAGGCTCGTTAACGCCTGAAACGACCCATGCATGCGTCTTTTCCGGTTGGCAGCTCGCCGTGGCGGGAATGACCCGCACGGCAAAGAAACGGTCCGCCGTTTCTCTCAACCTCCTGCTAGTCATGGAGATTGGCGGCCGGGACCGGCTCTGCGGAAAGACCGCCGTCCGGTCGGCAGGGAGCGGATGCTGGCCTTTGGCCTTGGCATCAACGGTGCCATTGTTTATCTATACCGGCATTCGAGAGGTGAAGGATTCCATGCGGTCGATACTAATCCTAGTCGTGATTCTCGCGATGGCATCACCGGCCCTGGCGGCGCCGAAGAGCCTGGGTAAGTTTGGTGACTGGGCAGCGTTTGTCGATGGAAGCGACAAGCGCAAGGTTTGCTATATTTTTTCAGCGCCGAAAAAGGCCGAGGGAAAGTATAAGACTCGCGACCCCGTTTTTCTGCTTGTCTCGCACCGGCCCGGTGACAAGGTGACTAACGAAATCAGTGTTGACACTGGTTACGACTACAAGACGAACAGCGAGGCAACCGCCGCGATCGCGGGGCGCAGCTTCAAGATGTTCACCAAGGGCAAGAATGCCTGGAACAGCGATGCTCAGGCTGACCGCGCAATGCTCGAGGCGATGAAGACGGGCTCCGAAATAGTCATTAAAGGGGCCTCCCAGCGCGGCACACTCACCACGGATACCTATTCGCTGATGGGCTTCAGCGCCGCGCTCGCTGCGATCTCAAAGGCGTGCGAGGTGAAATAGCCAAGCCCTCGGCAAACGGCGGAACGATGACGGCGGACTGCGTCAACCTGATCGGCCTTTCGCGCGCCGAGCTCGCTGCGCGCTTGGCAGCGTTTGGTGAGCCCGCCTTTCGTGCCCGCCAAGTTTGGCATTGGCTCTACTGTCGCGGCGCCCGCGACTTCAGCGAAATGACGACGCTGTCGAAAGCGCTGCGGGAGAAGCTCGCGACTTCGGCCGCGATTGTGCGGCCCGAAATCGTGGCCGAGCAGCGCTCAGCCGACGAAACGCGCAAATGGCTGTTGCGGTTCGCTGACGGCAAGGAAGCCGAGACGGTCTACATCCCGGAGGCAGACCGCGGCGCGCTGTGCATCTCGTCGCAGGTCGGCTGCACGCTCACTTGCGCCTTCTGTCACACCGGCACGCAACCCTTCGTCCGCAACCTTGGCCCGGCCGAGATTGTGGGCCAGGTGATGATCGCTCGCGATGCCTATGGCGAGTGGCCGACGCCCAAGGACCAGCGCTGGATCTCGAACATCGTGCTGATGGGCATGGGCGAGCCGCTGTTCAACTATGACAACATCGCTGCGGCGGTGACGATCCTGATGGATCCCGAGGGCATCGGCATCTCCCGACGCCGCATCACGCTGTCGACGGCTGGCGTAGTGCCGCTGATCCGGCGTGTCGGCGAAGAGCTGGCGGTGAAACTCGCGGTCAGCCTGCACGCGGCCACGGACGATTTGCGTGATGTCCTGGTGCCGCTTAATCGGAAGTACCCGATCGCCGAACTGATGCAGGCGTGCCGCGATTACCCGGCGGCCGACAATGCGCGGCGGATCACCTTCGAGTACGTGATGCTGAAGGGAGTGAACGATACCGCCGCCGATGCCAAGGCGCTTGCACGTCTGGTCGCCGGCATCCCGTGCAAGTTCAACCTGATCCCCTTCAACCCGTGGCCCGGGGCGCCGTTTGAGTGTTCCACCAACGAAGCGATGGTGCGCTTCGCCACCCTCCTCAATGATGCAGGCTACACGGCACCGCTCAGGACGCCGCGCGGGCGCGACATCATGGCCGCCTGCGGACAGCTCAAGTCAGCGAGCGAGCGCGAACGCTTGAGCCGGTGGAAGGCGCGGCTGGCAGCCGGCATCGTCGACGATCACCACCCGGCCGTGACCGTCGGCGCTTAAGCGGATTTCTTTTCGGCCAGCACGGCGCAGGCCTTCAAGAACACTTCTTGCGGAAAGTCGTCCGTAGCCAGCACCGGCCGCAGGCCGTAGTGCTCGAGGTCGTCGATCGCACCGCGGAAGTAGTTGCGCCGGTAGACGTAGAGCCGTGGCCAGAAGGCCTTGTTGACGTCACGGAACGGCTCGACCATGAACGTATTGCGGCCAGCGACGCGGGCAATTTCCGAGAGCGCCGCCCCCCGCACCCGCTCCATCTGTTCGAGCGCCAGAGTTGTGTAGACAAGGTCGATCGCACCGTCGGCGAACGGCATCGCGACGGCATTCCCTTGCACGAAGGCAATGCGCTTGAACGCTTGCGGATCTTCGATCGGTTCGGGCGCGTAGGCCTTCATTTCCCGCGGCAAGGCAGCGTGCCGCTGGAAAGCCACGGCCGCCGCGTGGCCGGCCTCGGTCAGCTCAAGCCCCGAGAACGCGATCTGCGGGAACCGGCCGGCCAGCAGCAGGAGATTGATGCCGTTGCCGCAGCCGACCTCAAGGACCGAGCGCGGACGCAGCCGCTCCAGGATGCGGATCAGGAATAACTGGCGCACCCGCGTTGCGCCGGTATCGGTGGCAAACATCTGACGGCCGCGCCACTCCCACGGCGTGGCGCCGTCGAGCGGCGCATCAAGGGTGTAGCGCGCATAATCGATGCCGGCCCAGCCGCGTTCGTACTCGGTGCGAACGGTGCCCTCGTCGCGGCGCGTTTCCGGCAGCCAGCCCATGAACAAGCGGCGGGCGGCGTGACGAAGGTGCTTCAGCCGCCTGCGCGTGATCTCCTGCCGCCACAGCGGATCGAAGGCTCCCGAGGGCTGGCTGACGAAGGGCGCAAACAGGGTTGTAATCTGGTCCTCTCTGATGCCGAGGCCTGTTTCCGCGAGCGCGCTGATCCGCATCTACTCTCCCTTCCGCCCCTCAATGCCCGGCCAGCCGACCCACGTCTTCCCTGGCAGCGTCCTGCTGAGCGCTCAAGCGTCCCTGAGCCCGAGCGTACGGCGCACCGCCGAGCCGATCCGCCCAAGCGCGTCGCGTTGGATGGGAAAGAACTCGCCCTCCGGCAGACGGTAGCACTCGCACTGCAGATTGATGTAGCGACGGTACAAAGGCGTGACGGCACGCGGCGAGACACCATGAATCGAGCGCGGCGTGTTCAAGTACATGACCAGCGTATTGGCACGATACGGCACAACCCTGAACGGCTCGACGTAGCGCTCCAGGATATCGCGGCGGCCGTCCTGGAAATAGCGGCTGCCTTCCTTGGCACGGTAGAGGACAAGATCGCCGCCCTCGACGCTGTCCTCCGGCAATCGAAAATAGAGAAGCCCGGCATAGAGCTTGTGCGTATCGTCGACATGCGGCCCGCGTACAGCCGTCTTCTCCTTGACCGGGCTGTTGACGCCGAACTGGCAGTCCATCATCACGTCGGCGGACTTGTTTTCGAGCGCCTTCTCCTTGCCGCGTGAACGCAGACCGATCGTGGCCTGGTCGACCGGTGTTCCCAGAAGCGTGTCGAGGTTCGGGTAGACGCAATCCAGCGCGGCCCGCCAGAAAGCGATCATCTCGCGAAAGAAGGTCTCGGAGGTATGGTAAGCGAAGAAATCCCGCCAGATAGCCGGGATCTCCGGATTATCGATTACCTCGCGCGCTTGGCGGAGGTACGCACGGTTATTCTCCAGAGGGCTAGTGCCGGCGACGCTCTCCAGGCTCGGATAGGCCGCCGCCAGTTCAGCATAGTAATCGGGATCCAGTGCTTCCGTTGAGTAAAGATACGGCTGCGGATCGAGGACAATGTGGCTCGGATCGAGACGTTCGAGGACGCTGTGAACCAAAGGTGTGACCTCCCCTGTCGACGGCGACCCGCTCAAGTCGTCTCGATATTGATGGTGAGTGTCTTGCGCAGCGCGTCCGTGCCGGCGCCCGTCATCGGCCGGACCGAGTGCCATGAATTGAACGTCTTGATGAAGACCACGGCCTGATTGGCGGTAAAGGGAAATACGTCGATCATCTCGACCTCGTCGAACGAGGCTTGCCGATTGAGCTGGTTGAAAATCATCTGCGCGTTCTTCGGCCGATTGATTTCGGTCCCGCCGCCAAACTCGGGGCACCACTCGGAATCGTCGACCATGGAGATGATGAGCGTGACGATTTTCGTCGGCGAGTCGGTGTGCGGCATGACCGAACCGCCTTCGGCCGGCAGCATCGAGAATTCGAACCGCGCCGTCAGTCGTCCCTGGCGGACCCCGACCCGCCAACCGGCGACGCTCTTGAACGTTCGCAGCAGCCGCTTTCGCAGCGAGGGAGGCTTCTTGTATCCCAGGTCGATCTGATGCGCGCGCAGCGTCTGCATGACCTCAAGAATGAAGTCATCGCTCTTGAGCCAGCCATGGAAATCCCGCCACACCGGTGTGCTGGCGATGAACTCTTCGTACTGGCGGGGGTTGAAGCGCTCGGACAAAGTAAACTTGTGCCCGACCTTCTCCAGATAAACGAAGCGCTCGCGCTCGGGATAGGTCGAAGCCAATTCCTTGTACACGCTCTCATCCATGATCGGACGAGCGTATCCGATCGGAAAAGGCTCGTAGCGGAATCGCAAGTGATCGTAGTTGAAATATCCCACGCGCTGCCCCGTCGTCGTCAGGCCGCCGGCTTACCAAACACGGCTTGCGTATATTCGCCGCGCAGGAGTTTGCCCAACGGCCGTTCCTCGATCACGGCGAAGCCACCGAGTTCCTTGATCTTGTCGACGATCGCAGAGACGGTCTTCCAGTGCGTCGCCTCGTACTCGCCGGCCGTAAATCCCTCCTCGTATCCGGCAAACAGGTCGGCGACAAAGATTCCCCCCGGCCGCAGCACCCGGCGCACTTCTCCTACCACCTTGGCGAGATCGAAGACATGATCGAGGCTGTTGCAGTAGACCGCATCGATCGAGTTATCCGCAAACACCAGCTTATGAAAGTCGCCCGGAAGAACGTAGGCGTTGGATTTCCCAGGTTCAAGATCAATCCCAACGGCAAAATGACCCAACGTGATCAAGGCGCGCACTTCCGTACCAACCCGCGCCGCGAGGCAGAGAACAGAGTTCTTATCCTTCAATGGGCCACATGAGCCCAGTCGGGAAACAAATTCCTCGTAGAATAGTTCCTCGTTCTCCTTCAACCTGTCACTAACTTTATCAAGCTTGGAGGCTTGATGCGCAATATACTCGTCATAGGACGCGTAGCGACGGAACGAGAGCTCTCCTTCCGACTGCCAGCGATCAGACTTGAATCGCGCCTCTCGCAACTTTTTCTTGACAGCACGCTTGCGCTGAGTGGCCTTCTCGCCGATCCCATACTTTAAAATATTCTTTACACGCTTCAGTGTGGCCACAACTCACCTCTGGCAATGCCACTTGTTTCGCCACGGGCCGACGTCAGCTGCAGAACGGGCCGACCGGCGCCGTCACCCCTCCAGCAACGGCACGCCGGTCCGTTCGTTCACGATCGGCTCCGTCGTATAAAGCCGTCTTGTGCAGTGCGACAAGGCCGTAATCACGGCAATGTCGGTATCGGCGTGCCGGCTTTCGGCGCTCCCGCGCAGGCGAATATCCGGGTTCTCGGCGTAAGCGTGCGTGATCTGAAAGCTGAATCCGCTGACGACGACCCGCGTGTACGCCGGATCGCTGAGGCCGAGTGCCACCGCAACAACGCCGCTCGAAGGTGGCTTCCGACGCATGAGCGTCGTCAAGTTTCCATCGTTCCCGGACAAGGCAAGGATGATCCCGGCGTAAGCGTCCGACGAGCGGACCTCGGTGCGGTCGTAATGGTAATCGACCCGCGCCAGCTCGCGGCGCAGGAACCACGGCGTCGCCCGCAGGACGCGACCGGCGTTGGCGATCTGCTTCAGCCGGTTGCCGCGGTAGGGCCGGCGCGGATAGATGAACAGCGTGCCGGTGCTCAAGCCCCGCAGTGCCGCCAGCGCGATCGCATTCGATGGCGTCGTACGCGAAGCGAGGATGGTCGAGACGACGGTGAACGCCGGCCGCGGCAAACCCAGCCGCGCCGCCGATGCCCCCGACGCGTTGGCGCAGGCAAGTGCGTCCCAGCTTCCGGCCGGCGGCAACACCGGTTCGGGTTTCGATCCGAGAACGAGCAGAGTGCGCATCAACCCCGTCCGCGTTGCCCGCCCGGCTTGCACCGTTCGGGCCGGCTGACCGTCATCCGTCAGGCGGTTCGGCGTGCCGGCAGCAACTCACGCCACTCCATGAGCGGCTCCGGAACCGTCAGCGGCGGGAGCTGGAACAGCGCCCGAACCCCGGCGACAGCGTGATCAAGGCATTCCAGGGGCGGTAATGGCCCTTCAGGGAAGTGCTCGCCCAGCCAGACCGCCCGCTTGGCCTCGATCAGGTCGTGATGAATGATGCGGATATCACGCCCCAACCGCACTGGACCGAACCGCAACAGCTGGCGGTAGAGAAACGCCTTGATATGCGTCGCTTCGATCGACCGCCAGCGGAACGGCTGCGCTGGCGTGTCGGGCCGCATGGCATTGCGCCCCTCGCCAAGATCGAAGATGTAAACCGGTTTGCGGGTCGCGCACGCCTCGGTCAGCATCGACATGCTGTCGCCGGTCACGATGATCGAATGCGCAAGACCGAGGAACGCAAAATAGGGATTCTCCTTGGCGTCCTTTGTCCAGCGGAACAGGTAATAGGGCACATCGACCGCGCCCACGAAGGCGTCGATCGCGGCGGTTGGCGTGCGCGCGCTCGTCGTCACCAGGAGCGAACCGCCGCACGAGCGCGCCAGTGCGCCGGCCTGGACCGCAAGACGGCGGCCGGCTTCCCGGTCGAAGCTGTAGGGGCCGCTCGGTCCGCCGATGACGACGGCGATCATCGGCTGTGGCAGCGCCCGCAGCCGCGGCGCCCACAGGGCGGCATCGGCGCTGAGCCGCTCCGCCGTCACACGATGCAACGGTGTCTTGTTGTGGACCACGTTCGCACGTTCCGGCAGGCGGTACTGCGGCGTTGTCACGACCAAGTCGAATTGATCGAGGTTCGACCACGGGCGGCCGACGTGAACGATGCGCACAGTGTGGGGGCGCGCCTGCTGCTTGATCCAGCGCGCAACCGGCTCGTTGCGCCGGCCTGCGGTCAGGACGAGATCCGGCCACGGTGCCTCGAGCGAAGATGACCGGCTCGCGTCGACGCCCTTAAGCGTCGCGCCGAACAGCGCATGCGCCAGCGGCTCGAACCGGTTGTACACGAACCGCTTGATCTCAAACGGCCAGCCGAGCGCCTCCGCCAGTGAGAGAACCTGGCTGTTGTCGCCGGCCTTGTGGCCCATGAGCACCCAAACGCGCGGGCTCTCCGTAATCCAAGCAAGCGGTGCCATTCCGTGCGGCATTCTCTGTCCCTTTCGACGTCACTCCTTCGCCGTGCTGGCAAGGAGCCGTCCGTCTCCGTCCGGACCTGGTGATCTCCGGACCCTTCGCCGCGCCCCTCTCCGGCCGATGCGACCGCAAGCGGCCACCTTCGCAAATGGGTCGCAGGATCACCCACCAACCTTGATCGCAGCGTCGGCACGATCCCTCAAGTCAATCTTTGTTTCGGTTTGTTACCCCGACATGTACTCATCGCCCTCTCTGGCAGCCGCGGACAACTGCAACAACATTTGTTAAGCCGCCAAGGTGGCTTGCCTTTGGCTGTCGCTGTGGCTTTAGCGCGGCAATGCTTGCGCGACTGAGGCACCGGCCGCCCGGATGACTTGGCAGACCGTCTGTTTCGGATTATCAAAGACAGGGCTGGTCGACTCGCGCCGGGCGGTCAGGCCGCAGCGGGGATATCGGGCCGGGTCGGACTGCCGGCGCCACTTTGCATTGGGTAATGCGGGAATGGAAATCGCGTTTCGAACGACACTACGGCACATCATCATGCACCTCCTGTTCTTCCTGCCGGAGGCCAGGAAGGTGCGGATCGAGCGATGGCTGCGCGGTCATGAGGACTTTCGCAAGCTGTCGCTCGCCGAAAGCGTGATCGTCTCGTTCGGCAAGAGCGGGCGGACATGGCTGCGCGTGATGATGTCGCGCTTCTACCAGGTCAGACATGGTCTTTCCGAACGGCATCTGATCGCTTTCGATAACCTGCACCGCAAGAACAAGGCGATCCCGCTGATTTTCTTCACCCATGATAACTACCTCAAGGACTTTACGGATCACAATCAATCCAAGGAAGACTATTATCAGAAGAAGGTTGTCCTGATGGTACGGGATCCGGCCGATGTCGCCGTGTCTCAGTATTTTCAGTGGAAATTCCGGATGACTGAGCGCAAGAAGATCATTAACAAGTATCCGCTCGATCCAAACGTCACTTTGTTTGATTTTGTCATGAACCCGGAAAGCGGTTTGGGCAAAATCATTGACTTTATGAACGGTTGGGCGCGCGAACTCGGACGCTTTCGCTCGCTCCTGATCGTCCGTTACGAAGACATGCGCGCCGATCCGGGTGCCGCGCTGGGAAGGATCCTAGAGTTCGTCGGCACGCCGGCAACGCCCGAAGAGCTCGCAGAAGCGGTCCGCTTCGCGTCGGTCGAGAACATGCGCGCGCTCGAGACGAAGCGGGTGTTCTGGCTTGCCGGCAGAAGGATGCTGGCGGGCGACCGCAATAACCCGAACAGCTTCAAGGTGCGCCGCGCCAAGGTTGGCGGCTACCGCGATGACTTCACGCCCGAACAGCAAGAGGCGATCGACCGCGAGATCACGACCCATCTGGCGCCGGTGTTCGGCTATGGCGCCGCCGCGACCAAAACCGCCGCCACGGCGACGTGACGAGGGGCGGCAGTGCAACGCGACGACCATGGAGACAGGCAAAGGCGAATCGACAATGTCTTCACCCATCGTTGAGACCAAAGCGGGGCGAGCGGCGGAGACCACTGCCGGAGCGCGCCGGCCGTGCGTGTTCATCCACACCAACCCGCAGCAGATGGTGGGGGCGCTGGTGGCTGCCTACGCGCTCAAGCGCAACTCCCACCATGCCGACCGCTTCGACGTCGAGATCATCAACAGCGCCGATCACGCCTTCCTGAGTGCGCGGGAAGGCCAGTCCTACATGCGCGACGGCGTCCGCCGCACCTGGCGCAGCCGCGACCTGCAGTCGTTCACCCCGCTGCGGTTCATGCCGCCGGAGCTGATGGGCTACCAGGGTCGCGCCATCGTCATCGATCCGGATATTTTTGCCGTTGCCGACGTCTGGGAGCTCCTGTCGCGCGATATGGGCACCACTGCCATCATGTGCCGCAAGCGATCCGGACCGAAAGGCTGGTACGGCTGCTTCGCGTCGAGCGTGATGCTGCTCGATTGCGCGAAGCTGACACACTGGCACTGCCAGGAGCAGTTCAACGCCATGTTCGACTTCAAGCTCGACTACATGGACTGGATCTCGCTCAAGCGCGAGCCGGCCGGCAGCATCGGCCTGTTCGAGAAGGAGTGGAACGACTTCGACCGTCTTACCCCGGCAACACGGATGCTGCACAACACCAGGCGACGCACCCAGCCCTGGAAGACCGGCCTGCCGATCGATTTCACCCCTGCCGATGCCTACGGGCCGATCCCGGCGTACGCAACGATTGCCCGCATTGCAATGCGCGCCTTGGGCCGGGTGGGACCGTTTGCCCGCTACTGGCGGCATCCCGATTCGGAGCAGGAACGGCTGTTCTTCGGGTTGTTGCGCGAATGCCTGGACAAGGGCATCGTCACCGACAGCCAGATCGAAGACGAAATGCGCCAGGACCACGTTCGGCATGACGCGATCGAGGTGATCCGGCGAATCACGCCACTGCCGCAGCCGGCTTGAGGCCGGGACACGGCGAGGAGTACAAACAGCCCGCCGCTGTAGGCACGGGCAGGCCGGCAGCGGGCGGATGAGCATGTTTATCCTGGCGCACCTCACCGATCCGCACCTGCCAACGCCAGGAGGTCAGCAGGCCGCGGCGTTTGCGAACAAGCGGCTGGTCGGGCTCATGTCCTGGCGGCTGCGGCGCCGGCACATCTATCGGCCCGAGCTGCTCGCTACCTTGGTGCGCGACCTGCAGGCGCAGCGCCCCGATCACATTGCCGTCACCGGCGATATCGTCAACATCGCGCTGCCGGACGAGTTCGCGGCGGCCGCCGCTTGGCTGGGCGCGCTCGGCACGCCGGAGGGCGTCTCCGTCGTGCCCGGCAATCATGATGCCTACGTCCGGGTCGCTGCCGCCTCGTCGCTCGCGCGCTGGGAAGCGTATATGCGCGGCGATGACCCCGCGCCCGCCGATGGCTTTCCGTTCCTGCGCCGGCGCAATGGCGTTGCCTTGATCGGCCTCACGACCGCAGAGCCGTCGCCGCCCGGAATGGCGTGGGGCAGTCTCGGCAACCGGCAACTGGAGCGGCTCGGACGAATCCTCGCCGAAGCTCGCAGTGCTGGGGATTTCCGAATCGTGCTGCTGCACCATCGGCCGATCGATGAAGGCTTAGCCCGCCACAAGCGGCTTCGCGACGCAGCCGCGTTCCGCGAGGTCATTGCCCGCGAAGGCGCTGAGCTGGTGCTGCATGGGCATACCCATCGCTTCGAGGTCGGGTTCCTCACCGCCGGCGGCCGGGACATTCCGGTCGTAGGCGCGCCGTCCGCGTCGGCCGCCACCGATGCAGCGGACCACACCGCGCAGTACCATCTCTACCGCATCGCTGCCGTCGAGGGCGGCTGGTCCCTCGACATGCGGGCCCGCCGCTGCGCACTTGCCGGCGGCTCCCTCACGGAACACCCAATCCGATCGTTGTTTATGCCAGCGCCTGCCGCCGACACCGGTTCGACAGGGTGACGCGAACGTGCTAGACAGCGCCAGCGTCTGGCGCGGAGACGACCCCCCGCGTTTAGCGCGGAAGCGGGCGCGGCCCAGAGCGTGCAAGCGATGTTGCGACCTTCATGCCGATAACCCTGTTTGACCGCTACATCGCCGGCCAGATCCTGAAACCGCTCGCAATCGCGCTGTGCGTTGCGCTCCTCGCCTTTCTCGTCTCGCGCTTCCTGCAGCTGATGGATCTCGTCCTTGGCGCGTCGGGACCGATCAAGGTGATGTTCGAGATCATCGGCTATCTCGTCCCGCACTACCTCAGCATCGCCCTGCCCATCAGCCTGTTGTTCGGCGTCATGTTCGGCTTCAACAAGATGACCCGTGACGGCGAGGTGGACGCCATGCAGGCGGCGGGCCTCAGCCTGGCGCGGCAGCTGCGGCCGGCGATGGCGGTCGCGATCGCGGTCATGGCCGTCAACACGGTGATGGAGAGCTACCTCCGCCCCTATGCCCGTTACGCCTATCAGCAGGTCGTCTACGCCGTAAGCAAGGCGGCGCTGCATGCCTCGGTGCGTGCCGGCGTGTTCGCGCGGGTTGGCGACGTCACTTTCCTCATCCAGGACATCGGCGCCGACGGCGTCAGCCTGCGCCGGGTATTTCTCTATGAGAGCGATGCCGACGGCGAAGGTGCTAGCGCAGTCGCGGCGAAGGGTGGCGACCTGATTCGGGCGGAGGAGAACGGACCGCCGATCTTGCGGCTGTTCGAGGGGCTCCGCCTCACCCGGCATGCGGGCGGCGCAGAGCCGGGCGCAGGGTCGAGCGCCCTGCGCTTCCAGGAGCTGCGCACGGTTCTGCACGAAGAGCACGCGATGATGTTTCGCCCGCGCGGCGCGCACGAGCGGGAAATGACGATCGTCGAACTGTGGCGGCAGAAGGATCACCCGCCGGCCGGCCTGCGTGCGAGCGATCTCGTCGCCGAATTCAACAGCCGGGTTGCGCGCGTGCTGTCGATTCCGCTGATGCCGGTGCTCGGGCTCTGGCTGGCGCTGGGGCGCGGGCGCAGCGACCGGCTGGTTGGCTTCGCGGTCGGCCTGATCGTGCTGATCGCTTACGAAAGGGTGCTCGATTTCGGCAAGAACGCGGTCGAAAGCGGGCTGGTTGGCCCCTTCACCGGCCTGTGGCTGCCGTTCCTCGTTTTCGCCGCAGGCAGCCTGCTCCTGTTTGCCCGCGCCGTTCTGGTCGTTCCGCACACGCCCGCACTGGGCGGCAGGCGGTGGTGGGAGCGGGCCGCGAGCGGCCTCATTGACCGACTGAAGCAGGGCAGGCGGCGACCGTAATGGCGATTGTACGCTATCTCACCTCCCGCTACCTGTTCCATCTGCTGCTGGTCCTGGTCGCACTGGCAGCCCTGTCGCTCGCCTTCGATCTGATGGAGAAGGGCGACCAGGTGCTCCGTGCCGACAACGGCGGCTTGTCGGCCTTGGCCCGCTACGCCGGCCTGCGCACCCCCGACGTCCTAGCACAGATGTTGCCCATGGCGTGCCTCCTGGGCGGCGTCGTGACAATGGCGCTCCTGATGCGCCATGCCGAGCTGGTTGCCCTATGGAGCACCGGCATCTCCTCCTTCGGCATCGCGCGCGCGTTGGTCCCGGTTGCGGTGGTGCTGGGCGCGGCGCAGTTCATGCTCGATGATCTGGCCGTGCCGAAAGCAGCCGATGCGCTGCGCGCCTGGGGCATCGGCGCTGACCGCGATGCCGTGTTTGCCGAGGACAACGATGCGGTCTGGCTGATGAGCGGTCCAAACATCGTCCGCGTGCCGCGCGAGGCCGGCCGGGCCGGGCAGTTGTTTGGCATTACGATCTTCGAGCGGGACAAGGACGGCGCCCTGCTACGCCAGATCGATGCCGAACGGGCGGACCCGGCTGCCGAGGGATGGATGCTTTACGGCGTCCAAATCCTCAACGCCGGCAGCGCGACCGTCGAATCGCTGCCTGGCATGGCCTGGCCCGGCCGGATCGATATCGGCTATCTGCCGCTTCTGGCGAAAAAGTACCGCGAACTCTCCATCGCCGACATGAAAGTCCTGATCGGCAACCACGGCTTCGGGCAGCAGCCGACCTACCTCGCCAAGACATGGCTGTACCACCGCCTGACCATGCTGATCACGCCGGCCCTGATGATCGGCCTCGTCGTTGCGCTCGCCAACTGGCACAGCCGGAGTGGTACGTTTGGACCGATGTTTCTGTTCAGTCTCGGCATTGGCTTCGGTTTCCTCGCGCTCGACCGGATGTCACTGGCGATGGGAGAGTCCGGCCTGTTGCCACCGCTCGCTGGCGCACTCGCCGTCAAGGTCGCGCTGATCGGCCTGATCGGCGCCCTCTTTCTGCGCAACGAACGCTGAGCGGCTGGCGAGCGGTTGAGCGCCCTATACCTGCGGACGGCGGGCGCGGAAGAACGCCTGCAACAGGGCCTGGGAGCGCTGTTCCTCAACCCCGCCGATGACTTCCGGCCGGTAGTGGCAGGTCGGCTGCGCGAAGAACCTGGCTCCGTGCTCGACACCGCCGCCCTTCGGATCATAGGCGCCAAACACAAGGCGCCGAACCCGGGCAAAGGCGATTGCCGCCGCGCACATTGTGCACGGCTCCAGCGTGACATAGAGATCGCAGCCATCGAGCCGCTCCGTCTGCAGCCTCGCTGCTGCTGCCCGAATCACGAGCATCTCGGCATGCGCGGTGGGATCGTTCAGCGCGCGCATTCGGTTGCCCGCGCGCGCGATGACAGTGCCGGTTGCACCTTCGATGATCACCGCACCGACCGGGACCTCGCCCTGCCCGGCCGCTGCGGCCGCCTCTTCGAGCGCGATTTCCATCGCCGACGGCCCGCTGCGGCCAGGAGCGCTCATCACTTGCAGCACAGCCGGTTGCGCCGGACGGTCCATCGCCTTAGCCTGCTCCCCGTCATGTCTCCACCCCTGATCGGTATTACCTTAGACACGGAGCCGCCCGGCGGCTATTCTCGCTTTCCCTGGCTGGCGCTGCGCCAGAATTACGCCAAAGCGGTAAGCCAGGCCGGCGGGCTGCCGGTGCTGCTGCCGCCGCTGCCCGAGCGCGCCACTGGGTTTCTCGACCGGTTGGACGGTATCATCGTCTCCGGCGGCAACTTCGATGTCGACCCGGCCCTGTTCGGCGCCGGCACGCGCCATCCGAGCGTCCGCACCAAGGACGAGCGCACGGCCTTCGAAGCGCTGCTGATCGAAGGCGCGTTACAGCGCGATCTGCCACTCTTGGGCATCTGCGGCGGTGAGCAACTGCTGAATGTCGTGCTCGGCGGGTCGCTGATCCAGCACATTCCGGACGAGGTTGCGAATGCGCTGGCCCACGAGCAAGCTGCCCCCCGCGATCAGCCCGGTCACAGCGTGCGCCTTGTCGTGGGCACACGGCTGCATGCGATCGCCGGCGCGGATGAGCTTGAGGTCAACAGTTCCCACCATCAGGCGGCGCGCGATGTGCCAACCGGCGTCATCGTCAACGCCATCGCGCCGGACGGCGTCATCGAGGGCATCGAGGTCCCGGAACGCCGGTTCTGCCTCGGCGTGCAGTGGCATCCGGAATTCGGCTTGAGCGACGCAGACCGCCGCCTGTTCGCTGCGTTTGTTGGGGCGGCGCAGGCATGAGCGCGCCGGCGGAAGGCGAACGCATCGCCAAGCGGATCGCGCGCGCCGGCCTGTGTTCGCGCCGGGATGCCGAAGCCTGGATCCGCGCTGGCCGGGTGACGGTCAACGGCACGCCGGTGCTGACGCCGGCGATCATCCTCAGCGATGACGACCGCATCACCGTCGACGGCCAGCCGCTGCCGGAGGTCGCGCGCCCGCGGCTATGGCGCTACCACAAGCCGGCCGGCCTGGTCACCACCCACCGTGATCCGCAAGGCAGGCCGACCGTGTTTCAGGCGCTGCCTGCCTCGCTCGGGCGCGTGGTCTCGGTGGGCCGGCTCGACCTGACGTCCGAAGGTTTGCTCCTGCTCACCAACACCGGTGCGCTCGCCCGCCGGCTCGAACTTCCCGCGACCGCCTGGACGCGGCGCTACCGCGTCCGCGCCCACGGCGCTGTCACGCCGGAGCGGCTGAGCGTGCTGGCCCAGGGGCTGACCATTGGCGGCGTTCGTTACGGCCCGATCGAAGCGACGCTGGATCGCGTCCAGGGCGCCAACAGCTGGCTCACCCTTAGCCTGAAAGAGGGCAAGAACCGGGAGATCCGGCGCGTCCTGGAGCACCTGGGCCTGACCGTGAACCGGCTGATCCGCATCGCCTTCGGACCGTTTCAGCTCGGCACGCTGGCCGTGGGCGAGGTGGCGCCGATCCCGGCCAAGGTCATGCGCGAGCAGTTGGGCGCGCTGTTGCCGGAATGAGAATCATCGCCGGCAAGCATCGTGGCCGGCGCATCGTACCGCCGGCCTCGCTGCCGCTGCGGCCGACGCTGGAGCGGGTACGGCAGTCGGTGTTCGACATTCTCGCCCACGGCCTCGACTGGGCCGGCTTTGCCGAAGCGGCCGTGCTCGACGTCTTCGCCGGCAGCGGCGCCTATGGTCTCGAAGCGCTCTCGCGCGGCGCACGCCACGCCTGTTTCATCGACATTGATGCACAAGCCCTGAAGACCATCGAGCGCAATGCGGCAGTGATGGGCGAAGCGCGATCGGTGGCCCTCCTGCGGCTCGATGCCGACAGACTGCCAGCGCCACCGGCGACCGCCGGCACGCCTGCGGCTCTTGCGTTCCTCGATCCACCTTACGGAGCGGGCCTCGCCGTGCCGGCGCTGACAGGCCTCGCCAGCGGCTGGCTGGCGCCGGAGGCCCTTGCGGTCGTCGAAGTCGCGACCGCCGAGCCATTTGCGGCCCCGGCGCCGTTCAGCATCGTCGACGAGCGCACCGTCGGGCCGGCCCGCATCGTTTTCTGCCGGCTCGACGGAGGAACTGCTACCAGTAGAGCCTGAGGTTGTCGCCGCGCACTTCGTAGCCGTCGAGGCGGTTGAGAAAAGTCATCCCGAGGAGCGAGACACCGGAAAGTGCCGGATTGACCGCTGCTTCGACATCGCTCAGGCCCAAGGCGCCGATGCGGACCTCGCGCAAGGTCACCGGCGCCGCGCGCACGGTCCCGCCGGCGGTGCGCTGCAGGGCGGTGTAGTCGCGTGGAGAAAGTCTGAGACCGGCGCGCTCAGCATCCTCTTCCGACAGGACGACGCTGGTGGCCCCGGTATCGACGACAAAGCGCACGGTTGAGCCGTTCACTTCCGCATCCACCCAGAAATGGCCGCCGGCCCCGGCCCGCAAGGTCAGCATGCGACTGCCTTCGTCGTCGGTCGATTCCGCCGCCACCGTTTCTGCGCCGCCTGCTGTTGCCATGACCCGCCGGAACAGCGCCTCGATCGCGCCTTCATCGGTCCAGATCACGACCGCGAGCACGCAGACGATCGACCAAACGACGAGCTGCTTGACGGCCCAGAAGATCATCGCCCTGTCTTCTCCGCTCAGCGCCGGCCGAACAACCGCTCGATATCGGCGCGGCTCAGCGTGATATGGGTCGGCCGGCCGTGGCTGCACTGACCGGAATGCGGTTCCGCCTCCATTTCGCGGAGGAGCGCGTTCATCTCCGCAGGCGTCAGCCGGCGGCCGGCGCGGATGCTGCCGTGACAGGCGAGCGAGGCGGCCACGGCATGCAGGCGCTCGTCGAGCGCCAAGCTGTCTCCTTGCGCGGCAAGATCCTGGGCCAGGTCGGCGACGAGCTTTCGGACATCGACGCGGTCCAGTGCTGCCGGCACTTCACGCACCAGCACCGCGCCGGCGCCGAACCGCTCCAGGACCACCCCCAGCGTCTCCAGGGCGTCGGCGCGCGCCGTGAGCGCCGTCACCTGGGTTTCGCTCAGCTCGACCACTTCCGGGATCAGGAGCCCCTGGCGGGCGACCACGCCGCCCGTGAGCGCGTTGACCATGCGGGTGTGCAGGATCCGCTCGTGCGCGGCGTGCTGGTCGACGATGACGAGGCCATCGGCCGTTTCGGCGACGATGTAGGTGGCGTGCACTTGGCCGCAGGCCCGGCCTAAGGGAAAATCGTCTCCGGGCGTTTCCGCTGCCACGCCGCCGCCAGAGTCTGCCGCCGCGGCGGTCAAGGCCGGCGAGGCCTCATAAGCCACTGCGTTGTCGGCCATCCCGCCCGGTGCCCATGCGCGCGCGAATGAGGCCTGAGCGGGAAGCCGTGCGCTTGGCGAGCGTGCGCCGCCGGTTACGCCCCAGACCGGCCGTTCGAACGGCGCGACCGGGATCGCATCGCTGCCGGCCGCGCTCAAGAGCCGCTCCGCCGCTGTCGTCGCAACCCGTCTGCCATCGCTATCGATCGCGCCGCGGAGCGCGCCCACAATCAGGCCGCGGACCTGGCCGGCGTCGCGGAAGCGGACTTCCGTTTTCATCGGGTGCACGTTAACGTCCACATCCTCCGGCGGAATTTCGAGAAAAATTGCGACTAATGGATGTCTGTCTGACGCAAGTACGCCACTATACGCTGCCTTGATTGCGCCATAAAGAACTTTATCGCGTACCGGACGGCCGTTTACTATCAAAAATTGCAGGTCCGATTGCCGCCGGTTCAGCGTCGGCAGCCCGGCGTAACCGCTGAGCCTTAAGCCGCCGCGCTCTGCCGCCACCGCAACCGCGTTGTCGCTGAAGTCCCGGCCCATGATCCGGCCCACCCGTTGCAAGCGGGCCGCAGCCGTATCGTCCGTGGCGGCGTCGAGGCGGAGGAGCGTACGCGCTTCCTCGGCAACGCTGAATGCGATCTCCGGATGCGCCATGGCGAGACGCTGCACCGTCTCGACAATGCGGCCCGTTTCGGTGGCGGGTGATTTCAGGAACTTGAGCCTGGCCGGCGTCGCGAAGAACAAGTCGCGCACCTCGACCCGTGTTCCCGGCGGATGCTGTGCCGGTTGCGGCGCGCGCGCCTGACCAGCCTCGACGGTGAGACTCCAGGCGGTATCAGCACCCGCGGGCCTGCTTGCCAGCGTAAGGCGCGCAACGGCGGCAATGGAGGGAAGCGCCTCGCCACGGAAGCCGAGCGTCGCGATATGCGTCAGGTCGTCATCACCGGCGAGCTTGGACGTGCAGTGGCGCTCCACGGCAAGCGCGAGTTCGTCAGCCGGCATGCCGCGACCGTCATCGGTAACGGCGATCAGCGACCGGCCGCCGTCGCGGATGACGACATCGATGCGGCTGGCACCGGCGTCGATGGCGTTCTCGACCAGCTCCTTGGCCGCCGAAGCGGGCCGTTCGATCACCTCGCCGGCGGCGATGCGATTGACGACCCCTTCCGGCAGCCTGCGGATCGTCACCGCTGATCGGCTCGCAGCGCCTTGTAGGCGTTGATGAGCGCATTGGTCGAGCTGTCGTGCGCGCTCACTTCGCCCGGCCCCTCAAGCTCCGCCAAAATTACCTTCGCCAGTTGCTTGCCGAGCTCGACGCCCCACTGATCGAACGAATTCACCTGCCAGATGATGCCCTGGCAGAAGATCTTGTGCTCGTAGAGCGCGATCAGCATGCCGAGCGTGTAGGGGTCGACCTTGCGCACCAGGATCGAGTTGGTCGGCCGGTTTCCCTCGAACACCTTGTGCGGTACCAGGGCTTCGAGCGCGTCACCGCTGAGGCCTTGCTGGGTGAGCTCGGCACGCGCTTCGGCCTCGCTCTTGCCCTTCATCAGCGCTTCCGGCTGAGCAAAGAAATTGGAGAGCAGCAGCTGGTGGTGATTGCCGATGGGATTGTGGCTCTCGGCCGGCGCGATGAAATCGCACGGCACGAGGCGCGTGCCCTGGTGGATCAGCTGGTAGAACGAATGCTGGCCGTTGGTGCCCGGCTCGCCGAACAGGATCGGACCGGTCGTGTAGTCGACCCGTTCGCCGTCGCGGGTGACGTACTTGCCGTTGCTCTCCATGTCGGCCTGCTGCAGGTAGGCGGCGAGGCGGTGCAGGTATTGGTCGTAGGGCAGCACCGCATAGGCTTCGGCGCCGAGGAAAGTCGCATTCCAGACGCCGATCAGCGCCAGGATCACCGGCATGTTGGCGTCCAGGGGCGCGGTACGGAAGTGGGTGTCCATCGCCCGGCCGCCGGCCAGGAGCTGCTCGAAGCGCTCGAAGCCGATGCCGACCGCGATCGGCAGCCCGATCGCCGACCACAAGGAATAGCGGCCGCCGACCCAGTCCCAGAACTGGAACATGTTGGCGACGTCGATGCCGAAGCGCGCGACTTCCTTCGCATTGGTCGACAGCGCGACGAAATGCTTGGCCACCGCCTCCTCGCCCAGCGCGCCCACCAGCCATTGCCGTGCGGTCGTCGCGTTGGCGATCGTCTCCTGGGTGGTGAAGGTCTTGGACGCGATGATGAACAGCGACGTCTCCGGCTTCAGCTTCTTCAGCGTCTCGGCGATGTGCGTGCCGTCGACGTTGGAGACGAAGTGCAGGTTGAGCCCCGGCTGCTGGTAGGGCTTCAAGGCCTCGGCGACCATGACGGGCCCAAGATCGGAGCCGCCGATGCCGATGTTGATGACATCCGTGATGCGCTCCCCCGTCGCCCCTTTCCAGGCGCCGGAACGGACCGCTTCCGAGAATTCGCGCATCTGCGCGCGCACGGCAAGCACGGCCGGAACCACGTCCTCGCCATCGACCCGAATCGAGGTTTCCGCGTCTGCGCGCAGGGCCACGTGCAGGACCGCGCGTCCTTCGGTGTTGTTGATCTTCTCGCCGGCGAACATCTTCTCGCGCCAGCTCTCCAAACCGGCCGCGCGCGCCAGATCGAGCAGCAGCTTCATGGTTTCGTGGGTGATGATGTTCTTGGAATAGTCGAGCAGGATCTCGCCGGCCCGCAGCGAGAACGCCTCGAAGCGCTCACGATCCTGTTCGAACAGCGCCCGCATGTGAACCTTGCGCATCGCCTCTTCGTGACGATCGAGCGCCTTCCAAGCTTCCGTCTGGCTGATTGTTGGCATGATCGGCGTCCCCTTTGTTTTCCGGCCGTGATTGCTTTGCCGCTCCGCGGGGGCGGACATTAACAGAGGGCCTGAGACGCTGCCACACCGGAACACAGCCGCTGCGGTTTTCCAGCCCCATCCGCGCGCGCGGGCGCTTGTGTCCTGTTGTGGCGGCGGTTAGATTTAGCTGCCTCTAATATACAGACCCCGCGCCAACGCCCTGCCCAGAAGGATCACGATGAGCAAGAACTATCCCGAAACGGTCGCCCACCTCACCCAACTCATGCGCGAGATGCACAAGGGCATCCCGCAGACGATGGCCGGTTTCGTCCAGCTCGCCGACAAGGCAAAAGCAGGCGGCGCGATCGACGCCAAGACCAAGGAGCTGATTGCCGTCGCGATCTCGATCGCCCAGCGCTGTGACGGCTGCATCGGCTTTCATACCCGCGGCGCGGTCAAGCTAGGCGCCAGCCGCGAGGAGATGATGGAAACGATTGGCGTCGCGGTAATGATGGGCGGCGGCCCCTCGACCGTGTACGGCGCCTACGCACTCGAAGCCTTCGATCAATTCAGCGCCGCGAAATAGAACACCAACAGCAAAAACCCCCGGCGGGGCATTTCCCGGCCGGGGGTTGAGCACTGGCGCTAGCCCTGTTGCGGGCCTGCCTACTCTTGGCGGGCGACACCGACCAGCTGCAGGATCCAGATGAACATGGTGATGAAGCTGCCGTACAGCATGAAGGCACCGAAGATCGCCTTCCGCTTGGTGAGCACCGCCTCATCGCCCTCGTAGTACCAGTTCTTGATCTGCTGCGTCTCGTAAGCGGTCAACCCGGCGAACACGACCGGCACCAGCAGCGACATGACGAAGTGCAGGCCGCTCGACTGCATGAAGATGTTGACCACGAGCGCGATCAGGATGCCGAAGCTCGCCATCACCAGGAAGCGGCCGATCGGCGACAAATCACGCTTGGTCGTGTAGCCGTAGAGGCTCATGCCAGCAAACGCCGCCGCGGTGATGAAGAAAGCGCGCGCGATGCTGCCTTGGGTGTACATGTAGAAGTAGGGCGCAATCAACGCACCCCACAACCCGGCGTAGGTCCAGAAGCACGCCTGGGCAGCGCCGGTGCTGCGGCCCATGATGATCTTCGGCGCGAAAAAGCCAAGGCCCAACACGCCGATGAACAGCACCCAGACGAACGGGCCGCCAACGATTGCCCCCATCAAGGCGGGGTTCATGGCGACGAGCATCGAGACGACGCCCGTGAACGCGACGCCCAGCGCCATGTAATTGTAAACATTCAGCATGTAGCTTCGCAGGCCGACATCGATCTGCGCAGCCTCAGCCTGGCTCCGCGTCATCGTCGTGCTGTGAACCTGGAAGCGTCTGTCAGGTTCGAACGGCATTTCGTCCTCTCAGTCCACAGTTAAAACCACGTGGGCCAAATATGGCGCACCGGAAGATTAATTCAAGCACCCGTTTTGGGCGCTTTGTGCATTCACGCCGGCGGCGCAAGACTGGCAAGGACGGGGGCGGTTGGCATGCCGGGGCGGCTGGTATGGAACCTCGCACCGCTCCGCGCTCAGGCTCGCGCGTCGACGGCGCTTCGAGTACGATGGCGACGCGGGGCGCCCGTAGCTCAGGCGGATAGAGCAACTGCCTTCTAAGCAGTGGGTCGGGGGTTCGAGTCCCTCCGGGCGCGCCAAAGACCGATGGGGAGTCCGTTCACCCCGCCGCCGGCAGCAGCTTGATCAGCGCCACGATCAGCCCCGTTTGCGCCGCCATGGCGCCGAACATCCATTTCAGGATTACCGCCTTCGCATCGGCAACCGTCGTCGTTATGCGGGCCTCAAGACGGAATTCGGTTTCCCTCAGGTCGCGACGCACGTCGGCGATGTCCGCCTTGGTCGCCATATCGGCCGTCGCATCGGCAAGACTCTCGGCAAGGGCTTCCGCCGCAGCCGCTGCCTGTTGCGGCGTGAAGCCGCCAGCTTCCAACTTGCGCGCCAGCTTCAAGGTTCGATGGCAAGAACAGACATGGCCCCACTCTATCACCGGCGCTTGCACCGTTCCACGACTGGGGCGTACTTGCCCTTCACAGCCGTGGGCCGGGGGACCGCACTCGCGCTCGGCAAGCCGAGAGGCGCCAACGAGCCGTGCCAGCCGTGCGGTGATGCTTTCTCCTCCGACTCTTTCTTCGTCCGGCGACTCGGATGTCCGCGTAACCCAGGATCGTCGGCGATTGACTCCCCGTAGGGCGGCTCGATAGAGCAATGCGTTAAGTCGCCGACGGGTCGAATTGTACGTTTGAAAACCATAATTTCTTCCAGCGTGGAACCTTTTGGTCGGCAGATAGTGCTTTTGACGAGACTGGTTTGCCAACGCCGAACGTTATGTCACCGTTTATGATCTTGATGTTTAATGCGGCGATGAAGTGATCTTCCGTTTGGCAGATAGCTCCCACCAATACACCGCAGTTGCTGCAAAAAATCATGTCTGCGATACGGCTGCCCTGACGATATTTCCGTAACAAGTCTTTATTGTTCACGCTGATAACGAGGGAGCCGCTTGGATCGGAAATATACGACGCCCCGTGCTTGCGGCAGAATTTGCAGTCACATTCCCTGGGGGTGTATTCGTCCGGAGCGCGGGTCAGTGTCACGTCGACATGAATATTCCCGCAGTGGCAGCTCCCCGTCAGATTGAACATGAATATGGCTCCCTTGGTCCCAAAAAATGGAGGAAACGCTCTCCATTATACCCTAACCTGCCAGGGTCCGTCTCAATGGGCTGCTGAAATGGCGGCCGATTGATCGAGCATCAGCTCGTACGGCGGGTTCAAGGCGAAGCCTAACCCGCCGCATGGGGGCGCCGCATCCGCCGGCAGGGATCTCACGACCCGACCCGACACATGCGTCAGAATACGCCTTCGGCTATTCTGACCTACGCGCTGAGGAAAAGATCGTCAGGATAATTAGTCAGAAAATGTACGTGAATTGCAGTTAGAATCTCATGAGCATTTTCGGCTTCACTTTGAGCAGTTGTAAATTTGTCATCATCAAAGTATGCTTTCTCGTGGACCAACATTTTTCTAGCATTACGAAACTTTTTCACACGCCCAAGAAGCAGCTCGTCACAACAGCCAAGTAAAGTTAGTTTTTCTTCATATGATTTTGGGTCATAATCCTTATATCTCTCTTTCCCGTATCTTTTTACAATAAGTTGGTGCATTAGCGCCTCAAGCCACATTCCGGTAAATACTACTGAGATAATCGCATGCTTGAAACTGGTACGGTTCGGATCGTAGGCCAGTACCGATCCTGCACTTCCATCCGGTTTTGGGCGACACCCAGCCTCTTGTGCCTCAAGCATTTTCTTGTGAGCCTCATCAGCAATCTGCTTGTACACCGCAATGTTCGTGAGCACGAGATTTTCCATAGGGTTCTGAGGGCTAACGTGGAACAATCGCGTAAAAAGTTGGAAGATGTGATCGAGCTTTGAGCTCGCGTAGGGCAGATTAGCTTTAGCGTAATCTGCCGGATGTGTTTTTATCCGTGCTGTTCCGCGGCGTTCTGGCGACAGGATGCCGAACTCCCGATCCGGTAATGGATGGGTGGAGAAAGCACCACGGCCAGGCTGCCGCGTCTCGTCGGCGCAGGCCCTCGGCAACCAGCGGCGACAAGGCGTTGTCGACGAGGAATCTCACGAAACCGTTAGCGGCAGTGCACGCTCGCGCACCGCTTCGGCCGCGAAGATGAGCGCTTCTTGGACGTCGTCGGGCTCGAGGTCAGGATAGGCGTCAAGGATCTCGGCAGTGCTCATGCCGTCGGCGAGCATGCCCACCACCGTCGCGACCGGAATGCGCAGGCCGCGGATGCACGGCACGCCGCCCATCTGCGCCGGGTTGACGGTGATCCGTTCAAACTTCATGCGCCGTGCCCTTCAGACCGCTTCCATCCGCGTGATGCAATCACGAGCGATGCGATCATAGCGCCCGAAGCGGGACAGTGAGAACACATGTTATCGAGCCGCAGCACGTATGCGCCAAGTGATGGCGGTTCACCCCCTCGCCTGCAGCCGCTTCAGGCCGTCGTCGAGATCGGCGATCAGCTCGTCCGCGTCCTCCAAGCCGCAGTGGAGGCGGAAGCACGGGCCCTCGTACGGCCAGCGGCTGCTCGCGGTGCGGACCGGCTGCGGGTCGAACGGGATGATCAGGCTCTCGTAGCCACCCCAACTGGCACCGAGGCCGAACAGGCGCATGCCGTCCAGGAGCGCCGCCACGCCCGCGCGGCTCGCCGGTTCGGTGACGAAGGAGACGAGGCCGTTCGAGCCGGTGAAATCGCGCCGCCAGAAGGCATGACCGGGGCAATCCGCAAACGCCGGATGGCGGACGTGGACGACGCCTGCGCGCGCCTGCAGCCAGCGCGCCACCTTGAGCGCCGTCTCCTGATGCCGGGCCAGGCGGACACTCAGCGTGCGCAGGCCGCGCAAGGCGAGATAACAGTCATCCGGCGACACCGCGGTGCCGACCAAGGCGGTTGCCCGCTTGACGCGCAGCCAGGTCGCCTCATTGGCGGTGATCACGCCCATCATGACGTCCGAATGGCCGACGATGTACTTGGTCGCGGCCTGGATCGAGACGTCGATGCCGTGTTCGAACGGGCTGAAGAACAGCCCGGCACTCCAGGTGTTGTCGATCGCCGTCACGATGCCGCGTGCCTTCGCGACCGCCGTGATCGCCGCTGCGTCCTGCACCTCAAATGTGAGCGAGCCGGCGGATTCGAGGAAGATCAGCTTCGTGTTCGGGCGGATCAGCGGCGCCACGTCCACCAGCGGATCGTAATAGGTCGTCTCGACCTCGAAGCTTTTCAGCACCGTGTCGCAGAACCGTCGCGTCGGCCCGTAGACGCTATCGACCATCAACAGGTGATCGCCGGCCTTGAGGAACGCCAGCAGCGTCAGCGTGATCGCCGCCAAACCGGACGGCACCGCAACGGCGCGGTAGCCGCCCTCCAGCCGGGCCACCGCTTCTTCGAGCGCGAATGTCGTCGGCGTGCCGCGGCGCCCGTAGCGGGTGCCGGTAAAGGGCGTGCGGTCCGCTTCCTCGTAGTCGGCCAGGCTCGGATAGAGGATCGTCGAGGCGCGATAGACGGGCGGGTTGACGACGCCGTGATTGGCGTGCGGTTCGCGGCCGACCTGGACGAGGAGCGTGTCCTTGGCGGTCATGCGGCGTCCCGTTCGATCGGGGTGTCGTCCCGGTTGCCCCACTCCGCCCAAGAGCCGTCATAGACAGCGACATCATCGCGGCCCAAGAGGAAGGCGGCGAAAGCGGTCGTCGCCGCGGTCACGCCCGAGCCGCAGGAGCCGACCAGCGGCCCGGCGAGATCGACCCCGGCATCGGCGAAGGCACGCGCCAGCGCAGCATTGTCACGCCAAGTGCCGTAGCGCTCGGCATCGATGAAGGCGAAGAAGGGGACGTTGCGGCTGCCGGGAATATGGCCCAGCCGGCGTACGGGGCGCGGTTCCGGCTCAAGGCCGGCGAAGCGGCCGGGGCCGCGGTTATCGACCACCTGCTCGCGCCGGTCCTTGAGATTGGCCCGGTCCTTCAGATTGGCGATGAGATTGGCGGCCGAGCGCACCAGATGCGGCCGAAACGTCGCGCGGAACGTGGCGCGCGGGTGCATCGTCGGTGCGCCGGTCACGGCGCGGCCCTCGGCCTGCCATTTTGCCAGCCCGCCGTCCAGCACGGCGACACGGTCATGGCCGAACACTCGAAAGGTCCACCACACCCTGGGCGCCGCACACGAGCCCGGTGCATCGTAGACAATCACGTGATCGTTCGAGCCGATGCCCATCCGGCCGATCGTCTCCGCGAAGGCATCCGCGCCGGGCAGCATGTGCGGCAGCGGCGACGACCGATCGCAGATGCCATCGATGTCAAAGAACTGTGCGCCCTCGATGTGGCAGCGCGCATACTCCGCACGGGCGTCGCGACCGCTGCCCGGTATGTGAAAGCTGCCGTCCAGAATCCTGATATCCGTCCGCCCGAGCGCATCGGCCAGCCAATCGGTCGAGACCAGGGCTTGTTCACGTAGATCCGCCATCCTTCCTCTCTATTTCTGCCCCCTCTCCTCAAGCCATGCCGGTAGCGGCAGGCCCTTTTCGCGCAAGAACGCGGGATTGAACAGCTTGCTCTGATAGCGGGTGCCGAAATCACACAAAATGGTGACGATAACGTGCCCCGGCCCCAGATCGCGCGCCAGCCGGATGGCGCCCGCGACGTTGATGCCTGAGGAGCCGCCGAGACACAAACCCTCGTGCTGCAAAAGGTCGAAGACGATCGGCAGTGCTTCCTCGTCCGCGATCTGGTAGGCGCGATCGACCGGCGCGCCTTCGAGGTTGGCAGTGATGCGGCCCTGGCCAATCCCTTCCGTGATCGAGGTTCCCTCGGCCTTGAGCGTGCCGGTCGTGTAGTAGCTATAGAGGGCGGCACCCATCGGATCGGCGATGCCGATCGCGACCTCGGGCTTCTGCTGCTTCAAGAACATGCCGACGCCGGCGAGCGTGCCGCCGGTGCCGACCGCGCAGATGAAACCGTCGACCCGGCCTTCGGTCTGGCGCCAGATCTCCGGCCCGGTCGTCGTCCGATGGCCCTCGCGGTTAGCGACGTTATCGAACTGGTTGGCCCAGACGGCGCCGTTCGGCTCGGCCGCCGCCATCTCGGCTGCCAGCCGGCCGGACACTTTGACGTAGTTGTCCGGATTGCTGTAGGGCACCGCCGGGACCTCGCGTACATCCGCCCCGCTTAAGCGCAGCATGTCCTTCTTTTCCTGGCTCTGGGTGTCGGGGATGACGATCACGGTGCGGTAGCCGAGCGCATTGCCGACCAGCGCCAGGCCGATGCCGGTGTTGCCGGCAGTCCCTTCGACGATGACGCCGCCCGGCTTCAGCTGGCCGCGGCGCTCGGCATCGCGCACGATCGCGAGCGCAGCCCGGTCCTTGACCGAGCCGCCGGGGTTCAAGAACTCGGCCTTGCCGAGGATTTCGCAGCCTGTCGCGTCGGAGGCCCGGCGGAGGCGGATCAGGGGCGTGTTGCCGATGGTTTCAACAAAGCCGGCGCGAACATCCATGGGTACGGGACCGCTTCAGCGATGGCAGAGACGTGGGCAGAGCCTGGAGCACCCTAACCGGATGCGGCAGTGCGAACAAGAAAGCGGACGCCAGCAGACGGTACTGCTAAGGCCAGCGCGTTTCCGTCCCCGATCGGCATGGCCTGCAGGCCCTTGAGCGGCAGCCGCGCGCCAGCCTAGGATAAGGGCGAACAGAAAGCAGCGGAGAATCCCAAATGCGCTACCAGTCGATCATGGTGAGCCTGGGGATGATTGCGTTCCTTGCGGCGTGCGGCTCGTCCGAGCGGCAAGCCGACCGGGCGCAGGAACGAGCCTACGAAGCGCAGGAGCGAGTGGCCGAGCAGCGGCTCGACCTGGTCGACAAGTACCAGAAGTGCGTCAAGAACGCCGGTGCCGATCAGGCCAAGGCGGATGCGTGCGAGTCCTACCTGAAGGCAGCCGAAGCGCTCAAGTAACCGCGAACGGCGCCGATCCGACCACGGTCACCGGTGATCAGGTCGGCGTGATCGGTGGCGAAATATGCGGGCGCGGGCAAGCCAGGCCAGTCAGACCGTATCGACCGGCGGTCGCGCGCGTTCGCGCCACCGCCGCACGGCGATCGGCACCAGCGAGAGGACGCCGAGACCGACCAGGGCGAGGATAATCGTCGGCGTGAACACGTCCTTGAGGTTCGCCTCGGCACCGGCGTCGAACAGATCACCCAAGCCCGCCCCGAACGCCGTGTAAACGACGCCGCCGGGAATGATGCCGATCAGCGTCGCAATCACGTATGGAATCAGACGCATGCCGAGGAAGGCGGGCACCAGGTTGACCACCCAGAACGGAAATACCGGCACCAGGCGCAAGAACAGAAGATAATTGAAGGCGTCGCGGCGGAATCCCTCCTCCATCCGCTTCACAAACGGCCCGGCGCGGGCGCGCAATCCATCGCCCACGGCCGAACGCGCAACCAGGAACAGCAACGTTGCGCCTGCGGTCGCTCCGACAACGTTGAGGGCACTGCCGAGCCAGGTCCCGAACAGGAATCCGCCGGCAAGCGTCATCACGGTCGCGCCGGGCAGCGACGCCGCAACAATGACCGCGTAGATCAGGATAAAGCCGATGCTGGCGACAGCGGCGTGCGTCTCGACCAGCGCCTTCAGTGCCGCCCGGTTCTCGCGCAGGGTCTCCAGGTTGAGATAGTCATTGAGGCCAAGGGCAAAACTGCCCGCGATCACGCCACCGAGCAGCGCCAACGGCAGCCAGCGTTTCAGCCGTGCGGCGGTGGTCATCCCAACCACCTCAGCATCCGGACGAGCCTGCGCGTGCGCGGACTGAACAAGGTCGGCGTGTAGTAACTGCCGGCGGCCCGCTTGCTGATCTCGCTCAACGTTGGATAGGGTGCGATCACGCCTGCAAGTGTACCGATCTTCATGCGCTGACCGACCGCCAGCACCCAGGGCAGGATCAGCTCGCCCGCATGCGCGCCTGCGATGCCGGCGCCCAGGACCTGGCCCCGTTTGGAAACGACCACCTTGATCAATCCCTCAGTCGCCCGCTCCGTCCGCGCCCGGTCGTTCTCGGCAAAGGTGGACGTCAATACCCGCACGTCTTCCCTTCCCTCGGCGTGCGCCTGTGCCTCCGTCAAGCCGACGTGGGCAAGCTCCGGATCGGTGTAGGTCACCCACGGCAGGGCGCCGATGTCCACCTTGGCGGGCAGTCGGAACAGCGCGTTGCGCAGCACGATGCCGGCATGATAGCCGGCAAGGTGCGTGAACTGATAGCTGCCGGCAACGTCGCCCGCGGCAAAGATGCGGCGGTTGCTGGTGCGCAGCCGCTGATCGACCGCGATGCCCTTGGGACCGTACTGCACACCGGCCGCCTCCAGGCCCAGATCCTCGACATTGGGCCTTCGGCCGGCGGCGACCAACAGGTGCGAGCCCACAATCTCCCGCTCGCCGTCACCGTCGGCCACCTCGACGGCCACACCACCGTCGCGCCGTTCGAGCTTGAGGATCTTGGCCCCTTCCTCGATGGTGATGCCGTCAGCGCGCAGGGCCTGGCGGACGACCGCGACCAGGTCCGGATCGTCCTTGGGCAGGATGGTCGCAAGGTCGAGCACGCTGACCCGTGCCCCCAGCCGCCGGTGCGCTTGCGCCATTTCACAGCCGATCGGACCGCCGCCGATGACGATCAGGTGCTCGGGCAACACCTTGTTTTCGAAGATGTTCTCGTTGGTGAGGAAAGGAACGTCCTCCAAGCCCGGGATCGGCGGCACGGCGGCACGGCTGCCGGTCGCGATCACAAACCGGCGGGCGCGGATGCGCTGCTCTCCGGCCTCGACCGTGCGTTCATCGACAAAGCGGGCGCGCTCTTGAATGACCGTGCACCCCAGCCCGGTGAAGCGCTCAACCGAGTCATGCGGCGCGATCTGCGCAATCACGTCATGGACGTGGCGGTTTACGGCCGCGAAATCGACCTGCGGTTCACCCGCCTGCACCCCGAAGCGGCCGGCATGACGGATGTTCGCAGCCGCTTTGGCGGCAGCCAGCAGCGCCTTTGACGGCACGCAGCCCGTGTTCAGGCAGTCACCGCCCATCCGCGCCGCCTCGATCAGGACCGTGCGCGCACCCATCTGCGCCGCACCGGCCGCGACCGACAGTCCCGCCGATCCAGCCCCGATCACGCAGATGTCGGCCGAAATCGCGCGGACCATGGTCCCGGCTCCCTATTCGGAAAGAAACCGCACCGGGCCATACCAGGCCTCGGCGGTTCCACCGCGGTTGTCGCAGTCGCTCATGATCGCCACCGCGTCGATCGTTTCAACGTCGCGGCCATGAAAGCGCTTGAAATCCTCGCGAATATTGCGCCGTTCATGGACCCACGCGCCCGGTGCGGCAGGTGGGCCTGAACGCAGCGCCACCATGTGCGCTTGCGATGCGAACGGATTGGGCCAGTCGGCGCCGACCGGCATCTTGCTCGCCCAGACGTAGTTGATCGCCCGCGTCCGCCAGACGGCAATGCCGCCATCCTTGACGACGTAGAGCCGGGCTGGAAAGTCATCGCCGCCCTTTGTCTTCTCGTCGACCGCGCCATCGTATACGCGTTCGACCCGCCACGACCACTCAACGATCGGGGTCGCGCGCAGATCGATGGTCTGGCGCAGGAAGAGCCCGGAGGCGCTGTTGCCACAGCGGGCCTTCAACCCCTCGCCATCCACCTCATAGATGGTTTCGCCCTTGAAGCGCTCGCGCTCCCAGCCGGCGATATCCTGAACCGAATACTCCGTCACCGCTGCGAGCGATGGCAGGCCGAACAGCGTCAGGGCGACAACGACGGCCGACCGCCGCATCCGCTCATTCCCCCGCACTGCACGATGCGCCACCCAGCACACAGAAGCGGGCGCAGTGGCGGTGGTTGAGCTTCACCGTGCGACCGGCCTCGGCCAGGGTTGCGCCGAGTTCAAAGGCTTCGTCGTAGGGCAGCAGCGTGCAGGCGACCACGCGCGGCCCATCAGCACCCCTGCGCTTGATCACCATGCGCGAGGTGGCGCACATCACCGAGGCCGGAGTCTTGCCGAGGATCGCCCAGCAGCGCTCGGTGATTTCGGGGACGTCTGCGTCCGCTTCCATCTCAGGGAACAGCACAAGGCGGGTGGGATCGGCGGCATCAATGCCGATCGGCAGCGCTTCGAACAAGGCGCGGAAGCCGGCACGCAGCTGCGCCGGGCTCTCATTCCAAATCGTTCGGCCGGCGATGCTGACATTGAACCCGTGCCCGCACAGCCATCTAAGCCCGTCGATGGTCGGCTGCCAGGCCCGCTCCCCGCGCAGCCGCTCGTGACCCGCAGCCGCGTAATGATCGAGCGACACACGCAGCGCTAGCCGCTCGCCATGGCGCCGATGCAGACCGAGCAACGGTTCCTTCAGCCGCTGCATGGGCTTCATCGCGTTGGTCAGCACCAAGGCGCGGTAGCCCGCCTGCAGCACATCTTCCAGCATGCCCAGGATATCGGGATTCATGAACGGCTCACCGCCGGTGAAGCCGATCTCGGCTGGCGGCGGATCCCGGCGCGCCGCCTCGTCGAGAAACACCCGCACGTCGCTGCGCCTCAGGTAAGCCAGGCGGTCGTTGCGCGGGCTCGATTCAATGTAGCAGTTATCGCAGGTCAGATTGCACAGCGTTCCGGTATTGAACCAGAGCGTCTCCAACCGCAGCAGCGGGACGCCCGCCCGCGGCTCACCTGCGGCAGTGACATCCGGGTCCGAGAACTTGATGCGAAGGCCACCGTCTGCCGGTGCCCCGCCCCCGTCCGCCAGCATTTCCGATTGCGCAAACGGCTTATCGTTCAGGCTGTCCATCAGCGCTTTCACCTACAGTGCCTCGCTTCTTACCCTACTTCTTCGCAGCGCGGACACGGAAGGTTTTGCGATGAGAGACTTTTTTTGGTGCAGTGGGATGCGCCTCCCAGTTCTTGGTGCAGTGGGATGCCCCTGCCGGTGCGGAGGCAGCTGCAGCCGGTCAGCATGCGCCACTCTTCGCCCCGGCATGGCTCCAGGGCTGTCCATAATTGTTTCTCTATAAATTGTACGCAATTGTTTGTTTCGACGGCACGTGCTTTACCATGTATAAGATCTTCCAGAACTGGGGCATTCACACCACATCGTGCCATACGTGAGCATTTCTTCAGTGGATACTCTGTTGTCTACCTGCTCGACAAGTGCCCACAAGCCCGATGGCACATTGCCAACGGATGCAGGATCTGTGACGGAGGCGATTGCGCCACTTCGCTATTGGGCGCTGGGCAATGGCGTCCTTCTCCTGTCCTGGGATGGCGCGCCGGCGCCGGATGCGGAGCATCTTGGCGTTCGCATCGGCGACGCCCTGGTGATGCCGCCGTTTTGCCTGGCCGAGCTTCCTCTCGAAGACGGCGGTTCACGCAACCTGGTAAGTCTCGTTCCCGGCTGCCGGATCGGTGCGGGCGCCGCGTTCACCGTGTGCGACGAAACCGGAGCGCCGATCGCGGCCAGTGCCGAAGAGCTAGATGAGGGGACGTCGGCCGGCAACACCGAAGCGGACACAACGCTGGCGGCAGCGTGGCTCGATCCCCTCGCCCTCCTTGACGGAACGGCCGCCGACGGCGCGGAAGCCTTGGCACGCTTCCTTTTCGAAGTGTGCGCTCCGACATTCAGGCTCGGCCGGGATCCCGTCTTCGTCGCCCTGTGCAACACGCTGCTTGACGATCTGGGCACGCTCGAACAAAGCCTGTCCGGCCGCTGTCTTCTCCTTGACCGCTACCTGCTCGCCACCTGCGAGGTTCCGTCGGAGCTGAAAGCCCCGATCCACGCCTACGTCATCAGCGGTGCCATGGTCACCCCGGCGCCGTTCGCGCCGGCCCGGATTGGCGGCGGCACCAAGCAACCGCATACAACCCTGGCTCTCTTTCTGCCCGCGGCAGCCGCCAGCGCCGATCTGCGCGTGATTGCCTTCGGCGACAACGGCATGATGCTCACCCGTTCACCGACCACGCGGGCGACTCTGCCGGCAGCGGGCGATTGGCTCAGCAGCCGCGATGGCGACGACAAGCCATTGCGCCGCTACGTTGTTGAATGTTTGGCCGGTCTGAGCGCCGGCAACGAGGACGCGGCCGCGCTGTTGCGCGAGATGTGGCTCTGCCTTGCCGGCGGCGGGTTCAGTGTGACCGACCCAGCGCAGCCGGTCGCGGCCGGGGCGACATGGATCTTCAGCAGCGAGTTCGGGCTGTTCGCAAGCGGCTGGATGCGTGATCGGTATCACTTGGTTGCGGGAATCGAGGCCGAACGCGACGGCGTCCGAACGTTCGTTCCGCTTGATCAGCTGGTCCACTGTCCGCCGCCCGATTGTGGCAAAGGCAATCAGGGCGCAGCGGACCGTCCGTTGGACGAGCGCCGTTTCGCGGCTTTCTTCGCTTACGACCGGCCGGCTCCGGCCGCGGCGCCATGCCGGCTGGCACTGCGACTAAGATCGGGCACCCGCCTCACGTTCGCGGAAGGTCCGTCGGCAGTCGACGCCCAGGAGGCCCACGACCTCATCCTCGGAATGCTCCCACCGGCGCAGGCGACCGACGCGGCGCTCGGCACGTGCATCGAGCCGGCGATCGAGGCCTTCGCGGGCGAGGCTGGGCGGATCCCGCTCACCTGGGACTCGTTCGATCTCCGCGGTGGGCCAGCCAAGCCGACGGTGAGCCTGATCATCCCGCTCACCGAACGCGCCAGCGTCCTTCGCTGCCGCGCCGGCCAGTTTGCCACCGACCCGGCGATGGCCGATGTCGAGGTCATCTTCACCGCTGCCGATCCCCGCACCTGGTGGCGGATGGAAGGATCGTTGCGCGATCTGTTGGCCAGCTACGGGCAAGGAGCCCGCGTCGTCGTGCCATCCCGGCCCTGCCGGCTCGCTGAAGCGTTCAACGCCGGCGCAAGCGTGGCACGTGCACCGCTTCTCACGTTTTGCGGCGCCGACAGCGTGCCGGAGGAGCGCGGCTGGATCGCAAAGCTCAAGAATGCGCTCAGTGCCCGCCGGCAGTGCGGCCTCGTCGGCGCCCGGATCTTGTTCGAGGACCATTCGCTCGCGCACGCGGGCGCAGACCTCTCGCTCGACGAGCGCGGCGCCTGGGCGGTGCAGCCGCGCCTGGCCGGCTTCCCGCGTGACTTTGCCGGCGTCGCCGGTGCCGAGCCGGTGCCGGTGGTGTCATCAGCGTGCCTGATGACGCAGCGCACCTTGTTCGAGGATGTGGGCGGCTTCAGCGACGACTACCTGGGCCAGACCTACGCCGATGCCGATCTGTGCTTCAAGGTCCGCAGCACCGGCGCTGCCGTCTGGCATGCCGCCGACGTGATCGTATTTGCACTTGGCGACGGGCACGGCCTGAGCGAGGCCGAAAACGGCCTGCCATTGCTCCTCGACCGGCGCCGCCTCACCCGCCGCTGGCAAGGCCAGGTCGATCTCGGCGACGACACGGGTGACGAACCCGCCGCTGTTGACGAGGGAACCGACGGCCGCCGCCCACGCCGTCTGAAGGTCCACGCATGAGCCCGCTGCGCGTTCTGTACGTCTGCAATAGCCACCCGGCGCTCGACCCCAGCGAAGCGTCGTGGGGGGCGCACGACCTGTACCAGGCGCTGCGGGAGCAGGGCGAGCTCGAGCCCATGCTGCTCGCCTGCACCAGCAGCTCTGGCCACCCGTCACGCGGCGATGTCCGCTTGCAGGGCATCGGCCGCTCGGCGGATGAGGCTCTCCTACCGGTGGGCGATTTCGATCCCGTGATGTTGGCCGCGCGCGATGGCAGCGCCGCACTTAAAGTGTTTGCCGACCTTCTGGCGCAATTCCGCCCACACATCATTCACTTCCACAATTTCCGCCGGCTCGGTCTGGAGGCGTTGGTCGTGGTCCGGCGTATCCGGCCCCAGGTCCGCATTGTCGCCACCCTCTCCGATCACGATCTCATCTGCGCCAACGACGGCCAAATGGTGACCACGGCAGGTGCACCTTGCGCCGGCGCCAGCCTCGATGCCTGCCGCCGCTGCCTGAAGGACGCGTCGACCGCCGATCTCGTCGCTCGCGATCTGCATGTCCGCAATCTGGTTTCGCTCGTCGATCGCTTTGTGACGCCGAGCCGGTCCCTGCGCGAACGGCTGCTTGCCTGGGGCGCGCCGCGCGGCAAGGTGCAGACGATCCCTTACGGACTCGCCGATCGCCAGACGGCGGTTGCCCCGCGTGCGGACCAGCCATGGCGCAGCTTCGGCATCTTTGCCGCCATTGCGCCCGATAGCGGCCTCATGTGCGCGTTGGCGGCGGCACACCTGCTCAAGGAGCAGGGCTCCGATGCAGCCCTGCGCATCCACGCGCTCGCTCAGCCCGAAGCCGGCGCTTTTGCCAACCAGTTCATGGCCGCCGTCGCGCAGGCCGCACCGGTCGCGTCATACGCCGGCCCCTGCCGGCGCGACGAATTGCCGGCGTTGATGGCGCGCGCTGATTGGGTCCTGGTGCCGACGCTCAAGCCGGCCGATGCTTCTGCCATCATTCGCGAAGCCTTCCAAGCCGGGCGCCCAGTCATCGCCGCGGATACGGACGCGGTGCGGGAAATGGTGCGCGATGGCGTCAACGGCCTGCTGTTCCAACGCGGCGATGCGGGCGATCTGGCCCGCACGATGCGCCGTGCCGCCAGCGAGGACGGGCTGTGGGAGCGGTTTTCCGCTGCCATTCCGCCGCTCCCTTCACTGGCCGAGACCGTCGACCGCCACTTGGCCCTCTACAACGCACTCCTGCGGGCGCGCGAGCTCGCCCCCGTCTGAGATGCGCTGTCAGGCCCCACCCATTCCGTTGAGAACGCTGCTTTCAAACCTGCACAAAGCCCCGATCGATCGAACCCGGAGTCCACACTGATGTCCAAGACCGTCCTCGTCACCGGCGGAACAAGCCATCTCGGCAGCCACATCGCAGCGGCGCTGAAGGAGCGCGGACATCGCCCGGTCATCTTCGATGACCTCACGGCATCGGGCGCGGCGGCGGCCGTCGACGGCGTTGCGGTTGTCAATGGCACGCTTGGCGACCGCGCAGCCCTGCACGCGCTGTTTGCCGCCCACCGCTTCGATGGTGTCATCTACGTCCCGGCCGCCGAAACGAACGACCGCGGTGCGGCCGGTTTCGGCCGCATCGGCGATCCGGTGGCCGGCATGATCGGCCTGATCGGCACCGCCTGCGAGCACGACGTCCGCCGCTTCGTCCTCTCCGCCGATGGCGCCATCTTCGGCCATCCGTGCCGGCTGCCGATCGATGAAGACGAAGCGATCGAGACGACGACCAGCGCCGGCGAAACCAACCACCTGATCGAGGAGTTGCTGGCGCGGGCGCAGGCGCTGCATGGTCTCGCCTGGACCTGCCTTCGCTACGGCGCCGTTGTCGGCTTTCATCCCGACCGGTTTGCCGGCATGGCGTCCGAACCTGAGACCGGCCTCGTCGCGCGCGCGCTTGCCGTCGCTGAAGGCAGGCGCCTCTACGTCGATATCCCTGGCACGAGCTACCCCACTGCGGACGGGACGCTCGTGCGCGATTACGTCCACGTTTGCGATCTCGCGGCCGCCCACGTGTGTGCGCTCGAGGCGCTTGAGAGCGGCGGTCATCGCTTCAACGTCAGCCTCGACCGCGGCTACTCCGTGCACGAGGTTCTGGGCACCGTGCGCCGCATGACCGGTGCCACGATCCCCGCTCGTGCAGCGGCAGCGGTGGCCGGCGAGCCGCCCGCGATTGTGCTGACGGCCGCCAGGATACGCCGCGAACTCGGCTGGGTGCCGCAGTACCCGGACCTCGACTCGATTATCAGCACCGCCTGGGCGGCGCGCGACCGGCACCCGCGCCGGGCGGCGGTGGCCTGAGGCCGCGCCGACCGGAGCGCTCAATCCGCGGCGATGGCGCGGCTGATCACGAGGCGCTGCACGTCGGATGTGCCCTCGTAGATCTGCGAGACGCGAACGTCGCGGAAGATCCGCTCGACCGGGAAGTCGGTGACGTAGCCGTAGCCGCCAAAGATCTGGATTGCGGTCGAGCACACCCGCTCGGCCATTTCCGAGGCAAACAGCTTCGCCATCGACGCCTCCTTGAGACAGGGCAGCCCTCGATCCCGCAGCTCCGCAGCGCGCATCACGAGTAGGTGCGCCGCATCGATCTGCGTTGCCATGTCGGCCAAGCGGAACGCGACCGACTGGTGGGCGATGATCGGCTTGCCGAAGGTCTCCCGCTCGCGCGCATAACCGAGTGCCGCCTCGTAGGCCGCACGCGCCATGCCGACCGACTGCGAGGCGATGCCGATCCGCCCGCCTTCGAGGTTGCTGAGCGCAATTCGATAGCCCTGGCCCTCTTCGCCCAGGCGATGCTCGGCCGAGAGCCGCATGTCCTCGAACGTAATCTGCGCCGTATCGGAGGCGCGCTGGCCCATCTTCTCCTCGACGCGGCTGACAATGTAGCCCGGCGTGTCGGTCGGCACGATGAAGGCCGTGATGCCGCGCTTGCCGAGCGCGGGGTCGGTCACGGCGAAGGCGATGGCAATCTGCGCCGTCTTGCCGGAGGTAATGAACTGCTTGACGCCGTTGAGCACATAACCATCGCCGTCACGCTGGGCGCGGGTGCGCAGGTTGGCCGCGTCCGATCCGGCTTGCGGTTCGGTCAGGCAGAACGCGCCCAACCATTCCCCGCGCGCCATCGGCCGGAGGAATTTCTCCTTCTGCTCGGTGCTGCCGAATTTGTAGATCGGCATGCAGGCGACCGAATTGTGCACGCTCATGATCGTCGAGCAGGCCCCGTCACCGGCGGCGATCTCCTCAAGCGCAAGCGCGTAGGCAATGCTATCGGCGCCGGCACCGTCCCATTCATCGGGGACGACCATGCCAAGCAGACCGAGTTCGCCCATTTTGCGGATCGCGTCGGCGGGAAAGGTGTGCGTGCGGTCCCATTCGGCCGCGTGCGGCGCCAACTCCTCGCGCGCAAACGCACGCGCCATGTCCCGGATCATTGTTTGTTCTTCGGTCAACATTTTCGCATCCCTGTCCTTGCGGCGGGCACGCCTGCTGCCGGATGTCCCGCCAGCCATGACCACCCTTTCATACCGGCACCGGCCGCGGATATACTGTGCTCACCGTGCCGCGGCCAAGCCCGCTGATGGGTGCGCTTGCGAACACCGGGCATTGCGCCGGACAGCGCGCGGTCGTAGCTTTATATTAGAGCCTTTGCAGGCAAGAAGAATCAATGGGTCTCGGAGGTCGCTGTGCCTGATGATGTCGTTGTGCTCGAAAAGAAGGTGAACCTGCAAACCGGACAACAAGCCGCGCCAGCGGAAGCGAGAAGCGGGCGCGCCAATCCGATCCGCTTTGTCACCGCGGCCAGCCTGTTCGACGGCCACGACGCCGCCATCAACATCGTCCGCCGCGTTCTGCAGTCGGCCGGCGCCGAAGTCATCCATCTCGGCCACAACCGCTCCGTCGACGAGATCGTGAACGCAGCGCTGCAGGAGGATGTCCAGGGCATCGCGCTCAGCTCGTATCAGGGCGGGCACATGGAGTTCTTCAAGTACATGCTCGACCTCCTGCGCGAGCGTGGCGGCCACGAGATCAAGGTGTTCGGCGGCGGCGGCGGCGTGATCGTGCCCGAGGAAGTCGCGGAACTGCATGCCTACGGCGTGGCACGCATCTACACGCCGGAAGACGGCCGCCATATGGGCCTGCAGGGCATGATCGAGGACATGATGGCGCGGTGCGACTTTTCGCTCTCCGCCAACCTGCCCAGCGATCTCCATGCCCTCGCGCAGGGCAACACCCGCGACCTTGCGCGCGTGATCACGGCGCTCCAAGACGGCGCGCTGGACGAGTCACGCCGCGAGGAGCTGTATGCGCTGGCTCACCGCCGCGCAGTCGTTCCCGTCCTCGGCATCACCGGCACCGGCGGCGCCGGCAAGTCCTCGCTCACCGATGAGCTGATCCGCCGCTTCCGCATGTACACCAACGAACCACGGATCGCGGTCATCGCCATCGACCCGTCGCGGCGTAAGACCGGCGGCGCCCTCTTGGGCGACCGTATCCGGATGAACGCGATCGAGGCTCCCAACGTCTACATGCGCTCGATCGCGACCAGGGATACCGGCCAGGAAGTCCCTGCGGCGCTGACCGACATGATCGCCGCCTGCAAGGCGGCCGGCTTCCAGATCGTCATCGTTGAGACGCCCGGCATCGGCCAGGGTGACGCCGGCATCGTGCCATTTGTCGACCTCTCCCTCTATGTCATGACGCCCGAATACGGCGCCGCTTCGCAGTTGGAGAAGATCGACATGCTCGACTTCGCCGACTTCGTCGCCATCAACAAGTTTGACCGCCAGGGCGCCCAGGATGCGTTGCGCGACGTCGCCAAGCAGCTGCAGCGCAACCGCGAGGCGTTCACGGTACCGCTTGAAGAGATGCCTGTGTTCGGCACCATCGCCGCCCGCTTCAACGACCGCGGCGTCACCGCCATTCACCGTGAGCTGATCGGGCAGTTCAACAACAAGAGCCTGGGCCGTTGGGAAACCACGGCACCGCAGGTGACCGAGCGTGCTTCCGACGCCGGCGCCGGGATCGTGCCAGCGGCGCGCCGGCGCTATCTCGCGGAAATCGCCGATACCGTGCGCGGCTATCATCGCGCCATCGCGCATCAGGTGCGCATTGCCCGCGAGCGTCAGGCCGTGCGCAAGACCAAGGAACTGCTGGCGGCATCGGGCCGCAGCGCGGCCGCCGTTGATGACCTCGTGGCCGCAAAGGAGAGCGAGCTCGACCCGCGCTGCCGCAAGCTCCTCGACATGTGGCCGACGGTGGTCAATGCCTACACGGGCGATGAGTACGTCGTCCGGATGCGGGACAAGGAAACACGCACCGCGCTCGCGCACACCTCACTCTCTGGTTTGCGCATCCCCAAGGTGGCACTCCCCCGCTATGAGGATGACGGCGAACTCCTGAGCTGGCTGCTGCGCGAGAACGTGCCGGGCGCGTTCCCCTACACCGCTGGCGTGTTCGCCTTCAAGCGCGAGGGCGAGGACCCGACGCGGATGTTCGCCGGCGAGGGCGACCCCTTCCGCACCAACCGGCGTTTCAAGTACCTCTCGCGCGACTCGGCCGCCAAACGGCTGTCGACCGCGTTCGATTCCGTCACCCTTTACGGCTTCGACCCCAACGAGCGCCCGGACATTTACGGCAAGATCGGCAATTCCGGCGTCTCGATCGCAACGCTCGACGACATCAAGGAACTCTACAGCGGATTCGACCTGTGCGACCCGACGACCTCGGTGTCGATGACCATCAACGGCCCGGCGCCGTCGATCCTGGCGATGTTCTTCAATGCCGCCATCGACCAGCAGATCGGCCGCTTCGAGGCCGAGAACGGCCGCAAGCCAACGGAAGAAGAGGCGCTGAAGATTCGGACCTGGGTGCTGCAGAACGTCCGCGGCACCGTTCAGGCCGACATCTTGAAGGAGGATCAGGGGCAGAATACCTGCATCTTCTCAACCGAATTCGCGCTCAAGATGATGGCCGACATTCAGGAGTACTTTGTCCACCATCAGGTGCGCAATTTCTATTCAGTCTCGATCTCGGGCTATCATATTGCCGAAGCCGGCGCTAACCCGATCAGCCAGCTGGCATTCACGCTTGCCAACGGCTTTACGTATGTCGAGGCGTACCTGGCGCGCGGGATGCACATCGATGACTTCGCGCCGAACCTGTCGTTCTTCTTCTCCGCCGGCATGGAGCCGGAATACTCGGTCATGGGCCGGGTCGCCCGGAGGATCTGGTCGACCGCGCTGCGCTTCAAGTACGGGGCCAACGAACGCTCGCAGAAGCTGAAGTACCACACGCAGACTTCGGGGCGGTCGCTGCACGCGCAGGAGTACGACTTCAACGACGTCCGCACCACGCTGCAGGCCTTGATCGCGACCTACGACAACACCAACAGCCTGCACACCAACGCCTACGACGAGGCGATCACGACCCCGACCGAGGAGAGTGTGCGCCGCGCACTCGCGATCCAGCTCATCATCAATCGCGAGTGGGGATTGGCGAAGAACGAGAACCCCAATCAGGGCTCGTTCATCATCGAGGAACTGACCGACCTCGTCGAGGAGGCGGTGCTGAAGGAGTTCGAGCGGATCTCGGAGCGCGGCGGTGTGTTGGGCGCCATGGAAACAGGCTATCAGCGCGGCCGCATCCAGGAGGAGTCGCTCTACTACGAACGCAAGAAGCACGACGGCTCATATCCGATCATCGGCGTCAATACGTTCCTCAATCCGCACGGGACGACGCTGGTGACGCCGGAGCTGGCGCGCTCGACCGAAGAGGAGAAACAGAGCCAGCTCGACCGTCTGCGCGCATTCCAGGAGCGCAGCAGCTCCCAGGCCGAGGCGATGATTCGGCGCCTCAAGGAAACGGCGGTCGAAGGCGGCAACTTGTTCGCGGTGCTCATCGATGCCGTGCGGGTGCTGTCCCTGGGTCAGATCAGCGAAGCCCTGTTCGAGGTCGGTGGCAAGTACCGGCGCAGCATGTAAAGAAGGCAAGAGGGACGTCACCTTCAGCACCGAAAACGGAGATTGACGATGCAGATGAGACGCCCCTGGCCGGCGAGGGTCATTTTTGCCCTGGCGCTCCTCTCGCTCACCGGCACCGCCCGCGCCGACGACATCAAGGACGCGATCGCGGAAGCTTTGCGCGCCTATGAAGCGGGTGAGTACACGACAGCCGCCGGTCAACTCGATTACGCCGCCCAGCTCGTCCGCCAGCTCAAGGGCGGACGGCTGGAAGCCTTCCTGCCGCAGCCGGTCGCCGGCTGGACGGGTGCCAAGGCGGAGATGGCCGCGACCTCGATGTTCGGCGGCGGGACGTCCGTCGAGCGCGCGTACACGAAACTCGACTCCCGGATTACGGTCCAGATCATCGGCGACGCGCCGATGCTGCAGGGGCTGATGATGATGTTCGGCAACCCGGCGATGCTGCAGGGCAACGCCAAGCTGCAAACGATCAAAGGCCAGCGCGCCATCGTGCAGATTGAGCCGAACGGGACCGACGGCGAGCTGTCGATCGCCGTCGGCCAGCGCTTTCTGGTCAAGATCACCGGCAACCGGGTCTCTCGGGACGACCTGATCGCATTTGCGCAAGCGATTGACTACGAGGGGCTCGCCAAGACCAACTGACCTTGCCGCTGGCGGCGCGCACCGGCGCGGCCGTCCTCTATGCCGAGAACGGCCATGCCCACAGGCGACACCTGCGCGACCGGAGCACCCTTTCTTGACGAACCGAGCGCGGCAAACGGCTTCCTCGGCGGCCATGCGGCTCTGCTTGCCGCGAGCTATCTGCGTGTCACCGGCCGGCCGCTGATCGACGAGCAGGTGCCGGCGGTCGATGCCGGCCGTTGGCTGTTTGAAGCACCGTTCGCGGTTCTGTCGCACGGAACAGGCGCCGATCCGCGGTTCACTTACGGCAATCGCTGCGCGCTCTGCGTGTTCGAACTGAGCTGGCCGGAGCTGATTGCGCTGCCATCGCGGCTGTCGGCGGAACCGGTCAACCAGGCCGAACGCGCCCGCCTGCTGGCGCGTGTCCGCGACCAAGGCTTCATTGACGACTATGCCGGCATCCGCATTTCGCGCACCGGCCGCCGCTTTCGCATCCGTGACGCGATCGTCTGGAACCTCATGACCGAGAGCGGTAGCTACTGCGGCCAGGCGGCACGGTTCGAGCACTGGGAGCCGCTGCCGCCGACGGCTTGAGCGCACGCTAAGCACATGACGGCGGCGCCGAAAGGCCCTAAACCTCATCGCCACTGACCGGCAGCCCGCCCCCGATCGCGGAGCCGACAATCCGCGCGCCGGCCACGCGGCGCTCAGTTGCTGACGATGAGGCTTTGCCCGATGACGGAAACCGCGCCCCCGCTCCTGCTCGAAAACGCGCTCGATTTCGCCGATCTTTATGACGACGAGGGGCTGGTCAAGCTCGATCGAGCCTTCCTCCGCTTCCTCGAAGGCGCGGACCCGGCACTCGCGGGATCATTGGCGGCGGCACGCGCGGCGCCTGATTCGCTGGCCGCTGCGGCCGAGTCCGAACTGCTGCTGGCCCTGGCACCGCACCTCGACGCCTTCGTCGCCCGGCTGTTCGGGATTGAGCCAGAGTTGAAGGCGGCGGCCGACCGCCACCACCGGCTGGCGCCGCTCTATACCTGCCGGCGGCTGTTCGTACAGCGGCGCGCGGCCAAGGCGTTCGCGGCCGAGGAAGCCGCGAGCTTTGACGGCGAAGCGCTTGCCGGCGCGCTTGCCCAACGGTTTGGCCAGGAGGCGTTCGACCCGCTTCGCTTCGCCGTAACCGTGCTCGCCTGGATGGAAGACGAGCCTGCACATGCGGCAGATCTCGATCTCGCCAGCCGCTACGCCGCCTGGGCGGTGTTGAGCCCCGCCGGCCGTCGGCTCTACCCGGACGACGTGCTGTTCCGGGTCCCCGGCAAGGTTGAGCACCAATCGCTTGTCCCGCAAGCGACAATCGACCTCGCTGGCGCACCGGCTGCAGTAACCACTGGAGACCACACGCTCGCCCGCGACGGCTTCGCACTGACCGATCGAGGCACCGATCTCGCAGGCGCCTTGAGCGAGAGCAGCTACTGCATCCTCTGCCACCACCAGGGCCGCGATTCCTGCTCCAAGGGCTTGAAAGACAAAAAGACTGGCGCCTTCACCAAGAACCCGCTCGGCGTCACCATCCCCGGCTGCCCGCTGGAGGAGAAGATCTCGGAGATGCATGAGGCGAAGAATGAGGGCCTCGTCATTGCCGCCCTCGCAATCGCCTGTATCGACAATCCGATGCTGGCCGCTACCGGCCATCGCATCTGCAACGATTGCATGAAGGCCTGCATCTACCAAAAGCAGGACCCGGTCAACATTCCCCAGGTCGAAACGCGGGTGCTCAAGGATGTGCTCGCCCTGCCCTGGGGCTTCGAAATCTACAGCCTGCTGACACGCTGGAATCCCTTGAATGTGCGACGTCCGCTGCCGCTTTCCGCCTCCGGCTACAAGGTCCTGGTGGTGGGCCTTGGCCCGGCCGGCTTCAGTCTCGCCCATCACCTGATGAATGCCGGCCATGCGGTGACAGCGGTCGATGGTGCCAAGATCGAGCCGCTGCCGGCCGAACTCTCCGGCGTCGACCAGCTTGGCGGCCGGGTGCCGTTCCGCCCAATCCGCGACATCGGTGAGCTGTACGAGGACCTCGACGACCGCGTCATGGCTGGCTTCGGCGGCGTTGCCGAGTACGGCATCACCGTCCGCTGGGATAAGAACTTCCTGAAAGTAATCCGCCTGCTCCTGGAGCGGCGGCAGCGGCTGACCATGCTCGGCGGCACCCGCTTCGGCAGCGCAATCACGGCCGAGTCCGCGTTCGCGATGGGCTTTGATCACATCGCGCTCGCCGCCGGCGCCGGCAAGCCGACCCTGCTCGGCATCCCGAACGAACTCGCCCGCGGCGTCCGCCAGGCATCCGACTTTCTGATGGCGCTGCAGCTGACCGGCGCGGCCAAGCTCGGCTCCGTTGCCAACCTGCAAATCCGGCTGCCGATCGTCGTCGTCGGCGGCGGGCTGACGGCGATCGACACCGCCACCGAAGCCCTCACCTACTATGTCCGCCAGGTCGAGAAGTTCCGCCAGCGCTATGAGATCCTTGTCGAAGCGGAAGGGACCGAGGCGGTCCGTGCGACGTGGACGGCGGAAGACAAGGCGATCGCGGACGAGTTCCTCACCCACGCGCAGGCACTCGGCGAGGAACGGGAGGCGGCCAGGCGGGAGGGGCGGCCGCCCGCGTTCATCCCGCTTCTCGACGCCTGGGGCGGCTCGACCATCGCCTATCGGAGGCGGATGATCGATGCACCGAGCTACACGCTGAACCACGAGGAGATCATCAAGGCGCTCGAACAGGGCGTCCGCTTTGCCGAGCTATTGGCGCCGAAGGAGATCCTGCTCGATGATTTCGGCCACGTGAGGGCCTTTCGCCTCGCTCGCCAGCGGATCGGCGAGGGCGGCCGGCCAGAGCCCTCGGGTGACGAGGTCGAGTTGCCCGCCCGCACGATCCTCGTTGCCGCCGGCACACAGCCCAACACCGTGCTCGCACGCGAGCACCCGGGCTTTGCTGCGCTCGACGGCAAGTACTTTGCCGCCGTCGACGAAACCGGCGCGCCGGCGAAACCGGAGCGCTCGACGAAGCCGGCGACTCCGCACGTGCTGATGCAGTTCCGTGCCGACGGCCGGGCGATGAGCTTCTTTGGCGATCTTCACCCCTCCTACGCCGGCAACGTGGTGAAGGCGCTCGCGAGCGCCAAACAAGGCTATCCCGTCGTGGACCGCGCCTTGCGGCGGCGGGCACCGGAGGCGGTCACGGCGGAGACCTTGGCGGCGCAGTTGAACGACGCGCTACGCCCGACCGTGGTCGCGGTCAAGCCGCTGACGACGACCGCCCACGAGATCACAGTTCGCGCACCGTTTGCGGCCCAAGCGTACGGTCCGGGCCAGTTCTTCCGCGTCCAGAATTTCGAGGCCAATGCGCCGCGCGCGAACGGCACCACGCTGGCGATGGAGGCGGTGGCCCTTACCGGCGCCATGATCGACCGGAAGGAGGGCCTGATTTCCCTGATTGCACTTGATATGGGCGGCTCGACCAGCCTGTTGCCGCTGCTCAAGGCCGGCGAGCGGATCGTTCTGATGGGTCCGACCGGCGCGGTAACCGAGACCGAGCACAACGAGACGGTGCTGCTCGCCGGCGGCGGCGTCGGCAACGCCGAGCTGTTGTCGATGAAGACCGCCTTTCACGCCGCCGGCTGCCGGATCTTGTTCTTCGCCGCCTACCGCAAGCCGGAGGATCGCTTCCACCCGCACCTGATCGAGGCTGACTCCGACGTCGTCGTCTGGTGCTGCGACGAGGCGCCCGGCCTTGATGCCCGAAGGCCGCAGGACAAGGCCTTTGTTGGTAATGTCGTGCAGGCAATGCAGGCTTATGCTGAAGGCCGGCTGGGCGACGGCATCCCGCTCTCGGACGTCGATCGGATTTTCGTCGTCGGTAGCGACGCGATGATGGCGGCCGTGGCCCGCGCACGACACGGAGTCCTGAAACCCTACCTCAAGGCCGACCACATCGGCGTCGGCAGCATCAACTCGCCGATGCAATGCATGATGAAGGAGATCTGCGCCCAGTGCCTGCAGCCGCACGTCGACCCGGTCACGGGCGAGCGCTCGGTGGTGTTTTCCTGCTTCTGCCAGGACCAGTTCCTCGACCATGTCGACTTCGGCGCGCTCCGCGCCCGGCTTATGCAGAACGCCGTGCAGGAGAAGCTGACGCGACGCTGGATCGCGCACTGCAAGCGGGCGTTGACGCACGCCTGAGACGCGTCATTGCGAGGCGCGATAGCGACGAAGCAATCCATTATTTCAATGTGTTATAAGAGCTGGATTGCTTCGCTTCGCTCGCAATGACGTTCATCTTGCCAATCGGCGCACGGCGGGTGAGCGCTCACGCGTTCAGGACGTTCTCGATGTCCTTGCTGGTTTCGTCGGAAAGAAACAGCACGCCGGCACCGGTGACGTTGAACTGCCGCGCCAGAAGGTTCGTAATCTGGGCGTTCGACATCTGCGGTCTGGCATTGAAGATCTGTGTCGCGAGGTTTTGGGCAATGCCGCCGTCGCAGGCGAAGCGCGCGACGATCAGCGACATGATCATGCTGACCTTGGGATCCACCATGCCTCAGTACCTCCCGCCTTGCGGCGCTTTGCGCGAGAATTCATCCGGTGACATACACATGCTGGCCCGGCCCGAGCGTATAACGCGAAGCGGTGGCAAAGATGATGGGCTCCGGGTCGGAGCCGTCGGTCACGAGTCGCGTCGAGCCATCAAGGAAATGGATGGTGTACGGCAGTGATTGATCGAACGGTGCCGGCTGATTGGTGTTCTGCGCCATGACGATCCCCTACGCTGCTGATGATGCGATTGTTTTCAATTCGGCGACGATGTAGCGGCGGACGTCCTCGCCGACATCAAAGATGCCATGGCCGAGCAGCGACGGATCGGTCTCGTCAGCGCTGTAGACGAGCATGGTGTACCTGCCGCTCTTGATCAGCGACCGGACCCGCGCCAGCGCCCGATCGATGATCGCCTTGTTCTCGGTCGTGAGCGCGTCGTAGCCCGGTCCGGTCGGCACCCCCGCTGCCCTCGCGCCCGCCCCCTGATAGGGGCGGATAACGGCGTTGCCGCCGCCGACGCTGGTGCCATCCATGTAGGAGAGGAACTGGCTTTCGTTGTCGTTGAAGACGAACAGCGCCTGCTCGTACTGCGGTTGCTCGATCATCCAGGCGAAATCGCCTTCCTTCCCGTTCCCTGCAAACACGGACGGCTTCAGAACGACCTGAACAGTTCCCAGCATGTCCTCTCCCTTCCCATTACTACAATTACAGCATCACCTCGAACTCATGGTCCTTCATCGTCGCAAAGATAGACCAGGCCATTGCCAGCAGCCGCGACCCGTGCCTTGATCGTTTTCGGATCTTCATCTTTGAACTTCCGCTGCAGAACGAAGTCGCAGTTGGCAACGGGCGGCACCAACATCTGCGCCGAATAGTAATTCGCGTTGTAGTAGCCATCGTTGTTGAAGTCCGCGGATTTCCGGTCAAAAGGCACGCTCCACGGGCTCCACTCGAGGGACGCGCCCTTCTTGTTCGTGTACTTGTAGCGGTAGCGAACCCGATAGGGATCCGGCCAAGTCCGCTTCGGATCCCCTTTCTTGGAATCGTAGTTGCACCAGCGAATGACTGGCGCGATCAACGCCGTGGGGCAGATATCGTCGTCGTTGACCGGGCAAAGATCGACCAGAACCTTCGTCGTCATGTTCGGCAGCGGGATGGCGTATGTTGTGCTGTTGCGGCCAGTCGCGTCATCCGCGACTTCACGCAGCACAATGCGGCCGATGGCCGAGCTGGACGGATCGTCCGGCAACGTCACCGCCGGACAGGTCTTCGATGGCCAATCGCACTTCAGCCAATCCGACGACGGTGATGCAACCGTCGTGATGGTCGTTCCCTGAAACTGAACCGAATAGCGCACCCACTTGTCGGCGAATTTCCATGCGTTGTTCCAATCGGTTTGCTTCTGGTCGACTGCGGGCTTGGTCGTGGCCGGCGCCGGCTGGCCATCAACCCCGGCAGTAGATTTATCTTTCGCCGTCTGCAAGATCTTCAGTGCATCCTGCTTGAAGTCGTCGCATTGCTTCTTCAGAGTGGCAATTCTGTTCGCGCGCAACTGCTCCACTTCATGCTTGCGGTCCGTTTTCTTTTCCCATCTGGTGGTGAAGTCTCCCATCGCCCCGCTAACGAGAACGGTGTCCCACTGGTTTTTCAGCTCGTCGTAGCGTATCGGAACAGTGCAGTTATCCTGATAATAGTAACCATCAGACTCGGCGCTGTCCCACGGCCACGCTGGCTCGCTTCCTTCGTACGTCACCGGTCCGATGCGGTTGACAAGCGCATCCCTGACATCATCGCATTTCGTCTCGATATCCTTGATAACACTCTTATCAGCCAGATAATCTTTAACTGTCGTGCAGAGAACATCGAAATATGACTGCAGATCCTGCATTGCGTCAAAGACGGCTTTCTTGTCTTCATCGCGATCGCTACGTTCGAGGCAACATACGAGCTTCTGCTGCAAAAGTACGCGATAGCTCAGACACGAAGACTGACAAACGCGCATTCCAATTAGTGTCGATATCGCTGCCTGCGCGAGATCAAAATAGTTTGGTAGTTTCGTGTCCGCTCTCAGAGTAGACTCAACAGCGGAAATTGTCGTCTCAATGGCGTTGGTCGGCGTTTCAAGCGTACTAACCGACTTTACCCCATCAATCACCTTCTTAAGGGTAGACGTGTTTGTATCCAGTGTTTTTAAATCTTCCGTCGAGGCAAGCCACTTTTCCATAAACTTGATGTAGCCGCTGGCATCGTCAATCTTTTGCGACGTCAGAAAGCCTTTCAGATCTCCGAACCCGGCATTGATGGCGTCCAAAACCGGCTTATTGGGATCCGGCTGCTCTGGATCGATCAACGTTCCGAACACGTTCAATGCAGCGCTGGCGATCGGCCCCCAGGGGCCCGGCAGAATGAAGGCGATCGTTTCCAGCGCCGAAAGCGATGTCTTCAACGGGTTGGCAGTCATTGGGCAGCCCCTCCCACGTCATTTAAGCGCGCGCCGTCAAGTGATCGCGTTGGCAACGGCGATTTCGCCGAGATTGGCCTGAACGCCACGCGGGACGGTGTTGCCGCGGACCTTAATGCTGGCCAGGCTCTTAATGAAGTTGACCTTTCCGGCGATGTCGGGCGTGTAAAGCTTGGTCAATTCATCGACCTTGTCCGCCTTCTCTTTGGCGGTTGCCCAGGTGAAGCCGGTCGTCAACGGCACCGGATTGAGGATCGAGGAATAGTGGAGGATCAGCACCAGGTCGGCGGAGGTTGGATCCGGCCGCGTCGGCGCCGCGCCTGCGGCCGCTCCGCCAACATCCTTGGCCACCGTATGTGCCTGAAAGAAGTTGGCGAAATCGTCCCAGTATTCCTGGTCGGTCTCGTTCTGCCACTTGTTCACCAGCGCCATGATCAGCGCGCTGTCGGCGGCATCGAGCAGGCCGCTCGTGATGTCCTTGCCAGCCATTGCGTCGCGAAAAAGCTGGAAGATATTCAGCATGTATGGACCCAGCGCGGTTACGATGGCGCAGAAGGCAGCCGTCTTGCCCAGCTTCGCTTCCTTCGCCGCACCGTTGCTGTTGTCGTTATTGTTGGCGTCGGCGTTCTCCAGAACCTTGCCGACCTTCTTTTCCTTCGTCGACAGCTCGTTTTTTCCGGTGGCTGGATCCTTGGTGACGACACCTGGTTGCTCCGAAACCTTCGCTTTCAGCGCATCCTTGGCATCGAGGTTGTTCATGCGCGCCGTCAGGTTCTCGATGCTCTTGACCAGCGTTTTGTTGCTGTTGACGATGTCGGTCATCGCTTGGCGCAAGGTCGTGCGGGCGCGGGCGCGCTCTTCCGTGCTGACCCGCTCCAGCTCTTCCCGATGTTCCTCGCTGTCCGTGGCGTGCTCTTCGGTGAAATGCTCTTCGGCATGCGGCATCAATCTGCTCCTTGCAGGCCCGAACGACGGCAGTGGAGAGAGTGGCGGCCGGTCAAGCCCTGGCTAGCGCTCAGATGTCTTCTTCGAAGCGGGGATCACCAATGCCGGGCGCAGGGAACTCGACCTCCAGGTCGCAGTCACCCATGTTCCCAAGTTCCACCAAATCGTGCTTTGAGTGGTAGATTTTCGCCCGCCCGGGGGTGAGGACCGGCCCGCGGGCGGTGCCGTCGGCGAGTGCCAACAACACCACCGGGTTATTGGCACCGGCGGCAACGCCGATCTTGATTGAACGTCCGCTCAGGCTGAGCGTGTCGCCGCTCTGCACGGTCGCCTTGGTCACCGCCGCCCTCCTCCCCTGTCAAGACACTTGTGTTTGCTCAGCGGCACTCCCCTTGGCGGAACCGCCGGCATGTTGAAAATCATAGTAATTCTTAGTTAGCCGCTAGGCCAGAAGAAACTCTGGCAGGTGGACGCGCGCTGTTGTTGCAGCGGCCCAATCAGGCGAGTCGCGCCCGAGCACGGTTGTCGCTGCACAACATATTGAATCGCGTGCACTTTCGGCACAAACAGGATGGACGCTCTGTTTGTGCCAGTGCACTAGGTCATGGCGCGGCCAGCGTCAGTGACTGCGGTCGTGCGACCCGCGCTGCTCTTGTTCGCTGCGACGGTCAGAGCGTTGCGAAGCGGGCCCGCGCGCCGCGCTCGATGGCAGCCGCGATGAGGCTGTCAATATCGAGCCGATCGCGGATCAGTTCCAGCATGCGGGACTCTTCCACCGCGACCCGGCCGTCGGCGGCAGCAACATCGCAGGCGAGCGCGTACGCCGTTTCCCGCAACCGATCGGGCAAGGCAGCCTCGATCACCTCGAGCGCTTTGTCGAGGCCGGCTTCGTCGTCCAGCAGCTCGGCGCATGAGGCAGTGGTTGCGGCCAGGTTCTCGTTGTTGTAGTCGCGGAAAATCGGCAGACCGGTGATAATTTCGCCGATCTGGCGCAGTTCCGCGTCGGTCATGTTGCGATCGGCTGCCGAGACCAGCACCATCGTGTAGATGAGAGCTGCGTGATGACTGATCATGCACACCCCATTTTCCCGCTTCGGGCCGGCATCGTGGCCAAGATCAGCGCCGCCGGCTCCGCCAGCACCCTTAGAATTTGGAAAGACCGCCCGTCAAGCCTGCCGCGCGCGCAGCGGCCGGCTCTGCGCCATCCTGCGGCTCTCATGGTGCCGGGCCGGCGAGCGTCGTCCGCGTTTCGGCGATGGCTTCCTTGAGCCCCAGCCTTTGGATTGGAACCTCGGGCGGAAACGCCGTCAGCAGCCGCGACGGCAGGCCGCGATCGAGCATGACGAAGACGCCGTGGTCGTCGGCGCCGCGAATGAGGCGGCCGAACGCCTGCTTCAAGCGTGCCCGCACCAGCGCTTCGTCGTAGCTGCGGCCGCCGAAGGCCTGGCGACGCGCCCGGTGCAGGACCGTCGGCCGCGGCCATGGCACACGGTCGAACACAATCAGCCGCAGCGCGCGGCCCGGCACGTCGATCCCGTCGCGGACGGCATCGGTGCCCAGGAGACACGACGTCTCTTCGGCGCGGAAGATATCAACCAGGGAGCCCAGATCGAGCGCATCGACGTGCTGGGCGAACAGGCGAATACCCGCGTCTTCGAGGGCGCCGGCGATGCCATCGTAAACCGTGCGCAACCGGCTGATGGCGGTGAACAGACCGAGCCCGCCGCCGCCGGCAGCCAAGAACAGCTCCCGATAGGCCGCCGCTACTTGGCGCATCTCATCCCGACTGACATCGGTGACGATCAGAATGCGCGCCTGCCGGCCGTAATCGAACGGCGAGGCCAGGGCCGAGAGCACCGGCGGGACCCCGAGGTGGCCCACACCAGTGCGCGCCTGCGCCCACGCCCAGTCGGTCTCCTCGTCGCCGGTCCCATCGCGCAAGGTCGCAGACGTGATGACCGCGCCGTGTGAGGGCGCCAGCACCGCCGCCGCCAGAGGCCGCGTCGGATCAAGCCAATGCCGGTACAGCCCGACATCGATCTCCCGACCGTCAATGCGCTCGACCTGCAGCCAGTCGACAAAATCGTCCGGCGTCTCTGCCCCGAGAGTCTGCAGGACCGAGCGCCAGCCGGCGATCGGCTCGCACGCGCGGCGCAGAAGGCTCCGCCGAACGCCCTCGATCCGGCGCTTGGTTTCGCTGTCAAGGGTCGCCGCTTCCGCATCGAGCCGCTCGCTGAGCGCACGGACGAGGACCTGCAGCGGTGCGGCAAACAGCATCAGCGCCTGATCGAGCGCGTGTCCGGCCTCGATCAGTCCCGCCACCGGCGGCCGCAACGCCGCTTCCAGGCTGTAGGCGGTTTCGGCATCCGGGTTGCGGGCAAGCACCTGAGCCCGAACCAAGGCGAGCAGTTCCTCGCTCGGGCCAATCGGGTTCCCAGCAACCAAGCGCTGCCGCCAGCCCGGACCCGGCAGCGCTGCCGCCGCTTGGGAGAGAACATGCAACGCTTCGAGTGCGGCGGGGATGTCGAAGAACAGTCCTTCGACCCGCTCCTGCAGCCCGCGCCGCCGTGAGCGCCCGGCCCCTTCGGCGCCCCGCAGCCAGCGCCTGAGCTCAGCGGTTTCAAGGCCGCTCAAAGCGATCGAGAACGCGCTGTCCGCGGCCTCAAACAGATGATGCGCCTCGTCGAACACGTAGCGTGTCGGCAGGCCGCCATCCTCGGCCCCGCGCGCAGCGTGCACCATCACCAGCGCATGGTTGGCCACCACGATCTCGGCGCTGCGTGCCCTGCGGATGGCGCGTTCGATGAAACAGCGGCGGTAGTGTGGACAGGCGCTGTAGATGCATTCGCCGCGGGTGTCGGTGAGGTTAATCGTCAGCCGGGGACCGAGCAGATCGGCAAGCCAGGCGGGAAAATCGCCGCCAATCATGTCGCCGTCACGCGTCGCCAAGGCCCAGCGGGCAATGAGGCCGAGCGCCGTGGCGTCGGTCGCCTCCAGCCGGCCGGCGAGCGTGTTCACCGCCTCCTCGTAGTTCAGGAGACAGAACAGGTTCTCGCGGCCCTTACGCACGACCACGTTGGCGGCCTTGTCAGCGCGGCGCGGATAGGCGCGATCGAGTTCCCGATCGAGCTGGCGCTGCAGATTGCGGGTGAAGGTGCTGATCCAGACGCTCGCCTTATTCTTGCGCGCCCATAAGGTGGCCGGCGCGATGTAGCCCAGCGTCTTGCCGATCCCTGTGCCCGCCTCCGCCAGAACAACATGCGGTTCGCCGACCCGTTCGCGCGGAGAAAAGGCGCCGGCCACGCGGGACGCGTACTGCATCTGCTGCGGCCGCGGCTCCGCCTTTGCGCCCAGAAGCTGGACCAGGCGTGCCCGCGCCTCGACCGGCTCCACCGGCCAACTGTCCGCGGGTGGCGGTGGCGGCACTTCCTCGAAATCGGCAAGCCGGCGCCAAACCCGCAACCCTTCGACCGACCGGCTGCCGGCGAACGCCGTTTCTGCACCGAGGGCACTCAAGACCGCATCCGCCCACGCCCAGCCGCCCTGCACCATCGCCCGCGCCACGGCTTCGGCATCCGGTCGTGGCGATGCCGTCAGTTCGGCCAACAGCGCCTGGGCGATGGCGATCAGCGCCGAGGCCTCTTCCGCCAGTGTTGTCGGAATGGGAAGCAGCAGGGCGGCGGCAAGCCCACGCGGCGACGGGACACAGAATCGAGCCGGCCGCACGAACGCGAACAGCTCCAACACATCGAAAGCCCGTACGCGCGAAAGCTTGAGACGCCTCGCGACAGCACCCGCATGACACACGAAAGGGGCGCTGCCGGCGGCAACCCGGCGGGCTGCCTCTGCAAGGCTCAAGTGTTCGGCAGCGCCTTCAGCCGGCAGCCACGCGGCCTCACGGACGCCAGCAGCAAGCGCCGGCGCGGCCGGCAGCCGTGTTCGCGCGGCGGCACGAGCGGGACTGGTCATGACAGCGACTATAACCCTTGCCTGCGGTCACGCCAGCCGTCGCCACGCGCGCGGCAGTCTGGGATGCAAGCTACACGCGCGGTGGAGTTGAGGTGCCGCAGAAGGCCGCGATGGCCTCGAAATAGGCCTTGAAGCCCACCTGCATCAGATCGTTGTGCCCGGCGGCGGGGACGCGCAGGAATGTCTTGTCCTCGGCGGCGCACGCGTCATAGAGCGCCTCGGCATCGGTGATCGGGATCAGCCAATCGCGCTCGCCGTGGATGATCAGCGTGCGCAGCTTGATCCTTGCAATCTTGTCCAGGTTGCCGAAACCGTCCTTGCTTTCGAACGCATCTGGAAGCTGCAGGAAGCCGATCCGCTCGATCAGGGCGAAGGTGTATGCGAAGCCGCTCTCGATGATAAGGCCGGCAATCCGTTCTGGTGCCCGGCTCGCAATCTCGAGCGCGGCAGCGCTGCCGAGGGAACGGCCCATGACGTACAGATCGCCTGCCTCGATTTTCCGTTCGGCCAGGATCTCTGGCACCTTTTCGAAGCACTCCCAGGCATCGGCGATGAGAGCGCTCGCGGTCGGCGCACCATCGCTGGTGCCATAACCACGGTAGTCAACAACAAACAGGGAAAGACCGAGCCGGATGTAGGCTTCTGCAATCATGTCGTAGTCGGAAGCAATCTCCCCGTTGCCGTGAAAATAAAGGATGATGGGCGCTCCTTTACGGCCGGCAAAGATCTTGCCGCCGACGGCGACGCCGGATGCGACGGGTATGCGCACGGTGTGGACGCCCGGAGTGACCTGGGGAACGCCTACGTCGCGTCGAGGGTAAAACAGGACACTCAAGACCTCTGGACGGTCGAGAACCTCGTACGGCCTTTCCATCGCGCTCCTCGCCCCGTTCCCTCGCACTCGCTGTGATCTAGCGCGCTCCAATACGGGAATCACGACAAAAGTTTCGCCCGCACCGATGGGATGAGAAAACGGTTGAAACGCGCGTGAAGCGGCGTCGATAGTCAAGGTCATCAGGCCGGCCCGCAGCGGGCGGCCGGCGCAGCGAGATCAAAAATCCGATGCCGACCATTGCCGTCATCGGCGGCGGCCCTTCAGGGGTTGTCGCCGCCCTGGAAGCCGCCGCCCACGGCGCCTCCGTCACGCTGATCAGCGCCGAAGCCGTGGGCGGCCGGGCGACTTGGTCCAGCCTCGTGCCGAGCAAGGTCTGCCTCACCGCCGCAGATCACCTCGACGATGCCCGCCACCAGGAAGCCCTCGGCCTCATTGCCGATCCGCCGCGCCTCGATCTGGCGCGGATGCGCAAGCGCATCGAAGCGGCCTGCAGCGCCTGGAGCGCGCACCAGGTGCATCTTCTGCTCGATCGCAAGGTGCGATTGCTAAGGGGCAAGGCCACTCTTGCGGCGCCGGAGAGGCTCACCGTCCAGCGCGACGGCGGTGAGAGCGAGGTCGTCACTTTCGACCGGGCGATCATCGCTACCGGCTCGGTGCCGGTTTTTCTGCCCACCCTCAAACCGGACGGCAAGCGCATCCTGGCGCCACGCCTGATCGGGACGCTCGCGGATTGGCCACGCCACATGATTGTTATCGGCGGCGGCATCACCGGTGCCGAGTTCGCCTACTTTTTCCGCTGCGCCGGCTGCGCCGTCACGTGGCTCACGGACCAGCCGCACATGCTGCCGACGTTCGATCCCGAGATCGCTACGGCTTTGGAGCAGTCGCTTGCCGCCCGCGGCATCGAGATGGTCAAGAGCGCGCCAGTGGCATCGGCAGCGGCTGTGGACGACGGCGTGCGCATTGCGCTGCAGGACGGGACGTCGCTCGAAGGTTCGCACGCCTTCATCGCCATCGGCCGCCGCGCAGACCTAGCCGATCTCGGCCTCGCCTCCGCGGGCATCGTCCATACACCCGCAGGCGTCTCGGTCGACGCCCATTGCCGCACCAGCAAGACCAACATCTATGCCGTGGGCGATGCCGCCGGCCCGCCCTACACGGCAAACTGCGGCATGGCGAGAGCGCGTGCAGCCGCGCGCCACGCCGTCGGCGCGCCTGCGGCACCATTCCGACCGCATGCGGTGATCGAGACGACCTACACCCTGCCGCAGGCAGCGCAGGTCGGCCTCACCGAAAGCGCCGCCGCCGAACTTGATCGGCCGGTAGGCGTCTTTCGCGCCCACTATGGCGCCGCGCTCAAGGCTCGTCTCGGCGAGACAGCGGACGGGTTCGTCAAGCTGCTGGCCAAACCAGACAACGGCCGGGTGCTGGGTGGCGCGGCCTTTGGCGACCGAGCCGCCGAGGTCCTGGCGCCGGTGGCGCTCGCCGTCGCCAAGGGGTTGTCGATCGAGGACCTGAGCGAGACGTTCGGCGCCCATCCGACCTTGAGCGAATTGGTGGGCATCGCACTGCGCGGCTATTGATCCCGCCCGCGCTGGGCGAGAGGCAGGCGCGGCAAAGGGAAACCTTCGGTAACAAAACGTGACTTGGACGCCTTCCGACGCCTCCCCTTAATCATAAGGGGACGGCGAGGCGGGCTCCCGTCGCCGAATAGTACAGCAGACGTGTCCAACGGCGTGGTTGACAGCGCATCGCACCCCTCGCATCAGGGGCCGCCGGCCGTGGCGGCGCCGTACCTGCGCCCCACCTCGATCGCGGCAGCGTTGCAACACCTGGCGGATGGCCCGCGGCTCATTGTCGCCGGCTGCACCGACGTCTTTCCCGCCCATGTCGGGAAAATGGTCGTGGAGCCAGTCCTCGATCTGACCCGGATACGGGACGCGCGCGGCATCCGCGAGGAGAGCGACCACTGGCGCATCGGCGCGCTCACGACCTGGGCAGACGTGGCTGAGGCTACGCTGCCGCCCGCTTTCCACGCACTGCAAAGCGCGGCCCGGCAGATCGGCGGTGTGCAGATCCAGAACGCGGGCACGCTGGGTGGCAACCTGTGCAATGCCTCGCCGGCTGCCGACGGTGTACCGGCGCTGTTGATCCTCGATGCGGAGGTCGAGCTGTGCGCGCTCACCGGGACCCGTCGCTTGACCCTCGCCGAATTCATCCTCGGCAACCGGCAGACGGCGCTGCGATCAAATGAAATCCTCACTGCCATTCGCGTGCCGAAGACCGCGTGCGGCGGCCGCGCGACGTTCCTGAAATTGGGCGCGCGGGCGTATCAGGTGATCTCGATCGTCATGGTCGCGGCGCGCCTTGAGGTTGCAGCCGACGGCAACGTGGCCGCGGCAGCGATCGCAGTCGGCGCCTGCTCGCCGGTGGCACGTCGGCTACCCGCGCTTGAGGCGGCGCTTATCGGCACGCCCGGCGCGGGCGACCGACTGCGCGCGATCGTCCGGCCGGAGCATCTGCATCCGCTGGCGCCGATCACCGACGTGCGGGCAACGGCCGATTACCGGCGCGAGGCGGCATTGATCCTTGTCCGCCGCGCCCTGTCGAGCTTCGGTGCAGGTGCACCATGACCGCCTCGGACGACCTCACGTTCACGCTGAACGGCCGCGCCGTGCGCGTTTCGGTGCCGCCGATGCGCCGGTTGTCTCAGGTGCTGCGCGAGGACTTGCGCCTCAAGGGCACCAAGGTCGGCTGCGATGCCGGCGATTGCGGCGCGTGTACGGTGCTGATCGACGGCCGAGCGGTCTGCGCGTGCCTGACGCCTGCGGCGCAGGTAGAGGGCCGCGATGTGCGCACGGTCGAGGGCCTGGTGAATGGCACGCTTAACCGCCTGCAGCAGGCGTTCCTCCATTACGGCGCCGCCCAGTGCGGCATCTGCACGCCAGGCATGCTGCTGGCGGCCACGACCTTGCTTGAGCGCGATCCGGCGCCGAGCGAGGCTGCAGTGCAGGACGCGCTTGGCGGCGTCCTTTGCCGCTGCACCGGCTATCGCAAGATCATCGAGGCGGTCCTCAACGCGCATCGCTTCCCGGCTGAGGCTCAAGGCAAGGCAGCCGCAGCGCTCGTCGGCGCCCGCGTACCGCGTGTCGATGGTGGCGGCAAGGTAACGGGCAGCGAGGCGTTCGGCGACGACCTTGCACCTTCCGATGCGCTGTGGCTCAAGCTGATCCGCGCGCCGCATGCGTCCGCCCGGTTCACGATCGCCCCGCTGGCACAGCTGTTGGCCCGCTACCCCGGCATCGTGCGCGTTCTGACCGCAGCCGACGTGCCCGGCGCCAACGAGCATGGCGTGATCCCGGCGTTTCGCGACCAGCCGGTGTTCGCGGTTGAGCACGTGCGTTTTGCCGGCGAGGCGATCGCGGCAATCATCGGTGACGAAACAACCGTTGCCGGCTTCGACGTGGCCGATTTCCCCGTGCGTTGGGAGACGCTGCCGCCGCTTGCCGACATGGACGCTGCCACCCAGGCCGCAGCCCCGCTCCTGCACCACGACCGGCCGGGGAACATCCTGACCGGCGGCTTCGTCCGCCGCGGCGACATCGAGGCCGCATTCGCCAACGCTGCCGCAACCGTCGAGGGCCGCTTCGAGACGTCTTTCGTCGAGCATGCCTACATCGAGCCAGAGGCGGGCTTCGCGCGCCGTAACGGCGACACGCTCGAGCTTTTCGTCTCCACCCAGACGCCGCATATGGATCGCGATGAAACGGCGCGCATCCTTGCACTTCCGCCCGAGAAGGTACGCCTGGTGCCGACCGCCTGCGGCGGCGGTTTCGGCGGCAAGCTCGACATGGCGGTCCAGCCCTACCTCGCAATCGCCGCTTGGCTGCTCGACCGCCCGGTGCGCAGCGCCTACACACGGCCCGAATCGATGGCGAGCACCACCAAGCGCCATCCGGGGCGGATGCACGTGCGCCTTGCCGCCAATGATGAAGGCCTGCTGCAGGCGATCGACTTCGCGGGCGATTTCGATACCGGCGCCTATTCCTCGTGGGGGCCGACCGTGGCCACGCGGGTGCCAATCCATTGCAGCGGCCCCTACGCCGTCGGGTCGGTGCTGGCGCAGACGCGCGCAATCCTCACCAACAACGCGCCCTCGGGCGCCTTCCGCGGCTTCGGCACACCGCAGGCCGCGTTCGCGACCGAGAGTCTGATCGACGCGCTCGCCGACCGGCTCGGCATCGACCGGCTGGAGTTCCGGCTCAAGAACGCGCTTCGGGCGGGCGACCGCACGGCAACCGGTCAGCTGCTGACGGCGAGTGTCGGCATGGCCGATTGCCTGGTGGCGCTGCAAGCTCCCTGGCAGGCGGCGCGGGCGGCGGCACAGGCGCACAATGCCGGCAACGGGATCACGCGCCGCGGTGTCGGCGTTGCCTGCATGTGGTACGGCTGCGGCAATACCGCGCTCCCCAACCCTTCGACCATGCGTGTCGCGGTCACTGCGGAGGGGCGGGTTGTGCTGTATCAAGGCGCGGTCGACATTGGCCAGGGATCGAGCACCGTGCTTGCCCAGATCTGCGCCGAAACACTAGGGCTCCCGCTTGACGTCCTGACGCTGGTGGGTGCGGACACTTCGCTGACACCTGATGCCGGCAAGACGTCGGCCTCGCGCCAGACCTTCGTCTCCGGCCGCGCCATCTTCGCCGCCGCCACGGACCTCCGCCGGCAAATCCTGCGGCTCGCGAACGCCGGCGAGAGGGCGCGGCTTGAGCTCACCGGAACGACATTGAGCTTTGTCGACGGAGCCGACGTACGGCAAGTCGATCTGGCGCGCCTGCCCGCGGACGTGAACGGCATCGTCCTTTCCGCCGAAGCCACGTTCGATCCGCCGACGTCGCCGCTCGATGCGGACGGCCAGGGCGTTCCCTACGCCACCTATGCCTTCGGCGCCCAGATGGCGGAAGTGCTTGTTGATTGCGAACTCGGCACCGTGCAGGTTCTCAAGGTCGCAGCCGCTCACGATGTCGGCCGCGCCGTCAACCCGGCGCTGGTCGAAGGCCAGATCGAGGGCGGCATCGCGCAAGGGATCGGCATGGCGTTGATGGAAGAGTACATTCCCGGGCGCAACACCAACCTGCACGACTACCTGATCCCGACCGTGGGCGACGTGCCGCCGATCGCGACGTTCCTGATCGAGGATCCTGAGCCGCTCGGACCTTATGGAGCCAAGGGCGTCGGCGAGCCGGCGATGATCGCGACGCCGGCCGCGATCCTGAACGCGATCCGCGACGCGACCGGTGTCACCATCACCCGCGTGCCGGCAACGCCCGACCGGGTGCGTGCCGCGATCGCAGCCGCCCGCGCGCGCGGTGCGAAAGCCAGCGATGTCCAAGGCTGAGTCCGTCGATCGCATCGTCTGCGATGCGTGTCCGGTGCGCTGCCGGATCAAGCCGGGGGCAGCCGGTGCTTGCGACCGCTATGCCAACATCGAAGGCATGCTCACCCGCGTCGATCCAATCGTCGTCGCGCGCCGCGTGGCCGAACGCGACGGACCGCTGGTACCGTTCCTGCAGAAGGATGGGTGGGAAGGCGGCCTTCTGCACGAGGAGCACAGCTTCCTCACCGGTATCGGCGCCGGGACAACCTATCCGGACTACAAGCCGGCACCGTTCATCGTCGCCAGCGAGCACGCAGGCGTCGACATGGTGACCGTCGTTACCGAGGGAATCTTCAGCTACTGCGGCGCCAAGGTGAAGATCGACACCGACCGCCACATCGGCCCGGAAATGGCCTTCGTCCGTTGCGACGGCGAGCCGGTCGGCCACGTGACCACGGCGGAATACGGCTCGCAGATGCTCTCGCTGGGCGGCGTCCGCCACCTCACTGGCGGCTCCAAGCGCGAAGGCGTGGTGACCTGCAACACGCTCTTGGCGCTCTGCAATCGCGAGCGTGTCGAACTGACCGTCGATGGCGGTTCCAGCCTCAGTATCGCCGCCGGTCAGCCGCCGGTGATCGACGGCGAGCGCGAGGAACGGATGCGCGTCGGCTGCGGCTCAGCAACGATCGGCATGTTTGCCCCGGCCTGGAAGGACCTGGTGGATGACGTCGTCGTTGTTGATGACCATATCACGGGCGTCTTGAGCGAGCACGAGGCTGGCAAGGCGCTTGGCATGCAGCCGACCGGGATCTACGTTCGCGGCCGGCGGTCGACGCCTGGGCGCTATTTTCGCGTCGCCGAACCCGGCCAAGGCTGGGGCGGGACCGACATCACTGATCCGCTTGCGATCTTAGGCCCCTTTGATGCCAAGGTGGCCCGGCCTGGACAGAGCCTGCTCATGGTCAGCACGACCGGCGAGGATGCGGCTTTTTTCGTCCTCGATGAGAGGCTGATGCCGGTGCCCGCGTCGATGCCAGCCGCGCTTTCGGCGACGGTGCAGCTGATCAGCGAGAATTGCGAGCCGGCGCTGTGCTCGGTCGTGTTCATGGGCGGCGCCGGCGGCTCCTTGCGTGCCGGCGTTACCCGCAACCCGGTCCACCTCACCCGCTCGGTCAGGGATTCCCTGGTCTACGTCTCCTGCGGCGGCGCGCCTGCCTATGTTTGGCCCGGCGGCGGCATTACCTTCATGGTCGATATCTGTCGCATGCCGCAGCATGCGTTCGGCTCGGTGCCAACGCCGGCACTGGTCGCACCGATCGAGTTCACCATGCGGCTCGATGACTATGCCGCCTTGGGCGGCCACATCGAGCACGTCACCCGGCTGGACAGCATCCGCGCCGCGAGCCGCATGAACGCTGTCGATTGGAGCGCTGACAATCCCTGGCCGTTCGCGCAGAGCCAATTTGCCCGCAAGAAGACGCCATGAGCGGGACCGTCCAAGCGGCGCTGCTGGCGGACGGCCGGCGGCTGCACCTCCAGCATGGACCGATCGATCTCATCATCGCGGCCGATGGCACACGGGAAGAGGTTGCGGCCGCCTACCGTCAGGCCTGGGCGGCCCTCGTCCCTGTATTGGACGGCCTCGTTGATGAACTCGGGCTGCTCCGGCGCCCGGTCGGTGCCGAACCAATCGACGTGAGCGGATCGGTGGCGCGGCTCATGGTCGCCGCGTGCCAGCCGCATTCGGCCCGTTTCATCACGCCGATGGCGGCGGTTGCCGGTGCGGTCGCCGATCATGTCCTGACAGCGATGGTTGAAGGCCGTCGCCTCACGCGGGCCTACGTCAACAACGGCGGCGACATCGCGCTTCATCTTGGCCCTGGCCGCCGCTTCGAGATCGGCGTCGTCCCTGCCCTCGCCGAACCGCATGTCGCTGCGGTGGCAACAGTCACCGCAGCAAGCCCGGTCCGCGGCGTCGCGACCAGCGGCCAAGGGGGGCGCAGCCTGTCGCTTGGCATCGCTGACAGCGTGACCGTGCTTGCCCGCTCCGGCGCCGAAGCCGATGCTGCCGCCACGCTCATCGCCAATGCGGTCGACATCGAAAGCCCGGTAATCGACCGCAAGGCTGCCAATACCATCGACGAGGACACGGACTTGGGCGCCCTGCCCGTCGTCACCGCGGTCGGCACGCTGACGCCTGCCGAGATTGAAGGCGCGCTCGACGCCGGCCAAGCCGTCGCTGCAGAAATGTTCGACCACGGCCTGATCGCGGCGGCCTACTTGAACTTGCGCGGCCGGCAGCGGCTTGTCGGCGCACCGCTTCCGGTGCTAACCCAAGGGCGGCCGGGATGGACGGCCTGAACGCGGAGGATGCCGCGGAAGGCGCCTTTGGCAAGGAGGAGGATCCCGTGGCGAGCGCGAAAATCCGCAAGCTGGTAACGTGGGTCGAGGAAACGCGGCGCGAAGCCGGCCGCGAGATTGCGCCTCCGACCCGCAAGGCAGCCGCGATCGCCGTGATCGAAAACCCGCTTGCCGGCCGCTTTGCCGAGGACCTCGAACCGCTGACGGCCATCGGCGAGGAACTGGGTGGCCTCCTCGGTGAGCGCGCCGTTGCCGCCCTGGGCATCACACCGGAGCGGGTCGAAAGCTACGGCAAGGCCGCGATCGTCGGCGAAGCGGGCGAACTGGAACATGCCGCAGCGATCCTGCACCCGAGGCTGGGCGCGCCGTTGCGCAAGGCGGTCCATAAGGGCGCTGCCCTCGTGCCGTCAGCGAAAAAGGTCGGTGGCATCGGCACCGCAATCGACGTGCCCCTGGGCCACAAGGACGCAGCCTTCGTACGCAGCCACTTCGATGCCATGGAGGTGCGCGTCGCCGACGCGCCGCGGGCCGGCGAAATCCTGGTTGCGGTCGTACTGACCGACTCCGGCCGGCCGCTGCCACGCGTCGGCGGCCTGACGGTCGCGGAGATCAAGGGCGAGGACGGCCTGCGATGAGCAAAGCCATATGCGGCCATCGCACCGCCAGCGGGAAACAGCAAACGGGGACCCTAAACATGCTTACGCGCAGAGACTTTCTCACCGCCGGCGCGGCGACGCTTGCCATGACCGCCGGCAGCCCGCGCTGGAGTGCCGCCGCCGAGCCGATCCGCATCGGCGAGATCAACAGCTACTCCGGCCTGCCGGCTTTCACCCTGCCCTACCGCAACGGCTGGCAGCTCGCTGTCGAGGAGATCAATGCGGCCGGCGGCGTCCTCGGCCGGCCGCTGGAGGTGATCTCGCGCGACGACGGCGGCAAGCCGGGCGACGCGGTAACGGCGGCGAACGAGCTCTTAAGCCGCGAGAAGGCAGCGCTTCTGGTCGGCACCTTCTTCTCCCACGTCGGTCTTGCCGTCGCCGATTTAGCGAACCAGAAGAAGGTCCTGTTCGTTGCCGCCGAGCCCTTGAGCGATGCGCTCACATGGGAGAAGGGCAATCGCTACACATTCCGGCTGCGCCCCAACGTGTCGATGCAGGCCGGCATGCTGGCGGAGGAAGCAGCAAAGCTGAAGGCCAAACGCTGGGCCAGTATCGCGCCGAATTACGAGTACGGGCAGTCGGCCGTAGCGGCATTCAAACGGCTGATGGCCGCACGGCGGCCCGATATCGAGTGGGTGGCGGAGCAGTGGCCGGCGCTCGGCAAGCTCGACCCGGGTCCGACGGTCCAGGTGCTCGCCGAAGCCAAGCCGGAGGCGATCTTCAACGTCACCTTCGCCGCCGATCTGACCAAGTTCGTGCGCGAGGGCCAGACACGCGGCTTGTTCAAGGACCGCGAGGTCGTGAGCCTCTTGACCGGCGAGCCGGAGTATCTCGATCCGCTGGGAGCGGAAGCGCCGATCGGTTGGATCGTGACCGGCTATCCTTGGTACGAGATCGATACCCCGCGCCACCAAGCCTTCCTTGCCGCCTACCAGGCCCGCTTCAGCGACTATCCGCGCTTGGGCTCCGTCGTCGGTTATGCAGCGATGAAATCGGTCGCCGCCATCATCACCCGCGCCGGCAAGGTCGATTCCGAGTTGATGGTCGAGGCAGCCAAGGGCGTGACACTGGAAACGCCGTTTGACGAAATCATGTACCGAAGCCTCGATCATCAGTCGACGCTCGGCGCGTATGTCGGACGCACCGCGCTCCGGGATGGCAAAGGGGTCATGGTCAACTGGCGCTATGCCGATGGCGCCGCCTACCTTCCTGGTGCCGCGGAGGTAGCCAAGCTGCGACCGGCCCGCTAGCACGGCCTGCGGCTAAGATGCGTCGCCCAAGCGGCGACTTGAGGGTCAGTCCGTGGCGTTCGTCGTCATCCAGTTCCTGAACGGGCTTGCGAGCGCCGCGGACCTGTTCCTGGTTTCGGCCGGTCTGTCGATCATCTTCGGCGTCACCCGCATCGTCAATTTCGCGCACGGTTCGTTCTACATGCTGGGCGCGTACCTGGCGTTTACCCTGGTCGAGGGCGTGGTCGGCCCCGCCCTCGGTTTCTGGCCAGGGATCGTCGCTGCCGCAGTCGCTGTGGCGATCCTGGGCGGCCTGCTCGAAGTCACATTGTTGCGGCGGATCTACCAGGCGCCCGAGCTGTTCCAGCTGCTGGCGACCTTTGGCGTCGTCCTGATCGTCCAGGATCTGGTGCTGCTGGTGTGGGGACCGGAGGACCGCATCGGCCCGCGCGCGCCGGGCCTGGAGGGCGCCGTGAGCCTGCTGGGCCACCAGTTCCCGCGCTACGACCTGTTCCTGATCGCGCTGGGACCGATCGTGCTCGGAGCGCTCTTTCTCCTGTTCCGGCGGACCCGCTGGGGCATTCTCGTCCGTGCCGCCACGCAAGACCGCGAGATGGCAGCGGCCCTGGGCGTCAACGAGCGCTGGCTGTTCACGTCGGTGTTCGTGCTGGGCGCGTTCCTCGCCGGCTTGGGCGGTGCCGTCCAGTTGCCGCGCGAAGCGGTCCACCACACGATGGACCTTGAGATCATCGTCGAGGCGTTCGTCGTCGTCGTCATCGGTGGGCTCGGCAGCGTCACCGGTGCCTTCCTGGCCTCCATCATCCTCGCCGAGTTGAACGCGTTTGGCATCGTCATCTTCCCCGAGGTCACCCTGGTCCTGGTGTTCCTGGTGATGGCGGTCGTGCTGGTCATTCGCCCGACCGGCCTTCTCGGCCGACCTGAGTTTGCCATCCGCGCCGCCTCCGGTGTGGCGGAACCGCCGATCACGCCGCAATCTGAGGCCGCGCGCAACTGGGTGTTCGCGGGCGTGCTCGGGCTCGCGGTCTTGCCCGTGGTCGCCGATGCCTATGTGCTGAGCGTCGCGACCGAGATCATGATCTTCGTGCTGTTCGCCATCAGCCTGCAGTTCCTGATGGGCATTTCCGGCATGGTCTCGTTCGGCCACGCGGCATCCTTCGGCCTCGGTGCGTATGGGGCGGCCTTGATGATCAAGCACGCCGGCGCGCCGATGGAGCTTGCGTTCCTGGCCGGCATCGGGCTTGCCGCCCTCGGTGCGCTGGTGATCGGCTGGTTCTGCGTCCGCCTGACAGGCGTCTATCTCGCCATGCTGACGCTGGCATTTGCCCAGATCGCGTGGTCGGTCGCCTTTCAGTGGTATGGGGTGACCGGTGGCGACAACGGCATCCTCGGCGTCTGGCCCGCGGCGTGGGCCGCCTCGCCGATCGTGTTCTTCTACTTGACGCTTGCGGTGACGACGCTGGCGCTGGTCATCTTGCGGCGGATCATCTTCGCCCCCTTCGGCTTCGGCTTGCGCGCCTGCCGCGATTCGGTACTGCGGGCAGAAGCGATCGGCATCGACCGCCGGCAGGTGCAGTGGCTTGGCTTCGCGGTTGCGGGCGCGTTCGCAGGCGTGGCCGGTGCGCTTTATGCCTTCCTCAAAGGCAGCGTGTTTCCGGACGTGCTCGCGGTGCCGGTCTCGGTCGACGGCCTCGTCATGGTGCTGCTGGGCGGCATTCAGCGGCTGAACGGCCCGATCGTCGGCGCGCTCGTCTATAAGCTGCTGCAGATCGTGCTCGCGAGTTACACCGACTATTGGCGGCTCGTCATCGGCGTCATCATCATCGGTTTGGTCGTCGCCTTTCCGCAAGGCATCGTCGGCTTCTTCGGCACGCGGCTCGATGCCTTGCTCGTGCAGAGGCGGAACAGCCCGTGACGCCGGTCTTGAGCGTCGAAGGCCTGAGCAAACGTTTCGGCGGCGTGACGGCGGTCGACGACGTCAGTTTTTCCGTCGCCGCCGGCGAGCTTCTGGCGATGATCGGCCCCAACGGCGCCGGCAAGAGCACGTGCTTCAACCTTGTCGGCGGCCAGCTCAAGCCCGACCGCGGTCGCGTGCGGCTGTTCGACCACGACCTGGTCGGCCTGCCGCCGCGGCGGATCTGGCGCTTTGGAGTCGGTCGGACGTTCCAGATCACGGCCGTCTTCCAGTCGATGACGGTCGTCGAGAACGTGCAGATGGCGCTCATTTCGGGGCGCAGACGAATCGGCGCCCTCTGGCCCAAGGCCTCGCACCTTTACGTCGATGAGGCACTTGAGCTGTTGTCGCGCGTCGGCATGCTGGACCAGGCTGACCGGGCATGCAGCGTGCTCGCCTACGGTGACTTGAAGCGGCTTGAGCTTGCCGTAGCCCTCGCCAATGCACCGAAACTCCTCTTGATGGACGAGCCGACCGCCGGCATGGCGCCGGCCGAGCGGATCGAGCTGATGCAGCTGACGTCCTCAATTGTCCGCGAGCGTGGAATCAGCGTGTTGTTCACCGAGCATGACATGGACGTCGTGTTCGCGCACGCGAACCGGATCATTGTCCTCAACCGCGGCCGGCTGGTCGCCGCGGGAGTTCCGGCCGCGGTTCGCGCTGATCCGTCCGTCCAGGAGATCTACCTCGGCTCGGCCGGCACGCCAGCCCCTTCCGGATCGCCGGCATGAGACTGGAAGTCCACAAGCTCTGCGCCTTCTATGGCCGCGCCCAGATCCTGTTCGACGTCAGTCTGAAGCTGGAGCGCGGCGAGGTGGTGGCGCTCCTGGGCCGCAACGGCGCCGGCAAATCGACGACGCTGAAAAGTATCGTCGGCCTGGTCGAACAGCGCTCGGGGCGGGTCGTCTTGGACGGCCGCGATATCACCTATGCACCGACCGCCCACATCGCCCGCGCCGGCCTCGGCTACGTGCCGGAAGACCGCCGCATCTTTACCGAACTCACCGTTGCCGAGAATCTCCTCGTCGGCCGCCAAGCTCCACGGCCCGGTGCACCCGCATGGACTGAAAAAAGCCTGTTCCACCTGTTCCCCAATCTTGCCGAGCTCAGCGACCGCCCGGCCGGGGAGATTTCCGGCGGCGAGCAGCAGATGCTGACCATCGCCCGCACGCTGATGGGCAACCCGGCAGCCCTCATGCTGGACGAGCCGTCGGAGGGTCTCGCGCCCTTGATCGTCGAACAACTGGGCAAGGCCATCCTGACGCTCAAGCAACAAGGGCTTAGCATCCTGTTGTCGGAGCAGAACCTCCACCTCGCCCGCGCGATCGGTGACCGCGTCTCCATCATCGAGAAAGGACGAATCCGCTTTGAGGGGACGATGGCCGAGTTCGCGGGCGATCAAACGATCAGCCGCATGTTTCTCGCCGTTTGATCCGCGGCCGCGGCTGGCGCACGCGGAGCGGAACGCCGGACAATCCTGGCATCACGGCTTGAGCGTGGCGAATTTGCATTGGTCTTTACCGCCATCGATGGTATTCTTAGAGCTGAACGCCAAAGGGCGGGGGGTTTAGTGACGACCATTGAGTCTGTGCCTCCGCGCAATGTGGATGAGCCGCGGCTGCTACGCGGGACGGTATCCCTTCCGAGCAGGGGGATCTGTACGCCGTCGCTGCGCCACAAGGCAGCGCATCCAAAGGTGCGGGTGAGCATCAGCGGGGCCATGACCGGTTCACCGCTGCCCGGTTCGCCTGGCGCCGCGCTGCCGACCGAGCGTTCATTGCGAAATAGCCACATCCTACGATTGCTTCCGGCGGTTGCCCTGATAAGGGGTTCCGCTTCCTTTTCGCCGCTGGTATCCTGTCGACCGTGCCAAGACACGGGCTCCTCGTGGCGCGCATGGCCGGCGGAAGCCGCGCTGCCGCTCCAAATTGACTCAGACAGCAACCGATCGCCGCAGGTCCGCCAATGACGAGAATTCTGCTCTATGGTCGTCACCGGCGCGCGCAAGCATCGGACCGTACGCAGGCACGGCAGTGGTATCAGGACAGACAACAGGGTTTGGACCGCACCGTGCACCGCCTTGTGCCTTGCCACAGCAAGGCGGCCGCCCGGGGGGATAAGGTCGCTGAGTGCGACCAGGTTTCCGTCTAAGCGAACGAAGAGCTACGGGCGACATCAGCGATGCACAGGCACAAGGTAGCGCAGACAGCTTCCGGGGCGCACCCGCTACCTGCGGGGGCGGAACGGATGGCGGACGCACTGCTCGGCCCCGCTTATGAATCATCCTCGGCTGCGGCCAGCGGACCGCCGCTGGCACGCCGCAGAGGCCTGTTCTCGGATCCCAAGTTTATTTGTTTCATGCTTGCGATCGCGGATGCTTGCGCTGTCGTTGGGGCGTCCAGTTTCATGCTGCACGCCTATGTGAGCGGCCGTGCGACCGATCTCGCGCCCTATGTCGTGATCAGCGGCCTGCAGCTGGGCCTGACCATGCTGTCGCTCCTTTGGTTTGGCTCCTACTCCGTCTCCTTCATCACCTCGTGGCCGAAGCGCTTCGGCCAAATGGTGTACGTGTTCGCGGCGCTGACGCTTATCCTCATCACCGTCGCGTTCGCCGCCAAGCTGACAGATCAGCTGTCGCGGGTCTGGTTTTTCTCCTCGCAGACGCTGATTCTAGCATTTCTCATCTGCAGCCGCTCGGTCGCAAAGGGCGTGATGAAATCGCTCGCGCGCAAGGGTGTGCTGCAGCGAAACGTGGCCATTGTCGGCGCAACGGCGCAGGCGGGCAAACTGATCGCCCGCTATGCTGCAGAAGAGGCGTTTGCCCCTACCGTGGTGGGCGTCTTCGATGACCGGGCAACGCGCGTGCATGATTCCGTCGCCGGCATTCCGGTGCTCGGCCACCTGGAACAGCTGACCGACATGGTGCGCCGCGGCATCGTCCACCACGTCGTCATTGCGCTGCCGTGGTCGGCTGACGCGCGGATTGCTTCGCTGGTCGCCAATCTGCAGGCGCTGCCGGTCCACATTTCGCTCAGCGACGATCTGGTCACGCACCGCCTGCCGGCAATCCGCAAGGCCGACTCCTCGACCTGGGGAACGGTTGAGATCACGGCACCGCCCTTCGATGGCGTGCGCGGAATCATCAAGGTGCTTGAGGACAGGATCCTTGGCACCATCGCCCTCTTGTGCGCCCTGCCATTGATGCTCGTGATTGCGGCCCTGATCCGTATCGACAGCCCCGGCCCCGTGATCTTTCGTCAGAAGCGCTACGGCTTCAACAACGAGGAGATCATCGTTTACAAGTTCAGGACCATGCGTCCGGACGATGGTGTCCACGCCGCCTTTCGCCAAGCCCAGCGCAACGATCCGCGGGTTACGCGAATTGGCCGCTTGCTCCGCCGCAGCAGCCTCGACGAACTGCCACAGCTTTGGAATGTCCTCCAAGGCACCATGTCGCTCGTCGGCCCGCGCCCGCATGTCGCCGAGCTCAACATGACGTTCGCGAAAACGATCGAGAACTACGAGGCCCGGCACAAGGTTAAGCCCGGCATTACCGGCTGGGCCCAAGTCAACGGGCTGCGCGGCGAGACGACGCTTGAGAGCATGCAGAGCCGCGTCGCGTTTGACGTCTGGTACATCGAGAACTGGTCGTTATGGCTCGACATCAGGATCCTGTTTCAAACCGTATTTGGCGTTTGGCTCAGCAAGAACGCTTACTGAAGCGGTGCGCCGCTTGAACCTCTCATCCGCACTGTGTGGATTGGCGCTGGCGACAGGCCGGGCTTTGTCGTGGCCCTCGGTTTCCGAGCCCGTAGCGGTTCGGCAACCGCTGATCAGCGGATGTGCGGTCCTGGCCCGCGAGTGACGGCCAAGCGGACCAGGCCCGCCCCATTGACAGGATGGGCCGCCACGAGAAACCACTGTCGCCGCTCAGGCGCGCCAAGGGCAGCCACTTCCGCAGCGAACCTCGACCATCCGATCTCTTGCCCAATATCCCCCTCTGCCGGGCGCCCGGCGCAAGCATCCCCCTCGTTCTGGGGCCTCCCCTGTCGCTTTCAGCCCGAATTCTGCCATGGATCCGGGATAGCGACCGCTGGTCCGAGGTGATATGACGCAGATCGTTCTCGGCATCTGCACGTTTCGGCGCCCAGAAGGGCTTGAGCGGCTGCTGAACAGTGTCGCCGCGATCGATTTTGCCGGTTCGCTCAGCGTCATCGTCGTCGACAATGACGAAGCATCGGAGGGGGTACGCGTTTGTGAACGTATGGCTCGGGGTTACCGCTGGCCCCTCACGTGCGTTGCCGAAGGAGAGCGTGGCATCTCCTACGCTCGCAATCGCGCCGTTAGAGAAGCGTTACGCCAGAATCCCGGCTTTATTGCCATGCTGGACGATGACGAATGGGCAGAATCCGCTTGGCTGGGGGAAATGATGGCCATCCAACAGCGCTTCGATGCCGATGTCGTGTGCGGTCCGGTTCTGCCGGTGTTCGCTGCCGACCAGGCTTCCTGGCAGCCGCTTGCAGATTATTACGGCGCGCACCTCAAGCTTGCCGACGGAGCGCGGTTCGTGCCGTTCGCGGGCGGCAACATGCTCGTTCGCGCCGCCTGCTTCCGCGACTTGGCGCCAACGCCGTTTGATCCACGCTTTGCAACGACGGGGGGCGAGGATCTGGTCTTTTTCCGGGTCCTTGACCGTCGCGGCCGCCGGATGCACTGGGCGGCGAAGGCTGTCGTTTATGAACAGGTGCCGGCCGACCGGATGTCGCTCAGCTGGCTGCGCCAACGCCAGTTCCGGGCCGGCAGCCTGAATGTCACCGTTCAACGCATGTTTGCGCCGGGCTTCTTGGCCGAGACCGTCCGTCTGGCCAAGACCGCAGGCGTGATCGTAGTGAGCGTTGCGTTCCTCATTGCCGCACTGCCGCTGCGAACGGCCCGGACGCGCGCGCTCATGATGCTGAGCCGCGGTCTCGGCAAGCTGATGGGCCATTTGAACATCCGCGTCCATCAATACGGCCAGGCGCGGTAAAGGAACAGAATGCGACAGGGGTGCCGATGAACATTCAGACCGAGAGAGGCCGTTCGACGGCCCCGGATTGGACGATGTCGATGTTCGTTGGCCAGCGCGATGATCTCGTGCGCAGCCTCGGGCACATCAAGCGCCGCTGGCGGCTGGTGCTGGCCATCGTCGTTGCCGCAGTCCTGGCAACGGCGATCATCGTCCTCCAGATGCCGCCGCGCTACACCGCGCAGGCCAAGATCTTGGTTGACCCGCGCAGCGCACGCTTCCTTGAGGAGCAGACTCCGACCCTGCCCGGGATGCTCGTCGATCGCGAATCGATCGAAAGCGAGATCCAGATCATCACTTCGCGACAACTTGCGGCACGACTGGTCGACCGCCTGAACCTGATCGAGATCCCTGAGTTTAATGCTGAGCTGGCAACGCCGTCGTTCATCAATATTGGCGCCTGGACGACGCAAATCCGCGCCTACCTCGAACGGACTCTCGGCATTGGCGGCAACACCGAAGTCGAGACCGGGATCGACCCGGATGCACGCGTTCGGTCGAGAGTGATCGATGCGTTCTCGAAAAGCTTGAGCGCCGTTCGAGAGGGACAGTCGCGCGTGATCACGGTTTCGATGACGGCGAGGAATCCCGTGCGGGCGGCTGAGATCGCGAACGCGGTCAGCGACTACTATCTCGTCGACCACCTTGACAATCAGCTGGCGCAACGACGGCGGACCTCGAAGTGGCTTGAACAGCGCCTCGCCGAGCTCAAGACGGCGGTCGCCGCCTCCGACCGCGCGGTGGAGGATTACCGTCGCGCCACCGGCCTTTTCCAAACCCAAGATGACTTCGGCCGGGTCCAACGCCTGGACACGCAGCAATTGACAAAGACCAGCTCCGAGCTGATCGACGCGCGCGCCGACCGGACGCATCTTGAAGCCAAGCTGCGCGAAGCCGAGGCGTCGCGCACGCGCGGTCAGGAAGACGTGCCGGAAGTGATCAGCAGCAACGTCGTCGCCCAGCTGCGTGCCCAGGAGACCCGTGTCACCCAGCGGATCGCCGATCTGCAGAGCGATTATGGTCCCCGTCATCCCCGCCTGATCGCTGCCGAGAACGAGCTTGTCGAGATCCGCACCAACATCAAGAAGGAGATCGGGCGGATCATTGCCGGAATGCGCAACGAAGTCGCGCGCGCCCGGGCACGCGAGAGCGCGCTTGAGACCGCGGTCAAACAGCTCGAACGCAAAACGGCGGACCAAAACTCGCGTCAGATCCGACTCAACGAGCTTGCGCGCGAGGCCGAGGCGAACCAGCAGATCCTTGAGCAGTTCATGAACCAAACCAAGCAGATTGCCGCTCGCCAGGCGCTGCAGGAGCCAGACTCACGGATCATTGCCTACGCCGAACCGCCGGTCACCCCTTCGTGGCCCAAGAAGCAGCTGATCCTCCTGGTCGCTGCGCTGGGAGCCCTGATGCTCGGTTCTGCCCTCGTCTTGTTCCTCGAGCGCGTCAATTCCGCTGTCCGCACCGAGAGTGATGTCGAGGAGGCGACAGGGCTGCGCGTGGTGGGCGTCATCCCGTCCATGGGTCGGCGGCGCTCGGGCGCGTCGTTGACACGGGCGATCGTCAAGCACCCCTCGTCGCACTTTGCCGAGGCGATGCGCTCGGTGCACACGTCGCTGCTGATGGACCCGACCGGGACGCCGCCCAAATCGATCCTGATCACGTCCGCCTATCCGGGCGAGGGAAAATCGACCGTCGCCGCCTGCTTCGCGCGCGCCGTCGCCGATCAGGGGCTGCGTGTTGCGATCATCGATGCTGACCTGCGGCGGCCACAGATTGCCAAGATCTTTGGCCTGAGCGACAAGCCGGGTTTGACCGACCTCTTGCTCCGGCAGGCGTCATTGCAAGACGTCCTCCACGCCGACAAGGGCGCAACGCTGTGCGTCATTCCGTCAGGCAGCAAGAAGTCAGCTCCAGCCAACCTGCTGGCGGGCGATGGGCTTAGCTCCCTGTTTACCAAGCTTGGCGAGCACTTCGACCTGATTGTGGTGGACACGCCGCCGGTCCTTGTCGTCTCCGATGCGCTGCTCGTCTGTCGCCATGTCGACAGCACCGCGATGATCGTGCGCTGGAACGACACCGGTCGGGAAGACGTGCTGAAGGGCGTCCGGCAACTGCGTGAGGTTGGCGCCAACATCCGTGGCATCATCTTGAACGTCGTCAAGATGCGGGACTACGCCGGTTACTCCTATGGCAAGCCCAACGCCTACATGCGCGCCTATTCGCGCTACTACCGCAGTTGACGATGCGGCTCTCCCCACTGCCGAGGCTGGCCGCGCCGCTTCTCTGGTCGCTTCTGGTCGCGGCATCTCTACCCACGCCCGCAACCGCCGGGGCTTACGACGATGCGATCCGCGCCTGCCGGGCGGAGACAGCGTCGCGGTTGTCTGTCCTTCCGAACGAGGTCCAGATCGCGGCCATTACCGCCAACCGCAAGCGGCCAGAGCGCGTCGCCGTGCGCTGGCAGGTCCGCCAAGAGACGGAGGGCCGTTGCGACGTCCTCAATGCCAACGTCTTATCGTGGACGCTCGAACGCGAACCGCCCGGCCAAAAGGCCTTCCGGACATCGCCCGAGGATGTCTGCATTCGCGCGGTTGCACGCGAAGTGGGCAAGCGAGCCGACGATATCGATATTCTTGACGTCGAGCAGAAGGATCGCGACAGCGCAGTCGTGCACTGGGAGACCTACCAGGGCGACCGCGGGACCTGCACCGTGGCGGGGGAGGCGGTCAAGAAACTGGAGTTCGAATAGGGGGCCCAGATGCCAGAGGACTTTCCCTACAGCCGCGTCATCGTGACCGGTGGCGCCGGCTTCATCGGCTCCGCCGTCGTTCGCAAGCTCATCGACGCAACGCCGGTTTCGGTCATGACCGTCGATCAGCTGACCTACGCGTCCAGCAGTGAGACGCTGGCCGCGGTCGCGGGCCACCCGCGGCACAGCTTCGAACGCATCGATATCTGCCAGGCGGAGGAAATTGGCCCGCTGTTCGAGCGGTATCGGCCGGATGCCATTCTTCATCTGGCGGCGGAAACCCACGTCGACCGCTCAATCGGCACGCCCTGGCCCTTCGTGCGAACCAACGTCAACGGCACCTACGTCCTGCTCGAGGCTGCGCGTGCGTACTGGAGCGCCCTTGATGACTTGGCTCGTGCCCGGTTCCGCTTCCTGCATGTCTCGACCGACGAAGTCTACGGCAGCCTCGGGCCGACCGGCGCCTTTACAGAGGCCTCGCAAATCCGGCCCAACTCACCCTATTCGGCAAGCAAGGCGGCTTCGGACCATCTGGTGCGGGCGTGGCACCACACCTATGGCTTGCCGGTGCTGACCACCCATTGCTCGAACAATTTCGGTCCCTTCCAGCATCCGGAAAAGCTCATTCCGGTCCTCGTCTTCAATGCCGTCCGCGGCCAGCCGTTGCCGGTCTATGGGACCGGCGACAACGTTCGCGACTGGCTGTTCGTCGGCGATCACGTCGACGCCCTGTTGACCGTCCTCAAGAGCGGCCGGCCGGGCGAGACCTACGACATCGGCGCCGGCACCGAACTCAGCACACTCGCGATGGCGCAGGCGGTCTGCGCGATCCTGGACGAGCAGCTGCCGGGCTCGCCCTACCGGCCGCATGGAAACCTGATCCGCTTCGTTGCCGATCGGCCCGGTCACGACAAGCGCTACGCCATCGATGCGGCGAAGATCCGCGCCGAGCTTGGCTGGCGGCCACGGAGCGATTTCCGCAATGCCCTGGCCGAGACCGTTGCGTGGTATTTGCAGAACACCGATTGGTGCGCCCGGATGCGCCAGCGCGCCCCTGTGACGGCGGTCGGCGACGATGGCTGCTTCGACGCCAATCCGCTGTGGCGTGCTCCGGCAGCCTCGGCTTCGCGCTGAGCTGCCATGGAAACGCCCTCGCCCGCCGCCGCGCGCACGCGTAAAGGCATCATCCTTGCCGGTGGCCACGGCACGCGGCTGCACCCGGCGACGCTCGTCGTCAGCAAGCAGCTGCTGCCGGTCTACGACAAGCCGATGATCTACTACCCGCTCTCCGTGCTGATGCTGGCCGGGATTCGCGACATCCTCATCATCACGACGCTCACCGACGCCGAAAGTTTTCGCCGCTTGTTGGGCGACGGCAAGCAATGGGGCCTGCGTCTTTCCTATGCAACCCAGGCTAGCCCGCGCGGCTTGGCCGACGCCCTGATTATCGGGTCCGAATTCATCGGCGATGAGAGCGTCGCCCTGATCCTTGGCGACAACATCTTTTTCGGCCAGGGCTTGGCGAAACGCCTGCAGGACGTCGCGACGCGGCGCGAGGGGGCGACCATCTTCGCCTACCCCGTCAGCGACCCGGAGCGCTACGGCGTGGTCGAACTCGATCAGGCGCTGCGACCGGTGAGCCTTGAGGAAAAGCCCTCGCATCCGCGCTCGCGCCTGGCCGTCGCCGGCCTTTATTTTTACGATCGGGATGCGGTCGCTTTCGCCCGCGCGCTGAAGCCGTCCGCACGCGGCGAGCTTGAGATCACGGACCTCAACCGACGCTACCTTGACGAAGGCCGCCTCAAGGTCGAGATTCTCGGCCGCGGCGCCGCCTGGCTCGATACCGGCACGCCGAAGGCATTGCTCGACGCGGTCAATTTCGTCGCCGTCGTCGAGGCACGGCAGGGCCTCAAGATCGCCTGCGTCGAGGAGGTCGCCTGGCGCATGGGCTTTATCGGCACGCAGCAGTTCGCCGATCTGGCGCGCGGCCTCGAAAAATCGAGCTATGGCCAGTACTTGTTGGCGATGCTCGAAGCCGGCACCGGCCCATCTGGCGAAAGGCTCTAGGGGAAACCACCTGGCAAGCCGGCGGTCAGGTCAGGAACCCCCGCGTACCAACGATGACCAGGCTCACAACGGTTGCCAAGCGAACCAGGCGCAATTCGCTTCGATCGCGGACGAAAACGAACTCGCAGCCGTAGAACAACGCCGTCAAAGCGATCACCGGACCGCCCAATGCCGGCGGGACGACGCCTCCGAGTACGCCGCCGACAACCGTCAGCGCGGCCAGGATGGCCAGACCGTCCTGGTTCGAAAGTGGGAAGACCTGGCGGCGGGTAACCCGGACGGCGATCGTGAGCACGCTCATCAAGGCGATGCCGAAGCCGAAAAGCAGCCACCCAGACGGCATGCGGGCAAGCGGCGGGTAGCCCTGCATTATCAGCTGGCACGCCATCAGGGCAGCCGCGAATGCGCCTAGCCGCGACATCGCAACTCCGCCGGCGACCATGCCCCTATCCTCCAGCAGCACGAGCAGAGCGGCAAGCAGCGCTGCAACCGCAAGCGCCGGCGGCACCTCTCCGGGTATGATCGAACCGAGGAGGATGAAGACAACAACCGCAATGCGGATAAGGGCGGAGCTGAGCGGCGGCAGCCAGTCCAGCCGGCGCAGCCACTGATTGCGCCGCTCCACCCCGGGGGCCGCTGCGAAGCCGCCGGCCTCTTCGCGTTCATCCTCGGCTTGGACGTCCGTTGCACTCCGGTAGCGCCATCCCAAGAGCGTCGGCACCTGGATGGCAAGGACGGCGAGCACGGCCTGAACAGCGAAAACCAGTAGGACCGTTCGCTCCGGAGCATCTCGCAGGATCAGCGCCGTGCCAACCAGCAGCGCCTGCACCGCATAGAGGACGAGCACCACCTCCCGGTGATGCAGACCGAGGCTGAGAAGACGGTGATGCAGGTGGCTCCGGTCGGCCGCAAACGGCGAGCCGCCGCGCAGCAGGCGGACGATAACCACTTGCGTGGTATCGACGACCGGCAGGCCGATCACCGGCAGCATCAGAATCGGGCTGACCGTGCCGTTGCCCTCGCGAACCAGCAGGATTCCCGCAACAGCCAGCGCGAAGCCCAATAATGTGCTGCCGGCATCGCCCATGAAAACCATCGCCCGGTAGGTGTTGAAGCGCAAGAAACCGAACAGGGCACCAATCGCGACTGCAGCCACCAGTGACGTCGGCGCCGCATCGGCGGTGGGAGCAATCACGGCGATCGCAAGGAACGAGAGCAGCATGCAGCCGCCGGCCAGCCCATCGAGGCCGTCCAGCAGATTGACCGCATTGGTCACGCCGACGATGAAGAGAAGAGTAAGCGGCAGCGCCAGCCAGTCGAACCCCGGATGGCTGCGCAGGAGCGGCACATGCTCAATCGTCAAGCCAGCCTGGACGATCAAGGCCGCCGCCACCACCTGCGACAACAGCCGCCAGCGGAAATGCACCCCGCGGCAGTCATCACAAACGCCGACGACAAAGACGAGCAGACCGGCTGCCAAACACTGCAGGGTTCGCCCTTCCGAGGGCGCCCACAACAAGAGCGCCAAACCCGCTCCGCAAGCCATGGCGATGCCACCGCACAGCGGCGTCGGCCGTACGTGCTGTTTCCGCGCGTTCGGGTGATCGACGATCCCAAGCTGAACCGCCAGCCGCGCCAATGACGGCATCACCGCAAACGTGACCAGAAGGCTGACCAAACCGCTCGCGAGATACGCCATACCGCCCCCTTTCGTACCGATCCTCCCGGCGCACCTGCGTGTCTTCCACTCGAACCGAAGGCACTTCAGGCAGCCGTGCAACCCCTGCAAGGCAGTACGACCCCGGATCAGCCGCGCCACCCGCCGCTCAACCGGATTCCCGCGCGATTCCCGTCGCTTACAAACGCTTGCCGTCCCGCAAGCGGATCTCGGCGCACTTCGTCGCCCGTTCCGATCTCGTTATTTTGCATGGAGTTTATAAACAATAATGGGCGCCAAGAATAGGACCGCATGCGGGGACAAGGCCATCCCGCGCGCAATAATGCAGGACGGTGTTGCATGCTTGCGGACTCAAATGCGGCAGCGTCTCGGCGCGCAAGCTTGGCTCCCGCCCGAAGCCGGGCTGAAGTGCGAACGCCTCTGCTTTGCTCTTGCATTCGCGCGAAATAAATGTAGTCTATTTCAAGAGGGGGAAAGGAGGGTCTTTCCACACATACCCACATCCGCTCCCTCGGGACGCAGTGAATTGTTCACTGTGCACGGCATCGATGGGAGGGATGGATGGCGACCCTGCGCGGAACCAACGGCAACGATCGACTGGTTAACATCTCTTACTCGAACAAGACCATCTTCGGCCTGCTCGGCAACGATTACCTGCAAAAGGCCACATGGGCCGACGACCTTATCTACGGCGACAACACAACACCATCGGCCCGTGACGGTAACGATACCGTCTATGCCGGTGGCGGCAACGACACCGTGTACGGCGGCGGCGGGCGCGACTTTCTTTACGGAGCCCTCGGTGACGACAAGATGTACGGCCAGGCCGGGGACGACAAACTCTACGGCGGATACGGCGACGACACAGTGTTCGGCGGTGCCGGCGCCGACTATGTCGACGGCGGTCATGCCGATGACTTGCTCTACGGCGGCGACAGCGTGGTTTCGCCAATTGACGGCAGCGATACCCTGATCGGCTATTCCGGCGATGACACCATCTACGGCAACGGCGGCAACGACTTCATCGACGCCGGCGCGAACGGCGATGTGGTCTACGGCGGGCAGAACAACGACACGATCATTGGCGGTGGCGGCAAGGATACTCTTTATGGCAACGAGAATGCCGATACCTTCCGCTACCTCAGTTATTTGGATAGCAGACCCGGCTACAAGAACTTGAGCGTCGACGTAATCAAGGATTTCAGCGTCGTCCAGGGCGACAAGATCGACCTGCGCGCCATTGACGCCAACAGCAAGGTGGCCGGCGATCAGGCGTTCGGATTTGCCAGCGGCCCCGGCCAAGGGGTGGTCTGGACCGAACGCGTCGGTGTGGACCTGTTTGTCAAGGCCGACATCGCCAACAGCTATGTCGGTGAAAACTTCGTGATTGAACTGGACAACTTCTCCGGGACGCTTTCGGCGTCGAGCTTCCTCTTGTAACCGGCGGACGGGGTGGTCGTCGGCTGCATAGGAACCGTACGACCGTCATTGCGACCGCGAGTGCAAGCGACGCGGGAAGCAATCCAGATCTCATGATGCATTGAGATGTCTGGATTGCTTCGTCGCTCTCGCTCCTCGCAACGACAGGCTTTTTCGACGCTTTCGCATGGCCCCCGCCGGCAAGCCCACCTCACTCGAACGAATAGCGGAAATCGCTGCCCTCGACGCCCAGGTGCACGCGGGCGATCGGCCGGCCTTCCAGCATGCGGGTCAGGAATTCGCCCGAGAGCGCCGGCAGCACGGTGTTGGTGAGGATGGCATCGATCATCCGGCCCCCGCTCTCCAGCTCGGTGCAGCGGCTGGCGATCAGCTTGACCGCTTCCGCGTCATAGCTGAACGGCACGCCGTGGCGCTCGGCAATGCGCCGCTCGATGCGGCTGAGCTGCAGGCGCGCGATCATGCCGATCATCGCGTCGTCCAAGGGGTAGTACGGTATGACGATCAGCCGGCCCAGGAGCGCCGGCGGGAACACCTTGAGCAAAGGCGCACGCAGCGCTTCGCCGAGCCCCTCGGCCGAGGGTTTTAGTTCCGGATCCTTGCACATGCTCATGATGAGATCAGTGCCGACGTTGGTCGTGAGCAGGATCACGGCGTTCTTGAAGTCGATGCGGCGGCCCTCGGCGTCGTCCATCATCCCCTTGTCAAAGACCTGGAAGAAGATCTCGTGCACGTCCGCGTGCGCCTTCTCGACCTCGTCGAGCAGGACCACCGAATACGGCCGCCGGCGCACCGCTTCCGTGAGCACGCCGCCCTCGCCGTAGCCGACGTAGCCCGGCGGCGAACCTTTCAACGTCGAGACCGTGTGCGCTTCCTGGAACTCGCTCATGTTGATGGTGATCAGGTTCTGCTCGCCGCCGTAGAGCGACTCGGCAAGCGCAAGCGCGGTTTCGGTCTTGCCGACACCGGACGGCCCGCACAGCATGAAGACGCCGATCGGCTTGTTCGGGTTCTCCAGTCCGGCGCGCGAGGTCTGCATCCGCCGGGCTATAATCGCGAGCGCATGATCCTGGCCGACGATGCGTTTGCCGAGCGTCTGTTCGAGGGCGAGGATCGACTGGATCTCGTCCTTGACCATGCGGCCGACAGGGATTCCGGTCCAGTCCTCGACCACCTTGGCAACCGCCTGCTCATCGACGCTCACCAGCATCAAGGGCGTTTCACCCTGCAGCGCGGCAAGCTCGCTTTGCAGCCCTTTGAGCTCGGCGAGCAGGGCGGCGCGCTCCTCAGCCGAAAGCGGCGTCTCCCCTGCCCCGCCGGCCGGCGCTGGTTGCGGCGGCACCGCGGCAGCGTCAGCCGCCTTTTGTTCGAGCGCGCTGCCGGTCGCCTCGATCGTGCCGCCGCCGGCGCGCAGCCGAGCCCGCAAGCCAAGGATACGGTCGACCAGAGCCTTCTCTTGTTCCCAGCGCCCTTCCAGCTCGGTGAGCCGCTGCCGCTCAGCCTCGCGCTTGGCGGTCGCATCGGCCTCCTTGGCCGCGGTCTCGATGCCGATCGCGCGCTCGCGCCCCAAGATCTCCAGTTCGGTGTCGAGCGCCTCGATGCACCGTCGGCAATCCTCGACGGCTGCCGGCACCGCGTGCAGGCTGATGGCGACGCGGGCGCAGGCGGTATCCAACAGGCTGACCGCCTTGTCGGGCAGTTGGCGCGCCGGAATGTAGCGGTGCGAAAGCTTGACCGCCGCTTCGATCGCGGCGTCCAAAAGCTGGACCTTGTGATGCTTTTCAAGCGTCGCAGCGACGCCGCGCAGCATCAGCACCGCCTTCTCCTCGCTCGGTTCCTCGACCGGGACCGGCTGAAAGCGGCGGGTCAGCGCCGGGTCCTTCTCGATGTATTTCTTGTACTCAAGCCAGGTGGTGGCACCGATCGTGCGCAAGGTACCGCGCGCGAGCGCGGGCTTCAGCAGGTTGGCGGCATCGCCGGTCCCCGCGGCACCGCCAGCGCCGATCAGCGTGTGCGCCTCGTCGATGAAGAGGATGATCGGCTTCGGCGACGCCTGCACCTCGTCGATGACCTGGCGCAGCCGGTTCTCGAACTCACCCTTCATCGAGGCGCCCGCCTGCAGCAGCCCGACATCAAGAGTGCGTACGCTGCAGTCTTTCAGTGGCGGCGGCACGTCGCCGCTGGCGATCCGGAGCGCAAAGCCTTCGACTACGGCGGTCTTGCCGACACCGGCCTCGCCGGTAACGATCGGGTTGTTCTGCCGCCTGCGCATCAGGATATCCATGATCTGGCGGATTTCGTCGTCACGGCCGACGATCGGGTCGAGTTCGCCTTTCCGCGCTCGCTCGGTGAGATCGACCGAATAACGCCCGAGCGCCTCCTGTTTTCCCATCGCCGCCGGCGCCAGCGCCCCGCTCGCCTCACCCGGCGCTGCGGCGGCGAGTTGCGAGCCGTCGTAGGCTTGGAGCCTGTCCTCCGGCGAACCGGCGACGATCTTGGCGAAGCCATCGCCCAGGGCATCGGGGCTCACCTTCACGAACTCGCGCGAGATGGCATAAAGCGTGTTGCGCAGGCTGGGCGTCTTGACGACACCATAGACCAGGTGGCCGCTGCGAACCTGCGATTCACCGAACTGCAAGGTCGCATAGACCCAGCCGCGCTCGACCGCCTCCTCGACATGGGAGGACAGATCCGAGATCGACGTCGCGCCGCGCGGCAGCCGGTCGAGTGCTTGCGTGAAGTCTTGCGCCAGACGCGCCGGCTCCAGGCCGAAGTGGCGGATGATCCGGTGCAGGTCCGAATCCTGCAGCTGCAGGATCTGGTTGAACCAGTGGACAAGCTCGACGTAGGGATTGCCGCGCAGCTTGCAAAAGACCGTCGCCCCCTCGATCGCCTTGTAGGCGAGCGGGTTGAGCTTGCCGAACAGGACGGCGCGGCTGATTTCCGGCATTGAATCTCCTCCCGTTACGCGGTTTTCGTTATTTGGCCATGGCCATGGGTTCGAACACGAGATCGCAAGGATCGCGCTCGCGGCGAGACCCCGGCAGCCAGGCGACAAGCCCTAAGCGGGCGCAACCGTCGAGCGCCAGCGGCGGCACCTCGTCCCGCTTGAGCACGAGCATCACCTCCCAGCTCAGCGCGTCGCCGACATAGCTGCGCACCATCGCGCTCAGGCGCGCAAGGCTCGCTCGGCCGGGCAGGAAGCGCTCGTAGTCGGAGAAGCTCATTGCACCCAGCACGATGCGGAAGCGATGCTGGCCGCTCCACACGCTCGCACCCGCAATGGCGCTGACGCCGAGGCTGCCGGTGTCCACTGTTTCGCCCAGCCGGCAGCGCGATTCGGGCGGCAGTGAAAGCCAGCCACCGATGAATTCCTCGATCCGCACCACCACGCCGAAGTAGTCGCGGATCATCGCCTGCAGGCCGGCCGGGTGGCGGCTCTGACCGGCAAAGAGGCCGGCGTAATAGAGGCGCGCCTGATCGGGCAGGGCATCGCGGTTGCAGAGTGAGGCCATGCCGTGGCCGAACAGGGAGGCGAGATAGCGGCTGAACCAGTCCTCATCGGGGCGGTCGTAGCTGACTTGCGGCCGGCTCTGCGCCCAAGCGCGGTAGAACAGCACCAGCATCCGATGATGGAACACGTCGAGGAAGCGAGCGAAGGTCGCGTCGCGCCGGCTCAAGCGCTCCTGCGCGTAGTCCGTCAGGTGCAGCGGCAGCGGCCCGTTGGGACCGAACAGGCCAAAGAAGTAGCCGCCGAGCCGCGGCGTACCGGCCTTGACCGACCGGGTGAAGGAGGAAAGGGTCGAAGGCGCGAAGGTGAGCGCCGGGTCCTGGCCAAGCCGGACCGGCTCGTCGGCAGGGCGCGCCGCACAGCCGATCCGCTTGCGGTCCGGATAGGCGCATTCCAGGCGGCGCAGCGCCTGAAAGAAGTCGAAGCTGTGCGGCGCCTCCTCAAGACGATCGAAGAGGCTCAGAGCAGGTGCCGCTGACCGATCCGGGCTGGCCATCGCTTGATCTCGCCGCGCGTGGGAGTGGAGAGCACACACTCGGTGAACGCATTGATGGAGACGTAACGGGCGAAGAACTGTTCCAGCACGGCTCCGAGAAGGTAGACGCCAGTGCCGGTAAACGCGCCCTCATCGAGTTCGAGCGCGATCTGCAGGCCGCGGCCGAACGCGACCGGGCCAGGGATGGGCAGCCGCCGATGCACGGGCGTGGCGGCGATCGAGCGGACGCCCTCCACCTGCGCGCCGACGGTGCGATCGCCGAAGGCAGCATAAAGGCTCAACAGCTCGCGCAGCGCCTTGGCGCCTTCCTCCGGGCTTTCGTCGGCGAGCGAGAGATAGTTGAGGGCGAGGTGGCTGACCAGCTTCCATGCGGTTTCCTTGAACGCCGTCGCCGGCCGCGGCTCGGTCGGACCGGCCAAAAAGCGGATCGCGAGGATTGGCGCCGCCACTTCCCAGGTCAGATCGGTGCGGCCAATCCCGACCGGCATCTGCAACGGCAGATCCCGATTCGTACACAGAACGCCCACGCCCAACTGCCGTACGCTCGACCGGTAGGGTGCCTCGCTCGCGTCGACCAGGCCAAGGAACACTTCCGTACCGACATAGCTCGAACGCGGCCCCTGCTGCCGCTGCCGTGACGACAGGACGCGCGGAGCCCGGTGCACGGTGTAGAAGGCGCCTTCGCCCTTGTGCCGGGCCGCTTCCGTGCAGGCGTAGAACGGCTGGAATTCAACCTCAGGCTCGGTACCGGCACCGAAGCCGTGCAGGGAAGTGACGGAATAGACCTCGTAATCCATTGGCCGGGCGCGATCGGCGACGAGGTGGTAGTCGTTGGTCTGATCGGTGAGCTGGATGCGATCGGCGCGGCGGCTGAACAGGTTGACGGCCGGCGTACAGAACAGTGCCAACCGAGACGCCTCGATCGCCTCGCGCAGGAATGCGGCGCTCGCATCGAACAACACCATGAGCTCGCACGTGTCAGAAGGACAGCGGCGCAGGCCGGCGTTGATCCCCGCGATCGAAGCGAACATGAAGCGGTCGGGGAAGGCGAAGTATTCCTTGAGCAGGCGGTAACCCTGGAACGAGCGGGGACCGTGCGGCAACAGCGCCTCTTCGTCGCTAAAGCCGGACGGCCGAACTTGCGCCTGGCGCAGCAATAGCCACGGCTGGGCGCCGCCGCCGCCATCCCGGCAGAGGACCGCCACCGCACTGGCCATCAGCTGCTCATAGAGGCGCATCGCGACTTGATCGTTGCCGCGCAGGTAGAGGACGAGATCGTTGAGAGCGAGGGCGTCGAAGGCGGCGCCAGCGGTCGCCTTGAGCCGCAGGTGCAGACCGGCTTTCGCGCGCTCGGCAGACGGGACACCAAGTGCCCCCAGCGCCGCCGCCGACGGCAGATAGGCGGCCGTTTCGAGCCGGACCGGCCACAGCGTCACCGCATGGGCGGTCCGGTATTCGCACGCCGTCTGCTCGTCCTTGCCGAGCAGTCCGCGCAGCGCCGTGCCGCGGGCGACGCTGATCCCATCGTTCAGGCTGCCCTGCGTCAGGTCCGGATGGATCTGCACCACCCCCATGGACGGAACGGGCGCCAGGTAGTCCGGGTAGACCATGTTCAGGAGCGCCTCGGTGAAACGCGGATACTCCGCATCCACCTTGAGCTGGACCCGGGCCGCCATGTAGGCGAACCCTTCGAGCAGCCGCTCGACGTAGGGGTCCGGGCACTGGAATTCCTTGATGAAGCCTTCCAGGCTCAAGCGGCCGGCGATCTTGGGGAAGGCGCGCGCGAACTCGCCGCACATCTCGGCCAGATGCCGCAGCTCCCGCTCGTAATAGTCGCGTAAGCGCGGGTCCATCAGCGTGATGCGATCGGGCCGGTATCCTGCACCGTCACGTCCCCGGTTTCGAAGTCGATCTCGGAGCGCAGGAACAGCATGGTCGGCAGCGGCTGGCCCCAGAGCTCGCCCTGAATCTCGATGTTGACCGCGTTCCGGTTCATCTGGTCGGCCTCGACGACCCGCACCCGCACCGAGTCCTTGAGAATCCGCGGCTCGAAATCGAGGATTGCCTGGCGGATCATCCCTTCGAGCTTGCCGCGCATGGCAATCGCGGTCACGCCGCTCAGATCGGCGATGCCATAATTCAGGACCGAGCGCGCGATCAACGGAAAGTGATCAAGCTCGCCCGTTGCCGCCAGATTGCCGGTGTTGAGCAGCCACTGCAGGTCGCGCAACACCGACTCCCGCAACTGGCGCATCGAAAGCACCCGTTGCTCGCGGGCTTCTTGGCTCTTGTCCGGCTCATCGTCGCGCAACCGATCGAGCAGGGCCGGCTGCAGGCGTTCCTTCGGCGTCAGTTCCGCCATGCTTTAGGGCGCTCCGGCGGCCGCTTCGGTCGTAGGATTGGCGCCGGCATCAGCCGTCGCAGCCGTCGCGAGAGAAATCGCGCGGATTTCGAGCAGCGGGTATTCGCCGGTATCCGTCGCTAAGATGCGCTGGCCCAGGCCGGTGAACACGCCTGGCGTCGGCTCCTCCCAGATCGTGCTGCGGGCGAGGCTTAGGGCTTTATCTGCGGCACGCTCAGATCCGGCATAGCGGGACGGCACCAGGGCAACCCCCGTGCCGCCGTTCGGCCAATCGATTTCCGCCGCTGCCCAGACCATGTCACGCAGGTCCTCTGGCGGCGCGATGCGGATAGCCCGGATCCGCTCGAACGGCACCCAGTAATAGCCGCCATTCATGATCGCTTCGAGCACCGGCCCCAGCCGCGCATCGGCGTCGGCGATCCATTCAAACGCCACCCCGTCGAGCGTGCCGCCGGTTGCTGGCGCGAGCTCGAACGCCTCTTCGCGCAAGGGCAGCGCCTTTTCGTGATCGCCGACGGCGGAAAGACGCAACGCTTCGATCAGCAGCGCCAGCCACCGCGTCGGCTCGCCGAAGACAACCGGCGAGGCCTTGCCGGCGAACACGCGCGCGCGCAGCATTTCGCAGCGAAGCGCCTCCCGATAGGTGTGCACCATCGGCAACGCCGTCGCGTCGAGCTCGCCGATCACCTTGAGCTGGTTGAGTGCGCGTTCCCACTGCCCGAGCACGGCGAGCAACTGAAACAGGAACACGCGATACTTGACGTTGGCGGGCTGGCGGCGGATCTCGTCCTGCAAACTGCCCAACGCCGCGTCGAGTTCGCCCGCCTTCAGGTGCTCTTCCGCGCGCATTGCTTGCCTCCTCCCCGAAGACGGATCCACCAGCCCCCGCAGGCACGGCGCAGCCGCCGCGCCCCGCCGCCTTGTTGTTCCGCGCGGCGCAGCTGCCGATGGCGATGGGCCGACCGTTCCTTGCTGGCGAAGGTACGCCTCGCCGGCCGATCCGGCCTCAAGCGTTGCCGGCGATGTCCCACTCCATGGTCATCGTCGCGGCCGCGGCACCTTTTTCATCCTGGCCGGTGTATTCGACCTTCACCTTGGCGAAGTTGAGCGAACAGCTCTCCCGCAAACGGTCATCGCTGCCACTGCCGCCGGTTTGGATGTTGGTGATCAGCACTTCGTTCATGGTGATCTTGATGTATTCGACCGGAGCCTTGCCGCCGGACTTGCGCACGGTCAGCAGCGCCTCGTCGAAATGCGTGCCGTTGCAGCAGGCAAGCAGCAGATCCGTGCTCGCGCTGTCGACGTACTTATGGACCGTCAGGTCACTGACAGCGACTTTCCCCGAACCGGCACCGCCACCGACGTGCGCCGAGCCGGAATTGCTGCACCCCCAGCTCCAGGCGAGGACATCAACCTCTTCGCCGTGCTTCTTGTCGCGGGACTCCCCTTTAAGTGGCGGCATTTTCAAGAACATATCAACGGCCATGACTGCCTCCTCCGATCATTTCGTTACCGCAGGCTTTAGGTCGCCGATCCTGGGCTATTTGCTTCGGCCGGCCGTTCTTGTTAGCCCCCCTTCACTGATGGTAACTTGGAGACAAGCCGGAGCGAGACCGTCAAGCCTTCAAGCTGGTAGTGCGGCCTTAAATAAAACTTAGACGTATAGTAGCCGGGATTGCCCTCCACTTCCTCGACGACGACCTCGGCCGCTGCCAGCGGCCGCCGCGCCTTCGTTTCCTCGCTCGACGTCTGCGGGTTGCCGTCAACGTACTGCATGATCCATTTCTGCAGGAACCGCTGCATGTCGTCCCGTTCCTTGAACGAGCCAACCTTGTCGCGGACGATGCACTTCAAGTAGTGGGCAAAGCGGCAGATCGCGAACAGGTACGGCAGCCGCGCCGACAGGTTCGCATTCGCGGTCGCATCCGGATCGTCGTACTCGAACGGCTTCTGCAGCGACTGGGCGCCGATGAAGGCGGCAAAATCGGTGTTCTTCTTGTGCAGGAGCGGCATGAAGCCGTTCTTTGCCAGCTCCGCCTCGCGCCGGTCGGTGATCGCGATTTCGGTTGGGCACTTCATGTCGACGCCGCCGTCGTCGGTCGGGAAGGTATGCACCGGCAGCCCCTCGACCGCGCCACCGGATTCGACGCCGCGGATGCGCGAGCACCAGCCGAAATACTTGAACGCGCGCGTGATGTTGGTCGCCATCGCGTAGGCCGAGTTGGACCAACAGTACTTGTTGTGATCGGCGCCCTCGGTGTCCTCCTCGAAATCGAACTCCTCGACCGGATCGGTCTTGGCGCCGTAGGGGTAGCGGGCGAGAAAGCGCGGCATGGCAAGGCCGATGTAGCGCGAATCGTCCGCCTCGCGCAGGGACTTCCACGGCGCATACTCAGGCGTCTGAAAGATCTTCGTCAGATCGCGCGGGTTCGCCAGTTCCTGCCAGCTTTCCATCTGCATGATGGCCGGTGACGCACCGGCGATGAACGGCGTATGCGCCGCGGCGCTGACCTGCGCCATCTCGCCCAGGAGTTCGACATCCGGCGGCGAATGGTCAAAGTAATAGTCGCCGACCAGGCAACCGAACGGCTCACCGCCGAAGGTGCCATATTCCGACTCATAAACCTTCTTGAAGATCGGGCTCTGGTCCCACGCCGTCCCCTTGAATTTCTTGACGGTCTTGTGCAGGTCCTTCTTCGAGATGTTCATCACGCGGATCTTCAGCATCTCGTCCGTTTCGGTATTGTTGACGAGGTAGTGAAGACCGCGCCACGCGCCTTCCAGCGCCTGGAAGTCGCGGTGATGCAGGACGGCGTTGACCTGATCGGTCAGCTTCTTGTCGATGCCGGCGATCAGCGCCTCGATGGTGCGCACGGCGTCGGTCGAGACGATCGAGGTATCGGCGAGGACCTGCTGGGCCAGTGTCTGCACCGCTTCCGCCACTGCCTCCTTGGCGCGATCGGATTGCGGCCGGAACTCCTTCTGCAGGAGCTGCGAAAATTCGTCGGTGGTCAGAACCTGGGTTTCAGGTTGGGCTGTTGCCCCGGTCTGCGCGTCGGCCATGCTCGCTACTCCTTCGCCGGCTCGGTTTCGGCCGGCTTCGGCGCCGCGACGAGGGCCTGCATGAGCGCCGGATCCTGCATGGCGCGGGCGATTAGTTCCTCCGCCCCGCCCTTGCCGTCCATGTACGTCAGCAGGTTGGCGAGCTGGTTGCGCGTCTCCAGAAGCTTGTTGAGCGCGTCAACCTTGCGGGCCACGGCAGCCGGCGAGAAGTCGTCCATGCTCTCGAACGTAATGTCGACGCTGAGTTCGCCCTCGCCGGTGAGCGTATTCGGCACCCGGAACGCGACCCGCGGCTTCATCGCTTTCAGCCGGTCGTCGAAGTTGTCGACGTCGATCTCAAGGAACTTGCGGTCGGCCACCGCCGGCAGTGCCTCGGCTGGCTTGCCCGAAAGGTCGGCAAGCACCCCCATGACGAACGGGATCTGCACCTTCTTCTCGGCGCCGTACAGTTCCACGTCGTACTCGATCTGAACCCGCGGAGCCCGATTGCGCGCGATGAACTTCTGACTGCTGGCCTTGGCCATCGATCACTCCTCCCTTGCTGCGCGCTTCCCAGAGGGCCGCCGCGCTCGGCACCGTCTTGTCCGACTTTTCGCCCTGCCTCGCATTCGCATTCTACCCGGTTTCGTCGGGCGTGTCAGCGCCGCGAAAAACGTCGATGGCGGCAAGCGCGTCCGGCGCCAGATCGCGAATGATGTCGACGAACTGCAGCGGCACCAATCGCTTGGCGCGCTGCAACAAGATCGGCACCGGGCTCGCCGGCTCGTGCCGCGCGTAGTAGGCACAGATCCGATCGAGCAAACGAACCACGTCCTCGCGCGAGGTAATTTCCCCGCTCGCCGCCTGGGGCCGGTCACCCGCGGCCGGCGCAGTGCCGCCGGCCGCATCTCCGGCAGGAGCGGGCGAGGGCGATGCGCCCGCTGCCACCGCGGCGCCGAGGCCAAGCGCCGCCAATCGTTCGTCCATATACTTCGCGATCGCCGCCAGTTCCTGCGTCAATGGCGCAAAGCTCGCCGCGTGCTGGACGCCAACCTGAGCGGTCAGGTTTGTTTCGAGTGCTGCCGCTTCTGCCGTCGCCGTCCGCACCGCTTCCGCTGCAGCGATGACCGCCTCGGCATCGGCATCGCGAGAAGCAGCCGTGATCTGGGCGAGATCGAGAGGCGGTGCCTGCCCCTCCTCCGCGGCCACCTTCAGGATCCCCGAGGCGACGAGAACGTCGCGATAGCGGATCGGCCCGAACGTCCGCGAGGTAAATAGCGGCGCCGTGCGCAAATCCTTAAGGAACGTTTCCTTGTCGCAAAGCGTGGCCAGAATGTTGACCCGCGTCGTCGGATCGAGGTTGTCGTCCGGATCAAGGCGCGGGTGCACGCCGTCCCAGCGCTCAGCGACCAGGCGCACAATGACCGTCAAGCCGTCGCGCAGCCCCGCAAAGCCGTCGCTGTTGAGAAGGGCGCGGGTGAGCAGAACGCCGACGCGCAGGTCCATGGTGCGGCTGAAGAGGTCAAGCGCACGTCGGCGGATCGCGGGCCAATCCGGCTCCCGCGCCGGTACGACCGCATCACCCATCACCTGTTCCGGCACGGGCCGAGCGTCGCGCGCCAGCGCGCCAAACTCCGGATCGTACTCAAGATCATCGCCGCACGGATTGTCGGCCGTGATATCCGCCAGGAGTTGGTCGATCGGGATCGTTGCCGCCATCCCCCTCAAGCCCCTCCGTCTCGGTGCGCTCCCTAGCCAGCGGCTGAAATAGGTCCTCGGCGCAAGCCGAATTGCCACTGATCATTCGTTAAGACGAAAAGCTATCAGGAGAAGCCGCCGATTGACAACAGAATCGCCGTCGTTCCATGCTTCGTGCGCGCTTCACGGGGATCAGGACGGACCGCCGCCGGTCCTGCCGATGGAGGATGGGGTAGTCGCAGCAATGGACGAGACCGCGGAACACCCTGGCGCGGCCGCCGCGGCAGCAGAAGCGCTGCCGATCACCCTCGCCGTCGCACCGGAGGAGGCCGTCGGGCTCGCGGTCCAGCGGTTAAGGCGGGAGGACTTTAGAGCCGCCGAGGCCGCACTCCAGGCCGTTCTCGCCTGCGACCCCGCAAACGCCGATGCGCTTCACTTCCTGGGCGTGCTCAAGCATCAGACGGGCGACTCCGGGGCGGCAATCCACCTCATCGAGGCCGCACTCGCCGTGGCGCCGCACTATGCCGATGCCCACAGCAATCTCGGCAACGTTTACAAGGAGCAGGGCGAGCACGCAAAGGCGCGCGACTGCTATGTCAAGGCGATCGAGCTCAACCCCCGCCACATCGGCGCCTACAACAACCTGGGCGTCGCCCTCAGGGGCTTAGGTGAGGCTGATGCCGCGGTCGCGACGCTGCTCAAGGCCCTTGAGCTCAGCCCTGAGAACCCGAGCATCCTGCAAAATCTCGGCAACGCGTACCGCACGCAAAAGAACTATGTCGCCGCGATCGATGCCTACCGCCGTGCCATTGCCGTCCATCCCTACGATCGGGACGCGTACAAGTACCTGATCACGACGCTCTATTACTTGGACCAGCGCGACGAAGCGGTCAAAGTGCTTGAGCAGTGGCTCGCCTTCGATGCCGACAATCCGTCCGCCCGGCATCTTCTTGCTGCCTACAGCGGCAAGAACATTCCCGAGCGGGCCACCGACTCCTACATCCGGGAATTGTTTGACGACTTTGCCGCCAGCTTCGATCAGGTGCTACAGAACATCAATTACAGAGCGCCCGAGCTGGTACAGGCCCGCGTTGCCAAAATCTTCCCGACCCCGACTGGCACCCTCACCGTTCTCGACGCCGGCTGCGGGACCGGGCTGTGTGCGCAACACTTGCGCCCGTACGCCTATCGGCTGGTTGGCGTCGATCTGTCGCCGAAAATGCTGCTCAAGGCGAAAGCACGCAACCTTTACGACGCGCTCGTCGAGGCCGAACTGACCGCGTATCTCAACACGAAAGAGTCGGAATTCGATCTGATCTGCTCTGCCGATGCGCTCTGTTATTTCGGTCGTCTCGACGATGTCTTCGCCGCTGCCGCCCAGGCGCTCAAGCGGGGCGGCGCCTTTGTTTTCAGCCTCGAGAAGGGCAATGCTGCGGCGGGCGAGCACGACTACCACCTCGCACCACACGGCCGCTACAACCACTCCGAGACGTACTTGCGCACCGCGATGGACGCTGCCGGGCTGGCGGTAAGGACGATCGACACCGAGGTCCTGCGCCGGGAGTGCGACGCCGATGTCGCGGGCTTGGTGGTCACCGCCGCCAAGGGTGCAGCGTGACCGCCCGCGACCGCGCGAGGTACCGTGCCGGCCCGCGGGCGCCCGCAGGGGCGTTGCAAGCCGAAGCGACTGTGCTAGCCTGCTCGGCACGAAGGCTTTTTCGCCTGGAACCATCCTCGCCCCGTGCGGCTGCGTGGGCCAAGGGATGGGTCACTTGACAGCGTGAGGTGAGGCCCGAAGCCTGTGTCCTTGACCCTGACGCTCACCAGCGCCCACCCGGTGGCAGCGGGCGTGCCGACATCGCGGGTGGTCACCAGCGGGCGGTTGAGCATCGGCCGCGCCGCCGGCAACGACTGGGTCCTGCCGGATCCCGGGCGAGTGATCTCCAAGCGGCACTGCGTCATCGAAGGCAGCGGCAGCACCTTTCATATCATCGACCACAGCGTCAACGGCGTGTTCATTAACGCCTCCGATCAGCCGGTCGGGCGTGACCAGCGCTGCAAGCTGCACCACGGCGACCGCATCCGCATCGGCGATTTTGAACTCGACGTCGCGATCGACCAGCCGGTCCGGCGCGACCTCCCCGCGCCCGGCAGCGCGGCCGAGGGCGGCGGGGAGGCTACGCTTGAGCCGGGCACGGAAGCACCGCTGACCAGCGCCCAGCACCTGTTCGATGGGCCGGACCATGGGCCACGGCTGCAGGGGCCGGCCGCGGCTGGAGGCCCGACCATGCCGCCCGCCATCCCCGATGACGTTTCGCTGTTCGGGCCCGGCCCGACGCCGAAAGCCAGGCCGCAGCCGCTCACCGATCTCGACCGCGGCGCGCCGATCGATGCCGCATTCGTTCCACCGAGGCCCGCACCACCGAAGCCCGCGCAGACCGCGCCAATTCCCGAAGTGCTTCCCGAGGCGCCGGTCGCCGCAGAGCCGGTGGCGGACGTCATCCCTGAGGACTGGGACCTTGGCCGCGCGGGGCCGAAGCTGGCGCCGGAGCCGGCCGCCACTCCCGCAGCGAAGCCACCCCCGCCGCTGCCGGCGATCGGGCCGATGGAGAATGCCGTTGCGACGGCGGCTCCACGGCCCGCCGCGATCGACTCACCGCCTCCCCCACAGCGCGCAGCGGGCAGCGCCGCGCTGGTGACGGCCTTCCTTGAGGGCGCCGGCCTCGATCCCGCGGGTACGCTGCCCGGGATCGCCGATCCGGAGCGCATGCTGCGTGAGACCGGCGCGATCCTGCGTACCGCCGTCGCCGGCGTGATCGCCGTCCTTGAGACCCGCCGCGCGCTGAAGCGCGAAATGGGGGCGGCGGCAACCGAGTTCCGCCCCACCGAGAACAATCCGCTTAAGTTCACGCTCGGCGTCGACGACACGATCAAGATGCTGTTGACCGGCAGTGAGCGCGGCTACCTGCCTGCGGTCGCTGCGGTCGAGGAGGCGTTCGCGGATATCAAGGGCCATCAACTCGCCGTGCTGGCGGCGATGCAGGAGACCTGGCTCGACCTCCTGCGCCGCCTCGATCCGAAGGCGATCGAACAGCGGCTTGGTGATGACGCCGGCCTAGGCGCGCTTCTGTCCTCCAAGAAGGCACGCTGCTGGGACGCTTTCCTGCAGCTCTACGAGACCATCGCGGAGGATGCCGAGACTGGCTACAATAGCTTGTTCAGCCGCGTATTTGGCCACGCCTACGAACAGCATCAGAAACGGGCGCCAAACAAGCCCGAATAAGGTGATCGGAGGGAACGATGGCGGCGCCGCAGAGCCGCGGGAATGCTGGAAGAGGCAGCGAGCTCACCCGGCGGGCGTTCGCCATGGCCGCGCTGGGCGCGTTGCTTTTCAGTGCGAACGGCTGCGGTGGGGACAAGCCGCCGCCCCCACCGCCACCGCCGACCCGCGTCGAGGCCAAGATCGTCGCCGCGAAAGACCTGAACCCCGACATGCGCGGAATCCCAGCGCCGTTGTTTCTGCGCGTTTACACGCTGCGCGCCGAGACGGCGTTTGCGAGTGCCGACTTCTTCCAGCTGCATGAGAATGATACCGCCATCCTGGGTGGCGACCTGATCAAGCGCTCGGAGCTCGTGCTGCGGCCGGGCGAGACACAGCCCCTGAGCCGGGAGCTGGAGGACGAGGTGCGCTTCCTCGGCTTTGTTGCCGCCTATCAGGAGATCGACCGGGCGACATGGCGGGCGCTGTTGCCGGTGCCGCCAAACAAGACGACGAAGGTAACGATCCAGCTCGGTCCGCGCGACATCGTGATCGAACCGGTGCCGGAACCAAAGGAAAAGCCAGCGAAGAAGGGCTAGCGCCGCAACAAGTGCAGGCGCTGCCCCGGCCAGTGAGGGACGGATGCAAGAACAACGGCTCTTTGCCAAGACCGGGCGCCGGCGGCAGCAACGCATGAGACATGCGCGGCACCAAGGCGCAGGGCACGCCTAGCGATGCCGTGGCACAACAAGGTTATCTGGTCAGAGGGGATGTTTCTCCGGCCGCAGCACTTCCAGCAGCAAGATCGCTGCCTTGAGCATCTCGTCGCCCTGTCGCTCCTGGCGCAGCGGCCTTACGCGTGGGGGGTGTCGCGCCTCGAGATCGATCGCGCACTCCTGGAGAGCGGCCAGCTGGCGGTGCCAAGCTGCCGCGGTATCATGCCGGACGGAACGCTGTTCAACGTGCCGGAGGATCAGGATCCGCCGCCGCCCCTGCGCCTGAACAAGGATGTCCGCGATCAGATCGTGCTGCTGGCGGCACCGATCGAGACGGAAGCCGGCGCCGCCGCCGAGATCGTCTCGGCCGCGGGCCAGCTCGGCCGCTACCAGGCACGCGAGATCAGCGTTTACGACATCGGCCAGGACAGCCTCGGCAGCAAGGCGGAGATCGCGATCGGCCGCATGCGCCTAGGCCTCAGGCTCGCTTCCGAGCCGGCGCCCGGCTGGCTCGGCATTCCCGTGGCGCGCGTCGTCGAGGTCCGGGAGCAGGACGGCCGGATCGTTCTCGACGATGCCTTCATCCCGAGCTGCATCGATTACACGGCGAGCGCACAGCTCACGGGCTTCCTCCGCCAGATCGAGGGGCTGATGCGCCAGCGCGCCGAGGCGCTGGCGGCGCGCGTATCGACCGGCGGCCGGGGCGGCGTATCCGAGACCGCGGATTTTCTCCTGCTGCAAGTCGTCAATCGGCTGCAGCCGGTCGTCCGCCACCTGGCCGAGGCGGGCGGAGCACATCCGGAGCAGCTCTATCGTGATCTCCTGGCGATCGCGGGCGAACTCGCCACCTTCACGGAGGAGACGAAGCGGCCGGAAACGATGCCCGGCTATCGGCACGAGAACCTGATCACCAGCTTCAAGCCGGTCGAGGATGCGATCGTCCGCTCGCTAACGCTGGTCATGGAGCAGACGGCGACCGCCATCTCGCTGGAGGAACTCCGCTTCGGCATCCGCCGCGCGATCATCGAGGATCGCAGCCTCTTGGACAGCGCGGCATTCATCCTCGAAGTCAGCGCCGATATGGACCCGGAGCAGCTCGTGCGCGCCTTTCGCGACCAGAGCAAGATCGGCCCGGTCGAGAAGATCCGCGAGCTGGTCAATCTCGCCCTTCCCGGCGTGCCGATCCGGGCCCGGCCGACGGCGCCGCGCCAGGTCCCCTACCACGCCGGCGCGTCCTACTTCGAGATCGACAAGAACCACGAGCTGTGGCGGGCGATCGACCAGTCAGGCGTGCTTACCCTGCACGTGGCCGGCACCTTCCCCAACCTTGCGCTGACCCTGTGGGCGATCAAGCGATAAGGCCATGCAGGACGAGGACGACCCCTTCCGCACCCCGCCTGATGCCGACCGCACGGTGTTCATCCCGACGCCGGGCGGGCGCCGCCGTGGCGGTGCTGCCGCCGGTCCGGCACCACCGCCGCCGCCGCTCATGCCGGCGCCGACGCGGAGTGGGGAGCCGCTGCCCGAGGGGACCGGCAGCAACCCGCTCCTGCGGGCGGCAGCCCCCCTCATAGCACTCGTCCGCCAACTGCGGGAAACCCGCCGCCACGACGATGTGCCCGCCCTGCGCCGCGACGTGATCGAGGCGATCCGCCGCTTCGATGCTGAGGCGCGCGCGGCCGGTGTCGAGCCGAAGATGGCGGCGCAGGCAAGCTACGCGCTGTGCGCGCTGATCGACGAGACCGTGCTGAGTACGCCCTGGGGGCTCGACAGCCTATGGAGCCGGCAGGGCCTCCTGATCACCTTCTACAAGGAGCAGTCGGCTGGCGAGACCTTCTTTCGCTTCCTCAAGGAGGCGCGGGAATACCCGAAGAACAGCCTCGACCTGCTGGAAGTCCTCTACGTCTGCTTGAGCTTGGGCTTCCAGGGCCGCTATCGGCTGCAAGAGGATGGCCTCAACCGCCTGGGCCGCATCCGCACCGAAACCCTGGCCCTGATCCGCCAGCAGCGCGGCGAGACCGGGCACGAGCTGTCATCGCGCTGGCGTGGCGTCGAGGACCGGCGGCCGGCGGTCTCCCGCTTCGTGCCGTTCTGGGTGATCGGGGCCGCCGCCGCGGCGCTGGTGCTGATCGCCTATTTTGTCTTTAGCTTCCGCCTCAACGAGGCCTCTGACCTGGTCTACGCCAAGATCGGCACGCTGGTGCCGCCCGCCCCCGCCGCCATCGCTGCATCGCCGCCGGCAGCGGAGCCGACGCTGGTCACGAAGCTCAAGGCGCACTTGGCTGCCGAGATCAGCCGCGGCGTCGTCTCGGTCCGCGACCGCGGCACGGCGGCCGATATCGTCTTCGCGAGCCAGGGCCTGTTTCCCTCCGGCGGTGCCGAAGTCGGCCCGGATGTACGCCCGGTGCTGGCCAAGATCGGCGTCTTTCTCGCCGGCTACACGATGCCGGTAACGGTCTCCGGGCACACCGACCCGATCCCGATCCGCACCGTCCGCTTTCCCTCGAACTTCCAGCTGTCGAAGGCGCGCGCCGAGGCGGTCGCGGCGGTGCTGGCGCCCTCACTCGGTAACCCTGGCCGGCTCAAGACCGAAGGCCGCGCCGATAGCGTGCCGATCGCGGACAATGCCACCGAACAAGGCCGCGCGCTCAATCGGCGCGTCGAGATCCACATCCCCGTGACCCGAACGAACTGAAGCCGGCGCAACCGCCGGGACCGGAGAATGTGCAGGTGCTGAGAAAGGTTTTCGGCTGGATCGTCAATCGATGGACCATCTCCATCCTCGGCCTGCTGCTGCTCGCGGTCCTGATCTGGGTGTTCGGTCCGGCGTTCGCCTTTGCCGGTCACGTCCCGCTCGCCTCTGAAACGGCACGCTGGATCACCATCGCCGTTATCGTGCTGGGCTGGCTCACCTATCAGGCGGTGGTCGTTGTTCGCCAGCGGCGCAACAACGCCAAGATGCTCGACCAGCTCACCAAGGCGCCGGCCGTCGAGGACCCGCAGGCGGTGGCGGCACGCGAGGAGCAGGAAAGCCTGGCCGAGCGTTTCCGGGAAGCGCTGGCAACGCTGAAGACAACCAGGCTCGGTGGCGGCCGCAGCCGTCGCCAGCTCTACCAGCTGCCTTGGTACCTCATGATCGGCCCTCCGGGTTCCGGCAAGACCACCGCACTTGTCAATTCCGGGCTCACCTTCCCGCTGGCCGAGAGCTTCGGCAAGGCTGCGGTGCGCGGCATCGGCGGCACCCGCAACTGCGACTGGTTCTTTACCGACGAGGCGGTGCTGATCGATACCGCCGGCCGCTACACCACCCAAGACAGCGACGAGACGGTCGATAGGGCAGCCTGGCAGGGTTTCCTCGATCTGTTGCGCAAGCACCGGCCGCGCCGACCCGTCGACGGCGTGATCGTCGCCTTCAGCGTCACCGAGCTGATCGCGCGCGACGCTGGCGCCCGCCAGCAGCATGCCCAGGCGGTGCGCCGGCGGATCCGGGAGGTCTACGGCAGCCTCAAGCTCCGGGTGCCGGTCTATGTCATCCTGACCAAGTGCGATCTGGTTGCCGGCTTCCGCGAGTTCTTCAGCACCATGACCGCCGAGGAGCGCGCCCAGGTGTGGGGCACCACCTTCAGCGCCGCGGAGTCCAGCTCTCCGGCGCAGGTGCTGGCGGCGTTCCCACCGGCCTACGATCAGTTGATGGAGCGGTTGACGGCGCGTCAGCTGGTACGGATGGAGGACGCGCGCGACATCGGCGAGCGCGGCATGATCTTGTCGTTCCCGCAGCAGATGGCGTTCTTGAAGGCGCCGATCGAGGCGTTCCTCACAGAAGCGTTTCAGCCCTCGAAGCTGGAGGACCCCGCCTTCCTGCGCGGCATTTACCTCACCAGCGCGACGCAGGAGGGCAGCCCCATCGATCGCGTGCTGGGAGCCGTCGCCGCCAGTTTCGGCCTGGAGCGCCAGGCGATCGCCTCCTTCAGCGGCCGCGGCATCAGCTTCTTCCTGACCCGGCTCCTGCGCGATGTCGTATTCAAGGAAGCGGCACTCGTGACCTCGACCAGTTGGTTCGAGCGCCACCGCGCACCTTTGTCATGGGCGGCCTACGCCGGTGCCGGCGTCCTGACGCTCGCCCTGATCGGCCTCCTGTTCATGAGCTACAGCGGCAACCGGGCCTGGGTTGCCGAGGCCGATCAGGCTGCCGATGAGGTCAAGTCGACCAACGGGGATGCCCTTTACGGCCGCGCCGGGATGGAAGGCACGCTCGCCGCACTCAACGCTTTGCGGGACCTGCCGGGAGGTTACGCCGAGCGGCACCGAGGCTTGCCATTTACATTGGGCGTCGGCCTGGACCAGACCGAAAAGCTCGGCAATGCAGCCGAAGCGACGTACCGGCAAGCGCTCAACCTCCTCTTGCTGCCGCGCTTGATGGGGCGGATGGAACAGCAGATCGCAGGCAGCCTCGGCCGTACCGATTACCTCTATCAGGCACTCAAGGCTTATCTGATGGTCGTCACCCCGGAGCAGCGCGACCCGGATCTGCTGCGCGCCTGGCTCGCACGCGACTGGGGCGGTGTCCTCCCGGGAGCGGCGAATGCAGCGCTGCGCGAGGACTTGGACGGCCACGTTCAGGCCCTGTTCGAAGAGGAGCTCAATCCGCCGCCGGCCGGCAATCCGGCGCTCATTGCCCAGGCGCGGCAGGCCTTGCTGCAGTTGCCGCTCGCATCGCGTGTCTACACGCAGTTGCGCACCGAGCAAGGTGCGGAGCGTACCAGCGGCTGGACGCTCGCCACCGCGGTCCCACCCGAACACCACCGCTTCTTTGCCCGCCGCTCCGGCAAGCCGCTGAGCGAAGGAATCCCGCGCCTCTACACGATCGAGGGCTACAAGGACGCCTTCATCCGCCAGCGGTCCGTCCTTGTCGGCGAGGTCGTCGAGGACACATGGGTGCTGGGGCCCGAGTATGCCCGCCTCAAGGGCGCCGATGAGCGGGCGGACCTTGAGCGCAATGTCGAGGAGCTCTACTTCGCCGATTACATCCGCGTCTGGGATGCCTTCATTCGGGATCTGGGCTTGGCGCCGGTCCACAACACCGAGCAGCTGGCGGACATGGTTCGCGCCTTCGCCCAGCCGGACTCAGCCGTCAAGAGCGTGCTCGGCGCGATCGCGGCGCAGACCGGCCTCGCCCGCGCGTTGGCCGCTGCCATCGGCGATACCGCCACCCCTGGCGAACTGAAGCGGATCCAAGACCGCATCGAGCGCTGGATCCGGCCGGGCAGCGGCGGCCAGGGCCCGGCACCGGCGGCAGCCGATCCGGCCGAGCGGGTCGATCGCCAGTTCGCAGCGCTCTATGACCTGGTCAAGACGGAAGGCTCTGCACCGCCACGGATTGACGGTATTCTCACCCAGCTCAATGGGTTGCATGAGTTTCTTTTGTCCGAACTTCAGGCGCGCGCGCAAGCGCCCGGCCCGGCTGAGCGCTCCGCAGAGCGCATTGCGCGCGGCCGGGCGGAGGCGGTGCGGATCCGCAACCTCGCCAGCCCGCAACCGGAGCCGCTCAAGGGCTGGCTGTTGAGCCTCGTGACGACGACCGAAGGCTCCACCGTGAAACCCGCGGTCGCCGGTGCCAAGAAGCAGGTCCAGGACGCATGGTCGACCGGAGTCGCGCCGCAATGCCAGGCGGCACTCGCTGGCCGCTATCCGTTCGTACGTTCGGCAACCGCGGACGTCAATCTGGACGATTTCGTGCGCATTCTCGGCCCGAACGGCTTGCTCGACAAATTCGCCCAGGAGCACGTATTGCCGTTCGCCGATACGTCCGTGCGGCCCTGGCGCTGGCGTCCGGGACCGGCGGGTGAGATCGGCCTCTCAGCCAGTGCTCTGCGGCTGTTCGAGCAGGCGGCACGCATCCGCGAGGCCTTCTTCGCCGGCGGCAGCGGCCCGTTCGGCGTCGCCTTCGAGGTCGAACCGCTCACGCTCGACAACCGCGCCCGCCAGGTGGTGCTCGAAATCGGCGATCAGCGGATCCTCTATCAGCATGGCCCGCGCCAGCCGCGCCGGCTGCAGTGGCCGCCTGCGGCCGGCAGCGGCGCACGGGTGACGTTCACACCGATCGAACAGATCGGCCAGACGCTGACGCTGTCGAAAAGCGGGCCGTGGGCGTTCTTCCACCTCCTCGACGCGGCACAGGTGCTGAGAGGAAGCGACGTCGATCGTTTCCGGGTCACCCTTGGCGTACAGGGCTACCAGGCCCAGTTCGAGCTCCGCGCGTTCAGCGTCATCAACCCCTTCGCCTTGCCGGAGCTCGACCAGTTCCACTGCCCCGATCGGCTGTAAGGATGAACGTGCCCGACGCAGTTCCCGGCGTCTTCGGCAAGATCCCGGCGCGGGCAGATTTCGTCCGCCGCCGCCTGCCGGCCACCTTCCTCAGCCCCTGGGACGGCTGGCTCGGCCAGGCAATCGCCCGCAGCCGCGCCGACCTCGGCCCGGCCTGGCTCGATGCCTACCTGACCAGCCCGCTCTGGTGCTTCGCGCTCGGTCCCGGCGTGTGTGGCCCTTCTCCGGTGGCAGGCGTGCTGGTGCCGAGCGTCGATGCCGTCAATCGGCACTTCCCCCTGACGCTCGGGAGCGTCCTTGCCGACGACTGCCGGCCGTTTGCGGTTGCCACGGCCGCTCCCTGGTTCGCGGCGCTGGAGGAGCTCGCACTCGCCGCCCTTGCGGAACGGCTGGAACCGGACGCGCTCGCAAACCGCTTGGAAGCCATCGGCCCACCCACCGTGCCGCCACTGCAGTGCGCTTCGATCGCGCCGGACGGTGCAGGTACGCTTCTGCGGTCGTGGCCTCTCGCCGCCGATGCTGAGGATCGTGGGCCGGAAGAGATCTATCCCGGCCTGCTCGATGACTTGGCCCATGAGCGCTTCGGCGCCGTAAGCCTGTGGTGGACGCAAGGCTCCGATGCGATCGAGCCGATCATGCGGCTCTACCGCGGTTTGCCGCACGAAGACGAGTTCGCAACGTTCCTGACCAACGTGCCGCCTGAGCCCGCTGCGGCGGCAGATGCGGCGGCAGCACCGGATGCGAAATCGATCGCGCTGGAATGCGACCCATGACCGGCACCGTCATTCCGGCCTGCACGTCGCACTTTGTCAGCCACTGCGGCAGCGTCCGTTCGCTGAACGAGGATGCGTACCTGGAAGCGCCCGATCTCGGCCTGTGGGCGGTCGCCGACGGCATGGGGGGGCATGAAGCCGGCAACCTCGCCAGCCGGCTCGTCATCGACGCACTCGACGCGGTGCAGCCGGCCGCCGCCCCTGCGGACATGATTGCCCAGGTCCAGGAGCAATTGACGGCCGCAAACCGCCACATCCGCAGCCTGTCCGAGCAGCGCCTGCAAGGGCGGCTGACGGGGAGCACCGTTGCCGTGCTGATCCTCTCCGGTGAGACGGCTGTCTGTCTGTGGGCCGGTGACAGCAGGGTTTACCGCTTCCGCGATGGCACGCTGACGCGCCTGACCCGGGACCACAGCCGCACGGAGGAGATGATTGCGCTGGGCCTGCTGACAACCGACGAGGAGGCCGATCCGCGCTACGCCAACATCATCACCCGCGCCGTCGGCACCGAGGAGCATCTGGAGCTGGAGCAGCGCGTTGAGCCACTCGCCGCGGACGACGTGTTCTTGCTGTGCAGCGACGGCCTCACCAAGGCGGTCACCGATGCCGAAATCGCCGCCATGATCGCCTCCAGCTGGAGCACCGCCGCCGCCGGGCTGGTGGACTTAGCGCTCAAACGTGCCGCAACCGACAACGTCACCGTCGGCATCGTCGCCGGTTCCACCACTGACGACGACCCGCCGACACTGGTCCGGGCTTGACCACGGCGCAAAGGCGGAACCAAAACATAACGTGAACATTGACGTGGGACCGCTGCCCCTATAGGCTGCTCCTGAACGGCGACAACGACGCCTTCCAGCAAACGCGAGGCCAAGCGCGCGATGACGCAGATCGCCCCCGTCTCTCAACAAATCTGGGATATGAAGTACCGGCTGAAGACGGCGGACGGTCAGATCGCCGACCGCACCGTGGCTGACACCTGGCGCCGGGTCGCCCGCGCCCTGGCACGCCCCGAGGCCGAGCCGGAGGTCTGGGAAGAAGCGTTCTTCAAGGCGATGGAGAACTTCAAGTTTCTGCCGGCGGGCCGCATCATTTCGGGTGCCGGCGCCGACCGGCGGGTGACCTTGTTCAACTGCTTCGTCATGGGCGACATCCCGGACGACATGGCCGGCATCTTCGAGAACTTGAAGGAAGCGGCGCTGACGATGCAGCAGGGCGGCGGCATCGGCTACGACTTCTCGACGCTTCGGCCCAAAGGCGCGCCGGTCAAGGGCGTCGGCGCCGATGCGTCGGGGCCGCTGTCGTTCATGGACGTCTGGGACGCGATGTGCCGGACGATCATGAGCGCGGGTTCGCGGCGCGGCGCCATGATGGCGGTCATGCGCTGCAATCACCCGGACATCGAAGCCTTCATCGCTGCCAAGAGCGAGGCCGGCCGGCTGCGCATGTTCAACCTTTCGGTGCTCATCACCGACGCCTTTATGACGGCAGTGCGCGAGGACGGGTCGTGGGAGCTGAGCTTCGGCGGCGTGGTCTACAAGAGCGTGCGGGCGCGCGACCTGTGGGACCGGATCATGCGCGCCACCTACGCCTATGCTGAGCCGGGCGTGATCTTCATCGACCGCATCAATGAGCGCAACAACCTCGCCTACTGCGAGACCATCCACGCCACCAATCCGTGCGGCGAGCAGCCGTTGCCGCCCTACGGCACCTGCCTGCTGGGCTCGATCAATCTGGCCCGGCTGGTCGAGCGGCCGTTCGAACCGGATGCCGGCATCGACGAGACGAAGCTTGCCGACCTGGTCGCCACGGCTGTGCGCATGCTCGATAACGTCATCGAGATTTCCGGCTACCCCTTAACGCAGCACGAGCACGAGGCGCACGCCAAGCGCCGCATTGGCCTCGGCATTACCGGCCTCGCCGACGCGTTGATCCTCTGCTCGGCGCGCTACGGCGGCCAGCAGGCGGTGCAGTTGACCGAGCGCTGGCTACACGTGATCATGCGCGCTGCCTACTTGAGCTCAGCTGCTCTCGCGGCGGAAAAGGACCCCTTCCCGCTGTTCGATCGCGAGCGCTATCTCGCCGGCCCGACAGTGCAGGCTCTGCCCGCGGACGTGCGCGACGCCATCGCCAAGAACGGCATTCGCAACGCGCTGCTGACCTCGGTCGCTCCGACCGGGACCATCTCGCTGTTTGCCGACAACGTCTCATCCGGCCTGGAGCCGGTGTTCAGCTTCCGCTACGTCCGCCACGTTCTGCAGCCGGACGGCAGCCGCCGCGAGGAGGAGGTGACCGACTATGCCTACCGCCTGTTTCGCCGCCTGCACGGCGACGGTGCGCCGCTGCCGGACTATTTCGTCGACGCCCAGAGTTTAAGTCCGCACGACCACCTGATCATGCAGGCAGCGGTGCAGAAGTACGTCGATTCCTCGATCTCCAAGACCATCAACTGCCCGGAAAGCATCTCCTTCGACGATTTCAAGGACGTCTACGTGCAGGCCTACGCGCTCGGCTGCAAGGGCTGCACGACCTACCGGCCGAACGACGTGACCGGCGCGGTGCTGGAGGTCCGTCCCTCGCGCGAGGCACCGGCGCAGCCCGAGCTGCCGCTCGACGCACCGCCGCCCGCGCCACGGCCGAAGGACCTGGGCGACTCAGGCGCCATCGTGCAAATGTTCCGGCCGCTCGACCGGCCGGAGGCTCTTCCCGGCCAGACCTACAAGGTGCGCTGGCCGGAGAGCGACCACGCGATCTACATCACCCTGAACGATATCGTCCAGGATGGCCGCAGGCGGCCGTTCGAGGTGTTCATCAATTCCAAGAACATGGAGCACTACGCCTGGACGGTGGCGCTGACGCGGATGATCTCCGCCGTTTTCCGCCGCGGCGGCGATGTCTCGTTCGTGGTCGAGGAACTGAAGGCGGTGTTCGACCCGCGCGGCGGCCAGTGGATGGGCGGCCGCTATGTGCCGTCGCTGCTGGCCGCGATTGGCGAGGTGATCGAGCGCCACATGGTCGCAATCGGCTTCATGCCGGCGCGCGGCGGTCCCGCCCCTGCGGCTGAGGCCGTGCGCAAGGCGGTCGGTGACGGCGCCAACAGCCGCTTCCGTCAGTGCCCGAAATGCGGTCAGCTGGCGCTGATCCGCCAGGAAGGCTGCGATACCTGCACAAGTTGCGATTACTCAAAGTGCGGCTAGTACGCCAGCCCAAGCGCTCGCGCCCGTCCTTGGGCCAGCTTTGGCCGCACGCAGGGCTCAGGCGCTTGCCGCGATCTTGACCTTGCCGGCAACGATCTGCGGCGGTTCGGGCTGCAGTTCGGCCGCGTTCGCCTGCAGCCATGTCGCCGCCTTGTCGTTGGACTCAATAGCCATCGCCTCGGTAGAGAAGATGCTGACCGTCGCCATCGTCCCACCGCCGCCATCGACCGCATAGTAGGCGATGAAGCCGGGCGTCCGCCGCAACAGCGGCACGAAGCTCTCCTCGATCTTGCGGCAGACCTCGCTGACCGAGCGGACTTGGCTATAACGGCGAACACTGATGTACACTTCCGGTTCCTCCTTCGGCTTCTGTAGCTGCCCCTTGCCGCGGCGCCTTTCGTTGCGTTTGAGTACGGCAGTTTAGCGCACGAAACAAGCGCCAAGCGGCGGCCCAGATGGCCGGGCGTGCGTGCAATTCACTTGCAACCCCGAATAGAAAAATTGCTTGCTTGGCCCAGGCAGGGGTGGCATTCTTTTGGTGGCATGGGTGGGCTGGGTTGTCTTCGCACACCTGGGCGAGAGGCGGGGCGATGTTTTTTTCCCGCGACCTGTCCGTCATTCCTTTCATAGCGGTTGTCGGCTGCGCCCAGTTCGACTCCGCCCGGCCGTTCGTTGAGGACAAGGCCAACGACATCCGCATCAGCACAACGGCGAAGCAGGAGGCCCGCGAGAGTCCGGGCCCGCTGCACACGTCGCGGCTAAAGCCGATGCCAGGCATGGCGCCCGGCATGCAGACAGCGTCGATGCAAGCCGTACCTGACCCGATCGGCGGGGAGAAGAATACCGGGTACTGGACCTAGCAGTACACCAATCATGAAGTGGCGGCCGTCACACGGCACGAGAAAGGATGCAACAGTACAGCACAAAATGCGAGAAACCTCACCTACCACTTGTAACCTCTCCCTCGCGGGATAGAATATAAGAGTCATTTTGGGGAGAAGGCAGATGACAAACACGAATAGTTTGTCTTGGCTTCGCGGCGTTGAGGACATCACTTCGGCGATTGATACGGCCAGTTCGCACGTAGTTTTCGGCACCAGTGGAACAACCTTAACCAGTGTAGCAAGTGCGCCTCGGCAGCCACAGATCACGACTGTTCCTCAATACACGTGGACACATGGCTGTACACCAACCGCTGTCGGCAGCCTGATGGGCTATTGGGATGTCAAGGGTTACAGCAACCTGTTTGCGGCCCAGGGTTGGGACAAGGTCTGCTCGACGCCAAACGTCGCCAGCGAGATCACGGATCCACAGTATGCGGCCAAGTACGATTACCGCGACGTTGCGTACCTGCCCAATGCCTACGACAGCATCGCCGATTGGCTGGGAACTTCCGTTGATCCTCTTGGATATGGATGGACCTACACGTCTAAAATTGCCGGCGCAATCAAAGGCTATGCCAGCTTCAAAGGCTACCAGTTTAACTCGGCTCAGTACTCCTACAATGCGACATCTTGGGACACGCTTAAGCACGAAGTTGATGCGGGCCGTCCTGTCATCGCTTCGATCGACACGGGAAATGACGGCATAACCGACCATTCGGTGCCCGTCTTCGGCTATTACGAGGCTTCCGGCGTCCGCATGTATGCCTTTTACCTCAACTGGTACGAGGTGGAAGGGGCGGTGACCAATGGATACTGCTGGGCGGTGTTTGGACCGGCCGTACCCGGCGTGCAATACGGCGTTAGCGACATAACCACCATGGTGCCAGCCAGCGCCGTAGCGGCGTCGGTCATTGCGGGTCCGACCGCAGGCAACGACAAACTCACTGGGACGAGCGCCAACGACACCCTGCTAGGCCTTGGCGGCGACGACACCCTGAGCGGGCTCGCCGGCAACGACTCTCTCTCCGGTGATACCGGAAATGACTCAGTCTCTGCGGGTGACGGCAACGACTCAACCGCAGGAGGAGGCGGCAAAGACACCATCTACGGCGGCAACGGCAACGACAAGATCTGGGGGTACTTCGGGTCCGGCCCCAACGCAGCGGACGGTGCCGATCGGATCTATTGCGAAGCCGGCAATGACTACGCGATCGGCCACAATGGCGACGACCTTGTCGATGGTGGAAGCGGCAACGACGACATCTATGGCGACATCGGCAACGACACCCTCATCGGCGGCCTTGGCCAGGACACGATGGGAGGCGGGGCCGGCAATGACATCTTCCGCTTCAACGCAGTGTCGGAGTCCGCTGTCGGCAGCAGCCGCGACATTGTCTATTTCAAGCTGCCAGGAGCGGCACTGGAAGACCGCATCGATCTGGCCGCAGTCTATAGCGGCACGCTTGCCTGGAAGGGCACCGGCGCGCTGGTCGGCGCCAGCGTCCGCGTCTACGACGGGGCCAACGGCCAAACGATCGTCCAGGTCAGTAACGACGCGGACAACGCCGTCGAGATGGAAATTGCGCTGGCCGATGACGCCTACACGGCGAAAAACTACGTCGCGGCCGATTTCATTCTTTGAGCCGAAAGAGGAGTCGTTTGCGGCACAATGCCCGTGGCAACTCATGGATCCGGTTCGTCAACCAGCAGGGCGGCGACGGAACTGACAGACGCTGATCGCTGAGCGGAGCGCGGAAAGCACGTCTCCCTGTATCGCGCCGCGGCGCCAGAGTGCGTCCAATACACCTGCCGCTTAGACCTGACATGATCTGAGCATTTCCGCTTATCAGAGCGGAAATGGGGTCGGGCAAAGGGCCTGTACAAAACCGCTGGCCGCTGGCCGCTTGCTGCCGCGCCTTTCGTTGCGTTTGAGTGCGGCAGTTTAGCGCGCGAAACAAGCGCCAAGCGGTGCTGCCGAAGGCCGGCACCAAGCCGCGAATCGCTCGCAACCGCAGCGAGAAAAATGTCTTGCCTAACCCAGGAGGGGGTAGTATCAGTTAAATTGGTGTGGGTTGGAGGCGGAACCAATCCACCGGGGGGACCAAGGGGGGGGCTGTGCGCATTTTCCGTTCGATTCCCATCATTTTTCTCGTCGCGGTTGTCGGCTGTGCCCAGTTCGACTCCGGCCGGCCGTTCGATGAGGCCAAGGCTGACGACATCCGCATCGGCAAGACGACCAAGCGCGAGGTCCGCGAAATGCTGGGCCCGCCGCACACGTCCGGGCTGACGCCGATGGCAGGCATGGCGCCCGGCATGCAGACAATGCCGATGGCGCCGATGCAGGGCGTTCCCGGCCCGATGGGCGGGGAAAAGGACACCGAGTACTGGACCTATCAGTACACCAAGGGTGACGCCTCGATTACCGGCCCCTTTACCGGCGGCGGCGGCAGCAGGGGCGTGAGCCTGCAGATCACGTTCAAGAAGGACGTGGTCGACGACTGCATCATCACCAACACCGAGACCAGCAGCAGCCTGCTGGTCATTCCCTATTACTCTTCGGGCAGCAACGCCGGCACGACCCATCAGCGCCGCTGCGGGGATAGGTCAGCAGCACAGTAAACTCCACCACAGCCAGCGACCGATCCAGAAACTTAGGTGGTTTAAGGGAGGATCCCATGGAAGAGACGACAACAAGCGACACCAATACTTTACAGGTGCAGCCGAGCCAGACTCTGAACCAACTTCCGTCGAGCATTTCTTCTGATGCAAAGAAGATGATGCAGTACGATGCAAACAAAAAATCATCCACTACCGCATACCTGTTGTGGTTCTTTCTCGGATGGAGTGGCGCACATCGATTTTACATCGGCAATACGGGCACTGGTGCCGCCATTTTAATTCTTTCTGTGGTGGGATTTGCATTAAGCGTTGTTGGTGTCGGTTTTATTATTCTCTTAGTACCGCTTATCTGGCTTATCGTTGACCTATTCCTCATTCCCGGAATGGTCCGCGACAAGAATAACAGTTTGATCCAAACACTTTCCTGATGAGTTTGTCCAGATCGTGACCGATCAGTGCAAACTTATGAGGCAGTTTATGTGTCTGTTGTGGCGAGGAACATAGTCATTAAGCGCGCAGACGAGATACCACTTTCTTCGAGCGCTATGGCTGGTGCGCTTGTGTACACCAGTTACACTAGCCAACAGCCACCGTAGAGCGCGGCGGTCGCACGGAAACTGAAAGTCTCAACGAACAGACTTCAAGACACGGAAGCCATAAACTACCAAAGGCAAACGCTCTTTCGCAGTATATAATATAAGCGTCATTTAGGGAGAAGGCAGATGACAAAGGGAAACACTCAGTCTTGGCTTCACGAGATCGACGAAACCACTTCTTCAATCCATCCTGTTAGTTCGCAAGCGGTTTCTGGCGCCAGCGCGACCGCCTCCTACACTGCGGCAACTGCGCCACGCCTACCGCAGATCACGACTGTCCCACAATACACGTGGACACACGGCTGTACGCCAACCGCTGTTGGAAGCCTGATGGGTTATTGGGATGTCAAGGGATACAGCAACCTGTTCGCTGCCCAGGGCTGGGATAAGGTCCGCTACACGCCAAACGTCGCCAACGAGATCACGGATGCACAGCATGCGGCCAAGTACAATAACCGCGACGTTGCGTCCTTGCCTAACTCCAATGACAGCATCGCCGATTGGCTGGGAACGTCGGTTGATCCACAGGAGTATGGCTGGACCTACGTAAATAAGATAGACGACGCGATCAAAGGCTATGCCAGCTATAAAGGCTATCAGTTCAACTCAAATCAGTACTCCTACGGAACCACATCGTGGAACACACTTAAGAGCGAAATCGATGCGGGTCGTCCGGTTATCGCTTCGATCGACGCGGCGAAAAACGATATAGTCGGTGTTTATGACGGCATCACGGACCATTCGGTGCCCGTCTTCGGCTATTACGAAGCCTCCGGCATCCGCATGTATGCCTTCTACCTCAACTGGTACGAGGTCGAAGGGGCAGTGACCAATGGATACTGCTGGGCGGTGTTTGCGCCGACCGCACCCGGCGTGCAATACGGCGTTAGCCACTTAACCACCATGGTGCCCACTAGCGCTCCACCGGCGCCGATCATTGCGGGTCCGACCGCGGGCAACGACAAACTCACCGGAACCAGCGCCAACGACAACCTACGAGGCCTTGGCGGCAACGACACCCTGAGCGGGCTCGCCGGCAACGACACCCTCGCAGGTGATACCGGCAACGACTCCCTCGCCGCAGGCGATGGCAACGACTCAGTCGAAGGTGGGGCCGGCGCGGACACCGTCTACGGCGGTAATGGCAACGACAAGATCTGGGGGTACGTCGGCGCAGGCCCCAACGCAGCGGACGGTGCCGACCGGATCTATTGCGAAGCCGGTAATGACTACGCGATCGGCCACAATGGCGACGACCTTGTCGATGGTGGAAGCGGCAACGACGACATCTATGGCGACATCGGCAACGACACCCTCATCGGCGGCCTTGGCCAGGACACGATGGGAGGCGGGGCCGGCAATGACATCTTCCGCTTCAACGCAGTGTCGGAGTCCGCTGTCGGCAGCAGCCGCGACATTGTCTATTTCAAGCTGCCAGGAGCGGCACTGGAAGACCGCATCGATCTGGCCGCAGTCTATAGCGGCACGCTTGCCTGGAAGGGCACCGGCGCGCTGGTCGGCGCCAGCGTCCGCGTCTACGACGGGGCCAACGGCCAAACGATCGTCCAGGTCAGTAACGACGCGGACAACGCCGTCGAGATGGAAATTGCGCTGGCCGATGACGCCTACACGGCGAAAAACTACGTCGCGGCCGACTTCATTCTCTAGCCTGCGATCAATGGCAGGGAGTGCTGGCAACGCGCCGACGTGACGTCTGACAAAGGAGCAGGCGTCCGTCGGCACGCCATGCCATCACGAGGATCGGCGGGCAGCGCGAAGGGATCGCTCGTAGAAGGGAAGGAAATGGGAAGGCCGAGAAGTCGGGCGGCGCGCCTGCTGGCAGGCAGCATGGCTGGTGTCTTGCTACTGACCAGTTGCGCCAGCCCCCCGCCGCCGCAAACCACTGCGTCAGTCGAGCCCGGGCGGCCGCTCACCGCCGATGAGGAGAGGATGCGGACCCAGGCGGCTGATTACAACCGCACCATCGCCGAAGGCATTGCCGTTGGCGCCGCGGCCGGCGCCGGTGCGGGGGCGCTTGCGGGGCTCGCGGCCTGCCGGGGCAAGCTCGACTGCATGCTCATCGGCATGGCGATCGGAGCGGTGCTGGGCGCCGGGCTCGGAGGATTCGGCGGCAAGTACTACGCCGACAAGAAGGAGCGCTACGTCAACGAAGAGCAGCGGCTTGATGCCATAACTGTCGATTTCAGAAATAATAACAAGAGGCTAGAAGACGAAGTTGCCAACATCCGCGTTGTCACGCTCGACAACAAAAAACGCATCGAGACGGTGAAGCGCGATCTCGCGGCGCAACGGATGTCGGCCGAGCAGGCGCGCAAGGAGCTCGCCACCATCGACAGCAACCGGACCTTTCTGCAGGCACGCGTCGATGAGCTCAAGAAGCTGCGCAACGACTTCCGCGAGGTGGCGCAGCAAGCCCGCGCCGACAGTGGCAACAACCCCCGCGTCGCGCAGATGGATAACGAGATCAACGCGATGGAACGGCAGATCACGCGCTTACAGGGCGAGCTCGACGCACTGAGTTCGCGCCGAGCAAGCGTCGTCGGCTAGCAGCGCCCATCAGGTAGGGCTTCCGACGGGCGGCACCGAGAGTGGGAGGGGACTAAGACATGCGAAACGATAAGGGGCCCGCGCGAGCCGCCAAGGCCGGCCGGTGGTTGTTTGCCGCAGTGCTGACGCTGGCAGTTGCCGGGTGTGCCGGCTACCAGAAAGAGAAACTCCATCAGCAATTCGCAGGCTCCACTGTGGCCGACAAGAAGATCGTCTCGAAAACACGCTATGAGCCGATCGAAATCGTTTCCTATGTCCTCCCCAATGGGCAGATCATCTGCGAGGGCGAATCTGGGGCAATTGATTTAGAATGCGCATTTCGAGCGGCACAAATAGAAAAAAAGTATAATATCAAGGTTAGGCAAGTAGTTCGCGACTCTGGTCGGACGAGACCCGTGCAGTACGAGGAGTACTATTTGGTTCTGAAGGGTGCGGACGGTATGCCCACAACCCATCGGGTCAACGAGGTCCAATTCCGCGAGACCCTGATCGGTGAACGCCTTGGCCTCAAGTCGACCGATCCAACCGCCCGCCGCACCGCACTCGCAATCGAGATCTCCCGCGCAGAAATGGACTTGGCGTCGGCAACTGCTGAAATGGAGGCGAAAGAAGCGGAAAAAGAACGGGTGGAGCGGAGTTTGGCCGATTCGAAGCGGCCGACGAAGGGTAGCAGCAAGGGAGGCTCCACTGATGCTCAAAGCGCTGCAACCGAGCTGCCGCGTTTGAATCGGGAACTCGAAGAGCTGACAATGGAGCGCGACGACAAGGAGTTGCGTTTGACGCAGCTACGCCAGGAACGAGACGCGCTGGACAAACCGCCTTCAACCCCATCACCTGCGCCACAACAGACCGAACCGCAACAGCCGCCACCGGCACAATAGCATCGGCTTCACTGCGATCCGTTCTGACGAAAGAGATCCCCTATCATCTAACGCCACCGGCGGTGTAGCGGCCTCGTGCTCTGGAGTGGCGGAATTACGATTTTTCACCACGCAACGCCGAGCTTCCCTGTGCCGGCTGTGTGCAATGCCAGAATTTGATCACGCGTGCGATTGATCAAAGGCGCAGGCGCCCGGATATTTTGTCGTGATTACATCGCATTCTTGTGGCATAATCATGGCAAGAAGTTGCGAGTGTTGCGTGCTCTTGCGCGTATAGGCTCGGTCGGGCGCTCAAGCGGCGGCCTGACAACGACGACGGGGATGGCGGCGAAGGCGGGGCGGGCCTCAGCAGTGGTCGACGTTTTCATTAGCTACGCGCGCGAAGACCGCGACCGGGCGATGCTTCTCGTCGAAGCGCTGGAACGCGCCGACCGCTCGGTATGGTGGGATGTTTCAATCCCCGCCGGCTCCAACTGGCACAAGGAGATCACCAGCAGGCTTGCCCAGGCGAAGTGTGTCATCGTCCTGTGGTCCGCCACATCCATTTACAAGGAGTTTGTCACCGACGAGGCGGAGGTGGGCAAGCGGCAGGAAAAGCTCATTCCTGTCCTCATCGATCCGATTGAACCGCCAATCGGCTTCGGCCGCCGGCAGTGTGCGAACCTGGTCGGCTGGGAGGGTGAGTGTGAGCACCCGGAATACCAGACCGTTTTGCGCGCGATCACCGAGAAGATTGAAGCAGCAGCCCTCGCCGAGAGGGACACGCACCAATCAGCGACCGGCGGGCTTGCGGACGTCACGCCGCGGCCACTTTTCGCGGCGGCGGCAGTCGCACCATCCAGCCAAACCGTCCGCCGCACCCTTCCCTTCGCTCCTCCCGTCGCCGCACGCGCAGGCATCGGCTCGCCCTGGCTGCGCTGGCTCCTCTATAGCGCCTTAGCCGTCACCCTCCTCTGGATCGACCCTTTCGGCGTGTTCGCCGCCTCCCAGCGCCTGTCACAGGACAGCGCCAACAGGATCCTCGGCCCGCTTTACCCCACGACTGGACGCGATCAGGTGTCCGTCATCCTGTGGCGCGATTCCAGCCTGGCGGCACAAAGGCTCACATGGCCGATCCCGCTCGCGTGGCACGCCCGCGCGCTCGACGCGATCCTCACCTATCGGCCACGAGCCGTGTTCGTCGATATCGTCTACGCGAACGACCGTGGCGACCCGGGCGTCGAAGCGATGCGCGAGGAGATCAAGAACTACGCTGATGCGCGCATTCCGCTCCTGTTTGCTGCGCCGTCGCAGGCCGGCGAGACGATCATCCCGGCGCTCAAGAGCGCGCTTTCCGACGACAAGCTCGTCGGCGTGCCGGAACCGATCGAGGACGGCTTCACGCGAACCTACCCGGAGGAAGTAAAGGTCGGCACCGCGATCTACAAGACAGCGGCCTTTCGTCTGCTGCAGCTCACCGGGACAGCGGACGACAGCATGCAGATCCAGAGCGATCGCATGCGGCGCAACATCGAGATCGTCTGGGGAACGGAGGTGGCGCCGATCAATCGCGACATCATCGAGGATTGCGCGCCAGCCGCCCCGGGAACACCTGCGCAACGCCTTTTGGCGGCGCTGATGCGGCCGGGTACCTTGACGCGGCCGTGCCCGTACGCGCCGCAGATCCCGATCGAGGCGATCCTCGACTCCACCCGTGACCCTCGGTTCGCCGAACTGATCACGGACAGGTTCGTCATCCTCGGTTTCTCCGTGCTGAGCGTTCCCGATGAGGTAATGACTCCGGTCAATGGCCGCCTGCCGGGCGCGCATTTGCACGCGATGGCACTCGACAATCTCCTCACCTTCGGCGAGCGCTACAAGAGCCGCGAGCCTGAGGCGTTGTTCAAGGCGATCAAGGCGGTTGCGGTCGTTCTGATGCTGGCTGCGCTCCTCGCGGCCGAAGGCCGCCGCGGCGGTGCACGCGATAAGGGATCGTGGCTGCGCGCCGCAGCGGCCTTCATGCTCACCGTCGTGATCTGCGCAGGGGCATCGGTGCTCAGCTTCGCAGTTTTTGACCTGCCGCCGGCGGACTGGATAGGAACGCTTGGCCTCGCGCTCACCATGGCTCTTCTTGCGCGCGTCGGCATCGTCGAACAGGCCGTGAGCCGCATACGCTGGTCCCGGTCGCCGCGCGCAAAGGCGCGCATGCAATCATCGTAAGGAGAGAAGTCGGTCTGGAAGTTCTTCTCGCGACAGCTTTCGTTTGAACGGAAGGCCGGGGGTACCGGCAAACGATTTCTGCTGCTGCCATGCGCAGCTTCACAAGGGGAGGAAGCGGGAAATGACGAGGCTAGTGAGACTATTGTTTGTCGGCCTGCTCATGAGTGCAGGTGCTGCTTGGGCTGATGACTTGCGCGTCGTGCGTATCGTTTCCAAGTCGGTGACGCTTTACACCGACGCCGCGGCAAGCGGCGTGGTGCAGAAGTTCACCAGCGACCAGATTAGCGTTCCCTCGGACGGACTGAAGGTCGCGTCCTTCGATGAAGCTACAATGATGTTGAAGATCACCGTCAACGGCCAGACGGGCTGGGTCGAGGCACATCGGGTCGAGACGAACCAGCCGCCAACTGTCGCCGTGGTGTGCGACAAGCGCGCCATGCCGCAATCGAACGCTTCGGCGCGGAACGCCGGTGAGCGCGGCACATGCGCCGGCAAGCGCTAGCTTCGGTGCGGCGGCCGCTGCCAGGATCGGCGCTCGCCGTACCCGTAATCACAGCGCTCCTAGGCGGTTGCCAGCAAGGCGCGAGCGTGAGCGAAACCCTACGAACGGTCCAGGACAAGGCCGGCAAAGCATTCACGACAGTGGTCGACACCGTATCTCCCACTGTCGAGCTGCCGAAGGAGGGCACGCTTCTCGCCAGCCTCAAGCCGACCGACTTTGACTATAGCGCGCTTGAGGCGAACCGGCCCCGCGACCTCGCGCAGGAGCGCTCCACCGGCCGCGGTCTGATCGATGCTCCGCCATTGACCGACTACCTCAATAAGGTGCTCGCCCGGGTCGCCGAACAAGCGCCGGCGCAGAACGTGCCGGCCCGCGTTTATGTCAAGGACTCGCTGGAGATTAACGCTGGAGCCATGCCAAGTGGTGCGATCGTCGTACCAATGGGGTTATTGCGCGTGATTGCTACCGAGGATGAGTTGGCATTCCTCTTGGGACATGAGTTCTCCCACGTCATGAAGCGCCACCACACGTCCGACTGGTATCTCAATGCGCAGAAATATTCCCTTGCGGGGATGGAACTCGGCTTTGATGTCGCCAAGTCGTTCCGCCATCGCTTTGCAAGCAAGGCCGAGAACCAGTTGGACGATCTTATGCTGGCGAACGAGGCGTCGCTGCTGTTGAGCGAGACGCTGCTCTCCCCGGCATGGACACGGTCGCAGGAGGATGAGGCCGATGTGCTGGGCCTCGATCTCATGTATACGGCCGGCTATGACTATCGAGCCGCATTCACCGTTCTCGACAAGCTGGGTGAAGCGGAAAAGCAGCTTGTTGCTCAACAGAAGCAGCCTGGCGAGCGGGTGTTGGACTACCTTGAATCCCGTGTCGATGAAACCTCGCCAAGCCGGCACATCGACCCCGCCAAATGGCAAAGCCTGGTCGAGGGAGGCGCGAAACAGGCTTGGGGATGGGTGAACCGCCAATTCAGCCGCAACCATCGCACCCATGAGGAAAGAAGGACCTTCCTGAACGACTACGCCGACGCAGAGGGTCGCTACGTAACTGCCGTTAAGCCGCGGCAACCGGTTCCCTGGTCAGCCCAGGGGCGCAAGGCACCGCCACGGGCCGTCACGAGCACGGACGCTGCAGCCATCCGTGCGGCCTTCGACAACTACGAAATCGCGCGGCGGGCGGAGGAGGCTCTCGAGAAGCGCGATGCCAAGGGCGCGCTCACGCTCGCCAACAAGGCCAGCCGGCCGCCAATCGAGCATGCCGCCTATCCGCTTCTCATCGTCTTTGATGCGCATGTTGCGCTGGGCAAGCGCGAGGCCGGCACTCAGGCGCTGCGCCCCGCCTTGGCAAGTAACGAACCGGCACTGATCGTCTACCTGAAAATGCTCGAAGCGCCAGTCGCTAGGCGCGACTGGGGCGAGGCCCAACGTCTGATGGATCAGGCGCGCGAAACAATAGGCGATCCCCCGCAACTCCTGCCGTATCGCATTTCCCTTTTGGTGAAGCAGGACAACAAGGCGGAAGCGGCGGCGCTGGCAGCGCAGTGCCGCTTGGAGAACCCGGAAGGCATCGGGGCTTTGTGCGCGCAGGCACTCGAAGGGCGCGATTGGCAGCCGCGTGAACGCATAGCCACCCGGTCGTGAAAGGTTGAGGGGGATGCGGGACTTGCCGGGCACGCGGTTTGCCGGGGCCGTGCCTTGAGCCGGGATGCGCATCTGTTCGGGCCGGGGCCGAAGCGCATCCTGGCGCTCGATGGTGGCGGCGTGCGCGGCATCATCTCGCTCGCCTTCCTGGAGCGGATCGAGACGCTCCTGGCGGCGCGCGCCGGGCGCGAGGCCCGACGGGGAGGCGGGCCGGCTGCGCCCCCCTTCCGGCTCGGCGACTATTTCGACCTGATCGGCGGTACGTCGACCGGCTCCCTGATCGCGACCGGCCTGGCGCTCGGCTTTTCCGCCGGCCAGCTGATCGCGATGTACCTCACGCTGGCGCGCCAGGGCTTCCGCGGCGCCCGCTGGCACGGCGGCATCCTGATCCCGAAGTTCCGCACCCGCCCACTCGTCGAGCTCTTGAAGCGGCAGATCGGCGAAACGACGCTGGGCTCCGCGCAGCTCCTGACCGGGCTTGCCATCGTCGCCAAGCGGCTCGATACCGGCAGCGTCTGGGTCTTTCACAACAACCCGCGCGCGCCCTACTTCGACCCCGCCGAGCGCGATCCGCAGGCGGTGCCGAACCGCGACCTGCCGCTGGTCAACCTCGTGCGCGCCAGCACCGCGGCGCCGACGTTCTTCGCGCCGGAGCGGATCGAGGTCGCGCGCGGCGTCAGCGGCGTGTTCGTCGACGGCGGCGTCAGCCCGCACAACAACCCCTCGCTCCTGCTCTTGATGCTGGCAGGCATCGAAGGCTATGGCTACCGCTGGCCGCTGGGCGCCGAAAACCTGCTGTTGTGCTCGGTCGGCACCGGCGAGCAGCCTGTCACGCACGACCCGGCCGCGTTGACGGCCGCGACGAGCGCCACTGTTGCGCTGCACGCGCTGACCTCGACGATGAACGACTGCAAGTGGCTGAACCAGGCGCTGTTGCAATGGATCGGCGTCTGCCCGACGCTGTGGCCGATCGACAGCGAAATCGGCGACTTGAGCGACGACCGCTTCGGCGGCGGCGCCTTCCTGCATTACCTGCGCTACGACCTCCTGCTTGAGCGCCGCTGGCTCGACCGCACGCTCGGCCTCACCGCAACCGATCGGGAGCTCGCCGCGCTGGCGCAGATGGACCGCCCGGAACAGGTCGAGCGCCTGCTCGAACTCGGCCGTGCCGCGGCAGCCGTGCAGGTGCAGGATATGCACTTCCCCACCCGCTTCGATGCGGTAGCGAATACTGGTGCAGGCGCCGGTCCGGCTTAGGCCGGCGGCTCCAAGGGCCGGGTAAGGAACAGGGCGCGCCAGCCGAGCACATCCTTCAGCATCAGGGCTGCCGTACGCTCCGCCCGATCACCGAGTTCCGTCACCGAGGGGACATCCGGCAAGTCCTGGAAATCACGAAGAGTGTCCCTCAATTGCGCTTCCATCGCCTTGCTGCTGTGGGCGATGCGCTCAAACTCTCCCTGGTTGGCGAGGCCGATCGAAGCGCCGCCAAATGCAGAGAAGACGATCGCCCATCCGGCGCCATCAATGCCAAATACGCAGAATGAATAGGGGACCTGCAAGGCAACAACAAGAAAAGTAAGGCCGAACAACAGGTAATGAAACCAGTGCAGCGTATGTGCGATACGGCGAGCACGTTCCTTCGTCACCTCATGATAATTAATCTGATCTTTGACCAACTCCTGGACCACGTGTTCTGCGAGCGCCTTCCGCAAGCCTTCATCTAGATTGGCGCTGACCAAGCCCACCTCACGGACGACGGCGCGAAAATGCCAGTCGGCCCAGCTGCGTTCGGAGTCAGGACCGGTATCCTGTGCTGGTGCCCTGCCCAACGGCGCCAGGATCCGCAACTGCCGCAGCTGTTCGGCGAGGCCGCGACAGGCGAGCCAGCGCGCGTGCAAGCGGTGCCAGGCGGCTGCAACGACCACCACGACAATGACGGCGACGATGACCAGTTTAGCTTTCGAAAGATGCAACACTGCCGCAACGATCGCCCACGGCGCAAGACAGAAGGCGAGGACATAAGCGCCACGAAACTGCCGTGCGCAGTAGTTGGCGAGTTGGTCGGCCCAGAGATACTGAGTCTTAATGTAGTCGTAGAGGTGCTTATTATTCTTCTTCGCGACCTCCAGAGACCGTAGGGCGGCCTCGTCGCGCAGGCCATCGGCTGGCCCTGGCCACGGCACATCCTCACGCTCGGCACGCGTGGGCAAACTGATACCGAGACCCAGCCAAGTCCACGCCCACAGGCTGGCCCAGAGCCCGTACGCCCAGCCCAGCAGGGGCCAGCGCGGCCAGGTCCGTTTGAGATAGGCATGCCATTCCCTGCCAGCCTTGCCCTGCCCGCTATCGTGCTCCGCCACCTGTGGCGGAAACAGCAGGCGGGCCAAAAGCACATCCACATCCTTCGCAGTTAAGTCCTCGGCTTTCGGCGCCGGATCCCTGACGGGATCCTTGATATGAGTGAGACGACGCGCGCCGAGGTCGGGAAGCGAAGGGTTGATCCACAGAACGGGGATACGGGCGGATAGTGCCGCGGCTGCAATCGCACCGGTGCCGGCATCGCTCTCGGCAGGCTCGCCGTCCCAAACTGCAATCACGACATCGCTCTGGCGCAGCATCATCCGACCCGCGGCACGGTAGGACCTGTTCTCGGCTGCACGCGTGCCGTCGAGCGTCATCACCGCCTTCGCGCGTTCCATGAGTGCGCGGAATTCGTCTTTCGAAGCGTCCGTCTTGAAATCCCGCTCGTACTCGTCACTTGCAAACGGCAAGATCACCTGCAACTCGCTGTAGGGCGCGACCGCTTCCTTGGCCGCGATGCGGTCGGCCCCTTCCGCGAGTGCTGAGATGATCCGCAGCAAGGGTTCTGCGTCGGCGTAAACCTCCTTGAGAGCCACAGTGCCGGCGATTCCGTGCAGGGAAGTCTTGATTGCCAGCAACGCGTCCCGGACCGCGCGTTCGACCGCTTTGTAAGTGGCTGTTCCCGGCTCCCCCAGCTTGTTCGGTCGATGGCCGGTAATGCCGACGCGCAGCACGAGGCGCGCCTTCGGCGGATGCGCGGAGTCCTGCGTCATGTCCCGTATCCTCCCCACCAAACGGGCGCCTGGCGCGCCTTCTCAAAGTTGCATAATCCCGATCCGGGGGCAAAACACAAGCGCGCGGCCGCCCCCTGCGCTTCGGTGCGAATCGGCTGCGCGCAAAGCGCAGCCGTCGTTTGACCTGACCCACGCTTGGGTGTAGGCAGAAGCAGGGTTTCTGCCTTCGCAGTTGCGAGAAAAAAAGGGGAGCGAGACACTCATGAAGCTGCCGTCGCAATTCTACAAGCCGCTTGCCGCGGGCGCGCCGCAGCCGGTGCGCGAGCTGCCGGTCCGGCCGGAGCGGATGATTCATTTCTTCCCGCCGCACCTGGAGAAGATCCGCGCCCGGGTGCCGGAAATGGCGAAACAGGTCGACATCCTGCTGGGCAACCTGGAGGACGCCATCCCGGCCGATGCGAAGGAAGCGGCGCGCGCAGGCTTCATCGAGGTCGCCAAGGCCTGCGATTTTGGCGACACCGCGCTGTGGACGCGCGTCAACGCGCTCAACAGCCCGTGGGTGCTGGACGACATCGAGGCGATCGTCCGCGAGATCGGCGACAAGCTCGACGTCATGATGATCCCCAAGGTCGAAGGTGCCTGGGACATCCACTTCGTCGACCAGTACTTGTCGCTCCTGGAAGCACGCCATCAGGTCAAGAAGCCGATCCTGATCCACGCCCTTCTCGAAACCGCGCAGGGCGTGAAAAACATCGAGGAGATCGCCTGCGCCAGCCCGCGCATGCACGGCTTCAGCCTAGGCCCGGCCGACCTCGCCGCCTCGCGCGGGATGAAGACGACCCGCGTCGGTGGCGGCCACCCCCTTTACGGCGTGCTCGCCGATCCGATCGAGGGCAAGGCCGAGCGCGCCTTCTCGCAGCAGGATCTGTGGCACTATACGGTCGCCAAGATGGTCGATGCCTGCCAGTCCAACGGCTTGCGCGCCTTCTACGGACCCTTCGGCGACATCAAGGACGAGGCCGCATGCGAAGCGCAGTTCCGCAACGCCTTCCTCATGGGCTGCGCCGGCGCGTGGTCGCTGGCACCGAACCAGATCGCGATCGCGAAGCGCGTGTTCAGCCCTGAGGTGGATGAGGTGCTGTTTGCCAAGCGGATCCTGGAAGCGCTGCCAGGCGGTTCAGGCGTTGCCATGCTGGACGGCAAGATGCAGGACGACGCGACCTGGAAGCAGGCGAAGGTGATCGTCGATCTCGCCAAGCTGGTGGCCAAGAAGGATCCAGAGCTCGCGGCTGCCTACGGCTTCTGACGCGGGTTGAACCCCGGCGCGGGCGGATGGGCGCGAGGGTCTTTCCGCCTGCCGCCGCGCGGCTTCGAATGTGGGACGACAATAAAAACTTGATGGGTGCAACCATGGCGACCAAGACCAATCCCGGTAACTACTTCGAAGATTTCCGCCTCGGCCAGGAGATCCGCCACGCGACGCCGCGGACGATCACATCGGGCGACATGGCGCTGTATACCGCGCTGTACGGCACGCGGTTCGCGGTCAATTCATCGGACGAGTTCGCCCGCGGCCTGGGCTTGCCGCGCGCGCCGATCGACGACATCCTGGCGTTCCACATCGTTTTTGGCAAAACGGTGCCGGACATCTCCCTCAATGCCGTCGCCAACCTCGGCTACGCCAGTGGCAGCTTTGGCGAGCCGGTCTATGTCGGCGACACCGTCTCGACGACCTCGACCGTGATCGGCCTGCGGCAAAACAAGGATGGCGCCAGCGGCATCGTCTATGTGCGCTCGATCGGCACCAATCAGCGCCGCGAGATGGTGCTCGACTATTGCCGCTGGGTGATGGTGCGCAAGAGGAACGTTGATGCGCCGGTGCAATCCTCTGTTATTCCGGACCTGCCGGACGCGGTCCAGGGCGGTGATCTCATCGTCCCGCACAAGATCCACATCGGCAGCTACGACTTCGACCTCGCCGGCAGCCGCTTCGTCTGGGACGACTATGAGCAGGGCGAAAAGATCGATCACGTCGACGGCATGACGATCGAGGAGGCGGAGCACATGATGGCAACCCGCCTCTACCAGAACACCGCCAAAGTGCACTTCGACGCACTGATGCAGAAGGGAAGCCGCTTTGGCCGCCGGTTGATCTACGGCGGGCACATCATCAGCCTCGCGCGCGCGATTTCCTTCAACGGCTTGGCCAACGCCTTCAAGGTCGCGGCAATCAACGGCGGCCGCCATGTCGCCCCGACGTTTGCCGGCGACACCATCTACGCCTGGTCGGAGGTGGTCGCGAAGACCGAGCTGAGCGGGCGGCGCGATGTCGGTGCCTTGCGGTTGCGGACCGTTGCCACCAAGGACAAGCCTTGCGCAGATTTCCCCTACAAGGACAGCGCCGGCACCTACGATCCCGCGGTCGTGCTCGATTTCGATTACACGGTCCTCCTGCCAAAGCGGGTCTAGCGCAGCGACCCAATCGGGCGATTCACGCCCGAGCAAGGTTGTCGCTGCGCAACATATTGAATCGCGTGCACTTTCGGCACACACAGAGCGTACATCCTGTTTGTGCCAGTGCACTCGTGCAGCGACCCAATCGGGCGATTCATGCCCGAGCAAGGTTGTCGCTGCACAACATATTGAATCGCGTGCACTTTCGGCACAAACAGAGCCTACATCCTGTTTGTGCCAGTGCACTCGCGCAGCGACCCAATCGGGCGATTCACGCCCGAACAAGGTTGTCGCTGCACACCATATTGAATCGCGTGCAGGTTCGGCACAAACAGGATGGGCGCTCTGTTTGTGCCGGTGCGCGAACGCAGGTTGAGATGCGCTCGCCGCCCTGATGCGGCGTGAGATCGCAGCCGCAGCTGTGGTATACGTTTCGCCGACACGGGATTCGCTTGGCAGCGGATCCCCGCTGGATGGCGAACGAGGGCGTACAAGCGATGCGCATGAGCGTGTTCTCGTCCCGGATCACGGTCGTGCTGGCCCTGTTGGCGGTGGCCTGCGCCGGCCCCGAGGAGCCGAGGCGCAAGAAGGTGGAGGTCAGCCGCTACCTGCTGCAGGTTGAAGAGAACCAGACCGGCTCCTTCCAGGCCCTCCAGGCCGCCGCCGCCAGCGGCGATGCCCAGGCTCAGCACGCACTTGGCGTCGCTTATGCCGAAGGCCTGGGCGTTACCGCCGATCCGGCCGCGGCCGTCAGCTTATGGCGCACAGCCGCAGCACAAGACGACCCCGATGCGCAGAACGCGCTCGCCGTAGCTCATGCACGGGGCTATGGCGTGCAGCGCGATATGGAGGAAGCCCTCCGCCTGTGGCGGCGCGCCGCCGAGCAAGGGCAGACGCTGGCGCAGTACAATCTGGGCAATGCCCTCGTGGTTACCGCGCAGGACCGCCAGCAGGCCACGGAAGGGATCGCGTGGCTGCGCCGGGCGGCCGACAACGGCGATCAACAAGCACAGTTCGTGCTCGCCAATCTCTACTATACGGGACAAGGGGTGACGCGTGACCCAGCGGAGGCCACGCGGCTGTGGCAGATGGCCGCCGCACAGGGGCATCGCGAGGCCGCAACCGCGCTGGTGCATCCGGAGCAGATCACCGCCGAGCCACCGGCGGACGTCCCCTTCCCCGTCACACTGCGGGACGACGCCCCGCTGCCACCGTCGTCGTTGCGCGATGCCGCCTCGTCTCGGTCGGACGACGGGCGTGAAGACGCGGCCGACGCAATCGCAGCCCTTGCAGCGCTCGGAAGGCCCCGTCTCGACCGTCCCCCCAACCAATCCGCACGCGCGACTACGGTATCGCCGACCAAGACTGGCAAGCGCGGCAAGTCGAACGCAGCGGTCGCGAGCACGGGCAAACAGTCGACGAAGGGTGTTCGAAACAGTGGCGGCGGCGGCAAACGTGGCGATGTTGCGACAACCCGAAGCTCCCGCTCCGGCACGGGTCCGGCCAGCGTTGCGGCGAAGCCGAAAGCCGGACCGCGCGTTGCCCTGCCGACGGCAAAGCCAGCTGCTGCCAAGGGAGGTGCGCCGAAGAGCGCGCCGGCCAAGGCAGCCAAAGCGCGCGCCCGCTGACCCGCAGCCACCCCGCTTATCCCGCCCCCGTCTCCAGGCGCCAGGGTTATCGGCGCCGCAGCAGTGAGCCCAGGATGCCGCGCACGACCTCGCGGCCGAGCTGGCTGCCAAGACTGCGCGCGGCCGTCTTGACCAGGGTCCCGGCGATGCTCTCGGGCTCCCGCGGAGCGCGGCGCTGGCTTGCGGGTGCTGTCGGCCGCGATCGCGCGGCTGTTACGGGCGCAGGCGTCGCCGCTGCTGCTGCACGCTCCTTCAGGTGTTCGTAGGCGGAGACGCGGTCGATCGCGACATCGTAGCGGCCGGCGAGCGGGCTCGCCGCCATCACCGTCGCCCGTTCGGCTGTGGTCGCCGGGCCGAGGCGGGAGCAAGGCGGCCGAACGCGCGTGCGCTCGACGACGTTTGGAATGCCCTTGTCGCCCAGGGTCGAGACCAGCGCCTCCCCGACTTCGAGCTCCGTGATCGCCTGTTCGGCACTGAATTTTGGATTGGGCCGGAAGGTTTGCGCCGCCACGCGAACGGCCTTCTGGTCCTTGGGTGTAAAGGCGCGCAACGCATGCTGGACACGGTTGCCGAGCTGCGCCAGGACGCTGTCCGGCAGATCCGAAGGCGACTGGGTGATGAAGAACACGCCCACACCCTTGGAACGGATCAGGCGGACCACCTGCTCCACCTTCTCAAGGAGCGGTTTCGACGCCTGGTCAAACAGCAGATGCGCCTCGTCGAAGAACAAGACGAGCTTTGGCCGCTCCAGGTCGCCCGCCTCGGGAAGAACCTCGAACAGCTCCGACAAGAGCCACAAGAGAAACGTTGAATAGAGCTTCGGCTTATTGATCAAAGCCTCGGCGGCCAGGATATTGACCTGGCCGTAGCCATTGGCGGCCGAGCGCATGAAATCGTTCAGTGCCAACGCCGGTTCGCCGAAGAACGCCTCACCGCCTTCCCGCTCCAAGATCAGGAGCTGGCGCAGGATCGCACCGACCGAAGCAGACGTGATGTTTCCGTAGGTTGTCTGCAATGCGGCCGCATTCTCGCCGACGAAAGCCAGCATCGCCCGCAGATCCTTGAGATCGAGCAGCAAGAGCCCCTGATCGTCGGCGACGGCAAAGGCGGCATGGAGCACACCTTCCTGAGTCTCGTTGATCTCCAACAGCCGACCGAGGAGGAACGGGCCGAGTTCCGAGATGGTCGTGCGAACGGGATGGCCCTTTTCGCCGAACACATCCCAGAAGACGCATGGGAAGGCGCGAGGCGCGAAGTCATCGAAGCCAACCTCCCGCGCCCGCGTCGCAAGCTTCGGCGTCAGTGCGCCGGGCTGGCACAACCCCGACAGGTCGCCCTTCACATCGGCAAGAAAAACCGGCACGCCACGTTCGGAAAAGCTCTCGGCCAGACCTTGCAGCGTCACCGTCTTGCCGGTCCCGGTCGCGCCGGCGATTAGCCCGTGCCGGTTGGCGTAGCGTGACAGCAGAACGACCGCGTCGTCCGCCTTCCCGATCAGAATCGCTTCGGGGGTCATCGGGGGGTGCCTCCTGGTGTCGACAAGGGGCCGGCAGGCAGTTTCTCCAACGCGGGGTGGGGAGAGGATGTCCGCCCCGCCACTTCATTCCACCCGCTGCCGGGCAAGGGGGTGGGCTTTGGCAATCAGCGCCTTCAGCCTGCCGTCAAGCACATGGGTGTAGATCTGGGTCGTCGCGATGTCGGCGTGTCCCAGCATCTCCTGCAGGCTCCGCAGGTCCGCGCCGTGGGCGAGCAGGTGCGAGGCAAAGGAATGGCGGAGCACGTGTGGCGAGACACGCGCCGGATCAATTCCGGCGGCGGCCGCGGTCTCCTTCAGCAACTGGGCAAAGCGCGCCCGTGTCAGGTGGCCGCTGCGCGAGCGGGATGGAAACAGCCATGGTGAGGCCGACGGCTGTGCCGTGCCTGACCGGCGCGGAGCCTTGATCGCCTGCAAGTAGGTCATCAGCGCTGCGAGCGCTGGTTCGGTCAGCGGTACAATGCGCTCCCGCCCCCCCTTGCCGCACACGATCAGCATCCGCTGTTCGGCGGCGAGCGCGGCCCGTGGCAGCGCGACCAGCTCAGAAACGCGCAGGCCGGTCGCGTAGACGACCTCAAGGAGCGCGGTCAGCCGCAAGCCGTCAATCCCCTCGCGTGCGCGGCCGGCAATGAGCAAACGCTCGACCTCCGCTTCACTGAGGTACTTGGGCAACGACCGCCCCTGGCGCGGGCGATCGATCGACGACGACGGATCGTCCTTGCGCAGGCCTTCGACAAAAAGGAAGCGGAAGAACTGACGGAGGGCGGATAACCGGCGCGCCGTCGTTCGCGAGGAAAAGCCGAGCTGCGCCTGGGCTTGAATATACCCCCGCACCGTGTCGGTATCAGCCGAGGCCGCCGACCAGCCACGCTTGTGGGCAAACGCGGTGAACTGAGCCAGGTCACGGCGGTAGGCTTCGAGCGTATTTGCCGCCGCGCCGCGCTCGGCCGCCAGCATCTCGAGGAACATTTCAACGAATCGGGCGGTCTCCGTCGCCGCCGCGCCGCTTGCACCAGCGTGATCGGCCGCGCTCGCTTCGACGCCAGAATCGGTTTCGGACGCGTTCGCCATCGCGCTAGCGCTGAAAACGCTCTTGAGGGATGACGATTTCCTTCTGCTGGGTTGGCGCCGGAACCTCCCACACGACCAGGAAAACGCCCGCGCCAATCAGCAAAAGAATGAGGGCGATCAAAAAGATGCGCAAACCAGAAACCTCCTCGTTTGTTTTCCTCCAGGAAGAGCCGATGTGCATGCCGCGCTCGCCGCGCCTAGGTCCCACGCGCAGCAGCAGCCAAACGCACTCTACAGCCCAGCCACGGAACGGGCTATCCTGCGACTGCCAAAAGGCAATTCGTTCGTACTCTATTCGCCGGAAAAGACCAGTGCAACGATGCCACCCAGGGATCGTGGTTCCAAAGCGCGCAGGCTGATGCAGGCCCTGTGCACGCTGGGCCATCGCTCGATCGTTCTTGTCGGCCTGATGGGGGCCGGCAAGACGACGGTCGGGCGCTTGCTCGCAAGGTGCCTGGGCCTTGCGTTCAGCGATGCCGACCACGAGATTCAGCGTGCTGCCGGCCTCACGGTTGAGGAAATCTTTGCCCGCTTTGGCGAGGCAAGCTTTCGCGCCAGCGAACGGCGGGTGGTCGCCGCTCTGCTTGAGACCGGACCCCTGGTGCTCGCCACCGGCGGCGGTGCCTTCATGGACGAGGAGACACGCGCAACCATCCGCGCCCGCGCGCTGTCGGTATGGCTCAAGGCCGATCTCGACGTCCTGGTCGAGAGGACTGCCGGCCGCAGCGGGCGGCCGCTGCTGAACGAGGGTGATCCGAAGGAGACGCTGGCGGCATTAATCGCGGTGCGCTATCCCGTGTATCAGCTTGCGGATTTTGCCGTCGTGACCAACCATGAGCCTGCCCAAGTGACCGTTTGCCGCATCATCGACGCGCTATCGCGCCAACAGTTGTCGCGATCGCCAGGATCTCATGAGCCTTCAGGTGCACTCGAATGACGGGTAGCGCGGAAGGCTGGGCCGCGGCCAGACGGGTCCCGGTCACACTGGGAGCGCGGTCGTACGACGTCTTTGTCGGCGAGAACCTGCTTGACGAGGCCGGCGCACTGCTCGCGAGCCTGCTCCCGGTCAAGCGTGCGGTCGTGATCACCGATGCCATTGTTGCCCCTCTTTGCCTTGAGCGGCTGCGCGCGTCGCTCGCAGCGGCGGGCATCCAGGCTGCGGACGTCGTTCTGCCGGCCGGTGAGCAGACCAAGGACTTTCCGACCCTGCAGGGTCTGTGCGAGACCCTGCTGGATGCGGGCGTCGAGCGGACGACCGTCGTGATTGCGCTCGGCGGCGGCGTGATTGGCGATATCGCAGGCGTCGCCGCGGGCGTCGTGCTGCGCGGCTTGCCGTACGTGCAGATGCCGACGACGCTCCTCGCGCAAGTGGACAGTTCGGTCGGCGGCAAGACGGCAATCAACACCCGGCACGGCAAGAACCTTGTGGGCCTCTTTTACCAGCCGCGCGCGGTTATCGCCGACACTGCGGTCCTGCAAACGCTGCCTGCCCGACAGATGCGTGCCGGTTATGCGGAGGTGGTGAAGTACGGCCTGATCAGCGATGCGTCCTTCTTCGATTGGCTTGAGGAGCACGGGACGCGCGTTCTTGCCCACCAGGTCGATGCTTTACGGCGCGCGGTTGTGACGAGCTGCCGCGCCAAGGCGGCGGTCGTCTCGCGCGATGAACGCGAACAAGGCGAGCGGGCGCTCCTTAACCTTGGCCACACGTTCGGCCACGCCTACGAGGCGGAGACCGGCTTCGGCGAGGCGCTGCTCCATGGTGAAGCCGTCGCGATCGGCATGGCGCACGCGTTCGCGCTGTCGGCACGGTTGGGCTTCTGTCCGCAAGCGGATGCCGAGAGGGTACGAAAGCACTTGGCCGCGGTCGGTCTGCCGACCACGCTTGGCGATGTTCCGTCCGGTCCGTGGCCGGTTGATCGCCTGCTGGCGCACATGCGGCACGACAAGAAGGTCCGCGACGGCCGGCTGACGTTCGTCCTGGCGCGCGGCATCGGCAAGGCCTTCGTCAGCCGCGATGTCACGCCGGAAGCGATCGCGGCCCTGCTGCGCCAAGAGTGCGCCAGCGTGAATAGTGCCGCGCCATCCGCTGACCACGAGAGCCCATGATCGCGACCGTTTGCGTCATCTTGTTTCTGCTCATCTGCTCAGCCTTTTTCTCGGCGTCAGAAACGGCGCTGACTGCGGCCTCGCGGCCGTTGATGCATCAGTTGGAACAGAAGGGTGACCGGCGCGCGTCGGCCGTCAATCGCTTGCGGACGAAGACTGAACGCCTCATCGGCACCATTCTGCTTGGCAACAACTTCGTGAACATCGGGGCCTCGGCGCTTGCCACGGGCGCGCTGATCACGATTTTCGGCGAGGCTGGCGTCGCCTACGCGACGATCGGCATGACCGTCCTGGTGCTGATCTTCGGCGAGATCCTGCCCAAGACCTATGCGTTCCGCCATGCCAACAATCTCGCGCTCCGCGTTGCCAAACCGATCGATATTCTGTCCATGGCCTTCGCCCCCATCACACGGACGCTTGATCTGGTCGTGCAGGGCGTGCTGCGCCTGTTCGGCGCCGGGCGGCAGGAGGGCGGAGGGATCTGGCCGAGCGACGAGGAACTGCGCGGCGCGATTGCGTTGCATGAGGGCGAGGGGGACATCAAGCAAGAACGCGCGATGCTGCACAGCATTCTCGACCTCGGCAAGGTTACGGTGGGGGAAGTCATGATCCACCGCAAGAATGTCACCGCGATCGACGCGGACCAGTCACCGGAAGCCGTCGTGACAGAGGTGCTGGCAAGTCCCTACACACGGATCCCCTTGTGGCGCGGTTCACCCGACAACATCGTCGGCGTGGTGCACGCGAAGGCCCTGTTGCGCGCTGTCCAGAGCCGGAGCGGCAGCACAACCGGCCTTGACATCGTTGCCCACTCGGCGAAGCCCTGGTTCGTTCCCGACACCACGTCGCTCCTCGATCAGCTGCAGGCCTTTCGCCGCCGGCGCGAGCATTTCGCTATCGTTGTCGATGAGTACGGCAGCCTGATGGGAATCGTGACCCTGGAAGACGTGCTCGAAGAGATCGTCGGCGACATTGCGGACGAACACGACATCACCGTACCGGGCGTCGTGCGCCAATCGGACGGGAGCTACATCGTCCAGGGGACGGTGACGATCCGCGACCTCAACCGCGAGCTCGGCTGGCGGCTGCCGGATGAGGAGGCGGTGACCATCGCCGGCTTGCTGCTGCACGAAGCGAAGCGGATCCCCGAGGTTGGCCAAGCGTTCATGTTCCACGGGTTCCGTTTTGACATCCTGCGCCGGCACCGGCATCAGGTGACATCCGTGCGTGTCTCGCCGCCCGAGGCCGGGCGGAACAAGCCAGTTGCCGGCGGCAGCGCTTCAAATCAGCCGCCGACGCCAGAGCCATTGCCATGACCTTGAGCAAGGCAAGCCCCCGCCAGCTCATCCATACCCGCTCGATTGCCTGCCATGGCTACCAGCGCCAAGACGGCCTTTGGGACATTGAGGCGACACTCACCGACACCAAATCCTACTCGTTCGCCAACCGCGACCGCGACGGCATTGCCGCCGGCGAGCCGATCCACCTGATGCGCATCCGGCTCACCCTTGACGATGATCTCGTCGTGCTGGCCGCTGAGGCCGCAACGGACGCCAGCCCGTTCACGATCTGCGGCGATATCGCGCCCAAGTTTTCCGCCCTGCTCGGCTTGCAGATTGGCCCCGGTTGGCGCCGAGCCGTGAACGCACGTTTCAAGGGCGTCGCTGGTTGTACGCACCTGACCGAACTGCTCCTCGGCCCGGTTGCGACGACAGCCCTGCAAACGATCGCCGGGGCGCGCGCCAAGCGCCTACAGGACCGCCATGACGGCCGGCCGCCGGCAGTCATCGACACCTGCCATGCGTTGAGTGGTGACGGGCCGATCGTCAAGCGCGAGTGGCCGGCGTTCTATCGCGGCGACAAGTGACGCACCAAGCGCTCAGCTGCGCCCGGCAGCCGCCTCGGCCGGCGTCAGCGCGCTCAACGCCAGTGCGTGCACGGGGCCGGCCAGTTCGGTGGCGAGAATGGTGTTGATGCAGCGATGCCGCTCCAGGCGCGCCATCGGCTCGAAGGCGGCCGCAACGATGGTGACGCGGAAATGGGTCTCGCCCTCGGGCCGCGATCCGGCGTGTCCGGCATGACGATGCGATTCATCCACGACGTCGAGCACTTGCGGAGCAAGGGCGGCCGTGAGCTTGGCTCTGATCGTTTCCGCGACCGACATGGTGGCACGGGTTTAGGGCCCTGGTGCAGGCAGGTCAACCGATGACGACGACGACACGCCCGCGCGCCGTGGGCCTCCTCTGCCTGGTCATCGCCCTCTGGGGGGCCAACTGGCCGATCATGAAGGTCGGCTTGTTGGATATGCCGCCGCTCACCTTCGCCGCCGTCCGGCTGTTGCTCGCGACACTGACCTTGTTCGTGATCTCGCCGCGGCGGCTCAAGCTACCGGCGGCGCGCGACCTGCCAGTGGTGCTGTCGGTCGGCCTCCTGCAGTTGTTCGCCTTCATGCTGTGCATGTATCTGGCCTTGATGGTGGTGCCGGCCGGCCGTTCGGCGATCCTCGCCTACACGACGCCGATCTGGGTGGTGCCGATGGCGACGCTTTGGCTTGGCGAGCGGATGACGCCTTTGAAGGCACTGGCGCTCGCAATCGGCTTGGCCGGCATCGGGGTGCTCTTCAACCCGGCCGCGCTCGATTGGGGTTCGCGGGCGGTCCTCATCGGCAATGGGCTGTTGCTGGCGGCCGCGGCAGCCTGGGCGATCACGATCGTTCATGTACGCGGCCGGCGCTGGCAGGCAACGCCCTATCAGCTGCTGCCGTGGCAGATGCTTCTGGCCACGCTCGCGAGTGGTTGGGTGGCCTTCGCCTTCGAAGGCGATGTCACCACCCACTGGACACCGCGGCTGATCGTCATCTTGCTCTACAACGGCATTCTCGCCTCGGCATTCTGCTCCTGGGCGTTCAACGAGGTGGCGCGCTCGCTTCCGGCAACGACGACCTCGCTGGGCTCGCTGGGCGTGCCGGTCATCGGCCTGTTGGCGTCGGCCGCGTGGCTGGGCGAACCCCTGGCCCCCAGCACGGTTCTAGGCCTCGTCCTGATCTTGAGCGCCGTCGCGCTCCTCGTCCGTCAGGAAATCGGCGCGCGGTCGTAAGCTGGCCGCCATCACCGCTGCGCTGACGGCAGGATTAGCTCCGCGCGCAATCCCGGTGCATTATCCGCAAGCTCAAGGCGCCCGCCATGGAGCCGCGCGACCGCCGCCACCAGGCTGAGGCCAAGGCCGCTGCCAGGCGTGCTGCGGCTCGCTTCCAACCGGTAGAAACGCTCGATGACCCGGTCGCGCTGATCGTCAGGAATCCCAGGGCCGTGATCCCAAACGGTGATCCGGGCGGCCTCCCCTTCCATGCCGAGCGCCAGGCCGACGCTTCCGTTGGCACCACCTGCGGGCGCCGGTGAGAACTTGATCGCGTTGTCCATCAGGTTCGCGACCGCCTGAAACAGAAGCGCGCGGTCGCCTTTGATCGTCGCGCCTGAACCGGCATCGACGATGAAGAACAAACCTTTTTCCTCGGCGACCGGCTCGTAGAGATCGACCACGTCGGTGACCAATGCACCGAGATCGACCGGCTCGAAGTTCCGTCGCGGCGCGCCCGATTCCGCCTGGCCGATGCTCAAGAGCGCGTTGAACGTCTTCAACAGGTGGTCGGCGTCGTCGATCGCTCGGCCGATCGCCTCGCGGCAGGCCGCTCCGTCCGCGTCCTCAACGAGCGCCCGATCCAAGCGATTGCGCAGCCGTCCCAAAGGTGTTCGCAGATCGTGCGCAATGCTGTCGGTGACCTGCTTGATCCCCGCCACGAGGCGCTCGATCTGATCGAGCATCGCATTGAGGTTTGCCGCCATCTGATCGAATTCATCGCCGCGACCACTTTGTGGCACGCGCCTGCTCATGTCGCCGGCCATGATTTCGCGGCTGGTCTGATTGATGCGGTCAAACTCCCGGAGCAAAGACCGGCTCATCAGGAAGCCGCCGAGGAGGGAAACGCCGACGGTCACGGCGAGCCCGACCGCCAGCAGGCGCGCGATCGAGTCTGCGATGCGCACGCGTTCAGCGACGTCGTGACCGACCAGCAGGTGAAGTCCACCCGAGAGACTGAAAACGCGGGCGCGTCCATATTGCGCACGTTTGACTGTGGGGTCCGGATCGCTCAACGGGAACGTCACCCAGCCATCGGCATCGGGCTGTTCGAAGGGCCATCCGTCAAGGTTCCCGGCGAGGGGGCGAAAGGCCGGATCGGCGAGAAGATAGAGCGCGCCGCTGGGATCGCCTGCGCGCATCCTGCCGTTCAGGATCTCAATCAATCCAACCGTGCCGCGCTGGGAATACTGTTCCGCGAGGCCACGAATCTCGGCGTCGATCGTCGCTTCGATCTGTCGCGACACGGCGCCCGTCGCCATCCAGTAGCTGGCGCCAAACAGCACAAGAACAGACGCGCTGAACAGGCACAGGTAAATTAGCGTCAGGCGAAACGTGCGCGAATGCAGCAGCCTATGACGGTGCACGGAGGCAATACCCAATGCCACGGACGGTGTGGAGCAGCTGCGGGTGGTCGTCGCTGTCGATTTTGTGCCGGAGCCGGCTCATGTGGACATCGATGACATTGGTCTGCAAGTCGAAGTGACAGTCCCAGACGTGCTCCAGCATCATCGTGCGGGTGACCACCTGCCCCTGGTGTTCCATCAGGTATTGCAGGAGCTTGAATTCGCGCGGCTTGAGGTCGATGGGCTCGCCCTTGCGCGCAACCCGGTGCGAGCGCAGATCCAACTCCAAGTCGGCCACTCGCAAGATTGTCCCCGGCCGGCTTGCGACCGGACGGCGCAGCAATCCCTCGACGCGGGCGAGAAGCTCCGAAAAGGCGAACGGCTTCACAAGATAATCGTCGCCACCGCCGCGCAACCCGTCGACCCGATCCTTGACATCTCCCATCGCACTCAAGAACAGGACCGGCGTTTGTTGACCCGCACTTCGCAATGCCTTGACCACGGACAAGCCGTCAAGACCCGGAAGCATGCGGTCGACGATCGCAAGGTCATACGGCTCACGGACGGCCTGAAACAGCCCATCGCTGCCGTCCTCGGCAACATCAACGAAGAAGCCGGCCTGGCGCAGGCCCTTGGCGATATAGCCCGCCATCTCTGCGTCGTCTTCAATCACCAGGATCCGCATGTCGCTTTCCGAGTCCATGCTTTGCCGCGGCGGCTGCCCAGCGCCAGCTCTCGCGCTGATTATACCCATGCGATCGGCTCCTGTTGAACAAGCGACGATGGAGGTTGGACCGTAAGAAGAACCGGGACCCCGGCCATTCGGGGTGGGAGCGGAATGGCTTAATGGGGTCCCGGCGGCCCGGGCTCTCGGCTGGGCCAAGTGGGTCGTTGCGGCTGATCAGGCGATGCGAAGGGCCACGAAGCGTTCGCCGTTGGGGCCGGCGACCTTGAACGTCATGACCGATTGTCCGCCACCGCGGCTTTCCTTGACGATCTTGAGAACGTCTTTCGTCGATGTGACGGTTTGCAGAGCGACACTCGTGATGATGTCTCCCGGCCGCATCCCCTCGCGGGCGGCGATGCTGGTCGCGTCCACGTCAACGATCAGCACACCATTGACGTCTTGCGGGATGTCATAGCGCTGGCGATTTTCAGGCGTCAGGTCGGCCAGCGTGAGGCCGGTATCGGGAATGGTGGCGCTCTGACCAGTCCGGTTGTGGCCCGCACTCGCGGCCAGCTTCGCATCCGACGGCAGCGCCGCCAGCTTTACGGAGAAGGGCTTTCGCGCCTGATCACGCCAGACGGTCATTTTGACCGAGCTGCCGACCGGCGATGCCGCGACAAGGCGGGGCAGGTCCTTGAACTTTTCGACCGTCTTCCCGTTCCACTCAAGGATGATATCGCCGTCCTTGAGCCCGGCGGCCTTGGCCGGCGTGCCGTCGCCGACCGATGAGACCAGGGCACCCTTGGCGCCATCAAGCCCGAAGGCTTGGGCCAGTTCGTCCGTCACCGGCTGGATCTGAACGCCAAGCCAGCCGCGCTCCACCTGCCCGTCGTCCCGCAAATCGGCGACGACCTGGGCGGCGAGGTTCGAAGGAATGGCGAAGCCGATTCCGACGTTGCCGCCATTCGGCGAAAAGATGGCCGTGTTGACGCCGATGACCTTGCCGTCGGCAGCAAAGGTCGGACCGCCGGAGTTGCCGCTGTTGATGGGAGCGTCGATCTGCAGGAAGTCGACCAGGGCACTGCCGGCGAGATCGCGGCCACGCGCTGAGACGATGCCGGCGGTGACGGTGCCGCCGAGGCCGAACGGATTGCCGACCGCCATGATCCAATCGCCGGGGCGGACTCCGTCGGAGTCGCCGAATGCGACGTACGGCAACGGCTTGCCGGCTTCGATTTTCAAGAGGGCGAGGTCGGTCTTTTCGTCGCGGCCGATCACCGTGGCCGGGTAACTGTCGTCTCCGATGGTCACCTTGATCGCTTCTGCGTCATCGATCACGTGATTGTTGGTGACCACATAGCCCTGCTGATCGATGATGAACCCGGAGCCGACCGCCATCGGCCGACCCATCCCGGAACCTGGCCCCTCTCGGTTGCCAAAACCCGGATGACGCTCGCCAAAAAATCGCTTGAACAGGTCCTCGAACGGCGAGCCTTCCGGCAGCTGCCCCATGTCCGGGACGCCACCCATCATCTGTACGGGCTCGACAGCGCGCGTGACCGAGACATTGACCACCGCTGGCGATACTTTTTGTGCCAGATCGGCGATGTCGTCGGGAGCGCCCTTGGCGAATGCGGCCGAGGTCGCCAACAAGGCTGCTGCGGTCGCCGTCGCAATGATGGCCCAACGCCGCCGGTTCGCGGCCGGTGCCGCCGGCAGCGCCAATTGCGGCGTTTCGGCTGTGCCGTCCGGTCTCACGTGGATAACAGAACTCATCTCGGATGCTCCATTGTGCTGGGGGAGGCGGCATCGCGCTCACCACCGTGTGGAGCCGAGATAGCAACCGCAGATGAACTCCGGCTGTGGGCTTCCTTAACAATTGGACAGGATCGGCGCGGACGCCGCAGCAACCGCCGGCGATGGGACTCCAAACCCCACCACCTGAGTGGCAGGGACTATCCAGATCGCTTCGCAGTGTCGAGCAGGCGGGCGATCCCGGCCAGCGGGATGCCGAGCCAGTCCGGGCGGTTGGCCGCTTCGTAGCAGACCTCGTAAAGCGCCTTTTCGAGCACGAACGCATCGACCGCAGCGGCGAAGGCGGCATCGTCCTGCGGTACCGAGAGACAGCCCGCTGACGCCGCGCGATAGGCGGCGAGGAAGCGCGTGGTCGTCGTCGTTCGCCACCTGGCGATCGTCGCGCGCTCAAGGGCGGCACCTTCGCCGCCCGCTGCCGGCGACTTGCGCTTGTTGGCGGCCGTGTTGCCCGCGTAGTCGAACGAGCGCACCATGCCGGCGACATCGCGCAGTGGCGAACTCTTGGCACGCCGGCGTTCCAAGCCGTGTAGCGGCTCACCTTCGAAATCGAGGACGTAGAAGTCGGTTCCGGCCACCACGACCTGGCCGAGGTGAAGATCGCCGTGGATGCGGGTTTTCACCGTTCCCGCCAGCGCGTCAGCGGGAACGACCCCGAACCGCTCGATCATCCCCCAGTCATCCAGGATCCTCTCGGCCAGCGCCCTTGCCTCCCCGCCAAGCTTGCCCTCCGCGACGGAGCGGCCGAGCGTATCGCGCGCCTTGCCCGCTAGGCTGGCGATCTGGCCGGTCCACGCCTCGATATCGCTCGGGCCCGCGGGCTCCGGCGCGAACGCCCGATCGTCGGTATCCATCGCGAAGGCCCTGTGCAGGTCGCCAATCCGCCCCGCCAGCGTTTCCGTCAAAAGCCAATATCCTTCGTGGGCTCTCTCGTCATCGAACACGTCGCTTTCTGTGGGCGGCACCATCCCGGCCTCGTTAAGGACGCGATCGAGGTGATCGAGCGTCATCGCCCAGCCATCCCCTTGATTACGGACAAATTCCTGGACAAGCGCGACGGCGGTGACCGAACCGTCACCACCCAGCAATTCGACCGAACCAAGCAGCCGTGGCGCGTTGGCGTAATGCGCGACGTCGGTCAGGAAGCGCCCGATTTCGATTTCCGGGTGGGTCCCCGCCTGCAATCGACGGTAGATCTTAATGATCAAGCGGTCGTCGATCAGCAGCGATGTATTGCTCTGTTCGACCCCGAGGCGTCGGCAATTCTTGAGGGAAACGTCGCGAAACGCCTCAAAGGCAGCCGTCGGCCGACAGGCGAGGCAGCTGTTGGCCGCGCTGCGGATGTCTTTGCTGGCGCCGACAGCTTCAAACAGGAGCAGCGGCAGTTCATCGCCGACCGTCGCATCATAGAGCACGCCGACATGGGGGCCGCGCCGGACACGCGCGAGCACATTTGGCTGCAGCCGTGAAAGCGGCTCGTCGTCATCGGTTTCCCATGCGATCGCCAGCGGCAGGGAGTAGCGTTGGAATGGGGCGCCCTCCCGCGATACATCGATGAACGCGATGGCGCAGTCGCCGGAATCGGAGACGAGGTGAACCCGGTCGGCAAAGATTGCGGTCGTCGCCAGGCCTTCCTTGTCGGCGTACCAGCGCTGCAGCGACAAGAACTCCGGCAGCACGCGATCCGTCAGCATCTTCGCGGTGCGCATGGTCAAGACCGAGGGCCAGTCCGCCGGCAACACCAGGGTCTGGAATTCGGGCAGGGACGCGGTATAGGGCTCATGCCAGGTCGGAGCTTCCGCCTCCTCGGCGAGGACGAATGCGTAAAACCCATAGCCTGGCAGAGTGATGAAGTACGGCAGGTCGCCGATCGGCGGGAAGGCGCTGCGGTTGAGTATCTCGACCGGCACGCGGCCCTTGAACGTACTGAGGTCAAGCTCCGCGGCTTGCGGCGATGACGCCAGATTGGCAACGCACAGCACGACCTCATCCGGACACTCCCGCGTGTAGGCCAAAACCTTGCGGTTGCGCGGGTAAAGCAGGCGGGTGTCGCCACGTCCGAGCGAGCAATGCTCGTTGCGCGCCATCAGCGCCCGCCGCGTCCAGTTGAGCAGCGAGGCCGGCTGCCGCATCTGCGTTTCAACGTTGACCGCGGTATATCCGTACAGGGGATCCATGATCGGCGGCAGGTAAAGCTGCTGCGGATCGGCCTTGGAGAAACCGCCGTTGCGGTCCGAGGACCATTGCATCGGTGTGCGCACGCCGTTGCGATCACCGAGGTAAATGTTGTCGCCCATGCCGATCTCATCGCCATAGTAGAGCACGGGTGTTCCCGTCAGCGACAACAGCAGGCTGATCAACAGCTCAATCTTGCGGCGGTCGCCGCCCAAGAGCGGCGCCAGGCGACGCCGGATGCCGAGATTGATGCGCGCCTTCGGGTCGGCGGCATAGAACTGCCACAGGTAATCGCGCTCCCGCGCGCTGACCATTTCAAGCGTCAGTTCGTCGTGGTTGCGCAGGAAGACCGCCCACTGACATGAGTCCGGGATATCCGGGGTCTGGCGCAAGATGTCGGTAACCGGATATCGGTCTTCCCGCGCCAGCGCCATGTAGATGCGCGGCATCAGCGGGAAGTGGAACGCCATGTGGCATTCGTCGCCGTCGCCGAAATAGGGTCGCACGTCTTCCGGCCACTGGTTGGCCTCGGCGAGGAACATCCGGTCCGGAAAGTTGGCGTCGAGCCACGCCCGCAAGCGCTTGATCACTGCGTGCGTTTCGGGCAGGTTTTCGTTGCTGGTGCCGTCACGCTCGCACAGGTAGGGAATGGCATCGAGGCGCAACCCGTCGACGCCCATTTCCAGCCAGAAGCGCATGATCCGGGTGATTTCGGCAAACACCCGCGGATTGTCGAAATTGAGATCCGGCTGGTGCGAGAAGAATCGGTGCCAGTAGTAGGCGCCGGCTTCGTCGTCCCAGGTCCAGTTTGACTTCTCGGTATCGCAGAAGATGATCCGCGTACCGTCATACTTCTGGCTGTTCTCGCTCCACACATAGTAATTGCGTCGCACCGAGCCGGCCTTGGCAAGCCGCGCCCGCTGGAACCACGGATGCGCATCGGAGGTATGGTTGATCACCAGCTCGGTGATGACGCGCAATCCCCGGTGGTGCGCCTCGTCGAGGAAGCGGCGGAAATCGCGGAGCGATCCGTAGGACGGATGCACACCTCGATAGTCGGCGATGTCGTAGCCATCGTCCCGCTGCGGCGAGGGATAGAACGGCAAGAGCCAGACCGCGGTGACGCCGAGGTGGGTCAGATAGTCCAGCTTTTCGGTGAGCCCGCGGAAATCGCCGATCCCGTCGCCATCGCTGTCGCAGAATGCCTTGACGTGAAGCTGATAGATGATCGCGTCCTGGTACCAAAGTGATTTCTGTTCCAACCTGATCTCCATGTCGCAAGCACCGAGAATTGGAACCATCCTGGTGCGACAAGACAAGGTATAATACTGCCTCCTTCGTGCCTCAATTGAGGTCTAAGAGGGTTTGTCTTGAAGCAAGGATGCCGATCTTACTTTCAGGAAGGGGCGAGGCTCGCGCTCCTATGCCATTCCCCTGGCCTCACCAGCCTGATCGAACGCTCGCCGGCAATCAAGATTCCGGAAGAGCAGAAGTGCAGCCGACGGGGGCCAGCAGGTTACGATCCAGTGTCAAGCCTGGATCGCTGATCGGAAGGATGCGATCGGCCTGAGCCCGCTGCCAAGGACAGGAACGATGGCGACACCGCTTCATACGCCTGTGTTCGGCGCGGAGATTGAGGATGGCGGGGTGTATTTTCGCCTCTTCGCGCCGGATTGCCAGAGGATCGCCTTATGTCTCGATGGTCCGGACGTGACGGCAGAGGTGCCCCTGCTTCGCGACGCTGACGGCTGGTGCGAACACTTTGTCGCAGGAGTCCGAGCCGGCGCCCGTTACAGCTACCGGATCGATGGCGGCCTCAAGGTTCCCGACCTGGCCTCGCGCTTCCAGCCGGACGATGTTCACGGCGCCAGCCAGGTCATTGATCCGAATGCCTACGCCTGGCACTGCGACGACTGGCGTGGCCGGCCATGGACCGAGGCCGTCATCTACGAGCTGCACATCGGCACGTTCTCGCCCGAAGGCACCTTCCGCGGCGCCCTCGACCGCCTTGATGCCCTGGTCGAGCTTGGCATCACCGCGATCGAGCTGATGCCGGTCGCCGATTTCCCCGGTGCCCGCGACTGGGGCTATGACGGCGTTCTCCTCTTCGCACCGGACTCCCGCTACGGCCGGCCGGAAGACCTGAAGACGCTGATCGACGCTGCGCATGCGCGCGGCCTGATGATGCTCCTCGATGTCGTCTATAACCACTTCGGACCGGAGGGGAATTACCTTCACGTCTATGCCAAGCGCTTCTTCGATCCCGAGCGGCACACGCCCTGGGGGGCGGCAATCAATTTCGACGGCGCCGACAGCCGCTGGGTGCGTGAGTTCTTTATCGAGAACGCCGTCTATTGGCTGAGCGAGTACCGCTTCGACGGCTTGCGGCTCGACGCCGTGCACGCCATCGACGACCGCTCGCAGCAGCACATCCTGGAGGCGATCGCCGATCGCGTCTACGCGGCCATTCCTGGGGACCGGCACGTCCATCTGGTCCTGGAGAACGACGACAACGAAGCGCACCACCTGCAGCGGACACCGGGCCGGCAGCCTCCGCGCTACGTCGCGCAGTGGAACGACGATTGCCATCACGCCTTTCATGTCGTCCTCACCGGGGAGAGCGAGGGTTACTACGCCGACTATGCCGATGACCCGGGCCGGCACCTTGCCCGCTGCCTCACCTCAGGGTTCGCCTACCAGGGCGATCCGTCGCCGTTCCGTGGCGGCGAAACGCGGGGAGAACCGAGCGCCGATCTGCCGCCGGCGGCGTTTGTCAATTTCCTCCAGAACCACGATCAGGTCGGCAACCGTGCTTTTGGCGAACGGCTGTCGGCACTGGCGGAACCGGCGCCGCTGCGCGCGGCCGCCGCGGTCCTGCTGCTGGCACCGTCACCGCCCTTGTTGTTCATGGGCGAGGAATGGGCTGCACCGGAGCCGTTCCTCTTCTTCTGCGATCTGGGCGAGGACCTGCGTGATGCCGTCCGCGAGGGCCGGCGCCGGGAGTTCAGCACGTTTCCCGCCTTCCAGGACCCCGACGCGCGGGCACGCATCCCCAACCCGACGGCAGAAGCGACGTTTCGCGCCTCGATCCTCGACTGGAAAAAGCGCGAACAGCCTGAACACGCTGCGATGCTCGACCATTATCGCCGCCTGCTTGCCTTGCGGAAGCGGGAGATCGCGCCGCGGCTGAAGGGCATGGCTGGCCAAGCCGGTCGCGTCTTGTGGCGGGACGGTACAGCCATCGCCGCCGAGTGGCGTCTCGGCGACGGCACAATCCTTTCACTGCGCACCAATCTCGGCCCGGATCCGAAACCGGCGCCGTCGACCCGCGCGAGGGGGCGGGCCGTCTTCGAGGTTGCGGCGATCGCCGCCGGCACCGGGCAGCTCGCGCCCTGGTCGGTGTCGTGGCGGCTAACCGAAGCCACCTGAAAGGATTGCTGATGCCGGCCTCCTGCCCCGCCATTCCGCGCGCCACCTACCGCTTGCAGTTCCACAGCGGCTTCACCTTCGCCGATGCGATGGCGATCGTGCCCTACCTGGCCGAACTCGGGATCAGCCACATCTATGCGTCGCCCTACCTGAAGGCCCGACCGGGCAGCCACCACGGCTACGACATCATCGATCACAACGCGATCAATCCGGAGATCGGCGACAACGAGAGCTTCGCCGCATTGTGCGGCGCGCTTTCCGCGCACGGCATGGGGCAGATCCTCGATTTCGTGCCCAACCATGTCGGCATTTTCGGTGCGGAGAACCAACGGTTCCTCGATGTTCTTACCTGGGGTGAGGACTCGCAGTACGCTGAGTATTTCGATTTCGACTGGCGACCGGCGAAGCCGGAGTTGCACGGCAAGCTGCTGGTGCCGCTGCTGGGTGACGCCTATGGCGCGATCCTGAGCAACGGCGAACTGAAGCTGAGGCTCGACGACGGCAACGACGGCTTCAGCATCTGGTACTACGAGAACCGCCTGCCGCTGACGCCGGGCACGTTCGGGCGCATCCTGCGGCCGGCGATCGAGCGTCTGTTGCTCGGCGAGAATACTGACCCAGCCCGCGATGGCCGGCTAACCCTGCTTGCCGCCGGTTTTGATGAGCTGCGCCGGCCGACACGCACGCGCCCGGCGCGCCTGTCACGGTTTGCGCTGGCCGAGCGGCTGCGCGGCGACCTGGCAGAGGCACTGCGCAATCATCCGCGATTGCGCGAACACCTCGATGCGGTGATCGCCGAGATCAACGGCATACCCGGGGATCCGGCGTCGTTCCGTCGCCTGCACCAGTTGCTGGAAGCGCAGCATTACCGGCTCGCTTACTGGCGCGTCGCTGCCGAAGAGATCAACTATCGCCGCTTCTTTCAGATCAACGATCTTGCCGGCATCCGCGTCGAGATGCCCGAGGTGTTCGATGCCATCCACCGGCTGGTCTTCCAATGGATCGATGAGCGCCGCGTCCACGGCCTGCGCATCGACCACATCGACGGGCTATTCGATCCGCGGCAGTACCTGGAACGGCTGCAGCAACGGTTCCGACAGGGACGGGCCGAAACCAGCGCCGAAGGCGAACCGGCCCGGCTGTATGTCGTTGTCGAGAAGATCATCGCCCAGCACGAGTCGCTGCCCGCCGATTGGCCGATCGCCGGCACCACGGGCTATGACTATCTGAACGCCGTCAATGCGTTGTTCGTCAATCCGGAGGCAGAGGCTCAGCTCTCCCGCTGCTACGAGAGTTTCATCGGTGCGCTACCGGACTTTCACGAGATCGCCTATAGCGGCCGCAAGCTGGCGATGGAGCAGGAGCTGGCCAGCGAACTGAGGGTTCTCGCGAACGAAATCAATCACCTAACCGAGAGCGACTGGTTCACCCGTGATTTCACCCTGGTCGGACTGCGCCAGGCGCTGCGCGAGATCGTCGCCTGTTTTCCGGTCTATCGCACCTATGTCGACTGGCACGGCATTCGCGCCGAGGACCGCCGCGACCTTGACTGGGCGGTGGCACATGGACGCCGGCGCAGCGACCGCTCGGACCTCACCGTCTTCGACTTCCTGCTCAGCCTGCTGACCACCGACATCGGCCGCGGCCGCGCGCCCGCTCTGAACCGGCGCGAGGTTCGCCGGCTGGCGATGAAGTTCCAGCAGTACACCGGCGCGGTGATGGCGAAGGGGGTCGAGGATACCGCCTTCTATCGCTACAATCGCCTGATCTCCCTGAACGAGGTCGGCGGCGAGCCAACGCGCTTCGGCACCACCACCGGCGCCTTTCATCGCAGCCAGCAGCATGCGGCGCGGCATTGGCCGAACGCGATGCTGAGCACCGCGACGCACGATACCAAGCGCGGCGAGGACGTCCGCGCCCGCATCAGCGGGTTGTCCGAACTGGTAGAGGACTGGGCCGAAGGCGTACAGCGCTGGTCGACGCAGAACCGCCGGCATCGATCGGATGTCAACAACGTGCCGGCCCCCAGCGAGAACGACGAATACCTTTTCTATCAGGTTCTGCTGGGCGCATGGCCGACGGAACTGATGGCAGATCAAGAGCCCGATGCCGACGCCATGTCCGTCTTTCGCGATCGGATGCGCGAATTCATGCTGAAGGCGGTCCGTGAGGGCAAGGCCCACTCCAGTTGGATCAACCCGGACGCGGCCTACGAACAGGCGTTGATGCACTTCGTTGACCGTGCGCTCGACGTCAGCGGCCGCAACCCGTTCGTCGATACCTTCTCCGCCTTTGCACGGCGGGCGGCCCGCATCGGCGCCATCAATTCACTGGCGCAAACGACGCTGAAATTGACATCGCCCGGCGTGCCCGACCTCTACCAGGGCTGCGAGCTATGGGACTTAAGCCTCGTCGATCCGGACAACCGGCGGCCGGTCGATTTCGGCGAGCGCAGGAAAAAGCTGCGGGCACTGCGCCACGACTGGCGCAAGGGCATCGATGCGGCATGGCTCGCCGAGCTGCTTGCGGACTGGCCGAGCGGTCGCGTCAAGCTGTTTGTCAGCTGGCGGTTGCTGGAAGCGCGCCGCGCAGCGCCGGCCCTGTTCGAGCAAGGGAGCTATAAGCCGGTCGCCACTGAGGGAGCGCATGCCGAAAACCTGTGCGCGTTCCAGCGCACGCACGACCATTCCGCCCTGCTGGTGATCGTGCCGCGCCTCGTCGCGGCGTGGAACGGGTCAGCCGATGGCTGGCCCGTCGGCGCGACGCCGTGGCAGGGGACCGACATCATGGTGGCAGAGGCTGACGCGACTGAAGGTTGGCACAACGCGTTCACCGGCGTGCCACTCGCAACCGCCACCGGAGGCGATGGAACTGTCCGCCTGCCCGTGGCTGACCTCTTATCGACGTTCCCGGTCGGCGTCTGGATGCGCGGTATCGGGGATTTCGCCTTCGGGCCATGACGCCGGCAACGACGGCGAACTTCGCGGGTTGGCGTCCGCGGCGCTGCCGAGGACTAAGCTGGCCTGCCCGTCCCCGCCTTATCACCGGCGGGGACGAGCGAGCGGGGAGGCTCAGCAGCCGATGACCTTGAACTCGACCCGGCGGTCAAGCGCGTCGGTCAGATCGTCACGGCCATTGCCGACCAGCGCCTCGCGCGAGCCGAGACCGTTGGCGATCGTGCGGCCGGCAAGCGCCGGTGCGCTGGCATCAAGCCGCTTTTTGATCACCTCGGCGCGCAACAGCGACAACCGTTCGTTCAGCGGCTCCGGTCCGGTCGGGCTGGTGTGGCCGGTGATTTCCAGGCACGAGCCGGATTTCGCGCCGCGCGCTGCAATCTCCCGCAGCCAGAACGTGTAAGGTGCGCTCACCTGCGGGTCGGGCCAGAACGCGGTCGAGCCGGGCTTGAACAGGAACTTCACCGCGAGGCGCTGGTTGGCAAGGCCGAAGTCGATGAGCCTGCCGAACGCCACCATTGCCGCGTCGCGCCGGCCCAGCATCCAGTTGCTGAGGTAGATCCCGTTGTGCACGCGCAGCTGATCGCCGGCGGGCAGGCCCTGGGCTGACGTGTAAAGCTCGAGCGCGTCCTGATAGCGGCGCGCGTCATAGGCCTCGATCGCATCGCTGATCAGCGCCGCAGCGAGGATGCGATCGACATAAGCGGGGTCGAGCGAGTCGCCGATCTTCGTCGCCTGGCAGGTTTTGATGTAGGCCTCGGTCGCCTCGTCCTTGACCCAGGCCGGGCTGTCGCGGAAGGTCGGCGTCGGCGTCGCGTCGATCCCTTCCATCGTCGAGAACACCCGGCTCTTGGCGACAATCTTGCCGGACTTGAGGTCGGCAAGCGCGAAGCAGATGCGATACGCATCGCGCTGCCCGGCCGTCTTGCCCTGGTCGTTCACGCCGGTGAACGTGCCGACAAACACGATCGGCTGCGCCGCGACCGCCGAGGACGTGAATGGCTGGACGTCGAATTGCGGATACTGCGCGCGCGCGAGATCGACCAGCCGCGCTTCCATTGAGCGGGTCGCAGCCACCTGGTTGCCGGTGACGCCATCGACCAGTGGATCGATGACGAGCAGGTGCCGACCGCCCGGATCGCCTTCCCGCCCCTGCAGTTGGGCGCCCGAGAACAGCGTGTTGGCCGCCTTGAGGAACGCCTCCTCATAGGGCAGGGCCGTGATCGGCGCCGGTGGTGCGGCGGCTGCCGGCGCGGCAGGAGCAGCGGCGGCTGCAGGCGGCGGCGCAGCCACGCCTCCGGCCGGAGCACTTTGAGCGGTCACAGGCGCAGGCGCGGCGGCCTTGTCGCCCATCGATCCTGCCGGCGTTGATGACCCGCAGGCGCTAAGCCAAAGGACGGCAGCACAGGTTACCAGCGTTCGCTTGATCATTGACACTCCTCCCTTAGGACTCTTCGATCGCTCGCCGATAGCGGTTCGCCGAGCTGGATTCGGGTGAGAATATCCTGGCAACGGCCGGCGGCGGGCCGGCTCTGCGCCGGTGGCCGCGATTCCTCCTTCTTCTTCGCCGCGGCCGGCGGTGCGGCCACCTTCTGCGGCCGTTGCGGTGCTGCACTCGGCTTCGGCGGCTGCGGCGGTGCAATCACGGCGGTCGCAGCCGGAGGCACTTCGCCAGCCTTGCCTTCCGCAGGTGGCGCCTCGACCGCAGGCTCGGGAGGTATCCTCACCACAACCGGAACCTCTGGCGCCACCGCACTTGGCTGCACCGCGCTTGGCTGCACCGCACTTGGCAGCGGCGGGCTGACGGCGACCGGCGGCAGCGGTTGCGTGACCGGCGGCGACGGCGTGACTACCTCAACCGGCGTTGGCGCCGGTATTGGCGGCGGCGTTGGCGGAGTGCTTGCGCTGCGTTCGCCACCGGGAAGGAGGAACAGGGCCGCCGCGCCGACCAGGGCGCCGACCACAACCAAGGCCGCGACCGCGGCGGCAATCCTGGGCCCGGTGAGCCAGCCGCCGCCGCGCTTCAGCCCTGCGATCAGTTCGGCGACGCTTGCCGTCCGTGCCGTGCGGTCGAACGCGAAGCCGCGCTTAAGCACCTCCCAGTGCCGTGGATCCAGCATCGGCGGGCGCGCCGGCTGCACTTGACGGACGTGCGCCTGCAATCCTGACAAGCCATCGAAAGGATGCTTGCCCGTCAACAGCTCGTAAATGACACAGGCGAACGCATAGACATCGTCGCGCCGATCGGCTGGCGCACCAGCGCACTGTTCGGGGCTCGCGTAGCGCGGCGTGAGCGCGCCCAGCACGGAAGGATCGAACACCGTCCGCTCGCCGTCGGCGCCCGGTTCCTCGATCGCGCGAGCGATACCGAAGTCGATGACCTTCACCTGCTCATCGTCGGTAAGGAAGATGTTGCTCGGTTTCAGGTCAGCGTGAACGATGCCGTTCTGATGCGCATGGCTTAACGCCGCTGCGGCCGGCTCGATCAGCGTTAGCACACGCTCCAGCGGCAAGCCCGCATATCCCGGCGCGCGGATGATCTTGTCGAGCGAGCGGCCGCGCAAATACTCCATCGTCATGTAGAAGTTCGGGCCGGCGCGGTCGAAGTCGTAGACGCGCACGATGTTCGGGTGCGCAAGGCTCAGCGCCTTCTTCGCCTCCCGCTGCAGGGCAATCACCGAGTGCGGGCTCTGCCGCACCACCTGCGACAAGACCTTGATGGCGACGTACGGCTGGCGGTCCTTCGCTTCGGCGCGAACCCGGTCCAAGGCCTTGAAGACCTTGCTCATGCCGCCCTCGCCGAGTTCCTCGACCAGCTCGAAACGGCCGCGGACGGTGGCGCCGACACGGAACTCCCCGCCGTTCGGGTTCACGATCTCGGTCATTTCGTCGCCGTCGCTCGGCTGCATTGGCGCGGGCGCCGATCCTCGGCCGGCCACGAGCCGGCGCTCGATCGTGGCGGCAACATCCGGGCCGAGTTGCACACGCCAACCGGGATCACCGATCAGCGCCGCCATGTTCTCCCGCTCGTCGTCACCGGCAGCGACCAGCCGGTCGACCCAACCCAGAAGCGCCTCCAACGACAGCTGCCCGTCGACATAGGCCTTCAGCGCGCTGCCAGCATCCGCCATCGCTTGCGGTGCCCTCTTTCCCTGTTGGGGCAAGAGTATGCGGCCTCATCCGCCATAATCGCAACCCCTGCCGTCGGCGGTCGCGATCGGGGCCGTGATCGCCGTCACTGTTGCCGGGGGGTCGGCCGCGTAACGTGCTGGACGCGGGGGCACGAGGCAAATCGCCTCCGCCTAACAACTTCGGGCACCACCTTGGCCGGGCCACGTGCCGGCCCGGCCACTTTGCCGAGCACATGAGGCCTCCGCGGCGTTTACGTGCCTGCGGACGACGACAGCATCACCGCCGCGCGCGCCCGTGCGGACCGTCGTCGCGACCAGCAATCGAACCGTTGCCGCCGCTTAACGCGCCGGCTTCGCGTAATCGACCATGCCGGAGATATCGAGCACCACCACGGGCGCGTCACCCACCACCCAGGCGTCGTGGCCTGGCGGCAGAAGCGACACCTCGCCCGGACCGAACTCCTGCTCGCTGCCGTCGTCCATCCTGACCCGCAGCCGGCCGGCAATATGATACTGAAGGTGTGGCGCCTCGCAACTCGCGGTCTGTACGAGTGGCTTGACGCTGGTCGACCATTTCCAGCCCGGCTGAAACGTGCCGCGGCCAAATGCAACACCGCCAAGGTTGACCAGCTCGAGCAAACCTTTGTCGAATTCGCGAATTTCATCGGGACGCATAAACGACTTCGATTGCATGGCAGCCATTATCGCCTCCCTCGCTACATCATCCTCCGCATCGACATTGGTACGGGCTATAGCGCGCGCAAGTTATCGCAGACGCTTTCCTTTTGCTCCTCTTCGCTTCAATTAACCGCGGCAGCAGCGACTACGGTTCGCGACCGGACGCTCGTTGCTATCCCACTTGCCGGGCTGCCAGGCAGCGGGCGTCATCGTTGGCAACCCGGTTGACGTAAGGCCCCAGCGCCTGCGCTGCCATCGCCGCCGCCGGATAGGGGCCGAGCAGCCGCTGCACCGCTGCTGCTGACTGTCCGGTGCAGTCAAGCCAGGCGTCGTAATCGCTGCTGGCCAGGATGACCGGCATCCGATCGTGGATCGGCCGAACCACGGCGTTTGCTTCCGTCGTCAAGATGGTGCAGCTCATCAGCACTTGGCCGTCCACCGGCGACTGCCACCGTTCCCACAGGCCGGCAAAGGCGAACGGCGCGCCGTCGGCCATGGAAATCCGGAACGGCAATTTCGGCCCGCTTGCCTGCGCCTGCCATTCATAGAAGCCGTCGGCCGGGATCAGGCAGCGGCGCGCCCGCATCGCGGCGCGGAAGGCCGGCTTTTCGGCCGCGCTCTCGGCGCGCGCATTGATCAGCCGCACCCCCATCCGCACGTCCTTCGCCCATGCCGGCACCAGCCCCCAGCGCATCGGCAGGAGCTCGCGCCCAGCCGCGCCCAGGCGGACCACGGCAACATTCTGGGTCGGCGCGATGTTGTAGCGGGCAAGCGCGTTCGGCGCCGGCGCGGCCGTCACAGCGGCGAAGATCTGCACCAGCTCGGACCAGGACCGGAGTTGCGTATAACGGCCGCACATGGCCGCAAGCTTACGCCGTTTGCGGGCGTGTCACCAACGCCCGGCGCGGCTTTCAAACAAGGGCGCGCTCCACGCCGTCAGAGTGGCGTTGTTCTGGCAGATGGGGTAATAGGATTTTCGTTCCGCGATGAGAACGCCCCAAACGTGGCAACGATTGCCCTGAGCCCGAGCCCCCTTGCCGCCCTCTACCAGCGCCTGCAGGCGGCTGGCGGCTGGCTCGCGGCTGAGTTCCTGGCCGAGCGTGAGCGCTGGGCGCTCTGGCTCCCGGTTGCCCTCGGGCTTGGCATCGGGATCTACTTTTCGCTGCCGCTCGAACCGCCGTTCTGGCTCGGTGCGGCGCTTGCCGCCGTCGCCGCACTCGGCAGCGCCGCCGCCGCTTGGGCATGGCCCGGCCGGCGAACCGGGATCATTGCGATCGGCGTCCCGCTCGTCGCCGCCGGACTGGGCTTTGCGGCTGCCCAGGTGCGGACGCACACGGTGGCACCGGCGACACTTGCCGAGCGCATCGGTCCGCTGACCCTGACCGCCCGCATCATCGAGGTCGACCCCCTTCCTGACGGCCTCCGCTTGCTCCTCGACCAGCCGTCAAGCCCGTCCCTGGACGAGGGAAATCGCCCACAGCAGGTGCGGATCCGCGTCCGCGGGGATCAGGAGTCGCTCGGTCCGGGCGACCGCATCCGCTTGCGCGCGGTTCTGGCACCGCCCCCAGCGCCGTCGGCGCCGGGCGCCTTTGACTTTCAGCGCCATGCCTATTTCGCCGGCCTCAGCGGCGTCGGCTACGGCCTTGGCCGGATTGAGGTGCTCAACCAGCAGGCCGCCGATGCCAGCGCGCCGGCGCTCTGGGTCCAGCGGCTGCGCCATGCCCTCGGTGCGCGCGTGCGCGAGCATGCCAGCGGCGCCCCCGGCGCAATCATCCTGGCCCTGCTGATCGGCGAGACGACCGCCATTCCTGCCGAGACGCTAACCGCGATCCGCGATTCCGGCCTCGCCCACCTGCTCTCGATCTCGGGCCTGCACGTCGGCCTGGTCGCAGCTTTCGTGCTCACCGTTGTCCGCGGCGGTCTCTCGCTGATCCCGGCCCTCAGCCTCCGCTATCCGATCAAGAAGTGGGCGGCCGTGCTCGCGGTGGCCGTTGCCGGCGGCTACACGCTGTTGGCCGGCGCACCGGTGCCGTGCCAGCGCGCGTTCCTGATGCTCGCAATCGTCATGCTGGCGGTCGTCCTCGACCGCCGCGGCATCTCGATGCGGCTGGTCGCGTGGGCAGCCGCGGTCATCTTGCTGGTCCAGCCGGAGGCGCTGCTGGGCGCCAGCTTCCAGATGTCATTTGCCGCTGTTATCGCGCTTGTCGCCACTTATGAGAGTGTTTCGCTGCACCGCCTGGTCCCCGGCTTCGCGCACACGCCGGCCCGCCGCGCGCTGATGTATCTCGCCGGCATCGCGCTGACGACGCTCGTTGCCAGCACCGCGACGACCCCTTTGTCGGCGTTCCATTTCAACCGGATCGCCTGGTACGGGCTGGCCGCCAACCTCGCCGCCGTGCCGCTGACCGGCCTGTGGATCATGCCGTGGGCCGTCATTGCGGTGTGCCTGCTGCCGTTCGGTCTCGACGGCCCCGCCTTCACAGCCATGTCCTACGGCACCGCCGGCCTCGTCACCATCGCCGAGACCGTCGCCGCCTGGCCGGGGGCGGTCAGCACGCTGCCGCTGATGCCGCTCGCATCGCTGCTGGCATTCACGGCCGGCGGCCTGTGGCTCTGCCTGTGGCGGCGCCGCTGGCGCTGGGCAGGCGCGCTGCCGCTCGCTATCGGTCTCGCCAGCATGTTCACCGCCAGCGCGCCGGATGTTCTCGTCGAGGGCAGTGGCAAACTGTTCGCGGTGCGCGACCGGCAAGGCGAAATGATCGTCTCCTCGCGCACGGCGGCGCCGATGGCACGCGACGCGTGGCTGCGGCTGGCCGGTGCGGAGGAGGCCGAAGGCAGTTGGCCGAAGCGCGGCGTCAGCGCCGATGGAAGCCTCGCCTGTGACCCGCAGGGCTGCATCTACCAGGCCAAAGGCTATCGCGTCGCCCTGGCGCAGACGGCCGATGCCGTCGATGAGGACTGCCGATCGAGCGATGTCGTCATCAGCCTCGTTCCCGTTCGCGGGTCCTGTCCAGCCGCGCGCATCGTGATCGACCGCCTGGGGCTGTGGCGGGACGGCAGCCATGCGCTCTGGCTGGAGCCTGACCGCGTGCGTGTCGAGGCGGCGAACGTTGGGCGCGGGCGGCGGCCCTGGGTCCTGCAGCGACCCCCGGCCGCTGAGCACAACACTCCCGCCGATTGAAATCCGTCGCCTCCCCGGTGGCCTCGCGGGGCCGCTCAATAGCGGCGGATCAGGCCGACCAGCCGGCCCTGCACCCGCACCTGGTCGGGCCCGCAGATGCGCGTTTCATAGGCCGGGTTGGCCGGCTCCAGAGCAATCGATTGGCCGCGGCGGCGAATCCGCTTCAGCGTCACCTCCTCGTTGTCGACCAGTGCGACGACGATGGCGCCGTTCTCGGCATTCTCGGTCCGCTGGATGATCACCGTATCGCCGTTGAAGATCCCGGCCTCGATCATCGAGTCGCCCTCGACCTCAAGCGTATAGTGTTCGCCGGCGCTCAGGAGGCCGGCCGGCACCTCGAAGAAGCGGCTGTGATCGGCGAGCGCGGCAATCGGCGTACCGGCGGCGATGCGCCCGTAGCACGGCAGGCTGACGGCACCGGCCGCAGGCGGCGGCGCTGCCGGCGCCCGGACCTCAGGCTTGAAATCCCCCTTGATCACGTTCGGCGCAAACGGCGCCTCGCGCCGGTTCTGCCCACGCGGCTTCGGCGCGACGTTATCGGGCAGGCGCAGCACTTCGAGTGCGCGGGCGCGATGCGGCAGACGGCGGATGAACCCCCGCTCCTCGAGCCCCATCATCAGCCGGTGGATACCAGATTTCGAGCGCAGCCCCAGAGCGTCCTTCATCTCATCGAAACTTGGCGAAACTCCCTGTTCATTCAAATACTTATTGACGAATACCAGGAGCTCGTACTGTTTACGCGTAAGCATTGGGTCCCCTCTGTCTCCTCGCCGAATGCGCGAGGCGTGCAACAACTCGTCCACGACTCAACCGACCGTCCAGATGCTGCAGGTCGGCCGCGCTGCAACCCCAAGATCTGGAACAAAAGAAAAACAACGGAGATTGTTCTAGTTTGGTTCGCAGCGCCCGTCAAGATACTGCTGCACACGCCGTGCCGGTCGATGCGGTGATGGCGAGGGTCTCGTCATCCTCGGAGCCGTGTGCTACGGTGCCCGCACATCGGGGGGCGGGGCAGCCGCAGCGGGACCGCTGGGTTCGTCCTTGGCTCAACTCCTTTTTGATCGACCGCAGCTCAATAATCCGATCGGGACACTTCGACCACTGATGAACTCGGGAAAACTCCGACACGGCGCGCGCCGTACCACCGACAATGCCGACGCGGCCTTCTTCAAGATCTGGCTGCGGCGGCCGGGCCAGCTTGGCGCCGTCCTGCCCAGCAGCCGCGGGCTGGCGACGGCGGTCGCCGCCTGCATCGATGTCAACGCGCCCGGCGTCGTTGTCGAGCTGGGCGGCGGCACCGGCAAGGTGACGGAAGCGCTGCTCGATGCGGGAGTGCCTGCCAGCTCGCTGATTGTCGTCGAGTGCGAACCGGCCTTGTGCGACGTGATCGCGGCCCGCCTGCCGGACGTTCGCCTGCTTTGCGCCGACGCGCGTGACCTCAAGCCGCTCTTGACCGAGCACGGCATCACCGAACCGGTCAAAGCCGTCGTCTCTGGCATTCCCCTTCTGTGCCTGACGCGCGAGGACTGCCAGCGGATCCTGAGCGCCGCCTTTGAGGTGATGGGCGAGCACGGTGATTTCGTGCAGTTCACCTACGGACCGGCGTCGCCGGTCCCGCGCGAGGTCTGCCAGCGCGTAGGCATCAGTGGCCGCCGTGCACGGTGGATCGTCTCCAACCTGCCGCCGGCGTCGGTCTGGCATTACCGGCGCGCGCAGGCCGGCCGTCGGCGATGAACCGCGTTCCCCGCCCGTGACGATTATTGCCGGACGGTCGTCAGGAACCGATCGGGCGGACTGAGCGAATGTCCGTCCTGCGCGCGTTCCTGGTCCCGATTCACCGCCAAGGATGGCCGTTCATCGCCATCGCCGCGGCCGGTGCGGGCGGTCTCACCGTGTTGTCGCCGGCCGCGGGTCTGTGCGGCCTCATCATCACGGCTTGGTGTGCGTATTTCTTCCGCGATCCACCGCGCGTAACGCCGACGCGCCGCGGCCTGATCGTCAGTCCTGCCGACGGCCTGATCGTCGCCATCGGGCCGGCAACGCCGCCGCCCGAACTCGCCGTCGAAGGATCGACCTTCACGCGGGTGTCGATCTTCATGAGCATCTTCGACGTCCACATCAACCGCGCCCCGGTCGATGGCCGCATCATTCGCACCGCCTACCGTCCGGGCCGCTTCGTCAGTGCCGCTGCCGACAAGTCGAGTGACGATAACGAGCGCCGCTCGTTCCTGATCGCCACGGACGACGGCAAGCCCCTCGTCGTCGTCCAGATTGCGGGGCTGATTGCACGCCGCATCTGTGCCTGGGTCATTGACGGCGATGCGGTACAGACCGGCCAGCGGATCGGCATGATTCGCTTCGGCAGCCGGGTCGATGTCTACCTTCCCACCCCCGTTGCGCCGCTGGTCGCGCTGGGTCAGCGCTGCATCGCCGGCGAGACGGTGCTGGCCGACGTCGCCGCCAGCGAAGGGCCCCGCGCGGGCGCGTGCCGGTAGAGGTCGAGCGATGCAGATCCGCCGTGGCCAATCGCTTAAGGTCCTGCACATCAACCGGATGATTCCCAGCATCCTCACCCTGCTGGCGCTTTCGGCCGGGCTCAACGCTCTGCGCTTTGCGCTCGAGGAGCGCTGGGAACACGCCGTGCTGGCGATCGTTGCCGCAGGCGTCTTCGACGCGCTTGACGGCCGGATTGCGCGCATGCTGAAGGGAACCAGCAAGTTCGGCGCCGAGCTCGACTCGCTCTCGGACTTCTTGTGCTTTGGCGTTGCTCCCGCCATCACCCTCTACCTCTGGGCCTGGGCCGACAGCGGCCGCTTCGGCTGGTTCCTGGTCATGCTGCTGTGCACCAGCTCAGCGCTGCGGCTGGCGCGCTTCAATTCCGATATCGGCGGCGAGGAGCCGGCCTGGAGCCAGAACTTTTTCGTCGGCGTGCCCGCACCGGCCGGGGCCGGCACCGTCCTGTTGCCCATGGTCCTATGGTTCCATTTCGAAAGCGACGTGCTGCGCAATCCGGTGCTGGTCGGCACCTTCATCACCGTCGGCGCGCTGCTGCAGGTCAGCCGCGTGCGGACCTTCTCGTTCAAGAAGATCCGCCTCGCTCCCGCCGTCATCTTGCCGACCATGCTTGGCGTCGCCTTTTATGTCGCCGTCCTCGTCAGTTCGCCCTGGATCACCCTGGCGCTGACGCAGATCGCCTATCTTGGCTCGCTTCCCTTCAGCATCCGCCTGCACCGCCGCTATTTGCACCACGATGGCGCGGCCGGCGCGCCGCCTGCGCCGTGAGCGAAGCCGCTCGCGCCATGCCGGTGTGCCTCCCGGGCGCCGTCCCCGGACGGGCGTAATGCCGGCAGATCCCTGGCGGCTGCACGGCGGAGCCATTGCCGCTGCCGCCCGCAGCTTCGGCATCCCGGCTTCCGCCTGGCTCGATCTGTCGACCGGCATCTCGCCCCATCCCTACCCTGTCCCGACGCTGCCGCTGCAAACCTGGCACTGCCTGCCCGATGCGGCTGCAGCCGCGCGCCTGCAGGCTGTCGCCGCCAGCTATTATGGCGCGCCGGGACCGGCTTGTGTGCTGCCGGTCGCGGGAACCCAAGCCGCCATCCAATGGCTGCCGCGCATCCTCACGCCGGTACAAGATGTGGCGATCCTGGCTCCGACCTATGCCGAACACGCACGCGCCTGGGCCGCCGCCGGCCATCGCGTCCACACCGTCGCGCGGGTCGAGGACATTCCGGCGGCCTGTGGCACGCTTGTGATCGTCAACCCCAACAATCCGGATGGCAGGGTCCTGACGGCAGCGCAGGTGTTGGCGCTCGCCGAACGCTACTGCGTCGTGGTTGACGAGGCCTTTGCCGATGTCATGCCGGAAGTGAGCGTCGCCGGCCACTGTGACCGCGCCCCGCTCATCGTGCTGCGCTCGGTGGGCAAGTTCTTCGGCCTCGCCGGCCTTCGCCTCGGCTTCGTCATCGCCGCGCCGGCGCTCATCGCCCAGCTTACGGAAGCGCAAGGACCCTGGGCCGTCAGCGGGCCGGCCCTCGCGATCGGCAGTGAGGCACTCGGCGATGCCGGGTGGACTGCGGCGGCCCGCGCTTCGCTCGCACGTGCGGCCGGCCGGCTGGATGCACTCCTCGCAGCAGCGGGGCTGACGGTCATCGGCGGCACCGATCTGTTTCGCCTCGTCACCGATGCGGACGCGCACGGCCTGTTCGAACATCTGGCGCGAAACGGCATCCTGGTGCGCCCGTTTACCGATCAGCCGCACTGGCTGCGGTTCGGCCTCCCCGGCGACGATGCGGCCTTCGCCCGCCTGGAGGCGGCGCTCCGCAGCCGACCGGCGGTAACGCTTGGTCTGTTGCGAGCAGTCGACACGTGATATTCAACCCTCTCGCCCTGGGCCACCCCCGCCGCGTGCACGAACAACGAGATCCGGCATGAACTCGCTCTCCGATACCCTCATCCGCGAAGTCGACGAGGACCTGCGGCGCGACCGCCTCGCGCGTCTGTGGAAGAAGTACGGCTCGCTGCTGGTGGGGGGGGCCATCGTTCTCGTGGTGATCGTTGCCGGCGCAGAAGGCTGGCGCAGCTACCAGCGCAGCGCCCACGCCGATGCCAGCCGCCGCCTGGCCGAAGCAGCGCGATTGGTCGCGACCGATCCGTCGGCAGCCGCGCACGCATTCACCGCCTTGGCCGAAGACGGACCGGGCGACATCGCCGTCCTGGCGCGGCTGCGGGCAGCCGATGCACTGGCGCGAGCGGGGGATCGTGCCGGCGCGCGCGACGCCTACCAGAAGCTGGCAACCACCACCAGCGACCCCCTTTATGCCTCCCTCGGCACCTTGTTTCGCGCGATGCTAGCTCTCGAACAGCCGCAGGCCAATCTCGCCGCGCTCGAAACGCTGAGCGCCGAACTGGCGCCGCTCACCGCCACCGACCAGCCCTGGCGCTACACGGCACAAGAGCTCCTGGCTGCCGTTTCACTCGAGCGGGGCGACCAGCTCAAGGCCAAGGAGCTTCTCGAAGCCTTGCGGAACGACCCACAGGCCCCTTCGGAAGCACGGGCGCGCGCCAGCCAAGTGCTCGCGCAGTCCGGCATGGAAAATCGATAATGCGATACCTTCGGTTGATTGCCGCGGTCGCGGCGCTGGGCCTTCTCGGCGGTTGCGAAAGCTGGTTCGGCAAGAAGAAGGAAGAGGCCCTGCCAGGCACCCGCGTCTCGGTGCTCGCGCATCAGACGGCGCTGCAACCGGATCTGCAGGCATCGCTGGAGCCGATTGTCCTGCCGCCGCCGGAAAACAACTTGGCCTGGCCACAGGATGGCGGCTCTGGCGACCGGCCGCTTTACCATGTTCGGCTGGGGAGCTCCTTGCAACCGGTTTGGTCGGTCAGCATCGGCGATGGCATCACGGCCGAGCGGCCGCGCCTGCCCGCTCCAGTCGTCGCCGATGGCCGCGTGTTCACGATGGACTCAGAGCAGCGCGTGCGCGCATTCGATGCCGGATCGGGCAAAACGGTGTGGGACGTCGACCTGGCCCGCAAGCAGGACGATGAAGCGCTGTCGGGCGGACTTGCCTACGCAAACGGCTCCCTCTTCGCCACCACCGGCTTTGCCAAGGTGTTCGCGCTGAATGCTGCAACCGGCAAGGAGCTCTGGAGCCGCAACGTCAGCGCGCCGATTCATGGCGCGCCTTCGGTCGGGCGCGGCCGGCTGGTCGCGATTACGGTCAACAATGTGCTTTACGGCATGAACGCCGCCGATGGCCGCGACCTGTGGCCGCCGCACCAGGCGTTGTCCGAGGCCGCGGGCCTGCTCGGAACCGCGAGCGCCGCCATGACCGAGGACAGCATCATCGCGCCGTTCTCTTCCGGCGACCTGATCGCGCTGCGCGCAGCTACCGGCCGCGTCATGTGGTCGGAATCGCTGGCTCCCGGCCGCAGGACCGACGAGTTGGCCTCGGTTTCGCACATCCGCGGCCGTCCCGCCGTTGACCGCGGCCAAGTGATCGCCGCCAGTTACGGCGGCATCCTGGTGGCGCTGAACGCCGCTACCGGCGACCGGCTGTGGGAGCGGGACATCGGCTCCCTCAATGGCGCTTGGATTGCGGGCGACTATGCCTTTCTGGTGACGAGCCAGCAGGAACTCGTCTGCCTGACGCGCGACAAGGGGACGATCCGCTGGGTCGCCAAGCTGCCCGTCTTCGCCAACGAGAAGGAGCAAAAGGATCCGATCGTCTGGACCGGCCCAGTCCTGGCCAGTAACCGCCTGGTCGTGATCGGCTCCCGCGGCAAGGCTTTGCTGCTCTCGCCCAGCGACGGGCGCGAGGTCGGCAGCCTCAAGCTTTCGGCCGGGGCCGGCCATATCCCCGTTATCGCCGACGGCCGCCTATACGTCGTGAGCGACGACGGCAAGCTGACGGCGTATCAATAGCCGCGCCGAGACAACCGCTCGATCAGCCGATGTCCTTGCCGGTGGTCATCGTCGGCCGTCCCAACGTCGGCAAGTCGACGTTGTTCAATCGCTTGGCCGGCCGGCCGCTGGCGATCGTCGACGATTCCCCGGGCGTCACCCGCGACCGCCGCGAGGCCGCGGTGCAGCTGGGCGACCTCGCATTCACGGCCGTCGATACCGCCGGCTTCGAGGGCGCCGCCGCCGACACGCTCGCCGGCCGGATCCAAGCCCAGACCGAACGCGCCGTGGCGACAGCGAAAGTGGTCCTGATGCTGATCGACGCCAGGGCCGGCATCAGTCCGCTCGATCATGACTTGGCCGGCATCCTCCGGCGCGCCGGCCTGCCGGTGGTGCTGGCAGCCAACAAGTACGACGGCGGTGCCGGCGAGGCGGGGCTGCTGGAGGCCTACGGCCTCGGCCTCGGCGAGCCAGTGCCGCTGTCCGCTGCCCACGGCGAGGGCCTGCATCTCCTCCTCGAAGCACTCAAGGACGCCGCCGCCGGTGAGATCGAGCCGGCGGCCGAAGCAGGCGCGAGAGGCGCTGAACCAGGTCCGAAACAGATCCAGCTTGCCATCATCGGCCGCCCGAACGTCGGCAAATCGAGCCTCGTCAACGCGCTCGTCGGTGAGGAGCGGATGATCACCGGCCCTGAAGCCGGCATCACCCGGGATGCGGTGCCGATCGCCTGGAGCTATGCCGGCCGCGCCATCCGCCTGATCGACACCGCCGGCTTGCGCCGGCAGGCCAGGGTCGACGACCGCCTGGAGGCGCTGGCCGCCGCCGATACCCGGCGCGCGATCCGCTTTGCGCACGTCTGCGCCATCGTCATCGACGGCAGCGTCGGCCTTGAGAAGCAGGATCTGACCATCGCCCGCTGGGTGAGCGAGGAAGGCCGGGCGCCGCTCCTCGTCGTCAACAAGGCCGACCTGATCCACGACCGCCGGGCAAGTGCTGCCGATCTCGCCCGCCGCATTCAAACCTCGCTCGCGCAGTTGCGCGGCCTGAAGCCGGTTTACGTCTCGGCGCTGACCGGTGCAGGCGTCGGCGGCGTGATGGCGCGCGTGCTCGAAGCCTACGAGAGCTGGAGCCAGCACATCGGCACCGGGCCGCTCAATCGCTGGCTCAAGGAGATGAGCGGGAAACAGGCACCGCCGATGGTTGGCGGGCGGCCGTTCAAGCTGCGCTACATCGCCCAGGTCTCAACGCGTCCGCCGACCTTCGCCGTATTCGCGAACCGCGTCGCGCCGCTGCCCGAAAGCTATCTCCGCTTTCTTGCCAACGGCCTGCGCGATCGGTTCGGGCTTGGCGGCGTGCCGCTCCGCTTCGTCGTCCGCCAGCCGCGCAATCCCTACGCCGACTAGGCCGGCAGCCCCGCCCACCGGCCTTAGACCCTCCGGCCCCAGATCCTTCGGCCCCAGATCCTTCGGCCCCAGGTCCTTCGGCCTCAGCAGAAGCCGGCGGCAAACCGCAGCGATTTCACCCGGACGACGTTCGGCAGCGCACGGATCTGGTCGAGCACCGCCTCCGAGGGCGGCTCGTCGACCTCCAGCAGTGCGATCGCGTTGCCGCCAGGGCGGTCGCGGCCCAAGTGGAAGGTCGCGATGTTGATGCCGGCATTGCCGAGGACGGTCCCGAGGCCACCGATCAGGCCAGGCCGGTCATTGTTGGTGACCAGCAGCATGGCGGGATGAAGCTGCGCGTCCATCGGGATCCCCTTGATCTCGACGATGCGCGGTTGATCGCCGTTGACCAGGGTGCCGCGCAGGGTCCTGCTCTGGACTTCCGTGACCACCGTGAGCGTGACCCGCGTCTGCAGGGAGCCTGCCTGTTCGCGCTTGACCTCACTGACCGCGATCCCGCGCGCGAGCGCAAGCGTGGGTGCATTCACCATGTTGACGGAGACCATCAACGGCGCCAGCAACCCTTCGAGAACGAGCGCGGTCAACGGCTTCACGTTCAAGGCTGCCGCGTGCCCCTCGTACTCGATCGTAACCGAGCGGACCGCACTCTCGATCAGCTGCCCGGCGAGGCTGCCAAGCTGCCGCGCCAGACCCATGTACGGGCGCAGCCGCGGCATCTCCTCGGCACTGACCGAGGGCATGTTCAGCGCGTTGACGACGCTGCCCTTGAGCAGGAAATCCGCCAGCTGTTCGGCGACCTGCAGCGCAACCTTCTCCTGCGCCTCCACTGTCGATGCGCCGAGATGCGGCGTCACGACCACGTTGGGCATCCCGAACAGGATATTCTGCTTGGCCGGCTCCTGGGCGAAGACGTCAAGGGCGGCGCCAGCGACATGGCCAGAATCGAGCCCGGCCTTCAGGTCCGCCTCGTTGACCAGCGCGCCGCGGGCGCAATTGATGATCCGCACCCCTGGCCGCATTTTCGCGATCGTCTCGGCGTTGATGATGCCGCGGGTTGCATCGGTTGCGGGCGCATGCAAGCTGATGAAATCGGCGCGCCGGAACAGCTGATCGAGATCGACCTTCTCGACCCCCAACGCCTCCGCGCGCGCCGGCGTCAGATAGGGATCATGGGCAACGACGCGCATCTTGAGCCCTTGCGCCCGGTCGGCAACGATGCTGCCGATGTTGCCGCAGCCGATGATGCCGAGCGTCTTGCCGGCGAGCTCGACGCCCATGAACTTCGACTTCTCCCACTTGCCGGCGTGCGTCGACGCGTTTGCCTGCGGGATCTGCCGCGCGAGCGCGAACATCATCGCAATCGCGTGTTCCGCGGTCGTGATCGAGTTGCCGAACGGCGTATTCATGACGACGATGCCGCGCGCGGTGGCGGCGGGCACATCGACGTTATCGACACCGATGCCGGCGCGGCCGATCACCCGCAGCCGGTCGGCGGCGGCAATGATCTCCGCCGTAACCTTGGTCGCGGAGCGAACGGTCAAACCGTCGTAGCCGCCGATGCAGGCTTTGAGTTCAGCCGGGCTGAGATTGGTCTTGACGTCGACATCGACGCCGCGGGCGCGGAAAATCTCCGCAGCCTGCGGGCTCATGTCGTCGGAGATGAGAACTTTGGGCACGGGAAGGGGACCCCTTTTCAGGAAGCAGCGATTTCGCTCTTGACGACGGCATAGGCCCAGTCGAGCCAGGAGAAGAGAGCCTTCAGGTCGGCCGTCTCGACGGTGGCGCCGGCCCAGATGCGCAAACCCGGCGGCGCATCGCGGTAGGCGCCGATGTCGTAGGCGACCTTTTCACTCTCTAGCAGCGAAGCGAGCCGCTTTGCTGCCGCAGCCTGGGCGTCGGCCGGCAAGGCGGTGAATGCAGGATCGACCACCTTCAGGCACACAGACGTCCGCGAGCGGGTCTGCGGATCCTCGGCAAGGAAGCCAATCCATGGGCTCGCCTCGACCCACGCCTCGATCGCCGCCGCATTGGCACGGCAGCGCGCGACCAATCCGGCCGCACCGCCGACCGATTCCGCCCACACGAGCGCGTCCAGCGCATCCTCGACCGCCAGCATCGAAGGCGTGTTGATGGTCTCGCCGACAAACACCCCTTCGATCAGCTTGCTGTTCTTGGTCATGCGGAAGAGCTTCGGCAGCGGCCAGGAGGGCGTGTAGCTCTCAAGCCTTGCCACCGCGCGCGGGCCTAAGGCGAGCATGCCGTGCTGCGCCTCGCCACCCAGCACCTTCTGCCAGGAGTACGTGACGACATCGAGCTTGTCCCACGGCATCTCCCAGGCGAACACCGCCGAAGTGGCATCGCAAATCGTGAGCCCCTTGCGGTCGGGAGGGATCCAGTCGCCGTTCGGCACGGCAACGCCGGACGTGGTGCCGTTCCAGGTGAAAATGATGTCATTGTCGCCGGTTACGGCCGAGAGGTCCGGCAGCCGGCCGTAATCGGCCTGGATCGTGCGCACGTCCTTGAGCTTCAGCTGCTTGGTGACGTCGGTCAGCCATTCCTTGCCGAAGCTCTCCCAAGCCAGCACATCGACGCCGCGGGCGCCCAGGAGCGACCACAGCGCCATCTCGACCGCGCCCGTGTCCGAGGCCGGCACGATTCCGAGGCGAAAATCAGATGGCAGGCCGAGGAGCGCGCGCGAGCGGTCGATGACCGCCTTCAGCTTGGCCTTACCCGCCTTCGAGCGGTGCGAGCGGCCAACGCAGGCATCGGCGAGCGCGCCCACGTTCCAGCCGGGGCGTTTGGCACAGGGTCCAGAAGAAAAGCAGGGGTTGGCCGGACGGACGTTCGGCCGCAGCGGTGTCGACATCATTAGCTCCCATCCTTGCAGATGGGTCGCGATCCGGTGGGAGATCGTGGCCCGGCGGTCTTGTATGGTGCCGCACCCCCGGCGTCAACGGGACAATGGCACGAGTGGCGTCGGGCCCCAGGTGGTCCGCAACAGATGCCGGGACAGCGCCATCAACAGCGCGACCATAAGGTCGATCTTGTCGACGCTCTTGCCACGCGCCGGCTTGATATCGCCGTTGGCACTCATCTCGACCGCCGTGTTGCCGGCGCACCAGCGCAGCACCGGGTGGCCACCGTGACGTAAGGTTCCCTCCGCAGCGAGGCGTTCGAGTTCGCGCATCGGCGCGTTCATCACGGTCGGCGTCTGCGGCACAGGCACGCAGGTGAAGCCGTCGGCGGTCAGCTCGTTGATCAGCATCGAGGCGTTCCAGCGGTCGTAAGCGATCTCGACCAGATGATAGGTCTCCGCCAGTTCGCGGATCTTGGCGAGGATCGCGTTGTAGTCGACGACGTTGCCCGGTGTGGCGATCACGTAGCCCTTCTCGTGCCATTCGAGATAGGCTGCGTTCTCCTTGCGCGTGCGCTCGACGAGCGTCGTTTCCGGACAGAATGCGAACGGCAGCACGGTACAGCCGCCATCCGGATCGGGGAACATGAGGACGAGCGCCGTCAAGTCGGCGGTCGAGCTCAGGTCGAGTCCGGCGTAGCATTCCCGCCCCGCCAGCGCCTCGAGCGCAAGCGGTGTGTCGCCACACGCATCCCACTGTTTCACGTCGAGCCAGATCGAGGACTTTTCGCTCCATATGTTCAGATAAAGGCGGCGGAAACTGCGGATGAAGCCCGGCGTTTGGAGCGCGCGGGCACACTCCTGGCGCAAGAAGTCCTCCGCCACCGAGACGCCCAGACCAGGATGGGCGTCGGCCCACACCCGCGGGTCGGTCCAGTCAGCGTCCGGCTCGGCACCGAACATCGCCACCAGCCAGCTTGGATCGTCGATCAGGTCGTCTTGAATTTTGCGCGCGTAGGAATGGAACTCCCAGGCCAGCGACGTCGGATCCCAGCCGGCGGTGGTCAGATAGAGAACGAGCGGATCGTTCCGGGCGGCCATGCTCGTGATCAGGGCGTCATGCAGCACGCGTGACGGCTGCAGGTGCAGTTCGTCAAAGATCAGGCAGGAGATGTTCTCGCCGTGTTTCTGCTCCGCGCGGGACGAGACGATGCGCAAGTGCGCGTCCTTGTACGCGATCACGTGCTTGTGCACCCGGCACAGCGAGGACAGATCCGGATCGCGGGCGATCATCTCGGTCGCGATGCTGAAGCAGATCATCGCCTGCTTGATATCGGCGGCGGCGATGACGATCTCGGCCCCCGGCTCCGGATCGACGACCAGCATGTAAAGGCCGAGAGCCGCCGCGAGCGTCGTCTTGCCCGATTTGCGCGGCGCCTCGAGCCAGACGTAACGGTAACGCCGTCTGGCGTCGGTGCGCTGCCAGCCGAACAGGTTGCAGACGAGCTTGCGCTGCCAGGGCGCAAGCCTGAGCGGGTGGCCGGTTAGGGGGCCCTTGACATGGCTGCAGTATTCCTCAACGAAAAAAAGAACCTGCCTGGCAAGGGTTTCACTGTAGCTGAAGGTCTCATTTAAAGATTGCTCGGCGGCCGCCGCCCGCCCCAAGATCGTCAGGGCTTTGCGTCGCGAGGCCAAGCTGGCGGGCGAACTTGCGAACGGCGCACCACGCCTGTTCCGAGTCTTGTGCGGCAGGATGCCGGCGCCGCATGACGGAACCTCGATTGGTTTCAGTTTCATAGTATCGGCCCTCTCGGAGAAGCGTTTCTTCGGCACGAATGGCTCTTGCAACAGCCGTGCAGTATCCCACCAGCAAGGCACGGCGGGCGGCTGTCAGCAAACCATCGGCAAGAAGATGAGAAGCCACACGCTTCCACTCCTCGACGGCGATATCGTCAGTCAGGTAATGCGGCGGTTCAGTTCCGTCTTGGTGCGCGCTTTTCGGGGAGCGAGGATCTGCGGCGATGGCTCCTCGGTGCTTCGCATGATTAGTACCGTACGTGAAGTCCAAGCCTTTCTTGAGCATTCTTAATCACCCCATGGCGTGTCATTTCGTTTCTTATTCGCGATTTGACTGATTTCTCGTCATCTGTATTGGTTGTCGCGTTGCAGCGAGATGCTCGAACTGATCGCCGGCGCTCGCCCCGATCCTCTTGGAGGCGGCGGCACCCGCTTTCGCATCTCCCTCGATGGTGTCTTCTGCCTCCTTTCCGGTCGTTTGACCTGCGAACAGAGTCGTTGAATCTGAGGCGGAACTGTCCCACCGCAGAACAAGGATTGCTCCGCGCGAAAGACCCAATAGGGCCCCTCGAAGCAGCTTAGCGATCCAAAACGACCCCGTTTGGGGCATATAAGCACAACCGCGCTGCCAGCACAACGCCGTCATGGGACGTAATGATTGTTCGCGAACGAGCCACTAATCCAAGAGCGCGTGCCCTAGAACGGGACACAATCAGCGAGGGCACCGCTACTGGGGCAAAGAGAATTCAATACAGGAACCGAACGCGAATTGTTCCCTCGATCGCGTCCAAATCGCGGCGAACCCCCATTCCCTCCACCAGATCGCCGCCGATATCGCTGACGACGTAGCCGACGTCGGCATCGGTGCGCAGATACTGTCCGGCGATGTTCAGCGACCTCGCCGAGAAAACGCGGTTTACCGCCGCCAGCACGCCCGGAACATTGCGATGAATGTGCAAGAAGCGGGTCATGCCCGCTTGGACCGGCAACGATACCTCGACAAAGTTGACGGCGCCGACGGTGGAGCCGTTGTCCGAGTAGCGGACGAGCTTTTCCGCGACCTCGCGGCCGATGCTGGCCTGCGCCTCCTCCGTCGAGCCGCCGATGTGCGGCGTCAGGATGACGTTGGCGATCCCCTGCAGGGGCGAGCTGAACGGTTCGTCGTCGCGGGCCGGCTCGCTCGGAAAGACATCGACAGCGGCGCCCGCGAGATGCCCCGATCGCAAGGCCTCGGCCAGCGCCTCGACGTCGACCACATCGCCGCGGGCGGCATTGATCAGAACGGCGCCTTGTTTCATTCGCTTGAGCGCGTGCGCGCCGATCATGCCGCGCGTTGCGGACGTCGCCGGCACGTGCAGGGTGACGACATCGGAGCTGGCCAGGAGCGCATCGAGGCTCGGGCTCGGCTGCGCATTGCCAAGCGCGAGCTTGTCGACGATGTCGAAATAGCGCACATGCATTCCCAGCCCTTCGGCCAGGACAGAGACCTGCGAGCCGATGTGGCCGTAGCCGACGATCCCGAGCGTCTTGCCGCGGATCTCGCGGGCGCCGGAGACGTCCTTGCGCCAGTGCCCGGTCGCCGCCTGCGCCGATTTCTCGGGCACCCGGCGCGCCAACATGATGATCTCGCCGATGACGAGTTCCGCAACCGAGCGGGTGTTTGAATAGGGTGCATTGAAGACGGGAATGCCCCTGAGCTTGGCCGCCTGCAGATCGACCTGATTGGTACCGATGCAGAAGCAGCCAATGCAGAACACGCGCTCGGCGGCAGCGATCAGCGGTGCGGTCAGCTTGGTTCGCGAGCGGATGCCGACGATGTGGGCGTCGGCCAGCCGGGCTTGAAGGGCGGCGCCATCGAGCGCACCGCTCAAGAGCTCGACATTCTCATAGCCGTGGGCAAGGAAGACATCCCGCGCACTCGCGTGGACGCCTTCAAGCAGGACAACCTTGATCCGGTCCTTCGGCACCGAAAGGCGCGCCACCGCCGCTCTCCCTCCGTTGACGGGCGCAAGCGCCACCGCGCCCCCGCGTTATCGGGCTGCAGGCCGCCGGACTCCGATGCGGCGCTGGTCGGCCTCCCCTACACCCGCTGCGCCAGTGGCTTGTATGCGCGCCGCGTCGGCCCCGAATAGAGCTGGCGTGGCCGGCCGATCTTTTGCGTCGGATCCTCGATCATCTCGTTCCACTGCGCGACCCAGCCGACCGTTCGGGCGACTGCAAACAGGACCGTAAACATCGAGGTCGGGATGCCCATCGCGCGGAAGATGATGCCGGAATAGAAGTCGACATTGGGATAGAGCTTCTTGGAGACGAAATAGTCGTCTTCCAGTGCGATCTTCTCCAGCTCCATCGCCAGTTCGAGCAGCGGATCGTCGCGCATATCCAATTCGTTCAGCACCGCGTGACACGATTCCCGCATAATCCGCGCCCGCGGATCGTAATTGCGGTACACGCGGTGACCGAACCCCATCAGGCGGAACGGGTCATCCTTGTCCTTCGCCCGGCGGACATACTCGCCGATCCGGCGTTTATCGCCGACCTCCTCCAGCATGCGCAGCACCGCCTCGTTGGCACCGCCGTGCGCCGGTCCCCACAGGGATGCGATCCCGGCCGCGATGCAGGCGAACGGGTTGGCACCGCTCGATCCCGCCAGGCGAACGGTCGAGGTCGAGGCGTTCTGCTCATGATCGGCGTGCAGGATGAGGATGCGGTCCATGGCCCGCGCCAGCACCGGATTGACCCGGTAGGGCTCGCACGGCACCGCGAACATCATGTGCAGCAGGTTTTCCGCAAAGCGCAGATCATTGCGGGGATAGATGAAGGGCTGGCCGAGGGAGTACTTGTACGCCCACGTCGCCATGGTCGCCATCTTGGCGATCAGCCGGTAGGACGCAACCATGCGATGGCGCGGGTTCGTGATGTCGGTCGAGTCATGGTAGAAAGCCGACATACCGCCGACCATGCCGACCATCACCGCCATCGGATGGGAATCCCGCCGGAACCCCTCGATGAACTTCGCCATCTGCTCGTGCAGCATGGTGTGGTAGGTAATGTCGTGCTCGAACTTCCGCTTCTGGTCGGCATTGGGCAAATCGCCGTACAGCAGAAGATAACACACTTCCATGAAGTCGGAGTGTTGCGCGAGTTCCTCAATCGGATAGCCGCGATACAACAGGACCCCTTCGTCGCCGTCGATGTATGTAATACTCGATTCGCAGCTGCCAGTTGATGTATATCCTGGATCGAATGTAAAGTAACCTGTCTCCTGGAACAGCTTCCTGACATCAATGACGTCAGGTCCCGTCGACCCGCTGAGGATCGACAGTTCAAAGCGGCGCCCGGTCAAGTTGTCGATGAGAGTAACAGTTCTGTTCTTCTCAGCGGCAGGGACGTTTTCGTCGCTCATTGCTTTCACATCCTCGCATCGCCAGCCAAACCACAAAAATAGATAGATCGCGACGCGCCCCGCTCCGAGCTGTTTCCTGGCCGATCAAGGCGCTTCGGCTCCAGCCGCGCCTTCGACGCGCACGATCGTTTCCTCTCGACCCAGGATCTCCATCACCTCGAACAGGGGCGGCGATACCCTTGCGCCCGTCACGGCAGCCCGCAAAGGCTGCGCGATATCCTTGAGCTTCCAACCTCGCACTTCGCACGCTTCCCGCGTCACCGCTTCGATCGCTTCCGCCCGCCAGGGCTGGACCTGCCCGAGCAGCTTCACCACAGTGCCGAGGCGCGCCCGCGCGTCCGCCGTCAGCAATGCCGCCGCGCCCGCGTCAGGCGTCACGGCGCCGTCGACAGCGTAGAAACGGGCATTGGCACAGAGCTCGTTCACGGTCCTCGCACGCTCGCGCAGGCTGTCCAATCCTTTTTCTAGGCGTTCTTCGGCCGTTGGAGCAAGCGTCCCGTTGCACCGCAGCGAGAGCTCGGCCAGCAGCAGACGAACGATCTGACGCGGGTCGGCGCTGCGCAGATAATGCGCATTGAGGCTCGTCAGCTTCTCGATGTCGAAGCGCGCCGGCGAACGCCCGATGTGGTCGAGATCAAACCACGCGATTGCCTGTTCGCGGCTGATGATCTCGTCGTTGCCGTGGCTCCAGCCCAGCCTGAGCAGGTAGTTGCACACCGCTTCGGGCAGGAACCCCTGGCGCCGGTACTCCTCCAGGCCGACGGCGCCGTGACGCTTGGAGAGCTTCTGACCGTCGGCGCCGTGGATGAGCGGGATGTGGGCAAACTGCGGCACCGGCCAGCCGAAGGCCTGGTAGAGCTGGTACTGGCGAAATGTATTCGTGAGGTGATCATCGCCGCGGATGACATGCGTGATCGCCATGTCGTAGTCATCGACGACACAAGCGAGCATGTAGGTCGGCGTGCCGTCGGCACGCAGCAGCACCATGTCGTCGAGCTGCTCGTTGGGGACGGTCACGGCGCCCTGCACCAAGTCATCGATCCGCGTTTCGCCCGCAGTCGGCGCCCGCAGTCGAATCACGGGTGGCACACCCTCAGGCGCTTCCGAAGGATCGCGGTCGCGCCAGCGCCCGTCGTAGCGCACCGGGCGGCCCTGCGCGCGCGCCTCGCGGCGCATCTCCTCCAGTTCCTGCGGCGTGGCGTAGCAGAGGTAGGCCTTGCCGGCCGCAAGCAGCTGGCGGGCCGCATCCACGTGCCGCGGCGCACGGGAGAACTGATAGACTGGCTCTCCATCCCAGTCGAGGCCGAGCCAGCGCAGCCCATTGAGGATCGTATCGACCGCCGCCTGCGTTGAGCGGGCACGGTCGGTATCCTCGATCCGCAACAAGAAGCTGCCGCCGTGGCGGCGGGCGAACAGAAAATTGAACAGCGCCGTGCGCGCGGCCCCAATGTGCAGAAAGCCCGTCGGCGAAGGTGCAAATCGAACCGTAACCGTCATCTCATTCCGTTACCGTTTCCGCCGGCCGAGGCACGGCGCACCTCCCCCGACCGATGCGGCCGCCGCCGCTCCAGAAAGCCTCCGTACTTAACCGGGAGTCGGCAACATTGAAAGGCCGCGTAACCAGCCATGGCGCGATGGCGCCGGTGTCCGATGCTCGTTCAACCTTGCCGATAGCGCTTCTCTTCCTCTTCGTACGCCTGAAAGCCGACGATCCGGCGCAGCTCGTCGAACGGCATCAGGCATGCCGTCGGATCGCGGCCGTGGCCGAGGTCGGCGAGTGCGTCCCGCATCGCGCGGACGGCCGCGCTCAACAATGTCAGTGGGTAGGCGGCGAGCGCGAAGCCCAGTTCTTCAAGCTGCTGGAGCGGGAGAATCGGCGTCCTTCCCCCCTCGAGCATGTTGGCGAGATGGCGGCCGGGAACCGCGCGGCACAGCGCCGCCATCTCGTCAACCGAGGCCGGCGCCTCGATGAACAATATGTCCGCCCCGGCCGCGGCAAACGCTTCCGCGCGTGCGATCGCCTCGCCGAGCCCATGGGTCCCCCGTGCATCGGTCCGGGCGACGATCAGGATGTCCTGGCCCTCGTTGCGGGCATCGACGGCGGCTTGGATCCGGGCAACGGCTTCCGCGCGCTCGACCACCGCCTTGCCAGGGGTGTGGCCGCAGCGCTTCGGCCAGACCTGGTCTTCGATCATTACGCCGGCAAAACCCGCTGCGGCGTAGCCTTGCACGGTGCGCTTGACGTTGAGCGCGTTGCCGTAGCCAGTGTCGGCATCGCCGATGACCGGAATGCGGACCGCCTGGCAGATCGAGCGCCCCTGGTCGAGTGCTTCGGCGTAGCACATCAAGCCGGTGTCAGGCAGGCCCAGCCGTGCCGCGGCAACCGCAAAGCCGCTCATGAAGGTCACGCCGAACCCTGCCGCCTCGATCAGCCGTGCCGACAGGGCATCGAAGCAGCAAGGCATCGCCAACAAGCGGTTCTCGGCCAGCAGCGCGCGCAGGCGGGCAGCCGGGCCGGGCTTCATCGGCGGCACTAGCGCCGATCCCTGCTGCGACTCCGGCTCGCCCGCCTGCACCACGTCCCTGCCCTCGGCCTACGCCAACCCCTGGGCTGCTGCACGCAGCTTGAACTTCTGGATCTTGCCGGTTGAAGTCTTGGGCACCTCACCGAAGATCACCCGCCGCGGGCATTTGAAGTGTGCCAAGTGCTCGCGGCAAAAGGCGATCATCTCCGCTTCGCTGACCCGCGCATCGGCCTTGAGCTCTATGAAGGCGCACGGCGTTTCGCCCCATTTCTCGTCGGGACGGGCAACCACGGCGGCCAGCAGCACGGCCGGATGCTTGAACAGGACGTTCTCAACCTCGATCGAGGAGATATTCTCACCGCCGGAGATGATGATGTCCTTGGAGCGGTCTTTCAGCTGAATGTAACCGTCCGGATGACAGACACCGAGATCACCGGAATGGAACCAGCCGCCCTTCAGCCCGGCGTCGGTCGCCCGATCATCCTTCAGATAGCCCTTCATCACCACGTTGCCGCGGAACATCACTTCGCCCATCGTTTCGCCGTCGTGCGGAACCTGCGCCATCGTCAAAGGATCGATGACGGCCAGGTCTTCGAGGTTCGGATAGCGCACACCCTGGCGCGCCTTGAGCGTCGCCTGCTCTTCGATCGGCAGCCCGTCCCACTCCTCCTTCCACGCGCACACGACCGACGGACCGTAGGTTTCGGTCAAACCATAGACGTGGGTGACGTGGAAGCCCTGCCGCTGCATCACTTCGAGCGTCGCGGCCGGCGGCGGCGCTGCGGCGGTCATCACGTTGACCTGATGCTCGATGGCCGGCCGCCGGTCGGCTGGCGTGTTGGCAACCATGTTGAGCACGATCGGCGCACCGCAGAAATGGGTAACGCGGTGCTCGCCAATCGCCCGCCAGATCGTCTCACCGGTGAAGCCGCGCAGGCAGATGTTCACGCCGGCAACGGCGGCAACCGTCCACGGGAAACACCAGCCGTTGCAGTGGAACATCGGCAGCGTCCACAGATAGACAGGATGCGGCGGCATCTGCCATGACAGGACATTGCCGATCGCGGTCAGGTAGGCGCCGCGGTGATGATAGACGACGCCCTTGGGGTCGCCCGTCGTGCCCGAGGTGTAGTTGAGGCTGATCGCATTCCATTCGTCGGCGGGCGGTTCCCAGGCGAAGTCCGGGTCGCCGACAGCGCAAAACGCCTCGTACTCATGCGCACCCGCAAGCGTCCCACGCGTCGCGGCCAGCGCGTCATCGATCTCGATTACCAGCAGCTCACGTCCCGCTTGCCGCAGCGCCTCGCCGATCGGGCCGGCAAACTCGCGGTCGGTGATGAGCGCCTTTGCCTCGCCGTGTTTCAAGCAGTAGCCGAGGGTGGTTGCATCGAGGCGGGTGTTGAGCGTGTTGAGAATGGCGCCCGCCATCGGCACGCCGAAATGCGCTTCGTACATCTCAGGCGTGTTGGCAGCCATGACCGCCACCACGTCGCCGCGGCCGATGCCGTGCTGCCTGAGCGCCGAAGCGAGCTTGCGGCTGCGGGCGTAGGTCTCGCTCCACGTGTAGTGGCGGGTTCCGTGCACGACCGCGAGACGCTGCGGATAGATGAGCGCCGCGCGCTGGATGAAGCCCAACGGCGTCAGCGGCTGATGATTGGCGGCATTCTTGTCAAGCCCGCTCTCGAACGGATCGGCGGCGGGCGTAACGGTGGCGTGTGGTGACATGAAACCTCCCTAGCGTCGGTGCTCTTTCATTGGCGCGCCCTTCCTGCAGGCGCGATACCGCTGCACGTGCTTGGCGCGCGGCCAACGCCTCCTACAGCCAGCCGCGCCGCTTGAAAAGGAGATACGGCAGGATCGCCGAGACCACGATGCAACCGAGCGCGGCCGGGTAACCCCACGGCCAGCTCAGCTCCGGCATGACCTCGAAATTCATGCCGTAGATACTGGCGATCAGCGTCGGCGGCATAAACACCACGGCGACCACGGAAAAGACCTGCATGATCGCGTTCTGCCGGATGTTGATCATGCCAAGCGTGGCATCCAGCAACAGCTGCAACTTTTCCGACAACCGCTCGACATAGGCCGAGAGGGACAAGGCATCGCGCTGCAGGTCCTTGATCCGCAGGCGGACTTCCTTGTTCCCTGTCTGCCGCAGATTGGCGTCCAGAAACGTCAGCAGGCGGGACAGGCCGACCAGGCTCTCATCCACTTTCGAGCAGCGGATCGAATTGAGGCCGATCTCCTCAAGCTGGCGCCGATAATCGCGCGCGCGGGGGATCTCCTTGTCCAGCGGCGCAAATACCGCTTTCGACAACTGGCCCGCCGTGCCGTCGACCATCTCCAGCGCGTCGGCGAGACGATCGATGATCGCGTCGAGAAGGCCGACCAGAGTCATTTCCGCCGAGACGCTGAGCTCCGGCCGTGTTTGCAGCCAGGCCGGAAAGATGCGAAACGGTTGCGGTTCCGAATAGCGCACGGTAATCAGCGCGCCGTTGACGAGGATGAAGGTGATCGCGCGCGTTTCCGGCACCGGGGTTTCGACGTTGAACAGAATGCTCGCCGTCATCACCAGCGCTGCCCCCTCGCGGTAGAGGCGGCTTGACGTTTCGATCTCGCGCATCTCCTCCGGCGTCGGCACGTCAACCGCCAGCGCCGCCTCGACCAGGGCTTCTTCGGCCGCAGTCGGCTCGTTGAGGTCAACCCACAGCGGCCGCTCCGGCAGCGTCGTCTCCGCGAGGACGCACTGCGCGGCGATGGCGCCTTCGCTCAGCGAGTAGACCGTCAGCATGGCCCGCTTATAGCAGCCGCAAGCATAGGCAAGAAGACTTTCACAGCCGCGCGGTCCCCCTTCGCGGCCTGCTAAGGCTGTGCCGCCTTTCGCATGGCTGATGAGCGAAAAAAACTGGTGTTTCAAACCATCTAAGAGTGATAACCTGGTGTCAAGCAGGGAGACGTGCGATGAACGAGAGTGGTCAAATGTCCGCGGATTTTGCGGGCGAGATAGCTGGGCAATGGTTGAGTGCAGCCTGCTCGGTCACGGAGTGGTATCTCGGGTTGTTCGATCCGCGGCCTGACCTCTCGATTCCGGCACGCTCCGTCAAGATTCTCTACAAATGGTGGTGGTAAGAAAAAGAAGCGCGCTTTAGCGACGCAGTGATCGCCACGCGCGCTTAACCGCACTCGGCCACGCTGCCCCCGCGTGTGGCCGGCACCTCTGGCAGGCGCCTTTTTTCAGTCGATCGAACCTCTTGATTGCGCTTTCTTCGATTGCTTGCGGCGGCACGATCGTTGCAAGATCGGACGCGCATGAGAAAAACTGCCGCGTCGGCGAGACACGATCGCCACGAGAGCGGCGGACCAGCGGATGGAGGATCGATTGAGAGCGTTCGTCACCAGCAGTATCATCGCCATCGCCCTGTTCGCCGGCGGCCAAGCCCAGGCAGGGCCGACCTTCGATGCCGTCAAGGCGCGTGGCGAACTCGTTTGCGGCGTCCACACCGGCCTGTTCGGCTTTGCCGCACCGGACGAGAAGGGCGTCTGGAAGGGCCTCGATGTCGACATGTGCCGGGCCGTCGCGGCATCCGTTCTCGGCAGTGCCGACAAGGTTCGCTACGTCCCGTTGAGCGCCCAGGCGCGCCTGACGGCGCTGCAGTCGGGTGAGATCGACATGCTCGCCCGCAACACGACCTGGACACTCACCCGCGATACCGCCAACGGCCTCAACTTCACGAACGTCAATTATTACGACGGCCAAGGCTTCATGGTGCGCAAGAGCCTGGGCGTGAAAAGCGCCAAGGAGCTCTCCGGCGCGACCGTGTGCGTGCAGACCGGCACCACCACCGAGCTTAACCTTGCGGATTACTTCCGTGCCAACAAGCTTGAGCTGAAACCGGTGACGATCGAGAAGTACGAGGAGGTCACCGCCGCCTATTTCGCCGGCCGGTGCGACGCGATCACCTCCGACGTCTCCCAGCTTGCCGCCATCCGCGCCAACGACGCCTCGGCGCCGGCCGACCACGTCATCCTGCCGGAAATCATCTCCAAGGAACCGCTCGCCGTGGTCGTCCGCCATGGCGACGACCAGTGGTTCGACGCGGTGAAATGGTCGATCGCGGCGATGGTGGAAGCAGAGGAGAAGGGTCTGACAGCGGCCAACGTCGATGCGGCGATGACCAGTGCAGATCCGACCGTCAAGCGCCTCCTCGGCGTGACGCCCGGAATGGGAGCGGCGCTCGGCCTTGACGAGAAGTGGGCCTACAACATCATCAAGCAAGTCGGCAACTACGGCGAGAGCTTCGAGCGCAACGTCGGCATGGGTTCGAAACTGCAGCTGCCGCGCGGCTTGAACGCACTGTGGACGCAAGGCGGGCTGATGTACACCGCGCCGATCCGCTGACGGACTGGTATGGCCGTCCGGCCGGCGTCGACGCGCCGGCGGGCGGCCGCCTCTCCTCGCGATGACGATGCGCCAGCCGCCTGCACCCGACGCCAGCCCGCCGGCGCCCGCCCGCGTGGCTTGGTGGAATGAGCGCCACGGTCGGGCCATTCTCTATCAGATCCTCGTCGTCGCCGGCGTGGTTCTGCTCGCGTCCTATCTCGTTTCCAACACGCTGGCCAATCTGGAGAGCCGCAACATCGCGACCGGCTTCGGCTTTCTTGAGCGCGAGGCCGGCTTCGGCATCAGCGAGGCAACCATCGCCTACAGCCCGGCCGACTCGTACCTGCGGGCACTTGTCGTCGGCCTGTTGAACACGCTCCTGATCGCGGTCGCCGGCATCGCGCTGGCGACCATCCTCGGCACGCTCGCCGGCATCGCCCGGCTGTCGCCCAACTGGCTGGTCGCGCAGCTGGCGGCGCTCTACGTCGAAAGCCTGCGCAACATCCCCGTCCTGTTGCAGCTGTTCTTCTGGTACTCCTTGATCACGGAAGGATTGCCGCTGCCGCGCCAAGCGCTCAACCCGCTGCCCGGCGTGTATCTCACCAACCGAGGCCTGTTTGTGCCGCTGCCGGCCTGGGATCCCGCGTTCGGGCTGGCACTGGCGGCTCTTGCCGTCGCGATCGCAGCAACGGCAGCGCTCACCGCATGGGGCCGGCGGCGGCAGGAACGCACCGGCAAGATCCTGCCGACCTTTCGCATCGGCCTCGCCCTCATCGTTGGCTTGCCGATGCTCGCCTGGCTTGCCGCCGGCGCCCCGACCGACATTGACGCTCCTACCCTCAAGGGCTTCAACTTCCAGGGCGGCGGACGCCTGACACCGGAGTTCGCAGCTCTCCTGATCGGCCTCGTCGCCTACACCGGCACCTTCATCGCCGAAATCGTGCGCGGCGGCATCCTCGCCGTCCCGCGCGGGCAGACCGAGGCCGGGGGCGCGCTCGGCCTGAAACGTGGCCTGGTCCTGCGCCTGATCATCATGCCGCAGGCGATGCGCATCATCGTCCCGCCGCTGACGAGCCAATACCTCAACCTGATCAAGAACTCGTCGCTCGCCGTCGCCATCGGCTATCCCGACCTCGTCAGCGTTGCCAACACCGCCATCAATCAGACCGGCCAGGCCGTCGAAGGGATCGCCATCATCATGGCGGTCTACCTGACGGTCAGCCTCTCCATCTCCGGACTGATGAACTGGCACAACCGCCGGATCGCGCTCAAAGGAGCCACGCGATGAGCCAGCCGCCGGTGACGGAAACGCCGGACGAGATCTTCGCCCGCGAAGAGGAGCCGGTCGACGGGCTGCACAAGGAAGAGGCACCGCCGCGGGCACGCGGAAGCGTCCTTGGCTGGATGCGGGCGAACCTCTTTTCCAGCATTCCCAACACGCTGGTCACCATCGCCTGCGCCGCGCTCCTCGCCGTCGCGGTGCCGCCGCTTATTCAGTGGGCGCTCGTCGAGGCGGTCTGGTCAGCGGCCGACCCGGCGCAATGCCGCGCCGCGGAAGGAGCGTGCTGGGCGCTGATCGAACAGAAGCACCGCTTCATCCTGTTCGGCCTCTATCCCTTTGACCAACATTGGCGCCCGCTGCTCGCCGTAGCACTGTTCGTCGTTGCCGTCGCGGTCTCGTGCCACCCCGGCTTCTGGCGGCCATGGCTCGCCGTTCTGTGGGTCTGCACGCTTGGCATCTGTGCGCTCCTGATGTGGGGCGGCGTGCTTGGCCTCACGTTCGTCGAAACCGAGCGCTGGGGCGGGTTGCCGCTGACGCTCATTCTGGCTGCGGTCGGCATTGTCTGCGCCTTTCCGATCTCGATCGTGCTCGCCCTCGGACGGCGGTCGGAGATGCCAGCGGTCCACGCGCTTAGTGTCGGCTTCATCGAACTGATCCGCGGCGTGCCGCTGATCAGCGTCTTGTTCATGGCCTCGGTGATGGTGCCGCTGTTCCTGCCCGAGGGCGTGACCGTCAACAAGCTGTTGCGGGCGCTGATCGGCATCGTCCTGTTCACCGCCGCCTATCTGGCCGAGGCGGTGCGCGGCGGCCTGCAGTCGATCCCGCGCGGCCAGTTCGAGGCGGCCGATGCGCTGGGGCTGTCCTACTGGCAGAAGACGGTGCTGATCATCCTGCCACAAGCGCTCAAGATCGCCATCCCGCCGATCGTCAATCAGTTCATCAGCATGTTCAAGGATACATCGCTGGTCATCATCATCGGCCTGTTCGACCTCTTGACGACCGCCAAGACTGCCCTGACCGATCCACCCTGGCGGCCGTTCTACGTCGAGAGTTACCTGTTCGCAGGCCTGATCTATTGGGCGTTCTCCTTCTTCATGTCGCGCTACAGCCTGTTCCTGGAACGCAGGCTGGAGGCCGGGGCCAAGCGGGCATGAGCTTTTTCGGGAAGCAGCGATGAGCGAGGGATCAAGGCCGGAAACGGCGCCAGCCATCACGCTGGAGCACGTCCACAAGTGGTACGGCAGCTTTCACGTCCTCAACGACATCTCGCTGACCGTCCGCCGCGGCGAGCGGGTCGTCATCTGCGGCCCGTCCGGCTCCGGCAAGTCGACGCTGATCCGCTGCGTCAACGGCTTGGAGCGGCACGAGAAGGGCCGCCTGATCGTGAACGCGACCGAGCTCACGCCGGATGTCCGCTCGGTCGAGCGGGTCCGCCGCGACGTCGGCATGGTGTTCCAGAGCTTCAACCTGTTCCCGCACCTGACCGTGCTTGAGAATCTCGTCCTGGCGCCGGTGTGGGTCAAGAAGATGCCGAAGGCCGAAGCCCAGCGGATCGCCCTTGAGTACCTCGGCCGGGTCCACATTCCGGAACAGGCGAACAAGTATCCCGGCCAGTTGTCCGGCGGTCAGCAGCAGCGCGTCGCCATCGCCCGCGCACTCTGCATGCAGCCGCAGATCATGCTGTTCGATGAGCCGACCTCCGCACTCGATCCGGAAATGATCAAGGAGGTGCTGGATGTCATGGTCGAGCTGGCGGAAGGCGGGATGACGATGATCGTCGTCACCCACGAGATGGGCTTCGCCCGCACCGTCGCCAACACCATGGTGTTCATGGACGGCGGCACGATTGTCGAGATGGCGCCGCCGGAAACCTTCTTTACGGCACCCAGCAGCGAGCGAACGCGGAAGTTCCTAAGCCAGATCCTCGCCCACTGAGCGGGCCCAAGTCCCCGATAAAGCAAAGCCGCCCTTGGAAGAGGGCGGCTGCGCTCGTTTCGTGTGCGTACTCGGGTTACTTCAGCGGCTTCTGCAAGACTTCCTTCAGTTCCTGCACGCTCGCATCAAGGCGCGAATTCATGATATTCGCGACGTCCTGGCTCGCCTTCGACGCGATCTCGACGATCTCCTTGGTCGAGGCGATGGTGCGCTCGAACATCTGCTTCGCAAGGTCGGCCTGCCTTGCCACTGCCTCGGGTGCCGACGGCTTCGCCCCCAGCTCCTTGACCGCGCGAGTCGCCTCGGCGATCGTCTCCTGGAAGGCCTCGACCTGGCGCCGCGTGATCGCCTGAAAGCCCTCGAAGACCGCCCGGTTGGCCGACGTCACGGCTTCCAGGTTGCGCTTTTGCGCGGCAACGAAGGCATCGCTGTCAATGCCGGGAATCTTCATTTGCCCCAAGAGCTTGTTCAGCTCGTCGACCGCCTTCGCCGGATCCAACGCGCTCACCATCTTCGACACATCCGACAGCATCTCAGTAACCTTCGGCAATTCCGGACCTTTTGCCATTTCGGCCTCCTTATCCCTCATTTCGCACGCGTGTCACCGCCGAGCCGGCCAAGCGCGCACCCAAAACCAATGCTAGCACGAACCTGCGCGGAGGTCGCGTGGCGATTTCGCATACCACCATCGCGACAAAAGGATTCCTCCCGGCCGCCGGGCGTCGAACCCGGAATTGGGGGCCGGGCGCATTGCGGTGGATTCCCGAGACACGACAGCGACTTACCTCACCGACGGCCAGGCACCGGCGCCGCCCGCTTGCGTCGTCAGCTGTCGTCATTCGTCGCCTTTGGTCGTCTGTCTTCGCCGCCGCTGTCGTCCTGCCGGCAAGCCGCTGTCATCATCAAGTCTTCATCCACCGGCCGCGATCGCACCGCCTGTCGTCAATACCCTGCCCGCCTCCCCGCAAAACCAGAACAGCTCATGACTCTTTATAGAACATAGCGTTTACCACGGCCGGTGTAAAGACTCCCGCCAGGCAGCTGGCCACGCTGACCTCCCGGTTCACACCCCTGCGCGGGCCCATTTTCGCCGTGCGGCAGCAGCGTTGTTCCATCGCTCCCGGCAGCCTTGCTCCCGAACGCGGCCATGGTGTACTCCCCGTCCCCAGAATCAAATCGCCGAGAACAGACCGCACCCGTACCGGGGCGCACACGATGACGGCGCGCTACCGGCTCAAAGCGGCTGAATGATGGCGTTGCGCACGCGAAACTCTCATAAAAGTACTCATACGGGCCGGACAAGCACACTCTCTATATCACCACCTGTCATTGCATTCCTGAAAGCGTCGCCAGGAGACAAGGAACTGATGACGACCCATATGGGGAACATTGCTTGGAATAAGCACCCAAAAATGGACTAGTGTTTTTTGTGGACTCTGTTACCATCTTAGTAGTCGCGCGTGCGCTTACGGGCTGCTCGTGCAATCGTAAATCACGCACAGCGACCACAGCATTTGCATATCCTTGAGAGGGGCATCGCGGCCAGAGGCCGTCGAGGGGGGAGTAGGCAATGTTATTCAACTCATACTTTTTCATATTCTGCTATCTGCCGGTTGTTTTTACCGTATACTATTTTTTTGTCCTAAATAGCCGCCTGGTTTGCGCCAAGGTTTTTCTGGCAATGGCGTCTATCTATTTCTACGGCTTCTTTAATGCAAGCTATGTAATCCTCTTGACGCTGTCTATCGCGTTCAACTTTACCGTTGGTCACGTGATAATCGGCAGCAAACATTCTCATCGCAAGCGCTTGATAATGATTTTCGGGATCTGTTGTAACCTCTTGTTGCTTGGATACTATAAGTATTGGAACTTTTTCCTCGATAATCTGGCACTTGTGGGAATCGACGTAACGTGGCCGGCCATAATTCTACCAATCGGCATATCGTTCTTCACGTTCACGCAGATAGCGTATCTTGTTGACGCTCAGCAGGACAAGGTCTCAGAGCACGGCCTTGTGGATTATGTTCTCTTTGTCACGTTCTTCCCGCATCTGATCGCTGGACCTATTCTGCATCATTCGGAGATGATGCCGCAGTTTACCCGTCGCCGTCAGAACTTTCGCTACTCGAACATCGCCGTCGGCACGACTATTTTTGTTGCTGGCCTGTTCAAAAAGGTCGTCATCGCGGATTCGCTTGCTGTTTTCGCAACGCCGGTATTCGCTGGCGCTGATGCCGGCCTGCCCGTGACGACCGTGGAGGCCTGGACAGCCGCCGTCGCCTATACGCAGCAGATCTACTTCGATTTCTCGGGCTACTCCGACATGGCGATCGGACTGGCACGCCTGTTCGGTATTCGCTTTCCGTTGAACTTCTTCTCCCCGCACAAGGCGGCCAATATCATCGATTTCTGGCGCCGCTGGCATATGACGCTGTCCCGGTTCTTGCTTCACTACGTTTACATTCCGTTGGGCGGCAACCGGCGCGGCAAGACGCGCGGCGCCATTAACCTCTTTCTGACCATGCTGATCGCCGGCATTTGGCACGGCGCCGGCTGGACCTACGTCATCTGGGGGGCCATGCATGGGGTGTATCTTATCGTCAACCGAAGCTGGCTGGGCTTCCGTCAAGCGGTTGCTGCCCGCCGCGGCCGGCCGCTGCCGCAGATTCCGCTGCCGATCGCCGTCCTCATCACCTTCATCTGCGTCGTCTTCAGCCGTGTGGTCTTCCGCGCAGGCACCGTGGACGGCGCCATGATCATGGTCCAAGCGATGCTGTTTCAGGGGCCGACCTTCCCGGGCGACGTGGAGGCCTACACCGGGGGGGCAGCGGCATTGCTGAAGGACCTCGGCGTTTCCTTCGGCGCCAGCCAGTTCGTGCCGCTGCGCGACTGGGGGATGATGGTGGCAACCATCGCTGCGTCCTTGCTCCTGGTCTGGTTCGTTCCGAATGTCGAGCAGATCGTCGGCCGCTACCGGCCAACCTGCTCCAACATGTACTGGAACGAGCAGCATCATTGGCGGACCTGGCTGCGTTGGCGCGTCAACACCCTGGGCGCCACCGTGACGGCGGTGGCACTCGGCATTTCCGTGTTGTGCCTTAATCGAACGTCTGAGTTCATCTACTTTCAGTTCTGAGAATGCGCAAAACGTGCAAGACTTACCAGACCTACATGCTGCGCATTGCGGTTGTTGCAGCAGTGATTCTGGGATTTGTCTACGCAATCAACTACACGGTCGATCCCTTCGGCTATAACAAGGTGACGGTCCTTGAGCTGGATCGGGAACTGGTGTCGCGACCGATCGCGCGCAATGTGCTGGCAGCTGCGCAGTTTCATGCGGCGGATGCGAGCGTCGTCTTTTTCGGCAACAGCGTCATGCGCGCCCTGCCGGTGGCTGGCTACACCGAGGGCACGAACACAAAAGCATTCAATTTCTCGATCGGCGGCGCGTCGCTGCGCGATGTGCTGGATGTGATCAACTACGTTGTCGAAGAACGCCCGTCCGTGCACACCTTTATCATCGGCGTTTCGTTCCGCGCGCTCGACGACAGCAAGACCGGCACCAACTTCCGCCAAAACCTCGGCGTGATTGAAAACGGATTCACCCTAAACACCAGCCTGACCGCGCTACGCGCTTCGTTTGCCAACCTCCTTTACGCAGCTTCGGGTCAAATCCTCGTGTCCGATGCGCCCGCTCTGGAGGAGAAGGCGCATTGGCAGTACCTCATGCGCCGAGAGACGGCGGCAATCGGGTCCCGCATCGGGGCGGCGCAGCTCAAAGCCGCGCTGCACCAGACCGTGTGCCGCCTCAGAAGCCGCGGCGCGAACGTCATCCTCGTCATTCCGCCCGTCAATCAGGAGTTGCGTCACATCTTGTTGGCCCAGGCGGGCGAGGAGTATCACGCCTTCAAGGCATGGCTGAAGGGCATCGCCACCGTCTACGACTTTGACATCGAGAGCCGCCTGACGGCAGAGCGCGCCATCTACCTCGACCCGCTGCACCTGAAGCCTGAGGCTGCGACCCGAGTGGCGTTTTGGCTGCGCGAACCCGATCCCTCGGTTGTCGAAGTCACCCATGCCAACGCGGATTGCAGCGATGCCGTCCTCGCGCGAAACAGGGATCGGTGAGCTCTGCCGCCACATCCCGCGCGGGCCGTCTCCCAAGCGCGGTCACGCCTTCCGGCGCTCCACCACGCGTTGTATGCGGCTTTCGTTCAGACGGTCGATGATGGTCGCGAAAACAGCCGTTGACCAGCCGAACATCAACAGTCCGGTGGTGGCCAGCCAGCCGGAAGTCAGGCGCCAATCATGAGGAAGCAGCACGTCACCATAGCCAAGCGTCGTATAGGTCTCGATCGCGAAGTAATATGCCGTGAATGAGTTAGGAAATATGCCGATCAGGTGAAATGCCAGCCCCCAAACCACCATCTCGACAAGATGCGCTGCCAGGATCAAGCAAACGATATAAAATAGGAAAGCGACTGAGCGGAGGAAAGGGACATGCACTCCTTCGGGCGGAACGCTCCGCACGAAGTGACGAAGCACGAGGATCATCGCGGCTGCGTGGATCAAGACAGTAAGAGCCACCAGCACCAGTTGAACCGCGAAATGCCCAAGAATTGTCTGCCATTCTATCATTGCCCGCTCCCTCTGCCGCCGCGCACCTTCACCGGCGCAACAAGACTCCGACTTAGCGGTCAACAGGCATGCCGTACAGCATTTCCTCGTAAAGCGGGTTTTGCGCGTATGCCGCAGCCGCTTCTCATCATCGTGCGCCAAACGCGTCACCCTGTTGAGAAACAGGGCCACGCCGCCTTCCGCCCGGAGGCTGCTTGACCCAAGGCGCCGCGCCGGCTGCCAGGGTAGCGGCGATAGCGCCACCGGATGGGGCAGTACGGCAAGAAGGCTGCCCACTATTCACCTATTGTCAGTGGGATCGCCCTTCGCTTATTGTCAGAAGAATGCTCCGTAGGGGAGGGCGTTATGAGCGGGTCTCTCATGAAGAGCGTGCTCGCATCAAGCGCAGCGTCCGTTAGCGCAGACCGAGGGGGCCTCCTATCGCCCGTTATCGCCGTGCTCGTCGCAACCGCGCTTGCCCTGGGCCATGCCTCGGCTGCAGGTGCTGAAGAAGCCCGTCAACGCGCAGGCGTGCCGATCATCGAGCCTGCAGGCGTGCCGCAGAGCGACCGCTGGATCAGCTCGCATGGTCACGGCAAGGTCGCTGGCGTGCCGGGCTCGCCGAGTGCCACAATCGCTATTGACGGTGTACAGCTTCCAGCACCGCCGCAAGAGTTCAAGGGCACGATCGAACGCACAACCGAGGGCTCCAAACCCTACTGGCCGGCCCGCATCGAGCCGCCCGCGGGTGCGCCCAACGTGCTCCTCATCATGACCGATGACTCCGGTTTTGGGGTCACGAGCACCTTCGGTGGCGTGATCCCGACACCATCCTTAGACCGGATCGCCAACAGCGGCCTGCGCTACACCAACTTCAACTCGACCGCGCTCTGCTCCCCGACCCGGGCCGCCCTGATCACCGGGCGCAACCACCACTCGGTTGGTTACGGCGTCATTGCCGAACAGGCCACCGGCTTTCCCGGCTATGATTCGGTCATCACCAGGGACAAGGCAACGATCGGCAGGATCCTCAAGGACAACGGCTACCGCACCTCGTGGTTCGGCAAGAACCATAACACGCCGGCATTCCAGGCGACTGCGATCGGCCCCTTCGACCAGTGGCCGGTCGGCATGGGCTTCGAGTACTTCTACGGCTTCATGGGCGGCGATACCAATCAGTGGCAGCCGGCGAATCTGGCTCGCAACACCACCTACATCTATCCGTTCGTCGGCAACCCGAAGTTCAATCTCATCACCGCAATGGCCGACGACGCCATTGCCTACATCAACCAGGTCAATACCCTCACGCCGGATCAGCCGTTCTTTGTCTACTACGTGCCCGGCGGCACCCACGCGCCGCACCACCCGACCCCGGAGTGGATCAAGAAAATCAGCGACATGCACTTGTTCGACGCCGGTTGGAACAAGCTGCGCGAAACCATCTTCGAGAACCAAAAGAAGCTCGGCGTGATCCCCAAGGACGCCAAGCTCACGCCCTGGCCGGACGACCTGTTGAAGCGCTGGGATCAGCTCAGCGACGATGAAAAGAAGCTGTTCCTGCGTCAGGTCGATGTCTTTGCGGCTTACGTCGCCTACACCGACCACGAAATCGGCCGGGTCATCCAAGCGGTCGAAGACATCGGCAAGCTCGACAACACCCTGATCATCTATATTAACGGCGACAACGGCACCAGCGCCGAGGGCACCCTGCTTGGCACCCCCAATGAGGTGGCCATGTTCAATGGTGTCGAGGTGCCGGTGGAGGTCCAGCTCAAGGAGTTCTATGACGTTTGGGGCTCCGAGCAGACCTATAACCACATGGCGGTACCGTGGGCCTGGGCCTTCGACACCCCCTTCTCCTGGACGAAGCAGATCGCTTCGCACTTCGGCGGCGTGCGCCAGGGCATGGCGATTTCATGGCCCAAGGTGATCAAGGATCAGGGCGGCATCCGCCACCAGTTCCACCACGTTATCGACATCGTTCCGACGATCCTGGAGGCTGCTGGAATCCGCCAGCCCGAGGTCGTCGACGGCATACGGCAGAGCCCCATCGAGGGCGTCAGCATGCTGTACACCTTCGACGAAAAGAAGGCGAATGCACCCTCGACCCACAAGACCCAGTACTTCGAGATGTTTGGCGACCACGCCATCTACCACGACGGCTGGATCGCCAGTACCAAGGTGATGCGGCCGCCCTGGGTCATCGCCGGCGGGCTGGGCGCAGACCCGGCCACTTTCCCCTGGGAACTCTATGACCTGAACAAGGACTGGACTCAGTCGGAAGACGTCGCAGCGAAGTACCCCGAGAAGCTGAAGGAACTGCAGGACATCTTCTGGAAGGAAGCCAAGAAATACCAGGTGTTGCCGCTGGATGCCACTGTGGCGACCCGGCTCATCACCCCGCGCCCGAGCATCACCGCTGGCCGCAACGTGTTCACGTGGACAGCGCCGCTGACAGGTACGCCGAACGGCGATGCACCGAGCGTTCTCAACGCATCGTACAAGCTCATGGCAGAGGTCGAAATCCCGGCGGGCGGTGCCGAGGGAATGTTGATCACTCAAGGTGGGCGGTTCGCGGGCTATGGGTTTTACGTGCTGAAAAACAGGCCCGTATTTCTGTGGAACTTAGTGGACCTAAAGCGGATCCGCTGGGAGGGGCCCGAGCTGACGCCTGGCAAGCACACGCTCGAGTTCGATTTCAAGTACGACGGGCTGGGCATGGGCACCCTCGCCTACGCAAGCATGAGCGGCATCGGCCGCAGCGGTACAGGCGTTCTCAAGGTCGACGGCAACGAGGTCGTGACCAAGACGATGGAACGGACACTACCGTTGATCATGCAGTGGGACGAGAACCTCGACGTCGGCTCAGACACCGGAACGCCGGTGGATGACGCCGACTATCAGGTGCCGTTCGCCTTCACGGGCAAGATCGACAAGATCACGCTGACGATCGACCGGCCGCAGCTGTCGGCGGAAGACACAGAAAAGTTGAAGGCAGCACAGCGTAACAACAAGACAAGCGAGTGAGACAAGCAAGAGAGCGGCAAGAGCGGTAACGGCCGTCCCTACCCTGCCGAGGCGCGGAGTTCGGGGATCAGTTCTTGGAGACGCAATCCGGTGTCCATTCGTAGTGCCATGACGTTGTTTTTCGCCGTTGTCGTGATAACGGCGTGCGCGTCGACCGAGGTGACCGAGCGCCACCGTTACGACGGCGCAACGCTCCCGCGGCCGGAGCGGATCATCATCCATGACTTTACGGCCAACCCCGCCGAGGTCCCGCCCGGTTCGGCCTTTGCCGATCATACCGCTGGCGCGGTCGCACCGACTGCCGATCAGCTCGCGGTCACCCGCAAACTGGGGGCTGAAGTCGCGAAGGAACTCGTCGCGAATCTGAGCGATGCAGGGCTGCCCGCGGTGCGCGCTGCCGGGCAACCGGCACCCGCGATCAACGACATTGTCATCAGGGGCTATTTCGTCTCGGTTGACAAAGGTAGCGCCGCCGAGCGAGTGCTTGTCGGGTTCGGTGCCGGTGATGCCAAGCTGATGACAGCGGTCGAAGGCTACCAGATGACCGCTCAGGGTTTGCGTCTCCTCGGCAGCGCCGAAGTCAACTCCGGCGGCGGAAAGATGCCGGGGGTCGTCGTTCCGCTGGCGGTGCTGGCGGCAACCGCGAACCCGATCGGCTTGATCGTCGGGGGCGCGGTCAAGGCCGCCGGAGAGATCGATGGTTCCGCCACCATCGAAGGTTCAGCCAAGCGGACGGCGGACGAAATCGCGGTGCAACTGAAGGAAGCCGCAGAGAAGCAAGGTTGGATTTCGGCGAGCACTGCGAGCGCGTACCGATCTTATGCGACGGGCGCGACCCACTTTCGACAACAAGTTTCACAGGGTTGAGGCCGCAGCAGGACAGGGCCTGCTGCGATAACTGAGAGAGGGAGAAAGTGAGCAATGAAGACAACGATGTTGTTTGCCGCCGTCTTGGCGGTATCCGGTTTTGCTCTGTCCGCGCAGGCGCAAGACAACAAGTGCCAGAAAGCCGTAGCGGATGCGTTGTCCAATTACGGCGTCAAGTGGACCGACCTTAAGAACGTCCAGTGGGATGTTGACACCTGGAACACCTCCAGTCGGGGCGGCGGCACCTCGATCAGCGGCTACCAGATGTACGCCGAGCCGGCGTCCTGTGCCAGTGGCGACATTATCGTTGAGATGGACGAAGGGTGCGGAATCAACGACATCGCCACGCGTGGCGGCTGCCAGATCAAGGGCCTGCCGAACCGCTGGTGGTAGCACATCAATGCTCGACGACCCGGGTCCAAATCGCCATTCGCTCGAGTTGCCGCGATTTCGACCCCGGGTCTGTCCAGCATTGTGATCGTCCACTCCGCCGCGCCCGTTCACGTCCATCGCGGAAGACGGGCGCGGCCTTTTGTTTGTATCCTTCGGCTGGCGCCGCCACTGGCCGCTTCGCTCAGAGCCGGTCCGGCGATCTGGTTAGACGATCACAAGCACAAGCCAGTCATCACACCGCCGACAAGCAGTTGCCACCCCCACGTGCTCACGCCGCCGGGGCAGGCTCCGGGCGGCGTATGCGTGCGCGCAGCACGAGGCCGGCGAGCAGCAGCACGGCCGCCGGGTACACCGACGACAGGCGGTAGAGCGCATCCAGCGGCAGCACCGCCTGCAGGGCACCGACGAGATATGAGCCCAGGCCGACGCCCACCATCAAGGCTGCGATCAGCATCGACGACACCCAGGCGACGGCTTCCGGAAAGCGCTCCACCGCGAGGCTGATGGTCAGCGGCAGGAACGCCGAACAGGCGAGGCCTGCAAGCGCGAAGAAGCCGATGCCGGTGAGCGCGCTGCCCGCATACGGCAGCAGCCAGAAGGCTGCGATCATCAGGCACGGCAGCGTGAGCCAGATCAGCCGTGCCGGCACGCGCACGACAAGGAGCGTGATCACCAGCCGGCCGACGACGATCGCCCCCCAGAACGCGGAGAGTGCCAGGCCCGCGGTCATCTCCGGCAGGCCACGGCTGTCACGCAAATAGATCACCGCCCAGTTGGAAAAGGTCCCTTCGGCGAAGGCGTAGATGACGGTGATGGCGGCGAACAGCCAGAACAGCGGTGCGGCAACCGGCGGGCGGGGACGACGGGTCTCGGACGCGACGTCCGCTGGCTGTGGTAACGCCGTAATCAACGTCGCGGCCGCCAAGGCGGCACAGACAAGAGCCAGGATCAGCGGCAGGCTGGCCCACATGCCGGCCTCGATCAGCGGTGCCGCCGCCAACGGTGCGGTCGCCAGGCCCAAGCCGATCAGGGTGTGGGCGGCAACCAGCGCCGGTTCGCCCTTGGCGGGGAAGAGCAGCCGCGGATAGCTGTTGATGGGCGCGCCAATCAGCCCGAAGCCGAGGCCAAGGCAGGCGGTGCCGGCGAACAGCATGGCGACGCCCACGGATTGAGGGAGCATCGCCGTCGCCGCCAGGAGCGCCTGGCTCAGGCCGTTGCAGGCAAGGGCGAGTGCGAGCAACGCCCGTAACCCAAGCTTTCGCGCCAGACTGCCGCCCGCCACCGCACCGGCGACGGCACAGGCGACCTGAGGCAGGAAGATGGCACCGTAGGCGGCATCGGAAAGTGCGAGCGTTTCCTTGAGCACGCCACTCAAGGCCGGGAAGCTCACCAGCGTCATCCCCTGCACGAGCGCCGCCGTGTAGACGAGCGCAATCGCGGGCCACGTGGCAGGTGCTGCGACCGGCAGCGAGCGCGTAGGCTGCATGACGATGTCCTCCCGTTACTCGGCCGCCGCCGCTGCATGCGCCTGCTGCTCCCGCCAGTAGCGGGGGATGCCGCGACGGTAGCGGCGCATCACCAGGTTCGCGATCAGGCCGGTCCAGCCGGTCTGATGCGCGGCGCCGAGGCCCTGGCCGGTCTCGGCATGGAAATACTCGTAGAACAGCAGCAGGTCGCGCCAGTGTGCGTCGTTCGTGAACTGCGGCTGGCCCTGCATCGCCGCCACGGTACCGTTCGGGTCGCGGCGGTAGATGTTGACGAGCCGCTCGGCGATGAGGTGCGCAATCTCCTGGAGGTTGAGCGCGGCACCGCCCAAGCTGGGCACCGCTACGGTGAAATTGTCGCCCAGGTAGCGGTAGAACTTCTCCAGCGACTGGACGAGCAGGAAGTTCACCGGCATCCAGATCGGCCCGCGCCAGTTCGAGTTGCCGCCGAACAGCGGCGAGTTCGATTCGCCGGGGACGTACTCGATCATCGCCCAGCCGACGCCAGGCAGCTCGCCCAACTCCCGATGCTGTTCGTGGATCTTGCTGACGCTGCGGACGCCGAACGGCGAGAGGAACTGCGCTTCGTCAAGGAGCCGCCCGAGCAGCGGCTGAAGCATCGTGTGATCGACGACCGAGAGCAGATGCTCGCCGCGCGCGTTCACGGTCTCCGGGCAGGCGCAGATGATGTTGCCGCGGAAAACGCCGCCGGCGTGGCGGCGCAGGCGTTCGCGGAACCGCGGCGCGTGCGCGAGCAGGCGCTGATCGACGATCTCGGTCGCATACAGCGGGATCAGGCCGACCATCGAGTAGACGTCGATATGCCGGCTTGTCCCGTTCGGGCCGACGATCAGGTCCTTGAAAAAACCGCTGCCTTCGTCCCAGATCGGCACGCCGCCGTCGGCATAGCCGGCGAGCGTGTTGGCAATGCTCAAGAACTGCTCGTAGGTCTGGATCGCGATGTCCTCGTAGGCCGGATCGTCGGCCGTGAGTTCGAGCGCGATCAGCGTCATGTTGAGCGCGAACATCGCCATCCAGCCGGTGGCATCGGCCTGTTTGAGCCGGTAGCCGCCCGGCAGCGGCTGCGAGCGGTCGAACACCGAGATATTATCGAGACCGAGGAACCCGCCCTCGAAAACGTTACTGCCGTCGCCGTTCTTCTGGTTGATCCACCAGGCGAAATTGAGCAGCAGCTTGTGGAAGACGCGGCCCAAAAACGCATGGTCGCCCAGGCCGCGCTGCACGCGCTCGGCCCGGAATACTTTCAGCGCCCCCAGCGCGTGCACCGGCGGATTGACGTCAGAGAAGTTCCATTCGTACGCCGGGATCTGGCCGTTCGGGTGCAGGTAGCGCTCGTTGACCATGATCTCGATCTGGTCCTTGGCGAAATCGACATCGACCAGGGCCAGCGCCGCGGTGTGAAACGCCAGATCCCAGGCGGCAAACCAGGGGTACTCCCAGGCATCCGGCATCGAGAGGATGTCGGCCGCCTTCATGTGCTTCCAGCGTGCGTTACGACCGCACTGGCGCTCTGCCGGAGCGGGGAAGGCATCGCCATCGAGCCAGCGGCTGACATCGAAATGGAAGAACTGCTTGGAGAAGATCATCCCGGCCAGCGCCTGGCGGACGATACGCCGGTCCTCGGCGTTCGCCTCGGGCAGCACCTCCGCATAGAAGGCATCGGCTTCGTCACGTCTGGCCACGAACACCATCTCGCTGCGGGCAAAGGGCTGGCTCAACGGCCGTTCCGAAAGCACGAGATCGAGGTGCACGCTCGTTCCCGGCGGCACCGTCAACGCGTGCCAGGAGGCGAACTTGGTGCCGGTACCGTCCGTTCTGACCGCACCCGTCTCGCCGTTGATGATGCGGCGATGGAAGGAGTCCTTGGCGTACGGGCTGGCGTGCGCGTCGCCCCAGAGCCGGCGGCCATTGGTCTCGTTCTCGGTGAAAAGCGGTGTTCCCTCCTGCGCACCATAGAGAAACACCTGGCCGAGCTCTTCGTGCGCTGCCTCGATGGCCCAGGCGGCACCCTTGGGCGGCACGACCTGGCGCATGACCGGCTTGGCCGTTCCATCGCCCCATGACCAGGTGTTGCGGAACCACAAGGTCGGCAGCAGATGCAAGGTGGCCGGCTCCGGCCCGCGATTGGCCGCGGTGATGCGGATGTGAATCTCGTCCGCGCCGGCCTTGGCGCAGCACACCTCGACATCGAAGTAGCGGCCGTCGTCGAACAGGCCGGCTTCGCTCAAATTGAACGGCGGTTCGTGCCGGGATCGGCGCGCGTTCTCTTCGATCAGACGCTCATAGGGGAAGCGGCGCTGCGGATACTTGTAAAGGTAGCGCAGGAAGCTGTGGCTGGGCGTGGCGTCCAGATAGAAGTAGTACTCCTTGACGTCCTCGCCGCGGTTGCCCTGGTTGCCGGTCAGGCCGAATGCGCGTTCCTTGAGGATCGCATCGGCGCCGTTCCAAAGTGCCAAGGCGAAGCACAGCCGCTGCTGGTCATCCGAAAGGCCGCCCAGGCCGTCCTCGCTCCAGCGATAGGCGCGCGAGCGCGAGTCATCATGGGAAAGGTAGTTCCAGGCGTTGCCGTCGGCGCTGTAGTCCTCGCGCACCGTGCCCCAGGCGCGCTCGGAGAGGTAAGGCCCCCAGCGCCGCCAGTTTTCGACGCCTGAGCGCTGGTTTTCCAGACGCTGCCGTTCCGGGGCAAGGGTTGTGCGGATGGTCATCGGTTTTCTCCAGAATGGGAGGCAAGCTGAGGCGCAAGGCTGTCGGCGACGCGGAGCGCCCAGGCGTAGATCGTGAGCGCGGGATTGACGCGGCTGGAGCGCGGCAGGACGCTGCCGTCGACGACATAGAGACCGTCCATGCCGTGCACCTTGCCGAAGGCGTCGACCACCGAGGTTGCAGGGTCATTGCCGGCGATCAGCGTGCCGCAGGCGTGCGCCGTGCCGGAAAGCGGGATCGGCTTGACGATCGGGAACATCCCCACCCGCAAGAGATCGCGGCAGAACGCGCGCACGAAATGGCGATGTTCATCGCGCGCCGGCGCGATGCGGTCGCGGTCATAGTCGAGCTGCGGGCTTGCAAAGCCGTTTGCCGCGCTCACCCGGTTATCGGGATGCGAGCCGTCCTCGGTCTGCAGGAAAAAGCCGTAGGCGCGGTTGCCGACCAGATCAGCAACCCAGCGCGGCATGAATGCCGGCAGCTCGGTGGCGACGATCTCACCGTCGGTGGCGCCCAGCGGCTGCACGCTCGAATGCGCGAAGGCCTCGCTCGTCATCACCACCGTCTTGCGCAGGCGGTCGGTCTTCCGCCGCGGCGACCAGCCAACGACTGCCGTCAACAGGTGGCTCTTGTAGTTGCGGCCGACCGATTGCGCCGCCGGCAGGACCGTATCCAAGCCGGTTGCATGCAGATGGTGCTGCAGGAGGCGCGGTGAGGACAGGGCACCGGCGGCGAGCAGGACCATCTTGGCGGTGAAGCGTGATCCGTCGGCGGTGACGACACCGGTGACGCGCTCCGGCGCTCCCTCGGCCGTGATAAGGTCCACGACCTCGGCGTTCGTTTCGATACGGATGCCGGGACGGTTGCGCAGCGGATCCAACAAGCGGACCTCGGCGTCCGATTTCAGGCCGCGCGGGGAAGCGAAGCCGTCGAACCGCACGGCTTCCTCCGGATGTTCGAGGATGTCGGCGGCGAGCCCGAGTGGCATCGGCTCGACCTGCCAGCCATGCGCGACCCGTTCAAACGCCGCTGCGATGCGCTGCGTATCGGGCTCGACGGCGAAGCGGCGCACGCCCAGAAGGTCTTCGGCCTGTTCATAGTAGGGTGCCAACGCGTCGTATGCGAACGGCCAGCCGCGGCACTGATGCGCTGGATCGTCGGCAAACTCATGGCTGCCAAAGCGTAAGAGCGCGGCGCCGTACCACTTCGTCTTGCCGCCCAGGTTGTAGTACTCCTGCGGCACGAAGGGGGCGCCGTCGCCGTCCCGCCACGGGGCGTGGTTCTTGAAGCGGCCCTCGCTGAGGACGATGCCGGCGTCGAGCGTGCTGCCGTCGTGCGGCAGTGGCGCGCCCTTCTCCAGCACCAGCACGCGGCAGCCGCTTGTCGCCAGCCGGTACGCAGCGGCACCGCCGCCGGCGCCCGAGCCGACAATGATCGCGTCGAAATCGTCGTCCATTGTCTCCTCCGCAACCTTCAGTACACGGCCACTGGTGCAACGACTGCGGCCGTCGAGCCGCGCGTCCGGCCGTGCGTGTTGACGAACAGGAATTCGGAGATGCCGCGCTCGACCAGCCGTTCGGTGGCGAGGTTCTCGAAGCCGAACAGCCCCATCTTGACGTACATCGTCTGCGGGACGACGAACGGGCGCGCCGGGTCCTCGCCCGGAACCGGGCCGATGCTCCAGCTATCCGTGCCGAGTGCGGCAATGCGCTTGGCGTGCAGCCACTCGGTGAGCGCCAGACCGGGGCCCGGTTCGCCCGACAGGAACAGCGCGTTGTCCTTGCCCCAGAGGCTGCCCCAGCCGGTGTGGAGCAGCACGATATCGCCTTCAGCAATCGTGATGCCCTGGCGGGCGAGGGCACGCTCGACGTCGGCCACACCGATCACCGTGCCCTTGTCGAGGCGTTCGACGCCGTTCAATCCGGCGAGATCGACCACGATGCCGCGGCCGACGATCGGCGGGACGGATTCGATCCCGAACCGGTTGAGGCCCCAGTCCTCGACCACATCGCGGGTTTTCCAGCCGTTGTAGAAGCGGTCGCCAATCTGCAGATGGCCGATCGAGTCGAGCTGGGTGCCGACCTGGAAGGTGCCGACCTGGATCTCGGTGATCCAGTTGATTTCGTTGAGCCCCCAGCCGCGGCCGTGCGCGTCGGCGCGGCGCAGGTTGGTGATCAGCGGCGCGAGATCGACGCTCTGGTGCCAGTAGCGGCCGGGGAAGACCGGTGTGTCCTTGTCGAGCACGCGGCCGAGGTCAATGCGCTCGCCCTGGCGGACGAGCCGCACCGCCTCGACAATGCGCGCCGGTGTGAGCTCGTTGAGCGTGCCGATCTCATCGTCGGCGCCGTAGCGGCTGGGCCACCACGGGGCGACACCGTCGGGCAGGTCGGCGCGGGAGTCGGAAGCCGCGCTCCCGCCCCCTTCGCCGGACCAGGCCGGGCTTGCGGCCGAGGCCGCAAGCGCCAGTGCGAGCAGGATCCGCCGCATCGGCCTAGCCTCCCGTCTCGAAGCCAGGATAGAGCGTCATGCCGCCATCGACGTACATGCTGGCGCCGGTGATGTAGTCGGATTCGTCGGAAGCCAGCCACACGGCGGCGCGCGCGATGTCGTCGACCTCGCCGATACGCTTGTACGGGACGAGGCGCATCAGATCCGAGTAGGCCTCGGGCGTGCTCCACGCCTCGACATTGATCGGCGTCCGCACTGCACCCGGACAGATCGAGTTGACGCGGACGCGATAGGGCGCGACCTCCTGGGCGATGCTCTTCATCATCATCGCCACTCCGCCCTTGGAGGCCGCGTAGTTGACGTGACCGGCCCAGGGGATGATGTCGTGGACGGACGAGACGCAGATGATCTTGCCGGCAGCGCATGACACCGACGGCACGACGCCGCGGCGGCGGAACTCACGCACCGCCTCCCGCGCGCACAGGAACTGGCCGGTGAGGTTGACGGAGAGCACCAGGTTCCACTGCGCGAGCGTCATCTCGTGGAAGGCAGCGTCCTTCTGCAGGCCGGCGTTGTTGATGAGGATGTCGATCGTGCCGAACTCCTCGAACATCCGCGCGAACATGCCGCGGACATCGTCCTCGTTCGAAACGTCGGCACGGTGGGCGTAGGCGTTGGCACCGCAGCGCTTGACCTCGGCAACGATCGCCTCCGCCTCGGCCTCGTCCTTGATGTAGTTGACGACGACATCGGCGCCGGCGTGGCCGAGGCCGATCGCGATGCCCTTGCCGATGCCGGAGCTGGCACCGGTGACCAGCGCCTTCTGCCCTTTCAGCTTTTGCTCAATCGGGCAGAACGGCATGACCACCGGCGGCAGCGTCTCGTCGTGCACCGGCGGAAACGGCGTATCCATGATGGCATTCCTCCGCGGGTTGTTCGGTTGACGGCGGCCCTGATCGGCCTCGACCGCTACGACACTCATTCTCAACAAGCGGGCCGTCAGAGGGAAATAGCGACTCGCTCTCATGTTCATGACGGCAAGCTATCGTCGGGACTGAGCGGGGTTATGGGCGGCTGGCGCGAACATAGCGCTCGCCTATCGAAGCCATAGGCGATCTGCATTTCACTCTCAGACGCGTTTGCGGGAATGTGATAGCGCGCTTGAGGCGGTGATCGCGGCGACAACAGAGCCCACCCACCAGCTCCTTAAGTGCAACGAGAGTGAACCGTTTCCTTGTCAACACTTCAGTGGGAGATCGAAAGATGAAGAAGACGACTTTGGCACTGGCTTCAGCCCTCGTCGGTACCGTTGCCGTTTCCGCGGCTGCCCTCGCCGGCCCCGCCGAGCAGCCGACCTACAAGTTCGAGAAGTGCTTCGGCGTCGTGAAGGCCGGCATGAACGACTGCCAGACGGCGGGCAGCTCGTGCGCCGGTACCGCCAAGCGCGACGCACAGCCGGACTCGTGGGTCTACGTTCCGGCCGGCACCTGCGACAAGCTGGTCGGTGGCTCGACGACCAAGAAGTAGCCCACCAACAAGGCACCACCTCCGGCGGGAGCGACGATCATGTCCACCCTACCTTCCTCCACAGAGCGCCAGACGGCGGGCATCGGCCTCCGTTGCCCGCACTTCGAGGAGATCGTCGCGACCCGACCGGCGGTCGGTTTTCTGGAGATCCACGCCGAAAATTATATGGGCGGCGGCCGGATGCCGGCGCGTCTCGAGGTCGTGCGGCGTCATTGGCCGATCAGCGTGCACGGCGTCGGGATGTCGCTTGGCAGTGCCGAGGGCATCAACGACCGGCACCTCGAACGGCTGGCACGACTGGTCGAGCGTATCGAGCCGGACTGGGTCTCGGAGCACCTCGCCTGGTCGGTCGTCGACGGGATGTACCTCAACGATCTCTTGCCGCTTCCCTACAGCGAGGAGAGCCTCGCCGTGGTCGCGGCCAACATTGCCCAAGTCCAGGACCGTCTGCGGCGCCAGCTTCTGATCGAGAATCCGTCCGCCTACCTTCGTTTCGCACAATCGACACTGAGCGAAGTCGAATTCCTCAATGAGCTGGTTCGGCGAACCGGCTGCGGCCTGTTGTTTGATGTCAATAACGTGTTCGTCAACTGCCGCAATTTTGGCGGCGATCCCCTGGCGTGGATCGAAGGCCTGCCAGCGGATGCCGTGCATGAGCTTCACCTTGCCGGGCACGCCGTCAACGACGCCGACGGCGTGACGATCCTCATCGATGATCACGGCAGCCAGGTTTCGGCCGCCGTGTGGGAACTCTATGAGCGGGCCGTCGCCCGCTTCCCGAATGCCGCCACCCTGATCGAGTGGGACAGCAATCTGCCGCCGCTGCCAGTCCTGGTGGCGGAAGCGCAAGAGGCCGATCGCCGCTGGCGGTCCGTGCACAAGGAGGTGGGTTATGCTGCCGCTGCGTGAACTGCAGAGCCGTTTCGCCGCCGTTGCAGCCGGAAGGCTGCTCGCGGAGCAGGCCTTCGCCGGCACGAACGCCATTGTCGAGGATGCGCCGGGAGCGTCGGCACGGCTTGCGATCCATGTCCATCACTTCCGCCTGACGCTCATCGAAGCCTTGGGCGCCACCTTCCCCGTCGTCCGGCGGCTGGTGGGCGACGCCTTCTTTACCGCAGCCGCGCGCCGCTATGTCCTCAGCCAGCCGCCGCAGCGGCCGTGCCTGTTCGAGTACGGCGACGGCTTTCCGGCGTTCCTCGCAAGCCTGCCGGAAGCGGGTTCGCTCGGCTATCTCGCCGACCTGGCGCGGCTGGAGTGGGCGATCAACCGCGCCCGCCATGCCGTCGATGTGCCGTCACTCGATGCAGCAGCGGCGGCAGCGCAGATCGAAGCGCCGTCTTGCGATCTGTTCATCGGCCTCGATCCATCCTGCCGTCTGGTCAAGTCGGCATGGCCGGTCGACCGGATCTGGCAGGTTCACCAGCAAGGCGATGACGAAATCGCGGCGGTCGATCTTGAGGCCGGCGGTGTGCAGCTGTTCATCCATCGCCAGGACGGTGAAGTCGGCTGGCTCAAGCTCGATGCCGCCGCATTTGCCTTCATCGGCAGCCTGCTTGCCGACGGTCGACTCGGCAAGGCAAACGCGCTCGCCCGCGCGATTGCGCCTTCGTTCAACGCACCCGCTCTCCTGGAGTCGCTGTTCGAAGGCGGTGTCGTCGCCTCGGTTACTGCAATCAACTGATCTCGTGAGGAGGTATCATGGCTACCACACTGTCACACCCGCTCCGCAGCGGCAGCCTGACCGGAAGCATCATCGCCGGCCGTGCTCTGTTGGAGAAATTCCCGACGTCCATCCTGGCGCTGGCGTTCCGCTTGGCCGTCGCCGTCGTGTTCTTCCGCTCGGGCCTGACCAAGATCGCGAGTTGGGATGCAACCGTCGCCCTGTTCGACATGGAATACATGGTGCCGGTGCTGCCGGCGGCGTTTGCGGCTTACCTCGCCACCGCAACCGAGCTCGGTGCCTCGGCTCTGGTCGCATGCGGTCTTTTCACCCGCTTCGCCGCGGCGGCGCTGTTGGGCATGACCCTCGTCATCCAGCTGTTCGTCTACCCGGAGAACTGGCCCGATCATCTGCTGTGGGGATCGATCCTTGCGTACCTTGTGACCCGCGGGCCCGGTGCGCTGTCGATTGATCACCTCATCGCCGGACGGCTGTTCGAGGATCAGCAGTCCTGACCCGCGCGCATCGACGTTGCTCCCCCCCACCTGCAGCCGGCCTCGGCAGAGGCCGGCTGAATTTCTCGCGACGAATGGCACTTGGCCGAATGGCACCAGAATGACGGATGCGCAAGAATGACGCTCGCAGACACTTTGGCCGAAGCGCGTGCGACGTGGCGGCGCGGTTTCACGCCCAAGCAGGTTCGGACCATGGACTACGCCGCTCAGTGGCTCGCGCAATCGGGCGTCGAAGGGGGCGCGCTGCGGGATGGCGAACTGGCGCCTGAATTCACGCTCGCCGACGCGAACGGGCGGGTGGTGCGGTTAATCGACCGGCTCGACCGCGGTCCCGTGGTACTGACGTTCACCTGCGGCCCCTGGTGTCCGCTGTGTGCCGCCGTCCTGGCGGCGTATGCCCCCCTCGCTCCACTCATTGCCGAACAGAGCGCGACGCTGCTCGCCATCTCGCCGGTGCAGGACCGAACGGATCCGACCGCGGCTGCCGACACGTTCGAGGGGCTGACGCGTCTCAGCGATCCCGGCGCTAAGGTCTGCCAGCTGTTCGGCCTGCGCTATCCCGTACCCGGCCCGCTGCAGGCGGTCTATCGCGCCCGTGGTATTGACCTGATGGACCGCAACGGCGGGCCCACCGCGTTCCTGCCGATCCCGGCGAGCTATGTCATCGACCCCGGCGGCATGGCGGTGGCGGCTTTCGTCTGCCCCGATCACCGCGAATGCGCAGAACCGGAAGCGATCGTCGCGGCGGTCGGCGCCGTTGAGGGGAAACGGGAAGGTGACCGCCGGGCCATCGGCCACGCGCGCTGAGAAGGAAGCCTCGCCCGGCCGCTCAGAGATTGGAGCAGACAACCTGCCGGTTCGCGGACCCCCGCAGCCAACAGCCGACGATGCGACCCGTTTCGTGATCGATGCGCCAGAGCGGCCGGCCGCCGGTCATGAACTCACCCGACTCCGCTGGCGCATCCTCCTCTGTCGCCGCAGTGCCCTGTGCCGCCGCTGCTGGTTCAGCGATCGCGGCTGGTTCGCCGCGCAGAACGGTAACCCCGGGGGTTGGTTCCGTTGCAACCGATTTCGCTTCTGCTCCACGAATCACGAATACCTCTGCCGCGTGAGCAGAACCAATAGAAGCACAACCAACAATAACACCAAGTAACAAACTTGATGCGATGCGCTTCATTGTCGACCTCCATTTGGGTGGCAAGCGTCCTTATTATCACGAGCGCTTTGCCACTATTATCTCCGCTGAACAACTGACCGTCAATTGTTCCTGCCAACATGCACGCGACATGCTGGAACGCTCATGCTGGAACGTTCATGCGGATGGAGGGAAGAGTTGGCGCCTGGCCTCTGGCGACCGCACGACCACGTCATCGTGGCCGTGCCGCTAACTGGCTAGAGTTTTCCCCGCAGAGCCATCGCCGTGCGGACGAAGGCGCCGACCGCCTTGCCGTGCGGCCGGCCGCGTACGGTTACCAGATGAACCGTGCGAGCGACCTCCGGCTCGATCAGCGGCCGCGTAATCAGGTCCGGGATTGTGACCGCAAACTGCGGGATGAACGTAAAGCCGAGCCCGGCCAGCGCCATCGCCTGAATCCAGTCATCGCGTTCGCTGCGGTAAGGGCGTAGCGGCTCGATCCCGCGCTCCCGGCACATCGCGCGCATATAGTCTCCGAACTCGCAATTGGCGCGGCTCAAGTAGCGCATCTGATGCAGATCGCTCAGCCGGACGGCGTTCAAGGGCTCGAACGGATGGCCTGGCCCGAAGCCGATCACGAACGATTCGTGAAACAGCTCCAATGCATTGAAACGGTCGTCGGGCGGTTCCGGCTGGCCGAAGATGGCAAGGTCGAGTTCACCCTTGGCCAGCATGTCGCGCAGCATTTCCGCGCGGGCGTCGCGGAGCGCGATATCGACGCCCGGATAGCTGCGCTGGAACTCGGCAAAGAGCGGCACCAGCTTCCCGGGACCGATCGTACACATGACGCCGACCATCAGCGGCGCATCTGTCAGTTTGACATACTGCCTGGCCCGCTCGCGCGCCGCTTCGGCCTGCTGGCCGACCTCCTCAAGGTAGGGGCGGACCATCTGGCCCAAGTCGGTCAGGTGCGTGTTCTGGCGCTCACGGTGAAACAGCGGGCCGCCGAACTCGGCCTCCAGGTTCTGAATGGCGCGAGTCAAGCTCGGCTGCGAAACGTTGCAGCGTTCGGCCGCGCGGGTGAAGTTGAGGAGATCGCAGACGGCAAGGAAGTACTTGACCTGGTACAGCTCCATCCCCGGGATTCCTTGCGTCTGCGGTGGATCTGCTTGGCTGTGGTTCAGGACACCATCGGCAACCGTTCAGGCCGCGAAGGCGCCGCGATCCGTGTCGTGTGGCCGAGGGACCGGCGGCGCCGGCGACCACGTGAATGCCTTCGCCGCGCGCACGAATGCGCCCACGGCAGGCGAGAACGGACGGCCGCGCACGGTGACCAGATCGACCGTGCGGTACATTTCCGGCTCGACCAAGGGGCGGCCGACGATGCCGGGCATGGTGACGCAGTACTCAGGAAAGAAACCGAAGCCGTGCCCGGCGGCGATCATCGCCTGGACCCAGTCATCGCGCTCGCTGCGGAAAACCATTTGCACCTCGACGCCCAGGCGTTGCAGGGCTGCAGTCGCCACCTCGTATACTTCGCAATTGATCCGGTTGATGTAACGCCCCTTGTGCAAATCTTTGCAGCGCACGGTCTCGTGTGCGGCGAGCGGATGGTCGCGCGCGACCGCGACGACGAAGCGTTCGTAGAACAGTGGTAAGGCGTGCAAGCGGTCGTGCGGCTGCAGTTCCGGCATACCGTAGATGGCAACCTCGATCTCGCCGTTCAGCAGCTTGCTCTGCAACGCCTGGGCGGAGGCGTCGAGCACGCAGATGTCCAACCCCTGATGGCGCTCGGCAAACGAACGCAGGAAATCCGACACCATGATTGGCCCGATCGTGCACATCACGCCAATCCGCAGCGAGATGCCATCCAGGTTGGCAAAACTGCGGGCGAAAGCGTGCGCCGCCTGTGTTTGGCCCAGCATATCCTCGAAGTAGGGCTGCATGAGGCGGCCCAACTCGGTGAGGTGCGTATTCTGACGTTCGCGGTGGAAAAGAGGACCACCCAACTCGCGCTCAAGGTTCTGGATTGCGCGAGTCAGGCTCGGCTGCGCTACGTTGCACTTTTCCGCAGCACGCGTGAAGTTGAGGGTCTCGCACAGGCTGACAAAGTACTTAACTTGGTAGAGCTCCATTCCCGCCTCATCCCAGCGTTCTTGGTTTATTCAAGCGGTCCCGCAAAACTGGAGCGGTGAAATCCTAATTCGGATCAGGGCCGGACGCAAGAAATCCCAGATGGCAAATTCCATCTACGGGCGCTGCAGGAGGATCTCCAAGCCAAGCGCAGACGGTCAATCGGCGCTTCCCTCCCCTCCGGTGATCAGACGGACGCTGCGGTTGAAGGTGAGATACGACCAGAACCAGTCGAACATCACCGCGATCCGCGAGCGCGCGTCGACGAGAAACGCGACGTGCACCAAGCCCCACAGCCACCAGGCAATACCACCGCTCAACCGCATTCCCGGCAGCTCGGCAACCGCAGCCTTGCGGCCGATGGTCGCCATCGAGCCGAGATTGCGGTAGCGGAACGGGCCAGGATCGCGCCGGCCTTCGATCCGGGCACGGATCAGCCGCGCGACATAGTGGCCTTGTTGCTTGGCGACGGCGGCAAGGCCCGGCAGCGGCCGGCCGTCCGCGCCAGCGCAAGCAGCCGTATCGCCAATAGCAAAGATGTTCGCCAAGCCGGACACCGAGAGATCGGCCGCGACTTCGACCCGGCCGGCGTTATCGCACTGAGCGTCAATCCAGCGGCCGGCCGGCGAGGCCATGACCCCTGCCGCCCACAGCACTGTGCCCGCCTCGACGCGTTCGTTGCCGATGGTCGCCCCCTGGCCGTCGATGCCTTCGACGCGGGTATTGAGTAAGACCTCGACGCCAAGACCTTCGAGGGCGCGGGTCGCGGATACGGATAGACTCTCCGGCAGCGCCGGCAGGATGCGCGGCGCCGACTGGACGAGCACGACGCGCGCCTCGGCCGGATCGATGCTGCGGAATTCCTCGCGAAGGGTGTGGTGCGCCAACTCCGCAATCGCGCCTGCGAGCTCGACTCCGGTCGGGCCGCCGCCGACGATGACGAAGGTCAGGAGACGCTGTCGCTCCGCCGGATCATCGCTGGCTTCCGCCTGTTCGAAGGCGGAGAGGATCCGGCTGCGCATCGCCGTTGCGTCGTCGATCTTCTTCAGGCCGGGCGCGAACGGCTCCCAGGCGTCCTTGCCGAAGTAGCTGTGCCGGGCGCCGGTCGCCAACACCAGGTAGTCGTAGCCGACCGCCGGCTGCGAACCGGCGCGGAACTGGATCTCGCGTCGGTGCGGATCGATGGCAGTGACCCGGCCCATCAGGACCTGGCAGTTGCGCTGGTCGCGCACCAGCGTGCGGATCGGCACCGCGATATCGGCGGGCGACAGCGTCGCGGTGGCGACTTGGTACAACAGCGGCTGGAAGAGATGGTAGTTGCGCCGGTCGATCAGCGTGACCCGCGCCCGGGCGTGCTTGAGCGCCCGCGCCGCTGCGATGCCGCCAAATCCGGCACCGATGATAACGACCCGCGGTGCATCCGCGTACCATGCAGGGTCCATGGTGAGGCTCGGGCACAGGGCGCGAATGCTGGTCTGCACCAAGCGGTCCAGCGAGAGTGCGCCTGCGCCATGGATCACGAAGAAGCCCAGGACGAACAGGCGCAGGACGGGATCGCCAAGCTCGGGGATCGCTGCCTGCGCGGTGAGGGTCAGGATCATCAGGACGAGCGCGGCAAACTGCGTCGCCAGCCCGGCCGCGAGCAGCGCACAGGCGGCGATCGTCAGCGCGGTTGCAGCGCCGCCGCTGCCGGTTACAGCACTCATCACCAGCCAGCCGAACCAGATCCGAACCGCCACAAGGTACGCGGGCAGGACGGCTCGCTGCAGCCACTTGAAAAGCCGCAGTAACGTGGCGGCGAAGGGAATGGCGGAGCCTGTCAGGTGCGGCGCGATCAGGTGGTCCAACGACAGCGCGCCGGCACCGCGGATGGCCAAGAGACCCAGGAGCACCATCCACAAACTGTGGTCGGTGAGTTCCAGGTAGGTCAGCTGCAAGAAGAGCGTGGTTGCCAGCAACGGCAGAACCGCGAGCCGCGTGAAGAGGCCAACGGCCAGGAGCGGCGCGCAGATCAGCTCGATGCCGGTGCCGAGTACGGCGGCCGTCGCCGGTGCCAGTCCAGGTACGGGATGCTCCGTCGTGTAGAGCATCACCGTCGACGCCCAGGTCGCCGTCTTGACGACGCCGGAAACGAAGAAGATCTGTGCCAGCCAGAGGCGGATGATGAGGTCAAGCACGGGGCCGAGCGTCTGCGCGCACGCCTCGACCGTGTTCTCCCACGCTTCAAATACCGGCGCGAAACGCGTCCCGATCCGCGCGGCCGCGGTTGAGCCGGCCATGGTCACCTCCCATCAAACCATCGGGCGGATGCGATCCGACCCTTGAGCCTGAATCATGGCAGGTGGCGCGGTCGGCGGTGAAATGCCGTCTCGCTAGCAATTCCATGCACGCGCGTTATCGAACACGCTCCGAAGAGCTAGTGCGGCGACCCGACCGGGCGTTTCACGCCCGAGCATGGTTCTCGCTGCACAACATATTGAATCGCGTGCACTTTCGGCACAAACAGAATGGACGCTCTGTTTGTGCCAGTGCACTAGCGCAGATAGACCGCCTGCAACAGCGCGAGTGGGCGCTGTTCGCCGTCGCGCAGTTCGAGTGCCGGACCGGAGATGCGCCAGGTCCTGGTGTTCGCCAGCACATCGACGAGGCGGCGCTCGCGCTCATCGAGCGGTGGCGGGCAGGCCATGCGGGTGGCGGCGGCCGCCCCAAAACGCAGGCTCTCGCCATCCGTCTCATAGCCGCCGATGAGCTGGTTGCAGCCGGCGGTTGCGGTAAAACGGGGCTCGCCGATGCGCAGGATCAGGTGCGGTTCGCGGCGCCCGGCGACCGCCCCAATCTCCTCTTGGCCGAGAAGGACCAAGCGCCAGTAGGTGTTGGTCAGTGACGCATCCACGCGATTGCGCTCGCATGTCTCTCCGGGCCAGACGTGAACGAAGCGCTCGATGATCGCCGTCGGTTCGGTGCCGGTGCCCTCCTCAGCGCGCGGCCGTTCCGTGATGCGGCCTTCGAAGGTGATCAACAGCGGCTGGCCGGGCTTCTCGCGCGCGGACAGGTACGCCTCTTCAAGCCGCCGATAGTCGGCGGCGATCGCCACCGGGTAGCTGCGCTCCGTGCGGCATTCGGTCAGGCGCGGCGCATCGGCAAGCGTCATAAAGGCGCCGGTGATGAGAGGGGGCGCGGAAACGGTCTTTTCAGGCGTCGCCTGACAAGCCGCCAAGCCGGCTGCGAGCACCAAGCCCAGTCGTGAAATCCACATGCTTCGTTGACCCCGGTTTGAGCGCACGATCACGCCGCTCCTGCGTAGCCCGATCCGGCGGTTCCTGTCACCTCGCCTTCGCGCGAATCTCGCGCCGATTGCTGCCATGGCCCTCGCGTGAACAGACCAGCCGCAGAACGCAGGACGGCGTTGCCGGATCCTCGAATCTGCCTGTCCGAAAGGCACCCAACCGCCGGTCCGTACATTTCTTGGGCACTCTACGTGTCTCCAAGCCGGCGCCCCATCCAGCCGCCGCGGTCCTTATCGAGTGCAGCGGCCCGATCCGCTACCGGCCGCGGCAGCGCTCGCATTTTTTTGCCGGCAGCAACCGACACTGGCACGGCTCTTGATACATCAAGGCCAAGTATTTCGAACCAGGAGCTTTTTGCGACCGACTCTTTTCCGGCCGGCCGGCACGAGAGTGGGCGGACACTGTTGGTGCGACAGAATTCCGTTGCCCAACGAACCCACGGGGACTCTCAGCGGCCGCGGCGTAGACGGTGAAGGTTCGGCCGAAGAAGATCCACTGAAATGAAGGCGTGATCAGGAGACTCAAGCGTCATGCGAAAAAGACAACTGATATCGATCGGGCTGCTGACTGCGGGCGCGGGACTTCTGTTCGCGTCTCTCGCCAGCGCTCAAGAAGCCACGGCACCAACCCTCGACACAGGTGACAACGCCTGGATGCTGACGTCGACGGTTCTGGTGCTCATGATGCTGTTCCCAGGCCTTGCACTGTTTTACGGCGGCATGGTTCGCAAGAAGAACGTGCTTGCCCTGCTGACGCAGTGCTTCACCACGGGCGCTCTGTTATCAGTGCTTTGGGTTGTTGTCGGATACAGCATCGCTTTCACTGAAAACAATCCGTTCTTTGGCGGCCTGGACAAAGCGTTCTTGAACGGGATTATGCCGGACACGCTTTCAGGAACCATACCTGAGAACGTCTTCGTTATGTTTCAGTGCTCCTTTGCGATTATCACGCCCGCGATCATCATTGGCAGCTTCGCCGACCGGATGAAGTTCTCGGCCATCCTTTGGTACATGGCATTGTGGATGCTGTTCGTTTATGCCCCGACAGCCCACATGGTCTGGGGACCGGGCGGTTACCTGCTCGATGCAGGTGTGCTCGACTTCGCCGGCGGCACGGTCGTGCATATCAACGCCGGTTTTGCGGGTCTGGTTGCCGCAATCATGGTGGGCAAACGGACGGGACTGCGCGCCAGCGAGACCTCGGTCAGCGAAAGCATGGCGCCACACAACCTGATTCTCACCATGATCGGCGCCTCACTGCTGTGGGTCGGCTGGTTCGGCTTCAACGTCGGCTCGTCGCTGGCAGCCGGCGGGTCCGCCGGCAACGTGTTCGTCACCACCCACACCGCAACGGCGGCGGCGGTGCTGTCATGGATGGGGATTGAGTGGCTCGTGCGCGGCAAGCCGACCCTGCTTGGCGCGGCCTCGGGTGCCGTTGCCGGACTGGTTGCGATCACACCGGCCTGTGGCTTCGTGGACGTCAAGGGCGCGCTCGCGATCGGCCTCTTGTCCGGAATCGTCTGCTATTGGGGCGCAACGTGGCTGAAGCACAAGCTTGGCATCGACGATGCGCTGGACTGCTTCGGCGTCCACGGTGTCGGCGGTGTCTTGGGCGCAATCCTGACCGGCGTGTTCGCGGTCCAGGCCATCGGTGGCGAAGGCAAGTCTGGCCTGATCGACGGCAACCCCGACCAGATTCTCACTCAGATCTTCGGTGTTGGTGTGACCATCGGGCTCACCGTCGTCGGCAGCTTCATCATCCTGAAGGTGATCGACCTCGTGATCGGTCTGCGCGTGTCCGAGAATGTTGAGCGCGAGGGGCTCGACATGGCGATCCACGGAGAGGCGCTACACAGCTGACGAATGAATGCGACACAGGGCGCCGTCGGGAGGGCGCGCGGACTTTGAGCCGCGCGCCCTTCCCGGCCCTGTGGGGCCTGTTGCGCGCGGCCCTTGATGTCCAGTGTTCAGCGCAGAACGACGGTTTTCTTACCGTTGACGAAAACCCGGCGCTCGACATGCCACTGGACGGCTCGCGCCAGAACGACGTTCTCGATATCCCGGCCCATCATCATCAGGCTCTCGGCGCTGTGGCTGTGACCGACACGCTCGACGGCCTGCTCGATAATCGGTCCCTCGTCGAGGTTCTCAGTCACATAATGAGCGGTGGCGCCGATAATCTTGACACCGCGCTCATGGGCCTGCTGGTAAGGCTTCGCACCCTTGAAGCTCGGCAGAAACGAATGATGAATGTTGATGCAGTGCTTATCGAGGTAGCGGCATAGTTCCGGCGACAAGACTTGCATGTAACGCGCGAGCACAACGAGTTCGACGTTCAACGTCTCGATCAGGTTGATGACCTCGGCTTCTTGCGCCTTCTTGGTCTCTGCCGTCACCGGCAGGTGATGAAACGGGATGTTGTGCCAACGCGCCAGCGGGGCGAGGTCGGGGTGGTTGGACACCACAGCCGCCACGTCGATCGGCAGCTGGCCAATGCGGTAGCGGTACAATAAGTCGTTCAGACAGTGGTCGAACTTCGAAACCAGGATCATGACCCGGGTCCGCTGCGCGGTCGGATGGATCCCCCAGCGCATGCGGAACCGTTCGGCCACATCGCCAAACCGGCTCCTTATTTGCGTCAGGTCCGGCATGCGGCCGTTTGCCGAGCGGAAGACGGTCCGCATAAAGAATTGAGCCGTCTGCTCATCACCGTAATGGACGGATTCGGTGATAAAGGCGTCATGCGCGCTCAAAAAGCCACTGACGGCGGCGACGATGCCGATCGTATCGGGACAGCTCATGCTCAAGACGTAGTGCACGCTCGCCTCACCCTTCGTGTTGCATCTGTGATGATTTCGGAACGTCGTGTCAGCAGTCGAGCGTGCGCGCGCGCTCCCAAGCGCTCGGGTGGCTCATGAAGTCGTTCCACTCCTGGAGCTTGAGCTTGACGTAGCTGTCCACAAAGCGACCGCCGAGGGCAGCGCGCAGAACCTCGCTGCCGTCGAGCAGGCGCAATGCGTCGAGAAGGTTAAGCGGCAGCTTGCGAACGCCAGCCACCGTGTGACCATCGGTGTACATGTTGATGTCAAGCCGCTCGCCGGGATCCCGCTGGTTCCGGATGCCGTCGAGACCAGCAGCAAGAACGGCCGCGTGACTGAGGTAGGGATTGACGGCTCCGTCCATCAGCCGCAACTCGAAGCGGCCCGGATCGGGGATCCGCACCATGTGCGTCCGGTTGTTTCCCCCGTACGTAATGGAGTTTGGCGACCAGGTTGCGCCCGAGGCCGTGATCGGCGCGTTGATCCGCTTGTAGCTGTTGACGGTCGGATTGAAGACGGCGCACAGCGCATCGGCCGAATGCATGATCCCGCCGAGGAAATTGTAGGCAAGCGGCGAAAGGCCAAGTTCACCATCGTCCGCATGGAAGACGTTGTCGCTGCCATCGTCGTTCCATAACGAAACATGCATGTGACAGCCGTTACCGGTCAGGGAATTGAACGGTTTCGGCATAAAGGTCGCGCGCATGCCATGCTGCTCCGCGATCGTTTTTGCCATGTACTTGAAGAAGACATGCCGATCGGCGGACTTGAGTGCATCGTCAAAGGCCCAGTTCATTTCGAACTGGCCGTTGGCGTCCTCATGATCGTTCTGGTAAGGCCCCCAGCCGAGTTCCTCCATTGCATCGCAAATGGCGCGGATGACGTTGTATTGCCGCATGAGAGCCTGCTGGTCGTAGCAGGGCTTGGGATAGCTGTCGAAGACGTCGGCGATCGCATCGCCTTCCGGTGTGAGAAGGAAGAACTCGCATTCGATGCCGGTCTTCATGGTGTAGCCCAAGGCGCGGGCATGCGCGATTTGCTCTTTGAGAACATCACGCGGCCCGTGCGCCAGCACTTCCCCGCCGACGACAAGCGCGGACGCGAGCCAGCCAACCTCCTTGTTCCACGGCAACTGGATCAAGCTGTCCGGATCCGGCAGGGCAAACATGTCCGCGTCCGCCGGGGTCAAGTCCAGGTGGGTGGCGAAACCAGCGAAGCCGGCGCCGTTCTTCTGCATTCCGGCGATTGCCCCGAGCGGCACCAGCTTCGCCCGAAGCACGCCGAAAAGGTCAACGTAGCTGATGAGGAAGTAGCGGATGCCGCGTTCCCGGCCGAGTTCATGCAGGCTTGTAGCCATGTTTCTTGTCTCCACCCTGAAAAGATCCAACGTCAGAAAGTAACGTCACTGCAAAAAACGAGCCGCTAATCAGCAATGACGCGCCCCTTTACGACAAAAATCGATCTCACCTCACTCGGTTCGCAGCCCAACGATCACCGACAGGAAGCGGATCGGCAGCTGGCTCAGTTCTTCCGGGCCATGCGGCGCATCGGCGTCAAAGAACAGCGAGTCGCCGGGACTGAGCGCATAGATCCGATCGCCATGGCGGTAGGCGACCCTGCCCTCCAGGACATAGATGAATTCCAGCCCCGCATGCTGAAACAGGGGGAACACTTCGGATTTCTCGGTCAGCGTGATCAAATAGGGGTCGAAGGCAATCTGCTTATGCAGCGTGTGCCCCAGCAGCTGGTACTGGTGGCCGGCCCGCGTGCCGCGGCGCTCGATGGTCAGGCCTTCGCCGGCACGCACGAGGATCGCATCCCGCTTCTCCTCGAAGCGGCGGAACAGGGCCGTGAAAGGAACGTTGAGGGCGCGCGACAGGTTGGCTAGTGTCGCCAGTGAAGGGGATGTCTGGCCGTTCTCGATCTTTGACAGCATTCCCGCCGAAAGCCCGGCCTCGCGCGCCAAGTCGACCACCGACATGCCGAGACGGAGGCGGAACTCCCGCACTTGCCGCCCGATCGCCGCTTCGAGACCATTGTCCCTTGCGCCTTGCAGGGCATGGACGTTGCCTTCGTCATCGAGCGTCGTGATCGGGGTCAACTCCTATAGAGCGCTGCCGGGCGGCGCCAACGCGGCGCAACCCACTGGCCTGCCGTCGAATTCGCTCATCGCATCAATCAGCACCTGCCACATGTAGGCCGCAGAAGCACTGTCGAAGAGCAGATGCCAGCAGCCCGTACCCTCGACGTCGGCGCGCGCCACGATCGCACTTGTGCGCGCAACCTGCGTCTGGGCCAGCGTGAGGTCGGCAAACTTGTGCGGCCGGAAATCGATGCCGCAGATCTTGGTCAGCATCGCCGGGACCCGGGCGCCGACCAGGGCCAGCCAGGCGTGGCTGTCCCGGCGCGGGACCGGGAAGCATAGGCCCGCGCTCTCGATGCTCCAGGCACGCTCCACGTCCTTGATCAGGCGTGACGCGCCCCATGGCTGGGACAACAGCAACGCCTCGCCGGGCGAAAGTCTGCAGGCGAGAAGACCGTCCTCGATACGGGCGAGGCGGTGAGGTTGCGCAGGAAGTGCGACGCCACGGCCGGCAAGCCAGGCGGCGGTATTCGCTCCCTTGAAACCGATGCGCGGCAGGGAGGAGAGATCGCAGAGCCCCAGCTGCCGGGCCTGCTCGCGCTCGGCTGTGGCAGTGCCGAAATCGGTGGCCAGCGGGCCATCCTCGAGGATCGAGAACCGCGCACCAAGCTCTTCCAGTTGCCTTTGGAAGAAGCTGCGGCGCGGGTTGCCGTTGGCCGCGCGTGCGCCCTCTGCACCGCTCATTTGCTCACATCTCCTGGCGGCGGTTTTCGGGATCGTAGAACGGTGTCTTGGACACCTCGGCCGCGATCAGCCGTCCGCCCGTGCCCTTGATCGTCAGCGCCGTGCCGGTTTCGGCAAGCGCCGGCGGTACGTATGCCAAACCGATGACCCGCTCCAATGACGGCGAGAACGCAACCGACGTAACGCGGCCGGCGACCTCGCTGCCCGCAAAGATGAGGTGGTTCTCCAGCGGTTGGGGACCGGTGCTGGTCTGGACGAAGCCAACCAGGACCCGGTTCATCGCCCGGCGCTGCCGCAGCTCGAGCGCCGCCTTGCCGACGAAGAACGGTTTCTTCTTCGAGAGCGCCCAACCGAGCCCGGCCTCCCCTGGGGTTGAAAGGCCGTCCGTATCCTGACCGATGATGACGTGGCCCTTCTCCAGGCGAAGGATCCGCTGCGCCTCGACGCCGAAGGGCCGGATACCCTCGCTTTGCCCCGCCGCAAGCAGCCGATCCCAGATCGCTTCGCCACAACTCGAAGGCACGTGCAGTTCGTAGCCGAGTTCACCGACGAAGCCGACCCGGAGTGCCCGCACCGGCATGCCGGCAAGCATCCCCTCACGCACCGCCATGTAGGGGAAAGCCTCCGGCGCCAGGTCGAGATCGCCCTCAAGGCGGGCGAGAACCGCGCGCGCCCGCGGCCCGGCGATATTAACCGCCGCGTAGGCCGCCGTGACGTTGGCGATGTCGACGGCAAGCCGCCACTGGGCGTTGCACCACTGCATGAAGCGGTAGACACCGTCCGCACCGCCGGTGGTCGCCGTCACGTAGAAATGGTGGGCGTGCAGGCGGGCGGCGACGCCGTCATCCATGACGTTGCCGACCTCGTCGGTCATGAGCGCGTAACGGACGCGGCCGACCGGTTGCGCTGCGAAGGCAAACGTATAGATGCGTTCCAGGAAGGCGGCCGCATCCGGCCCCCGCACCTCGATCTTGCCCAGTGTCGAGACATCGATCAGGCCGACACCGTTGCGGACCGCGCGGACCTCGTCCCGGATCGATGCCTCCTGACCTCCCTCGCCATAGACCGCCGGCCGCAGCCAGGTCCCGGCCACCATCATCGTGGCGCCAAGTTCCTGATGGCGATGGTGGATCGGCGACAGGCGGACCGGATCGAAACCGCGGCCGGCCAAGTGGCCGATCTTCTCCTGGCCGATCGGCGGGCGCACGGTGACACTGCCGACCGCCTCGACACTCTGCCCTGTCGCCTGTGCCAGCAGGCGGTAGAGCACCGGATTGGTGATCCGCCCCTGTGACGGCCCCATGCCGGCCGTGGAGTAGCGCTTGAGCAGCTCAACACTGTCAAAGCCGGCGGCAACCGCGTCGCGCACGTGGCTGACGGTCAGATCCTCGTCATAATCGACGAAGTCCTTTCCCTTGGGATGGGGAAAGATTGGCCACGGCATCGGCCCCGCGGGCGCAACCATTGCCGGCTCCACCTGCGGCTCGTGCGGGTTGGAAAAGCCGGCAGCCCGCGCCGCCTGCCACCCTGCCCGCCGGCCGCCGGCCATTGCCGCCGCGAAACTTTCCGTTCCAGCGACGGAACCGGCAACGAACAGATCAGGAGGCGTAGAAGCGACAACAAACCGGCCAGAAACGGCGTCATGGCGCACGGACCCGCCGGCATGGCAGACGAGCGCAGCATTCGGGACACCACCGGCCGAAAGACAGAGCAGATCGCATGCGATCGTCTCGCCGGCGGTCCCCAGCGTTCCCTCGCCAACAACCGGGGCGATCCGCACCGCCGAAAGATGGTTGCGGCCCTCGACCGCCTCTGCCACCGCCATGCGCGGCCGGACCGGCACGCCACGCTCCCGCACCGCCGCGGCGAGAGGCGACGCGGGCACTTCGGTCCTGAGGTCAAGGAGGGCGGCCACCTCGACGCCGGCATCGATCAGGTCAAGGGCGACGCCGTAGCCGGCTTCATCGGCGGCAAGGATTACCGCTCGTGTGCCCGGCCGGACGCCGTAAAGCCGCATCAGCCGCTGGGCGGCCGAGCCAAGCATGATTCCCGGCAGGTCGTTATTGCGGAACACCACCTGCTGGCCGATCGTGCCGGTCGCAATGACCACAGCCGCCGCCCGGACCTTGTAGAGGCGATCACCGCGGGTTACCGGCAGCCAGTGGTCGGTGAACCAGCCCTGGCAGATCGCCCCGCTCCACAGCGTGATCGACGGCTGGGCTTCGATCTGGGAAAGCAGGCTGCGGCGCAACGCGTCGGCGTCGCCATCGACCTCTTCGCGCGCGAAAGAAAGCGCACCGCCGGGCAGCGCCTGGTCGTCGATGATGATGACCTCGGCCCCGGCCGCCGCCGCTTCCAGCGCTGCCGAAAGCCCTGCCGGACCAGCACCAATCACGCAGACGTCGCAGAAGGCATAGGCTTTGTCGTAATAGCCGTGCTTCTGGCCCGTGTTGACCGTGCCGAGCCCGCCCATCGCCCGGATCAGTTTCTCCCACCGCGGCCAGGTCCCGGCCGGGCGAAAGAAGGCGTGATAGTAGAAGCCGACCGGCATGAAGCGGTGCAGCCGCTCCAAGATCCGCGCCCGGTCCCGGGTCAGTGTGCCGGTGCCGTTCAGCGGAGTTGCCGTCAGGCCTTCGCGCAACACCAGCCGATCGGCGAGCACGTTCGGCTCATCTTCGACCTGGACCATGGTGTTGGCGTCGTGACCGGCAAGCGAGAAAAGGCCACGCGGCCGATGGTACTTGAACGACCGGGACAAGAGCCAGACGCCGTCCCCGGCAAGGGCACTCGCCAGCGTATCGCCGGCGTAACCGCTGCCTGAACGGCCGTCGAAGGAATAGCCGAGCGGCCGGCTGCGGTCGATCGCGATCCCGAAGGGAAGCGGCAGCCGCTCACGCGCGCTCATCGTCCGCTCCCCGACTCGTCCAGCGCGTCGAAGGTGTATGTGCGGATGATCTCATCCGTGCGGGTGTCACGTTCGGCGATGAACCAGAACGTCGTCGGCAGGTGACACCACCACTCGCGAACGATGCCGGCCTTGTTCTCGCGATAGAACAGGTACTCGGCCCAAGCCTCGGCCGAAGCATCCGCGGCAGGCGGGATCCTGACCTCGCCGCGGCAGATGAACTCCTGGATGTTGCGCGGCCCATTGAGCGGGCAAGGCATGATCTTCACGGCTGGGCGATCCTCAGTGTCCGACCGAAGCAGCCCCCGCCTCGCCCAGCTGGTCGAGTTCGCGGAAGCGGTCGAGTCGGAACGGTGCGATCAGTTCGGGCGGTCTGTCGTCGGCAACGCAAGCGGCCATTGCCTTGCCGGAGGCCGGCGTGGCCTTGAAGCCCCAGGTCCCCCAGCCCGCCGTCAGGTAACAGTTGGAAAGAGGGGTCTTGCCCATCACGGGCGCGAAGTCAGGCGTCATGTCGCTTAAGCCCGCCCACTGCCGCATGATCTTGACCTCGCCCAGGAACGGCAGCAGCTCCAGCATGTGCGCCATCAGGCCCTCCTTGAAATCGAGGGTCGATCGCGTCGAATAGAGGGGGTACGGGTCGGTGGCGCCGCCCATGACGAGCTCGCCGCGCTGGCTCTGCCAGATGTAGCAATGCAGGCTGCCGGAGACGATGATCGGATCGAGGAACCGCTTCACGGGCTGGGAGACGCACGCCTGCAACGGCACCGTGCGAATGGGGAGCCGGAAGCCCGCCATGTCGCAGACCAGGCTGCTGCGGCCCGCGACCGCGATCAAGACCTTGCCGCAGCCGATCCGGCCGCGCGTGGTTTCAACCGCGGTGATACGGCCGCCCTCGATGGCAAAGCCGACCACTTCCGTGCCTTGATGGATGGCAACACCCAGCCGGCCGGCCGCTCTGGCATAGCCCCAGGCGACAGCATCATGGCGAACGGTGGCGCCGACCGGATGGGACAGCGCACCCAGGATCGGATAGCGGACGGCGCGCGACAGATTGAGCTGTGGGCAGATGCGGGCGATCTCGTCGGGACCGATGAGTTCCGAGGCGACGCCCAAGTGCTTGTTGACCTCCGCGCGCCAGCGCATCGTTCGAATCGAGGCGTCGGTGTGGGCGAGGGTCAAGTGCCCACGCTGGGAATACATGAGGTTGATGTCGAGCTCGTCGCTCAGCGTTTGGTAGAGCCGCATCGACTCGGCATAGAAGCGGACGCCGTCGTCCGTCAGGTAGTTCGAGCGGACGATCGCCGTGTTGCGGCCGGTATTGCCGCCGCCGATGTACCCCTTGTCCAGCACAGCGACGTTGGTGATGCCGTGCTGGCGGGCGAGGTAATAGGCCGCGGCAAGGCCATGTCCGCCGCCACCGACGATCACGACGTCGTAGTGGGGCTTAAGCTCCTGCGGCAGCGGGAGGATACGCGTATCAGGCCGGGCCAAACCAAGCCCGAATCGAAGCAACCGGAGGGGCATCACGGGGCCTCAAAGGAGGCGGCGAAGGCAACGCCGCCGAACGCCGCAGACCTTACCGCTCTTTTCCTCAGATGCAATTATTTTTCATGTGAGACACGGCTGGCCGCCGCGGGAAGTTGCCGTAGCGCCGACCGCGCAGCCGTCTCAGGAACGGCCGGGGATCCAGCGGGTGCCGGCGAGCGGAACGCCCGCCATCGCCGCCGCTTCGATGGTGAGCGCGACCAGGTCCTCCGGCTCAAGATGCAGGAGGTGCGACTTGCCACAGGCGCGCGCCAAGGTTTGCGCCTCCAGCACCATCGTCGACAGGTAGTTGCGCAAGCGCAGCGCCGCTGCCTCTGGGTCAAGACGCTGCTCCAGCTCGGTATCTTGCGTCGCGATACCGACCGGACACCGCCCCGTATGGCAGTGATGGCAGAGGCCCGCTTCAACGCCGAGCGCCTTATAGTCGTCCTCATAAAGCGGGCCGTTGCAGTTAAGCGCGATCAGCGCCGCGGTGCCGATCGAGACCGCGTCGGCCCCGAGGGCGAGCGCCTTGGCGACATCGGCACCTGAGCGGATGCCGCCGGAAACGATCAGCTGCACCTTCCGGTGCATGTCGAGTTCCTGCAGGGCCTCGACGGCCTCGCGCAGCGCCGGCAGCGTCGGGATGCCGACATGCTCAATGAAGACATCCTGCGTGGCGCCGGTCCCGCCTTGCATGCCGTCCAGCACGATCACATCGGCGCCGGCCTTGACCGCAAGCGCGACGTCGAACCGCGGCCGGGTGGCACCGATCTTGACGTAGATCGGCTTCATCCAGTCGGTGATCTCCCGCAGTTCCTCGATCTTGATCTCGAGGTCGTCCGGCCCGGTCCAATCCGGATGCCGGCAGGCGCTGCGCTGGTCGATTCCCGTCGGCAGCGTGCGCATTGCAGCCACCCGGTCCGTGATCTTCTGGCCCAGCAGCATGCCGCCGCCGCCAGGCTTGGCACCCTGACCGATGACCACCTCGATTGCGTCCGCGCGGCGAAGATCGTCCGGATTCATGCCGTAGCGCGATGGCAGCACCTGATAGACCAGGACCGCCGAAGCATCGCGCTCCTCCTCCGTCATGCCGCCGTCACCGGTGGTGGTGCTGGTGCCCATCTTGGTCGCACCCAGGCCGAGCGCCCGCTTGGCGTTCGCACTGAGCGAGCCGAAGCTCATGCCGGCGATGGTGATGGGGATCTTGAGCTCGACCGGCTTGCGGGCGAAGCGGCTGCCGAGCACGACATCGGTCGCGCAACGCTCGCGGTAGCCCTCCAGCGGATAGCGGGACATCGAGGCACCAAGGAACACGAGGTCATCGAAGCTCGGCAGGTGCCGCTTGGCGCCGAAGCCCCTGATCTCGTAGATGCCTTCGCTCGCCGCGCGCTGGATCTCGGCGATTACGTTGCGATGAAAGCTTGCGGATTCGCGTTTCAGGCGGGGATCGGTTGACACGGCTCAGTACTCGCCCGCGTGGTCAACGTGGAAGTTATAAAGTCTTCGCGCGGAGCCGAAGCGGCGGAACGCGCTGGTATCAGCGCCGATTCCGGCCTGCGCCAGCAAGGCCTCCAGCTTTCCGCGGTGGGCTGCGGTCATCTCCTTTTCGATGCAGTCGGCACCCAGGCTGCCGACCTGCCCGCCGACAAAGATGACCGCCTCATAGATCGAATCACCTAAGTCGGGTCCGGCGTCACCGCAGACGACGAGCGTACCGGCCTGGGCCAGGAAGGCGCTCATATGGTCGACGGAGCCGCCGACGACGATGTCGACGCCCTTCATCGAGATGCCGCAGCGCGCACCGGCGTCGCCTTCAATCACGACGAGGCCGCCGCGGCCGCTTGCGGCAGCCGACTGCGACGCATTGCCTTTCACCCGCACCCGGCCCGAAACGATATTCTCCGCAACCCCTTGACCGGCGTGGCCGCAGATGGTGATCGCTGCGTTCTGGTTCATGCCGCCACAGTAATAGCCTGTGTGCCCTGCGACTTCGACGTCGAGCGCCTGCGTCATACCGACGGCGATGTTGTGCCGGCCGCGTGGATTGACGATCCGCCAGCGGCGGTCGCCCTCTCCGGCAACGTCATGCAGTGACTGGTTCAGCTCCCGCAGCGGGGCGCGGTCGAGATCGAACGTGATCATGGCGGTCAGGCCCGGTTCCAGCAGTAGACTTCGCCTGCCTTCGGTTCCCAGACCCGGGCGTCGTCGGCATCGGGGAGGGTTGCAATCGCCCGATATTCCGACGCCATCGCCACCCAGTCTTCGGTCTCGGCCAGAACCGCCGGTTTGCAGGCAATCGCATCGCGCGCAACGGCGAAACCGTCCGCAGTGCCGACCGCAAAGGTAAAGAAGCCGTCGAGATCGGTGCCGGCCGTGATCAGCGCTTCGCGCAGGCTCAAGCCAGCGCCCAAGCGGTCGGCCAGATATGCGGCTGCCACCTCGCTGTCGTTATCGGTTTGGAAGCGCATGCCGCGCCGCGCCAGCCGGCGGCGCAGGTCATTGTGGTTCGAGAGCGATCCGTTGTGCACCAGACAGATATCGAGACCGGCGGCGAACGGGTGCGAATGGCGGACGGTGACCGCACTTTCCGTGGCCATGCGGGTATGGCCGATGCCATGCCCGCCGTCGAGCCCGGCCAGGTGAAAGCGCTCGGCAACGCTGGCCGGATGCCCGACCTCCTTGTAGACCTCGATCTCGCTGCCGATGCCGATGATGCTGACGTCGGGATAGCTGCTGGCCAGCCAGGCCGAGAGCGCGCCTGCTTCGGCGCCGAGCGACAGCAACGCATGCCGGTCCCGGTGCACGATCAGCGCCGGGACACCGAAAGCGGCCTCGGCGTCAGTGCCGATCTGCTGCCATTGCACGGTGGAAGTCGTCGCGTACAGGCTGAGCTTGACGCTGCCCGGCGGAACCGGCCTGCGGTAGACCGCAAAACCGGCGCTGTCGGGTCCGCGGTCGGCCATCTCCAGCAGCATGCCCTGCAACAGCCGGCCGAGGCTCGGCGCCAACGCCTGATTCTTGAGGAAGATGCCGACGATACCGCACATCCGAACGCCTCGCCTGCCCTGCCGCTAGATACGAAGTTCGGCTGCGATGCCGCCCGCATTGCCCGCCACAGGCGCGCCTGTTGGGGCTGCCGGATCGCCCGTCACACCGCGGCCCGGAAGCGGCACCCCCGTCGCCACCGACGCGGCCACGCTCAAAGCCCGCAAATCCTCCGGCTCGAGGTTATGCAGCTTCGTCTTGCCGCAGCAACGCGCCATCATCGAAGCTTCGGCAGTCAACGCCCTGATCAGGCTGGCAACCGCCGCCGCGCTGGCATCTGCAGGTTGGGCGCCATCCGCAAAGGGATTAGCATCTTCGAGCCGCGTGCCGGCGGCGATATGTGCCGCGACACCCAGGGCAACCGCGGACGCGCCGAGAGCGATCAGCTTGGCGCCGTCGCTGCCGGTGCGAACACCGCCATGGAAGACGAGATCAATCGCACCGAGCCGGCGATGGCGGAGCAACCGATCGACCGTATCCTTGAGGAGGCTGATCGCTGGCGGGTGCGTGAGTTCGGCCCTGGGGTCAACGCTGGCACCGGCCGCATCGATCAGGATCAGGTCGGCCGCGCACTCGACTGCCGCTTCGATCGTGTCATTCAGCGTGTCGGCGCTGGCGAGCAGGCCCACCGGCCGGCCCTTGCCTTTCGCTGCCGCGGCGCGGTCCGCTTGCGCGAAGATCCAAAGCGATGCCGCCGGCGCGGGCGTGTCATCGGCGCCGACGATCTGCAGCCACGGTGCCTCCCCGAGCGCTTGCCGGCCGAGGTACGCGCTGCCCGCTTCGGCAAGTGCACGACCGAGGGCGGCACGAAGGCTCTCCGGCGCACCGTCGAAGCCGCTGACGATGAAAGGCGTGCCGAGAGCGACGGCACCGCCCAGGCGGATCGCCGTCCCGCACTGCTCCCGGTAGGGATCGATGACGAGACGCGTCAGGTTGGCCGGCAGGAACAAGAGATCGTCCAAGGTGGCGGCGAGATCCTGCCTCCGGACCGGCCGCGCTGCACCCAACCGGCGCCTCAGCAGCATGCTCTGAGCAGCAGCGTCGCCAGTCGGCGTGTGCGCCATCGCCATCACGCCCTCGCGGGCACGCAGGCTGGTGTTGGCCGATCCGGTCTCGGCGTCGCAGCGGAAGCAGCGGGACGCCTCACGGCGCGCGGTCTCCTCGTCAAAGGTCGCTTCGACCTCTGTGAACGTTGACGGATCGGTGCCAAGACCACGGAAGGCCGCCTCCTGGCGCGGCGTCGACTCCCAGGCGGGCGCTTGGGCGACCGCTACGCGGCGGTTGCGATAAGGTGTCCGATAGGGCGCCGGATCGGCGCAGCCATCCAGCATTGCGCCAATCGTGTAGGCGGCCTTGTGCCCCTGATGCATCGCCTCGACGATGCTGGAGCCGCCGAAAGCGCCGTCACCGGCGGCGAGGACCTTGGGATCGGCGGTGCGCAGCGAGCTCGCATCGGCCGTCACCCGGCCACCGTTGAGAAGCCGAAGGCCCGCCAGTTCCGCGTTGTGTGCCTCCTGGCCAACGGCAGCGATGACCAGGCCCGCCGACAGCGCGTGTTCGCTCCCTGGGACAGGCTGCGGCCGTCGCCGCCCGTCGCCTTCCCGCTCTCCCGGCTCGGTCTTGACGCAGTGCAACGTCAAGCCCCCCTCGCCTTCGGCCGCGACTGCCACCGGCTGGACCTGACAGACGAACTCGATGCCCTCCGCCAGTGCACCCTGCACCTCGTCGCCTCGTGCAGGGAGTTCTTCGAGGGTCCTGCGGTAAACGATACGGACGCTCTCGACGCCGGGCATGCGCCGGGCCGTCCGCGCGGCATCCATGGCGACGTCACCGCCGCCGACGACAACGACCGAGGATGGCAGCTGCGGCCGTTCGCCGCGGTTGACCCGGGCCAGAAGCGAAACGCCATCGACAACACCGGCCAATCCGTCACCCGGAATCCCGAGCGGCTTTCCCTTCGACAGGCCGATCGCCAGCAGCACCGCATCGTGGCGGCTCTTGAGGTCGGCCAAGGTGAAATCGCGCCCCAGGGCCTGGTTGGCATGCAGCGTGATGCCGGGGCAGTGCGCCAGCAGCCGATCGATGTCCTGCGCGATCACGCCCTCGGGCAGGCGGAAGCGGGGGATGCCCCACACCATCATGCCACCCGGTCGGTCGGTCGCCTCATAGACATCGACGCGGAAGCCGGCACGGGCGAGGTCGTGGGCGGCGGTCAGCCCGGCCGGGCCGGCGCCAACGATGCCGATCGTCTCGCTGCGGGTAACCGGGACCGGCGGCAGGCGGTAGGACGCGCCGAGCCGGTCAAGGACGAACCGCTTCAAGCCGCGGATGGCGACAGCACCATCGGCAGCGCCGCGGCGGCAAGCGCATTCGCATGGCGCATCGCAGACCCGGCCGCAGATGGCGCTGAACGGGTTGGTCGCCGTAATCGCCTCGATCGCCTGGTCGAACCGCCCCTCCCAGACGAACGCCGCGTAGGACGGCACGTCGGTGCCAACGGGGCACGCGGTCTGGCAGGCGGGCGGCAGGAAGTCGCGCCCGTCGGCGCCGGCGATAGGATCGGACATGATCGCTTGTTTCCCTCTTAAGCCGCGGTTGCCGCCCGCTTCGGCACATAGGGCAGGCCGGTCAGGGCCGCGGCCTCGGGCGTCAGCGCCACCAGATCGGACCGGCCGAGCTGGCGGACATCGGTGTGGCCGAGCCCCAGCGTCAGCGCCGCGATCTGCCAGCGCACGGTTTCCAGATAGCGGTGGATCTTCTCGGCCGCTGTACGCACTTCCAGGCGTTGCTCGTGATCCGGATCCTGGGTCGCAATGCCGACCGGGCAGGCACCGACATGGCACTGCATACAGGCGATGCAGCCGGCCGCGATCAGGAGGCTGGTCCCCATCGCGCACGCCCGAGCACCCAGAGCCAGCGCCTTGACGACGTCAACGCCATCCTTGATGCCGCCCATGAGGACGATGTCCATATCGTTGCCGGCATCGATTTCCTTGAGGCCGTCCATCGCTTCCTGAATGGCGGCCAAGGTCGGAATGCCGACGTTTTCGAGGACCTCGGTCGAGGCGGCGCCGGTGCCGCCCTGCACGCCGTCGAGGGCGACGTAATCGAAGCCATCCTTGTACGCGATCTTGATGTCGTGCTGGACCCGTCCCGCTCCCATTTTCAAGCCAATCGGCAGGCGGTAGGCAGTTGCCTCGCGGAACTCCTCGATCTTGATGACCAGGTCGTCCGCACCCAGCACGTCCGGATGCCGCGACGGCGAGCGGAGATCGATGCCTTGCGGGATGCCGCGCATCGCCGCCAGGTCGGGCGTCACCTTCTTTGCCATCAACTGGCCGCCGAGGCCCGGCTTGGCGCCTTGCGAAGCATAGAACTCGATCGCATCGGCCCGTTGCATGTTATGCACGTTCCAGCCGAGCCGGCCGGAGAGGCACTGGTAAATGAGCTGGTCGGCTTCCTCGCGCTGGCGATCGAGCATGCCGCCCTCGCCTGTGTTCTCGGCAACGCCCGAAAGCCGCGACGCGACCGCGAGCGCGATCTTCATCGAGCGGCTGAGCGCGCCGTAGCTCATCGGCGCGATCATGACCGGCATGCTGAGGCCGAGCGGCTTTGCCCCGGAGCGGCTGCCCACGGTGGTTTCGAGAGAGACCGCAGCCAGCGGATCGGGGTGAGCCAAGCCCTTCTCAACATCGCGGGCGAAGTCGATATCGCCGAAATCGGGCATCGGCTTCGAGGCGCCGTAGCCGCGGATGCGATAGCGGCCGATCTGCGCCTTGATCGCGATATCCTCGCGAACCCTGCGGTTCCAATAGCCCGTCGCGGCGCCGCCTTCGTCCCCCCGATCGTAAGGCTGCGGCCGGCTGCGCGGCTCGGGCGTGCCGTAACGGAGCTTGGTGCCGGCGTTCTCGATCCGGCTCAATGAGCCATGAAAGGAAATGCCGTAGCGGTCGAGGAATTCGAGGATTTCCAGCCGTTCCTGCGCGGGCAGGTCCGTCTCCCTGGCATCGGCGCCAAGGCTGACGATGCGGCCGGCGACGTAGATCGTCCCGCCCGTCATGTCCTCGCCGACACGCTCACCGGAATCGCCCAGGATGATGATCCGGCCGCCGTACATCATGTAGCCGGCGAGGAAGCTGGCATTGCCGGCGCAGCAGAGCGTGCCCGCCTTCATCACCTGGCCCGCGCGCGAGCCCATGTTGCCGCGGATGACGATCTCGGCGCCGCGGATCGCGACGCCCGCGATCGCGCTCGCATTGCCGCCGACGACGACGCTGCCGCGGTGCATATTGTCGCCCACCGCCCAGCCGACGTTGTTGTCGACCTCGAAGCGCGCGCCATCGCTCAAGCCGGCGCAGAAGTAGCCGGCGGAACCGTGAATGCGCACGCTTGTGGGCGTCACCAAGCCAACGCCGATGTGATGGCGGGCATCGGGGTTGAGGATATCAATGTCGTGGCCCTCGGCGGCCAGCGCGCGGATGCGCTGATTGGCCTCGCGGACCGGTGTTACGGCAAGATCGATCGCGACCATGTGGCAAAGCTTCCCGGTGGCGGTTCGCTGGTATTGAGCTGACGGCCCGGAAACAGACGGTTGAGGGAGACTTCCTCAGACGCGATGGCCACCAGCTCGTCGGTTTCCATCATCACCATCGGCTTGGCCGCGAGCTTGTCCTTGGCGCAGCCGAGGCCGTCGCCGGTGGCGACCAGGAACGAAAATGTGCCGTCAAGATCCTCGACCGCGCGTTCAAGGGCGGCGTTCAGCGAGGCGCCGCTGCGCAGCTGGTCGGCCAGGTAGACGGCGATCAGTTCGCTGTCATTCTCGGTGCGAAACTCGAAATCGCGCTGCTCAAGGGCGCGGCGCATCTTCCAGTAATTGGTGATCTGGCCGTTATGGACAATGGCGACATCGGCAAACCCGGTCGCCCAGAACGGATGCGCTGCCTCCGGGCGAACGTCCGACTCGGTCGCCAGCCGGACGTGGCCAATGCCGTGCGTCCCGTTGATGCCGCTGATCCCATAGACGCGGTCGACATCGCGCGCCGTGCCGCAGTCCTTGATGATATCGAGCCGGCGGCCGACCGACAGCAGTTTCGCCCCGCGTTCGAGTGCATACGCAAAGGCCTGGATATCGCCGGCAAACGCGACGGTGACGCGCCAGGTGACCCCGGTCAGCCGCTCCTCCACCGGTGTGGCCGCAAAATCGCTGAGGATGCGGCGAATGCGCTCGATCGCGGCCTCCCGCTCCGGCCCCTCGCCGACGAGGAAGCGCAAGACGAGGTGGTCGTCCCCTGCGCCGTAGAGCGCGAACCCGGTGCTGTCCGGACCGCGGTGCTGGCATCCATCCAGCATATCGACCAGGGCATGACCCACGGGCCGGTTGCCCTGCCCATCCTTGAAGAAGATACCGGCAATCCCGCACATGCTGCCAGCCACCATCCCGCCGAACCAATGCGGCAGACGCTACCATCGCCGCCGCGGCAGATCAAGAACCCTGTGCAAAACTTTTTCCTCTGAAGAAACACCTCCAACCCGCCTGGACCCCGGCCAACAGCAGGGTCTGATGGTCGGCCTCAGAGAGAGTCTGTTGGACTCAGTACCATTACCGATCGTCATGACCGGCGCGTCATGCCTGCCGCCTCCCCCCTTCATCGTCATGGCCGGCGCAGGCCGGCCATCAACTCGTCGGGGTGTGTTGGCACTGGCAGTTGATCCGCGGAACAAGTCCGCGGATGACGGTAAAGGGAACCACGGGCGCGTATGACGGCTTTGGGATAGGTTCCTCGCCCCCGCCATGGCCTGAGCAACCGGCGACATAGTTGACACTATGGACCGGAGACATGGTTGACAGT
>JARSSM010000015.1 GCA_029624735.1 Defluviicoccus sp. | reverse complement strand
ACGTGTCAACCATCTACCCGGTCTAATCTGTCCACTATCTATCCGGTTCGGACCGTGGGCGGGCCTTTCCCTTGCCCCCTCATGGCCGGCGCAGGCCGGCCATCCACGGATTCTTGAGGGCATCGCTTCCGGTCGGGGCATCAAGCCTCGATCAGCTGGCCGTTCTCCATCCGCACGGTGCGGTCCATCCGCGCTGCCAGCGCCGGATTGTGGGTGGCAATGATCGCCGCCAGGCCGACGGTGCGTACCAGCGTGAGCAGCAGCTGGAAGACCTCATCCGCCGTGCGCGGGTCGAGGTTGCCGGTCGGCTCGTCGGCAAGCAGGAGATCGGGCGCATTGGCGAGCGCACGCGCGATCGCAACCCGCTGCTGCTCGCCGCCGGAGAGCTGGCCCGGCCGATGGTCGGCGCGCTCGGCAAGCTTGAGCAAGGCCAGCAGTTCACGGCCGCGCCGCTCCGCCTCGCGCCGGTCGAGTGCCCCTATCATCTGCGGCAGGACGATGTTTTCGAGCGCCGAGAACTCTGGCAACAGGTGGTGGTACTGATAGACAAAGCCGATCTGCCGGCGCCGGATCGCCGTTCGCGCATCGTCCGAGAGCCGCCCGCACGCCTTGCCGGTAAGCAGCACCTCGCCATCGTCTGGCCGCTCCAATAACCCTGCGATGTGCAGCAGCGTCGACTTGCCGGCGCCCGAGGGGCCGACCAGGGCCACGATCTCGCCGCGGCCGAGCGCCAGATCGACGCCGTTCAGGACGTTGAGCTTGGCACGGCCCTGAACGTAGGTGCGGGTGATCCGCTCCAGCCTGAACAGTGGCTCACTCATATCGGAGCGCTTCCGCCGGATCGATGCGCGCCGCCTTCCAGGATGGATAGAGGGTCGCCAGCAGCGTCAGTGTAAACGCCATTGCCGTTACCGCGACGACTTCGAGCGGATCGACGATCGCCGGCAGCTGCGACAGGAAGTAGATCTCGGCCGCGAACAGCTCGGTCCCGGTGAGCGATTGGATGGCCTGGCGGATCGACTCGATGTTGCTGGTGAATGCAAGGCCTAGGATCACGCCAGCCGTCGTGCCGACAACGCCGATGCTGGCACCGGCGAGAAAGAAGATCCGCATGACGGCGCCCTTGGTGGCGCCCATCGTCCGCAGAATGGCAATGTCGCGGCCCTTGTCTTTGACCAGCATGATCAGGCTGGAAATGATGTTGAACGCGGCGACGACGATGATCAACGTCAGGATCAGGAACATGACGTTCCTCTCAACCTGGATCGCGTTGAAAAAGCTTGCATTCGTCCGCTGCCAGTCCTGCACCCGGGCGAGATCGCCGGCGGCTTTGGCGAGCGGGCGGACCAGCGCGGTTGCCTTCTCCGGGCTGTCGGCGAACACTTCGAGCGCGCTCACCGTCGTCGCCATGCGGAAGTAGGTCTGCGCTGCTTCCAGCGGCATGAACACGAAGTTGGCGTCGTATTCGTACATGCCGATCTCGTAGATGGCGACGACGGTGTACGCCTTGAGGCGGGGCACCGAGCCGAACGCGGTCACGTTGCCCTTGGGCGAGATCAGGGTCACCGGATCGCCGACCCGCACCCCCATCCTTTCTGCCATCCGGGTGCCGATCACGATCGCATCCTCGCCTTGGAAGGCATCGAGCGAACCGGCGATGATATTGTCAGCGATGATGGCCTTCTTCCGCAGGTCTTCGGCGCGGAAGGCGCGCACGACGGCGCCGCGGGCAACGCTGTTCGCCGTCGCCATCACCTGGTTCTCGATCATCGGCGTCACGATGCGGACGCCCGCGACGGTGCTCAGGCGATCCTTCAAGGCATCGAAGTCCGCCAGGCCATCAACCGGCCCGTAGACCGTCAGGTGGCCGTTGAGGCCGAGAATGCGGCCCATCAGTTCCTGCTTGAAGCCGTTCATCACCGACATGACGATGATCAGCGTCGCCACGCCCAAGGCAATGCCCAACAGCGAGAACAGGGCAATGACCGAGATGAAGCCTTCGCGTCTGCGCGCGCGCAGGTAGCGCGAGGCGACCATCCACTCGAACGCACTGAACACGGCTTGCGATCCGCCCCCTCTGCGTTAGCCCGCGACCGCGGCCACGGCGGCTTCGGTCGTCATCTCGATGCGCGCGCCGGTGCGGCGGTCCTTGACCTCGACCAGGTCCTTGGCCAGTCCGCGCGGCCCGACGATGATCTGGTGCGGCAAGCCGATCAGGTCCATATCGGCGAACTTGACGCCGGGGCGTTCCGGCCGGTCATCGTAGAGCACCTCGCAGCCGCGCGTTAAGAGGTCCTGATAGATCCGCTCGCAGCCGGCCGTGCAGGCGGCATCGTCGGACTTGAGGTTGATCAGGCCAACCCGGAACGGCGCCAGCGCTTCCGGCCACAGGATCCCTGCGTCGTCATGAAAGGCCTCGATTGCGGCGCCGACAAGGCGGGACACGCCGATGCCGTAGGAGCCCATCTCGACCTGGCTCTCCTCGCCGTCGGGACCGGCCACGACCGCATTCATCGCCTTCGAATACTTGGTGCCGAAATAGAAGATGTGCCCGACCTCGATGCCACGCCCGGTGACCAGCGCATCGCCCAGCGCCGCTTCCCGCACCGGGTCGCGCTCTGTGTCGGTGGCGGCGTACTTGGCCGTGAAGGTGTCGACCATCGGCTGCAGATCGCCCTCGTAGTCGATCGCCTCCTGGGCCAGATTGAACGAGCCCAAGTCCCGATGGTAGGCGATTTCGCTTTCCCCCGTTTCCGCCAGGATCACGAACTCATGGCTGAGGTCGCCGCCGATCGGCCCGGTTTCCGCGCGCATCGGGATCGCCTTCAATCCCATTTTCTCGAATGTGCGCAGGTAACAGATGAACATCTTGTTGTAAGCCCTGATCGCGCCGGCACGATCGAGGTCGAACGAGTACGCGTCCTTCATCAGGAACTCGCGCCCGCGCATGACGCCGAAGCGCGGCCGGATCTCGTCGCGGAACTTCCACTGGATGTGATAGAGCAGCCGCGGCAACTGCCGATAGCTGCGCACCGACGCACGAAAGATCTCGGTGATCTGCTCCTCGTTGGTCGGCCCGTACAGCATCTCGCGCTCGTGGCGATCGGTGAAGCGCAGCATCTCCGGGCCATAGGCGTCGTAGCGGCCGCTCTCGCGCCACAGCTCGGCCGGCTGCAGCGTCGGCATCAGCATCTCGATGCAGCCGGCGGCGTTCTGCTCCGCGCGGACGATGTTTTCGATCCTCCGCAGCACGCGCAGGCCCAGCGGCAGCCAGGCATAGATCCCGGCGCTCGACTGCCGGATCATGCCGGCGCGCAGCATCAGCCGATGCGAGGCGATCTGCGCCTCGGCAGGGGTCTCCTTCAGCGTCGGCAGAAAGTACTGGGACCAGCGCATCGTCGTTCCTGGCGGTGGTGGGGCGCCTTCCGCGTTGCCACCGCAGCGCGGCGACAGAGGGCTGTCGACTTCTATGCGAACCGGCCGGTGACATCAACGTCCCTGGGTTGACGCGTGCCGCTAGCGCGGATTCAGGCCCTCCTCGCGGCACGCTGCCGCCAGGCGCTCGCGGTCTGCGGCTGCCAGCGGCTCGCCGTTGAGGAGAATGGCGCCGTCGTGATCAAAGCCGATTCGGCCGACGATGACATCGGCGGGTCGTGCGAAGGGCCGCCATCGCCGGCCGAAGCCGCCCAGCTCGACGTCGATCTCGGCCGCCCTCAGTGCCGGGTTGAAAGACCCGCGCGGCAGATCGGCGGGTGCCACCGGCCGGCCTTCGACATCGACGCCCGGCACATAGTCGGCAGCGTCGGCTGGCACCATCCCCTGCAGCCGGGCGCAGTCTTCACGGTTGAGCGCCACCACCCTGCCTTCCGGGTTCGCACTGGCTTCTGCCCGCGGGGCGTCTGGGCGCGAAAACAAGCCCGCGACAAGCGTGCAGCAGACCAGCGCGAGCGTTCGTCTGCACCAGACGGAGCCCCTTGTCATGCCATTGCTTCTCTCATGCGGATGAACGGGGAGTATTCGGCTCTTGTTGCACGAGCAAAATGGCATGCTGCACGGGCAAAGCGCCGTTTTCTAACACCGTTGGGTGAAAAAACACGTGACCTTCCACCTATTCTCCTGTAACGTCTTGACAGTAGTCGGAACAGACACATGGCGAAGCGAAATTCGGCCCGGGTTTTTGGGGAAACTCTCAAGAAGCGTTAACAGACGCATCGGAAACAGCGCTTTTTGCGGAAGTGCGCGCCGAGGCAAAAAAACAGCGATGGCTTCGTGACTGGGGCAAGGTCGGTAACGGTCTTGCCACAGTCTTTTTTGGGGTCCTGCCATCGCGGATGCGCTCACGGAATTTCGCCCGTTCCCACCTGCAAGCGTGCGTCCTTGGCGGTCGCCAGCCAAGGCGGCGCCGTCGCCAAAATCACCGGGTAGATTGGGCAGTCTTCGGCATGGGCGCCCGGCAAATAGCCGGTGCTGAGCAAGAATTCCCGCACAACCTCGGCCCCCATGAAGCGGAACGTTTCGCGAAACTGGCTGAGCCATGCTTCGTGCGGGCGCGGGTGAAGGGCTGCAAGCCACTGCGAAAAGCCACCGGACGTTACGCGTAGCGCCTGGATTTGGGCTGCGTTCGCGATTACCGCCTCGATCTTGCGACGGTTGCGAATGATGGCGGCGTCGTGCAGCAACCGTTCCAGATCCGAGGCGTCAAAGGCAGCAACGCGGTCGACGGAGAAGGAAGCAAACGCATGGTTGAGCGCTGCCCGCTTCTTGAGCACGATCTCCCAGGACAGTCCGGCCTGAAAGATCTCGAGGCTCAAGCGCTCGTACAGCACTGCTTCGTCCGCGACCGGAAAGCCGTACTCCCGATCGTGATAGGGCTGATGCACGGGGTGGCCCGGTGCGACGCGGCAGTACCCGGACATGTCCTACTCGCGGAAAGAAATCGCGCCGCTGTCGATCAGGAAATAGACACCAAGCCAGACGAGCGCAGCGATTACGGTCGTCACGGCCATTTTGGTGAGGATCCGGGGCTGACGCGGCGCGCCCGAAGCATGGCCCTTGGCGATGTCTTCGGCCTCGAGCGGCCGCACACCCCACGGCAGCACCATGAAGATGACGACCCACCAGATGACGATGTAGACGGCGATACCGGTCCACACGTTCATCGGCTGTCGTCCGCTGTTGCCGCACCGAGGTCAGGGACCGCAATCGCCACCTGATTGACCCTGCCGATCATGCCTCGGCTCCGGCTCGCGCCAAACCGTTCCTTACCAAGTGAACGTGAGTCATGGGCCGCTTGCCCAACAATTGGCGGCAGGTTCGCCGAACGGTAAGCCTAACCGCTTCGCGAACCGTCTCATCATCCTTATAGGTTGAGGCCGGCAGGTCGTCGATCGCTTTTCGCACGGCCGCCGTGAGCGCCGCGGCCACTTCCCCCTCGCCCTGTTCCAGCAGCCCGACCGTCGAAAGCTGAACATCGGCGGCGGCTTGCTGCTTCGCTGCCAGCGCGACCGTGACAAATGCAGAGCCTTCGTAAACCGCCTTGGTGCGGTAGCGAATGAGTTCGCCCGCGATCGGCACGACCCGGTTTCCCTCAAGCGCCCAGCGCCCCGACTGCACCGCCTCCGTCGCTGCCGCCGGACCGGGGCTCAAGCGGACCATCGTCCCGTTCTCGGCAACGATCGTGTGCGGGACACCCCGGTCGGTTGCAAGCCGCGCGTGCTCCATCATGTGGCGCAGTTCGCCATGCACGGGCACCGCAACGCGCGGCCGCACCAGCGCATACATGCGGGCCAGTTCATCGCGGGCCGGGTGGCCGGAGACGTGGATTCGCGCCTGCCGGTGGCCGATGATCGTGATCCCGCGCCGTAACAGCTGGTTCTGCAGCCGGCCGATGGCGATCTCGTTGCCGGGAATGACGCGCGAGGAGAAGATGACCGTGTCGCCTGTCTCAAGCGCCAGCGACGGATGCTCCCCGGCCGCAAGCCGCGCCAGCGCGGCGTTGGGTTCGCCCTGGCTGCCGGTGCACACGAGCACGATCTTGTTGCGCGGCAGATAGCTGGCAGCGTCCGTATCCAGGAAAGCGGGCAACTCGCCCAAGTAGCCGCACTCCTTGGCGGCGACATAGTTCCGCGCGACCGCCGAGCCGGCAAGGACGACCTCGCGGCCGTTGCGATGGGCTGCCGTCGCGATCGTATGCATCCGCGCGATGTTGCTGGAAAAGCAGGTGACGGCGACGCGGTTCGTACAGGAACCGATCAGCTCCGTCAGCGGCGCCAGTAGCGTGCCTTCGGAGCCGGCGCGGCCCGGCTCGAAAACGTTCGTGGAATCGCAGATAAGGCCCAGCACCCCTTCGTCGCCGACCCGCTCCAGTGCATCTTCGTCGGCAAAGCCGCCGACCACCGGTTCCGGGTCGAGTTTCCAGTCACCGGTATGGACCACGGTTCCAGCGCCCGTGCGGATGACGACCGCGTGCGCTTCCGGAATGGAATGCGCCACGCTAATGAAGCCGAGCGTGAACGGCCCCAGTGCGACCGTCTGCTTGGGCGCGATCGGCTTGAGCGGCACCTCGGCGGCGAAACTCGTCCGCGCCAGCTTGCCGCGCAAAATTGCGAGCGCGAAGTCGCTGCCATACACGGGGCAGCGCAGAAGCGGCCAAAGGTATGGAATCGCGCCCAGATGGTCTTCGTGCGCGTGCGTCAGCACCAAACCTTCAAGCCGGTCGCGGCGCTCGACGATGTAGCTCGGATCCGGCATGACGACATCGACACCGGGCATCCCGGCGGCGCCGAAGCCGATGCCACAATCGATCATCAGCCAGCGCCGCTGCTCGGCCGCGCCGTAGCCGTAGAGGTTGAGGTTCATGCCGATCTCCCCCGCCCCGCCCAGCGGCAGGAAGACCAACTCATCGACACCTTCAACCGGCATCATTGTGCCTGATTGCGGCGGTGCACGGCATAGAGGCCCTTCAAGGTCAGGTCGGGATCGGAGTGGCACAGGATCGCGCTGCACTCGGCGAACAGCGGCGCGAGCCCGCCGGTCGCGATCACCTCGGCAGGGGTCCCGAGTTCTTGACGTATACGTGCAATCAGACCCTCGATCATGCTGAGATAGCCCCAGAAAATTCCGGCCCGGATCGCCTGCACGGTGTTCTTGCCGATGACCCGCTCCGGCCGGCCGATCGCCACCCGCGGTAGCTGGGCCGAGGCCTTGTGCAAAGCCTCGATCGAAAGGTTGACACCGGGCGCGATCGCGCCGCCCAGGTAATTGCCCTTGTCGTCGATCACATCGAACGTCGTCGCGGTCCCGAAATCGACGATGATCTTAGGCCCCCCATACTCGATAAAGGCTCCCACCGCATTCACCAGCCGGTCGGCGCCGACCTCTTCGGGCCGGTCGAGCAGGATCTCGATGCCGATATCGACGTCGGGCGTGCCGATCACCTGTGCCGGCACGCCGAAGTAGCGACGGCACAGAAGGCGCAGGCTGAACAGCGTTGCCGGCACCACCGAGGCGATGATCGCTGCCGTGATGTCGCGGCGGTCGAGGCCCTCCATCTGCAGCAGTGTCGCGAGCCACACGCCGGTCTCATCGGCGGTGCGGTTGGCCATCGTCGCCGCGCGCCACTCGCCGCGGATCTTTCCTTCGTCATCGAAGACCGCGAACACGGTATTCGTATTGCCGGCGTCAATCGCCATCAGCATCGGGACTGGCCCTCGTGCATTGCATTCTCGGTCACTGCCTGCGCGGGGAAGACGTCACCCGCGGTGATGGTGCGAAGCCTTGAGTCCTGCTCCAGGATGAGCGCGCCCGCATCGTCGAGATCGCGGAAGATCCCGCTCAGCGTTTCCGTTTCCAGGCGCACCGTGATCGGCGCGCCAAGCCCGTGCGCGCGCGCCCGCCAGGCGCTGCGGATCGCGCTAAACCCCTCCCCTTCCCACGCCGTTCGCCAATTGGCGAACGCCGTGAGCAGGCTCCCGACGACGTCCGCGACGGCGGCCGTGCTCCCTTCAGCGGCAAGCGCTGTCGCCGGATAGAGGACCGCATCGTCCTCCGGTGCCCAGGCGACGTTGATGCCGATGCCGGCCACCACCCAGTCGCCCTGGGCCCCCTGCCCGCCTCCGGACTCGAGCAGCAGCCCCGCCACTTTGCGGCCCGCGACCAGGACGTCGTTCGGCCATTTGCAGTCGACGACGCTCCCGTCCGGCAGGTGCGCCGCGACTGCGTCAGCCACGGCGAGGCTGGCAACGAAACTCAGCTGCGCATAGGCCGTTGACGGCACACGCGGCCTGACGACGATCGAGACATAGAGATTTCCGCGCGGCGACAGCCACGACCGGCCGCGCCGGCCGCGGCCCTGGCTCTGCTGTTCCGCCCAGATGACGCAGCCATCGGCCGCACCAGCCCGGCAGCGCCGAATCGCTTCCTCGTTCGTAGAATCGACACGCCCGAGCGGGATCAACTGCATCCCCCCCGGGACGTCCAGACTCACGACCGCTGCCTCAACTACCGAACAAGGCGGCTGCCGCGGTCGACGCGCTGGAAACCAGCGGTCCGGGGATGAGGAAGAAGATCAAGACCAGGAGCGCAGTGCCGAGGATCACCCACTTCGCCTCGCGGCCGGCGTCGCGATCGATCGGTTCCGCCGCCTCGTCGAAGTACATCACCTTGACGATACGCAGATAGTAGTAGGCGGCGACGACACTGCTCAGCACACCGATGATCGCGAGCGTGAACAGCCCGCCCTTGATGGCGGCGAGAAAGATGTAAAGCTTGCCGAAGAAGCCGGCGAGTGGCGGTATGCCGACCATCGAGAACATGAAAATGGCGAGGCCCAAGGCGATTGCCGGGCTCGTTTTCGATAGGCCCGCCAGATCGGAAATGTTGACCAGCATCTGCCCGCGCCGCCGCATGCACAAGATGCAGGCAAACGCGCCCAGGTTCATGACGATGTAGATCACCATGTAGATCAGGACGGCCGTCACCCCCTCGCGGGTTCCGACCGCAAGCCCGATCAGGGCGTAGCCGACGTGGCCGATCGAGCTGTAAGCCATCAGCCGCTTGATGTTGGTCTGGCTGATCGCGGCAAACGCGCCCAGCACCATCGACGCCACGGAGATGAAAATCACGATCTGCTGCCACTGGCCGAACAGCGATCCGAACGGCTCCAGCATCACGCGCAACAGGAGGCCAATTGCGGCCAGCTTTGGTGTCACGGAAAAGAACGCCGTGACCGGTGTCGGCGCCCCTTCGTAGACATCCGGCGTCCACATGTGAAAGGGCACCGCCGAGATCTTGAAGGCAAGACCAGCCATGACGAAGACGAGGCCGACGATCACGCCGGCTGGCGGCAGAGCGCCGTCACCGTGCAGTGTGTCGGCGATCGCGGCGAAACTGGTGGTGCCCGTGTAGCCGTAGATCAGGGACGTCCCGTAGAGCAAAAGCCCGGATGCCAGCGCGCCAAGCACGAAGTACTTCAGCCCGGCTTCGTTCGAACGGACGTCGTCGCGGTGAAAAGCCGCGATCACGTAGAGCGCCAGGCTCTGCATCTCAAGGCCAAGGTAGAGGCCGAGAAAGTCGTTGGCCGAGACCATCAACAGCATGCCGAGCGTTGCCAACAGCAACAGTACCGTGAACTCGAAGCGGGCGATGCGGTGCAACTCGAGGTAGCTCTGGGCCATGAACAGGCTCAAGGCTGCCCCGACAAGCACGAACAGTTTCATGAAGATGGCGAAATCGTCGAGGATGAACATGCCCTCGAAGGTCACGGCCGCGGATGGCGTGGCAACCATCAGCACCGCCGCCAGTGTCACGCCAAGCGCGACCAGGCCCAGCATCGCCACCTGCCGGCTCACCCGCAGCGCCGCCGCCTCGCCGCCGTCGCGGGTGAATGCCCCCAGCATCAGCAGGCCCATCGCGGCCACCGCCAGCAGGATCTCCGGCATCGCAGGCGTCAGGTCAGGGAGGTTAACGTCAGCCATCGGTCGTGCGCTCCCTAACGCAGCGCAAGCGGGAATGCGGCCACGTCGGCCTGCGCCGTTGCCAGCCGGTCGACCAGTTGCTCGACCGAGGCATGCATGATGGAGAGGAAGGAGTCGGGATAGACGCCCATCCAGACCACGAGAACGACCAGCGGCGCAAACACGGCAATCTCGCGCGGAGTGAGGTCGGTGATCTTCTTCAGGGCATCCTTGGTAAGCATGCCGAAAATGACGCGGCGGTAGAGGTAGAGCATGTAGGCGGCGCCGAGGATCATGCCGATCGCCGTCAACAGCGCGACCCAGCTGTTGGCCTGGAAGGCGCCGACCAGCACCAGGAACTCGCCGATGAAGCCGCTCGTCCCCGGCAGCCCGACCGAAGCCAGCATGAACAGCATGAACACCGCGGCGTAAAGCGGCATCCTGTGGACGAGGCCGCCGTAGGTCGCGATGTCGCGCGAGTGGATGCGGTCGTAGACAACACCGACGATCAGGAACAGGGCGGCCGACACGATGCCGTGGCTCAGCATCTGCAGGAGCGAGCCCTCGATCCCGTGCACATTCATGCTGAAGGCGCCGACCGTCACATACGCCATGTGCGCCACAGACGAGTATGCGATCAGCTTCTTCATGTCGTCTTGCGCCAGCGCCACCAGCGAGGTGTAGATCACCGCGATGACGCTCATGCTGTAGACCAGCGGCGTGAACATCACCGACGCGTCCGGCAGCATCGGCAGCGAAAAGCGCAAGAACCCGTAGCCGCCGTACTTCAGCAGCACGCCGGCGAGGATGACGGAGCCTGCCGTCGGCGCTTCGACGTGGGCATCGGGCAGCCACGTGTGCACCGGCCACATCGGCAGTTTGACCGCAAACGCGGCAAACAGCGCCAGCCACAGCCAGATCTGCAACTCGGGCCGGAAATCATGCGTCATCAGGGTCGGGATGTCCGCCGTGCCGGCCTCGAGATACATCATCAGGAGCGCCAGCAGCATCAGCACCGAGCCGGCGAGCGTGAACAGGAAAAACTTGAACGCTGAATAGACGCGCCGTGGTCCGCCCCAGACGCCGATGATAAGGAACATCGGGATCAGCACGCCTTCGAAGAAGACGTAAAACAAGAACAGGTCAAGGGCGCAGAAGGTCCCGACCAGCATCGTCTCCATCACCAGGAACGCGATCATGTATTCCTTCACGCGAACCGTGATGCTTTCCCAGCTTGCGAGAATACAAACAGGGATTAGGACCGTCGACAACAGCACGAACAGGACCGAGATGCCGTCGACCCCCATGTGATAGGAGAGGCCGAGCGCGGGCATCCAGGCCGCCTTCTCTACGAACTGGAAGTCGGCCCCGGCCGGATCGAATCCGAACCACAGCCCCAGCGACACCAGGAAGGTGGTGACCGAGGCCAGGAGCGCCACATTGCGGGCGTTGCGCGCCACCATCAGCGGATCGCCGCGCACCGAAAGGATGAAGGCGACGCCGACCAGCGGCAGGAAGGTGACGAGAGTGAGGATGGGCAGATCGCGCATGACCGATTTACCGCCCCGCGACGAAGAGGTACCACGACACCAGCACGACGATGCCGATCAGCATTGCGAACGCGTAGTGGAAGATGTAGCCGGACTGCAGCCGCCCCGCGTCACGGGCGATGCGCACGGTCGCCGCAGCGATGCCGTCCGGTCCAACGCCGTCGATGACAGCGCCGTCACCGCCCTTCCACAGGCTGCGGCCGAGCCGGAACGCCGGCCGCACGAACAGCGCATCGTACAATTCGTCGAAGTACCATTTGTTGAGAAGGAATTGGTACAGCCCGCGGAACCGTGCCGCCAGCAGCGCCGGGATCTGCGGTGCCACGCTGTAGAGGACATAGGCCAGCGCGATGCCGGAAACACCGACCACCAGTGGCGCCAGCTTGACCCAGCCTGGCACGTGATGGGCGTTCTCGAGTGTCGGATGCGCCGGCAGGACCTGGATCGCAGCGCCCCAGAAGTGCGCTAAGTCGTGGCCGACAAAGCTCTCGTAGCCGACATAGCCCGCCGCCACCGCGCCGACCGCCAGCACCGCCATCGGCGCCAGCATTACCACGGGCGATTCGTGGATCCTGGCCATAACGACCTCGTCGCCGCGCGGCTTGCCGTGGAAGGTCATCAGCAGCAGCCGCCAGGAATAGAACGCGGTCAGGAATGCGGCGCCCAGACCGGCCCAGAAAGCGATCTGGCCGACGCCGGTGCCGGCCGCGTAGGCGGATTCAAGCACGATGTCCTTGGAGAAGTAGCCGGCAAACGGCCAGATGCCGGCCAGCGCCAGGGAGCCGATCCACATCAAGACGTAGGTCACCGGCACCATCCGCCAGATGCCGCCCATCTTGCGCATGTCCTGCTCGTCGGACATGGCGTGGATGACGGAGCCGGCGCCGAGGAACAACAGTGCCTTGAAGAAGGCGTGCGTCGTCAGGTGGAAGATGCCGGCCGAATAGGCCGAGACGCCGCAGGCAAAGAACATGTAGCCCAGCTGTGAACAGGTCGAATACGCGATCACCCGCTTGATGTCGTTCTGGACGCAGCCCACCGTCGCCGCGAACACCGCCGTGCTGGCGCCGATCAGGGTGACGACCGTGAGCGCGGTGTCGGATTGTTCGAACAGGGGCGACAGCCGCGCCACCATGAACACGCCCGCCGTCACCATCGTCGCCGCATGGATCAACGCCGAGACCGGGGTCGGCCCCTCCATCGCATCGGGGAGCCACGTGTGCAGCCCCAACTGCGCCGATTTGCCCATCGCGCCCACGAACAGCAGCAATGAGATGATGGTGAGCGCATGGAAATCGGCGCTGAACAGGTGAATGCGGGCATCCGCATGCGCTGGCGCGGCCGCGAAGATGGTGTCGAATTGGACCGAGTCGAACAGCACGAAGGTGCCGAACAGCCCCAGCGTGAAGCCGAAGTCACCGACGCGGTTGACGAGAAACGCCTTAATCGCGGCCGCGTTTGCCGATGGCCGGTCGTACCAGAAGCCGATCAAGAGGTACGACGCCAAGCCAACCCCTTCCCAGCCGAAGAACATCTGCACCAGGTTGTCGGCTGTCACCAGCATCAGCATGAAGAAGGTGAACAGGTTCAGATACGCCATGAAGCGCGGGATCGAGGTGTCGTGGTGCATGTAGCCGACCGAATAGACATGCACCATTGCCGAGACGACGGTGACGACGACCATCATCACCGCGCTCAACGTGTCGACCTTGAGTGCCCAGGACACCTCGAACAGCCCGGAATCGATCCAGGTCATCAGTTCGACCGTGTGGGCGTTGCCGCCACCGACGACGTCGAAGAAGACCAAGATCGCCAGCAGCATCGAGAGCAAGAGCGCGCCGCAGCTCAAGACCTGCGCGAGTGAGTCGGTGCGGCTCTTCTCGTGGCCATGGCCATGGCCACCCTCGTGCCCATGCCCGTGCCCGGCCGCTTCGCCGTTGCCCCGCTGGAGCAAGGCGAGCATGCCGACGACAAACGCCCCTAAGAGCGGAAGAAAGACGACGCCAACAACCATCGGCCGAACTCACCCCTTCATCAGGTTGATGTCTTCGACCGCAATCGTGCCGCGGTTGCGGAAATAAATGACGAGAATGGCCAAGCCAATCGCCGCCTCTGCCGCAGCCACCGTCAGCACGAACATCGCAAACACCTGACCGACAAGGTCGTTCAACGCGGTTGCGAACGACACGAAATTGATATTCACGGCCAACAACATCAGCTCGACCGACATCAAAATAACGATGATGTTCTTGCGGTTGAGGAAAATCCCAAAAATGCCAATCGCAAAAAGAATCGCCGCCACAGAAAGGTAATGGCTAAGCCCGATTTCGAACATCAGATACCTCTTCCTGTCGGTATCTTGCGGACCTCGATGCAAGCCTTCGGATCGCGAGCAACCTGTTCGGAGATCGACTGCCTGCGAACGCCCTGCCGCCGCCGAAGCGTTAGCACGATCGCGCCGACCATGGCAATCAGCAGGATCATGCCCGCCACCTGGAACAGGTAGAGGTAGCGCGTGTACAGGATCTGGCCCAGCGCATGGGTGTTGCTGACCGATGCCTGCACCGGCGCCGCAGCGGTCGCCGCCGCCTCTGGCGCCAGCGTCCAACCACCGAGGATGATCAGGAGTTCAGCCAGCAGGATGAAGCCAACCAGGCCGCCGATCGGCAGGTAGCGCAGGAATCCCTCGCGCAGCTCGGCAAAATTGATGTCGAGCATCATCACCACGAACAGGAACATCACCGCAACGGCGCCGACATAGACGATGACCAGGATCATCGCCAGAAACTCGGCGCCCGAAAGCACGAACAGGCCGGCGGCGTTAAAGAAGGTGAGGATCAGGAACAGGACCGAGTGCACCGGATTGCGGGCCGAGATCACCATCACGGCCGAAACCACGGCGACGAGCGAGAACAGATAAAAGGCTAGCCCCTGGATGATCATCGTTCATGCGTTGTTGTGCGACGTTGGCGGTCCCGGCTCGAACGGCGCGCCCGCGCCCGCGGTTCGTTTTCGTGTTCTCGCCTACTGTTGGCCTTGCGTCAACGGTAAGGGGCGTCGGCGGCGAGGTTGGCGGCGATTTCGGTTTCCCAGCGATCGCCGTTCGCCAACAGCCGTTCCTTGTTATAGAGGAGTTCCTCGCGTGTTTCGGTCGAAAACTCGAAGTTCGGGCCTTCGACGATCGCATCCACCGGGCACGCCTCCTGGCACAGCCCGCAATAGATGCACTTCACCATGTCGATGTCGTAGCGTGTCGTCCGCCGGCTGCCATCCGCGCGCGGCTCGGCTTCGATCGTGATCGCCTGCGCCGGACAGATCGCCTCGCACAGCTTGCACGCGATGCATCGCTCCTCGCCGTTCGGGTAGCGGCGTAGTGCGTGCTCGCCGCGGAAGCGCGGACTGAGCGGTCCCTTCTCGTAGGGATAGTTCACCGTCACCGTCGACCGGAACATGTAGCGGAATGTCAGGGCGAGGCCGGACAACAGCTCGGTCAGAAAGACCGTCCGTGCCGCGCGATCCATCGAGCTCATAGCGCCCTATCCCTCGTCTTTACTTCATTCCCGGCCCGAGGCCGAAGGTCAGCACCACGCCGGCGACGATGACCACGGCCGCCAGCGAAACCGGCAAGAAGACCTTCCAGCCGAGCCGCATCAGTTGATCATAGCGATAGCGCGGCAGCGTCGCCCGCACCCACAAGAACACGAACAGGCAGGCGGCGATCTTGAGCGCGAACCAGACCGGTCCCGGCACCCACGTAAACGGCGCAACCGGCAGCGGTGGCAGCCAGCCGCCCAGGAAAAGCACGCTGGTGATCGCCGACATCAAGATCATGTTCGCGTATTCGCCAAGGAAGAACAGCGCGAACGTCATTGCCGAGTACTCGACGTTGTAGCCGGAGACCAGTTCGGCCTCCGCTTCCGGCAGATCGAACGGATGCCGGTTGGTCTCCGCCAGCGCCGAGACGAGGAAGATGACCGCCATCGGCAGCAGCGGCACGACAAACCATTGCAGCATGCCGAGCGGGCCGGACTGCGCGCGCACGATATCGGAAAGGTTGAGCGAGCCGACGCACAGGAGCACGGTGATCAGCACGAAGCCCATCGACACTTCGTAGGAAACCATCTGCGCTGCGGACCGCAACCCGCCGAGAAAGGCGTATTTCGAGTTGCTGGCCCAGCCGGCCATGACGATGCCGTAAACGCCGAGCGAGGAGATGGCGAACAGGTACAACACGCCGACGTTGATATTGGCAAGCACGACCCCGTCGCCGAACGGGATCACCGCCCAGGCGACCAGCGCCAGGATGAACGTCAGCATCGGCGCGATGATGAAGACGGCGCGGTTGGCGCCGGTCGGGATGATCGTCTCCTTCAACATCAGCTTCAGGCCGTCCGCCATCGGCTGCAGGAGCCCGAACGGACCGACGACGTTCGGCCCCTTGCGGCGGTGGATGGCGCCGATCACCTTGCGCTCGGCGAAGGTGAGATAGGCAACGCTGATCAACAGCGGCACGCAGATCGCCACCACCTTGAGGACGATCAGGAGTGCCGGCCAGAGGTATTCCGCCCACAGCTCAGCCATGCGTGCCGGTCTTTCGTCCCTGCCGATCGCCCAGCACGTCGACGCACTCGGCCATCGTTACCGATGCCCGGCAGATCGGATTGGTGAGATAGAAGTTCTCGACGGCCGCCCCGAACGGTGCCGCGTCGATGCCGCCCGCCGTTCCGAACGACGCCCAGGCCGCAGGCTCGATGCAGTCGAGGCTGGCAAAAAGCGGATTGGCCGCCGCCAGCCGCGCCCGCACGTCGGCAAGCGTGTCGAGCCCGAGCGGATGTCCCAGCTTGTCGGCCAGCACGCGCACGATCTTCCAGTCCGCGCGCGCCTCACCGGGCGGATGGCATGCCAGCTGCGCCTGCTGCACCCGCCCTTCGGTGTTGACGTAGGTGGCATCCTTCTCGGTGTACGCCGCGCCGGGCAGGATCACGTCGGCCGCGTGTGCGCCGGCATCGCCATGATGGCCCTGATAGATCACGAAGGCCCGCTTGAGCCGGCTGGTATCAAGTTCGTCCGCGCCCAGGAGATAGACGACATCAAGCGCGCCGGCTTCCGCGGCCGCCAGCATGCCGGCGGTGTCGAGGCCGCCTTCTCCCGGCACGAAGCCGAGATCGAGACCGCCTGTGCGCGCCGCAGCGGTATGCAAGACGTTGAAACCGTTCCAGCCATCCCCCGGCCGGATCATGCCGGTCGTCTCGGCAATCCGCCGCGCTGCATCCAGGATGGCGCTGCCGTCGGCACGCGCAAGCGCCGCCATCCCCAGCACCAGCATCGGCCGCTGCGCCGCCTTCAACGTCGCCGCGAACGGATGCCGGCCGCTCGCGACTTCCTCGATCAGGCGTGGATCCTCACCGAGGTGCTCGAAGGGGTAGGTCAGCTCTGCGGCTTGGCCGATCAGTCCGACCGCAAATTCACCGTTGCGGAAGCGCTTGCGCATCCGGGCATTGATCAGCGGCGCCTCGATGCGCGGGTTGGTGCCGATCAAGAGGCACGCATCGGCCGTTTCGATGCCGGCGATGGTGGTGTTGAAGAGGTAGGCCGCGCGCGGTTCCGCCGGCAGTGCTGCGCCGTCCTGGCGGCAGTCGAGGTTCGGCGAGCCCAGCCGCGTCATCAAGTCCTTGACCAGCAGCATCGATTCGCAGTCAGCGAGATCACCGGCAATGGCGCCGATCCGCGCGCCCGGCACGCCCTTGAGCCGGCTTGCGACCGCACTCAGCGCCTCGGGCCACGTCGCTGGCTTAAGCTTGCCGTCAACCCGGATATACGGCTGGTCCAGCCGCTGGCGGCGCAGGCCGTCACAGGCGAAGCGAGTCTTGTCGGAAATCCACTCCTCGTTGATCTCCTCGTGCAGCCGCGGCAGGACGCGCAGCACCTCGTTGCCGCGGGCGTCGACGCGGATGTTGCTGCCGACGGCATCCATCACGTCGATGGTTTCCGTCTTGCGCAGCTCCCACGGCCGGGCACAGAACGCGTAGGGCTTCGAGGTCAGCGCGCCGACCGGGCAGACGTCGATCAGGTTGCCCGAGAGCTCCGAGGTCAGCGCCTTCTCGATGTAGGTGCCGATCTCCGTCCCCTCACCGCGCCCGGTCGCGCCCAATTCCGGAACGCCCGCAATCTCGGTCGCAAAGCGGATGCAGCGGGTGCAGTGGATGCAGCGGGTCATGATCGTCTTGATCAGGGGACCCAGATACTTGTCCTTGACCGCCCGCTTGTTCTCGATGAACCGGCCACGATCGAAGCCATAGGCCATCGCCTGGTCCTGCAGATCGCACTCGCCGCCCTGATCGCAGATCGGGCAGTCGAGCGGATGGTTGATCAGCAGGAACTCCATTACCGAGCGCCGCATCTTGTGCACTTCCGGCGTGTTGGTCTGGATGACCATGTTGTCGGCGGCCGGCATGGCGCAGGACGCAACCGGCTTCGGCGAGCCTGCCATCGTGACAAGGCACATCCGGCAATTGCCGGCAATCGACAGCCGTTCGTGGTAGCAGAAGCGCGGGATCTCGATCCCGATGCTCTCGCAGGCCTGCAGCACAGTCAGACCTGCGGCGACCTCCACTTCGCGTCCGTCAATGGTGAGCTTCGGCATCTTTCGCCCCTTCTTAAGCGGCGCTGCGCTGGTTCGGGGAGGCTTTGCGCTCCGCGATCCGGCGCTCGATTTCCGGCCGGAAGTGACGAATCAAGCCCTGGATCGGCCACGCTGCGGCATCGCCCAAGGCGCAGATCGTGTGCCCTTCCACTTGGCGGGTCACCTGCTCCAGGACATCGATCTCCTCGATGCTGCCGCGGCCGTCGGCCAGCCGTTCCATCACCCGCCACATCCAGCCCGTGCCCTCGCGGCACGGCGTGCACTGGCCGCAACTCTCATGCTTGTAGAAGCGCGACAGCCGCGCGATCGCGCGCACGACGTCGGTGCTCTTGTCCATGACGATGACGGCCGCCGTACCGAGGCCCGACTTCACCGCCGCCAGCGAATCGAAGTCCATGTGCACGCTGTCGCAGACCGCCTTCGGCAGCAAGGGCACCGATGAGCCGCCGGGGATGACCGCCAGCAGATTGTTCCAGCCGCCACGGACACCGCCGGCATGCCGCTCGATCAGCTCCTTGAGCGGAACGCCCATCTCTTCTTCGACCGTGCACGGCTGGTTGACGTGGCCGGAGATATTGAACAGCTTGGTGCCGGTGTTGCGCGGCCGCCCGAGACCGAGAAACCAGCCTGAACCGCGGCGCAGGATTGCCGGCACGACCGAGATCGTCTCGACGTTGTTGACCGTCGTCGGGCAGCCGTAGAGGCCGACGTTGGCGGGAAACGGCGGCTTCAGCCGTGGCTGGCCCTTCTTGCCTTCCAGGCTCTCAATCAGCGCGGTTTCCTCGCCACAGATGTAGGCCCCGGCCCCGCGGTGCACGTAGACATCGAACCGGGCACCGGCGCCGCACGCATTCGGTCCCAAAAGGCCGGCGCCGTAGGCCTCGTCGATCGCCCGCTGGAGAACCTCAGCCTCGCGGTAGAACTCGCCGCGGACGTAGATGTAGGCGGCCTGGGCGCCCATTGCGCTGCCCGCGAGCACGCAGCCCTCAAGGAGCTTGTGCGGCTCGTGGCGCATGATCTCGCGGTCCTTGCAGGTGCCGGGCTCGCCTTCGTCCGCATTGACGACCAGATAGTGCGGCCGGCCGGGGCTCACCTCCTTCGGCATGAACGACCACTTCATGCCGGTATTGAACCCGGCGCCGCCGCGGCCGCGCAGGCCCGCCTCGCGCACGTCCTTCGTCAGCGTCTCGCGGCCACGAACGATGATATCCTTCGTGTTGTCCCAGTCGCCGCGTGCCCGCGCCGCCTCAAGGTATGGCGAATCGAATCCGTAGAGATTGGTGAAAACGCGGTCCTGATCGCGCAGCATCAGCGATTGCCTTCCGCTTTCTTTTCCAAGAACCGCTGCACCGCCGGCGTCGAGGTCAGCGACGTCACGCCGCCGGCCGGCTCGCAGCTGTGCCGCCCGCTCTGGGAGCCTGGTTTCGGCGTGCCACCGGCCTTCAGCGTTTCAAGAATGCTACCCATGCTGTCGGCGGTCAGATCCTCATAGTAATCATCGCCAATCTGCACCATCGGCGCGTTGACGCAGGCGCCCGCGCATTCGACCTCGGAAACCGTGAACGCGCCGTCGGCCGTGGTTTCGCCCGGACCGATGCCCAAGTGCTTGCGGCAGGCAGCGACGATCGCGTCCGAACCGCGCAGCCAGCACGGCAGGTTGGTGCAAACCTGGATGTGATGCCGGCCGACCGGCTTGAGGTTGAACATCGTATAGAAGGTGGCGACCTCGTAGACGCGGATCGGCGGCATCTGCAGGTACTGCGCAACATAATCGAGCGCCGCCTGCGACAGCCAGCCGCCGTTCTGGCGCTGCGCCAGGTCAAGAAGCGGCAGCACGGCACTCGCCTGCCGGCGCGGCGGGTACTTGGCGATGATCGCTCGCGCGGTGCCCTCGTTCTCCGGCGTGAAGCAGAATGTGCCGTCTGCCGGCGCCGGCGTTGCCGCGCTCATCGGTCAATCTCCCCGAACACAATATCGAGCGAGCCAAGCACCGCCACCACATCGGCCAGCATGTGGCCGCGGGTGAGGAAATCCATCGCCTGCAGATGGGCGAAGCCGGGCGGGCGGATCTTGCACCGGTACGGACGGTTGGAGCCGTCGGAGACGAGGTAGACCCCGAACTCACCCTTGGGCGCCTCGACGACGGTGTACGTTTCTCCGGCCGGCACGTGGTAACCTTCCGTGAACAGCTTGAAGTGATGGATGAGGGCTTCCATCGAGCCCTTCATCTCGCCCCGCTTCGGCGGCGCGACCTTGCGGTCATCGACCTTGACCGGGCCAGCCGGCATCTCGTTCAAGCACTGCTTGATGATCTTCAAGCTTTCCCGGAGCTCGACCATCCGCACGAGGTAGCGATCGTAGCAATCGCCGTGCTTGCCGACCGGCACGTCGAAATCCATCCGGTCATAGACATCATAGGGCTGCGCCTTGCGCAGATCCCACGGCACACCGCTCGCGCGCAGGCATGGCCCGGAGAAGCCCCAGTCGAAGGCATCCTCGGCGCTGATCGCACCGATGTCGACCGAGCGCTGCTTGAAGATCCGGTTCTCGGTCAACAGCGCTTCGAGATCGTCGATGCAGCGCGGGAACTCGTCCGCCCATGCGGCGATATCATCGGCCAGGCCGGCGGGCAGGTCCTGCGAGACGCCGCCCGGGCGGAAGTAGTTCATGTGCAGTCGGGCGCCGCAAACCCGCTCGCAGAACTCCATCAGCCGTTCGCGCTCCTCGAAACCCCACAGCATCGGCGTCATGGCGCCGATGTCCATGGCGTATGCGCACACGGTGAAGAGATGATTGAGGACGCGGCCGATCTCGGCGTAGAGGACGCGGATGTACTGGCCGCGCAGCGGCGGCGTGATCCCCAACAGCTTCTCGACCGCGAGCGCGAACGCGTGTTCCTGGTTCTGCGGTGCGACGTAGTCGAGGCGGTCGAAATACGGTACCGCCTGCACGTAGTTCTTGTACTCAATCAGCTTCTCGGTGCCGCGGTGGAGAAGCCCGACGTGCGGATCGGCACGCTCGATCACTTCGCCGTCCATTTCGAGCACGAGGCGCAAGACCCCGTGCGCCGACGGATGCTGCGGCCCGAAATTGATGGTCAGGTTCTTGATTTGCGTTTCTGCCATCAACCGTGTCCCTCAGCTGCCCGCTTTCTCGTCGCCCGGCAGGGAGGCCTGGATGCCCTCCCACGGGCTCAAGAAATCGAAATTGCGGAACTCCTGCTCCAGCTTGACCGGCTCGTAAACGACCCGCTTGCGCTCATTGTCGTAGCGGACCTCGACGTAACCGGTAAGCGGGAAATCCTTGCGCAACGGATGGCCTTCGAAGCCGTAGTCGCACAGCATGCGCCGCAGGTCGGGGTGGTCGGCAAACATGATGCCGTACATGTCCCACGTCTCCCGCTCCCACCAGTTGGCGGAATTGAAGACGCCTGTCACGCTTGGCACCGGCTCGTGCTCGTCGGTCATCACCTTGACCCGGATGCGGCGGTTGTGGGTCAGGCTGAGGAGATTGTACACCACGTCGAAGCGCTTCTCGCGCTCCGGATAGTCAACACCACAGACGTCCATCAATTGGCGGAACTGGAAGTTGACGTCATCGCGCAGGAACGACAGCACTCGGATCAGTGATGCTGGCGCGACCGTCACCATCAACTCGCCGCGGTCGACGGCAGCCGCAAGGACATGCTCGGCAAAGATCGCCTGCAAGGTCTCGCCGAGTTCACGAAGAGCTTGTTCATCCATCTGCAATTGCCACCTGCCGCGCGTGCTTTTGCTTGGCTTAGCGCCAGAGCGTCCCGGTTCTTTTGATTTTCCGCTGCAACTGCAAGATGCCGTAGAGGAGCGCCTCGGCCGTCGGCGGGCATCCTGGAACATAGATGTCGACCGGCACCACCCGGTCGCATCCGCGCACGACCGAGTAGGAATAGTGGTAGTAGCCGCCGCCGTTCGCACATGAGCCCATCGAGATGACGTAGCGCGGCTCGGCCATCTGGTCGTACACGCGGCGGAATGCCGGCGCCATCTTGTTGGTCAGCGTACCCGCGACGATGATGACATCCGACTGCCGCGGGCTGGGCCGAGGCACCACGCCGAAGCGGTCGAGGTCATAGCGGCTGACATAGCAGTGCATCATCTCGATCGCGCAGCAGGCCAGGCCGAAGGTCATCGGCCACAGCGAGCCCGTTCGCGCCCAGTTCACCAGCTTGTCGACCTGGGTCAGGACAAAGCCGCGGTCCTCGATCGCGCTCGTCACCCCGCGCCAGAGCGCGTCGACGTCGCGCGCTTCCAGCGCTGCCTCGCCGGAAGCCATCTCCGCTTGTGTCGGCGCTATTCCCATTCCAGGGCGCCCTTTCGCCACTCGTAGATGAAACCAACCGTCAGCACGCCGAGAAAGAGCATCATCGACCAGAAGCCAAAGGCGCCGATTGTGCCCAGCGACACTGCCCACGGAAAGAGGAAGGCCACCTCGAGATCGAAGATGATGAACAAGATCGCCACGAGGTAAAACCGCACGTCGAACTGCCCGCGCGAGTCCTCGAATGCATCAAAACCGCATTCGTAGGCAGCGTTCTTGTCGGCATCCGGTCGTTCGCCCCCGACGATGTAGGATGCGACCACTGCCCCGCCGGCAATGACGATCGCGATGCCAAGAAAGATGAGGATGGGCAGATATTCGGCGAGGAGCGTATCCATTTCCGATCTCTTCGGCCGTCCCGATGGGAAAGAGTGCCGGGCGGGCCCATCACGACAGCATGGCGGGAGTGACGGGACTCGAACCCGCGGCCTCCGGCGTGACAGGCCGGCGCTCTAACCGACTGAGCTACACCCCCGAAGCGTGGTGCCCGAGGTCGGAGGCTGGTCTAACCCCGCAGGTGCCGGCTGTCAAGCGAACGGCCCGCAGCGTTGGCAGCCGGGCCCTGGCGCAAATACCCGTGGGCGGTGACGGGTTCGAACCGCCGACATCCACGGTGTAAACGTGGCGCTCTCCCGGCTGAGCTAACCGCCCGCGGCTCCACCTTGAACGCCCGCACCCCCGCAGGTGTGCGGCACGTCCGAGGCACGGCACGCAACAGCAGAGTGACAAGCCGCGTCCCTGACGTCAAGCCGGCGCACGCGCCAAAGCACCCGCTCCGGCCGCGGTCAATGCCGGGCCGGCGGGCCTTTCAAGGCCGCTCGCGCGTCAGTTCAGCGCGTCTTTGAGCGCTTTGCTCGGACGGAACTTGGCTTGCTTCGAGGCGCCGATATCGATCGCCTCGCCCGTCCGCGGATCCCGTCCCTTTGAGGCCGCCCGCTGCGATACGGTAAAGGTGCCGAACCCTGCGAGCCGGACCTCGCCGCCGCCTTTCAGCGCATCGGTAATTGCGGCTAGCATGCCCTCAACGGCGCGACCGGCATCCTTACGATCGAGACCGGTTGAGGTGGCGATAGAGGAAATCAGATCATTCTTGGTCATCGAAGCCCCCCGAAAGGGTCGTTGATATGGCCGGTACCAGCGACTCTACGCTGTCGTCTATTACCGGCGGTTGTTGGGTGTGAAACTAAGTCAAACAAAGCGGCGCGGTCAAGGACTTAACCGCCCGCCCGTCGTCTTCCACCCATTCGGGGGCTGGCCCGCCCTGCCAACGCATGCGTCCGCATGCGCTGGCAGGTGCTGGCCGCATCAGTGTGTGATGAGGCCGTGCTCTTCGTCTTCGGCCTCCTGTTTGCCGATCTGCGGTGTCTTCAGATCGGCCTGTTCATCCCACTCGATTGGCTTGAGCTCGGCAACAAGCGCGCGTGCGAGCACTTCGTCAACTGTACCCACCGGTACAATCGTCAACTCCTTCTTGACGTTGTCGGGGATCTCGCTCAGTTCGCGCTCGTTGTCCTTCGGGATCAGCACGGTCTTCAGGCCGCCCCGATGCGCTGCCAACAGTTTTTCCTTCAAGCCGCCGATCGGCAACACGCGGCCGCGCAAGGTCAGCTCGCCGGTCATCGCCACGTCCTTGCGCACCGCGATCCCCGTCAGCACCGAGACGATCGAGGTCACCATGGCAATCCCTGCCGACGGGCCATCCTTGGGCGTCGCCCCTTCCGGCACGTGGACGTGAATGTCGCGTCGCGAGAAGATCAGCGGCGAGATGCCGAACCGGATCGCGCGCGACTGAACGAACGACTTGGCCGCCTGGATCGACTCCTGCATCACGTCGCCGAGCTTGCCGGTGTAGGTCACCCGGCCCTTGCCCGGCACCATCACCGATTCGATCGACAACAGCTCGCCGCCGACTTCGGTCCACGCGAGCCCGGTGGAAACGCCCACCAGGTCCTCAAGCTCGACCTCGCCGGCGTGGTACTTCTTCACACCGGCGTACTTGGTGAGATTGCGCGCGTTGACGTGCACCGCCGTCGCCGCCCCGATCATGATCTCCTTGATCGCCTTGCGCGTCAGGTTGGCGATTTCCCGCTCCAGGTTGCGGACGCCGGCCTCGCGTGTGTAATGCCGGATCAATTCACGCAGCGCCTGGTCCGAGACCGACCACTCCTTCGCTTTCAGGCCGTGCGCCTCGATCTGCTTCGGGAGCAGGTGGCGCTTGGCGATCTCCACCTTCTCGTCCTCGGTGTAGCCGGAGATGCGGATGATCTCCATGCGGTCAAGGAGCGGCGGCGGCATGTTGAGCGTGTTGGCGGTGGTCACGAACAGCGCGTCGGACAGATCGTAATCAACCTCAAGATAATGATCGTTGAAGTTGCTGTTCTGCTCTGGATCGAGCACCTCGAGCAGCGCCGAGGCCGGATCGCCGCGCCAGTCGTGCCCCATCTTGTCCACTTCGTCCAACAAGAACAACGGGTTGGACGACTTGGCCTTCTTCATGCCCTGGATCACCTTGCCCGGCATCGAGCCGATGTAGGTGCGCCGGTGGCCGCGGATCTCGGCTTCGTCACGGACGCCGCCCAGCGACATGCGCACAAAATTGCGTCCCGTCGCGCGCGCGATCGACTTGCCGAGCGAGGTCTTGCCGACGCCCGGCGGGCCGACCAGGCACAAAATGGGGCCGCGCATCTTGTTGGTCCGCTGCTGCACGGCCAGGTACTCAATAATGCGCTCCTTGACCTTCTTCAGGCCATAGTGGTCGTGATCGAGGATCGCGTAGGCATTCTTGATGTCCTTCTTGATCCGCGTCCGCTTCTTCCAAGGAATGCTGAGCAACCACTCGAGGTAGTTGCGCACGACCGTCGCTTCCGCCGACATCGGGCTCATCGAGCGCAGTTTCTTTAACTCGCCCAAGGCCTTCTCGCGCGCTTCCTTGCTGAGCGCGGTCTTCTTGATGCGGTCTTCGAACTCGCCCAGCTCGTCACGGCCGTCCTCGGTCTCGCCGAGCTCCTTCTGGATCGCCTTCAGCTGCTCGTTGAGGTAGTACTCGCGCTGCGTCTTCTCCATCTGCCGCTTGACGCGGCTGCGGATGCGCTTCTCCACCTGCAGGACGCCAATTTCGGCCTCCATGTGCGAGTAGACCCGCTCCAGCCGCTCGCTGACGACAAGCGTCTCCAGCAACTCCTGCTTGTCGGCGATCTTGAGCGCCAGGTGCGAGGCAACCGTATCGGCGAGCTTGCTCGGGTCCTCGATCTGATTGACCGAGACCAGCACTTCCGGCGGGATCTTCTTGTTCAGCTTGATGTACTGCTCAAACTGACCGACCACCGAGCGGGCCAGCGCTTCGAGCTCGCGCTGATCGCCCGGCTCCTCCTCGATCGTCTGCGCTTCGGCCTCGAAGAAGGCGCTCTCGTCGGTGAACCGCACGGCACGCGCGCGGCTGCCGCCCTCGACCAGCACCTTCACCGTGCCATCGGGGAGCTTCAGGAGTTGCAGCACCGTCGAGACCGTGCCAACGGCGAAGATGTCCTTCGGCGTCGGTTCGTCCTGGGCTGCATTGCGCTGCGCGACCAGCAGAATTTGCCGGTCGTCCTTCATCACGTCCTCAAGCGCGCGCACCGATTTCTCGCGGCCGACAAACAGCGGCACGATCATGTGCGGGAAGACAACGATGTCGCGCAGCGGCAGGACGGGATAGGTCGTGGTCGGGGGGTTCACGAGTGGTTACACCCTTCGTTCGAGGGACTTGAGGGAAGAGCGCACGGAAGGCGGCGCGCCCGCCTCCCCAGATAGTGGTCGTGGATGCCGCCCTGGTCAAGGTGCCGAGGGGCTTTCCGGCCCGCGTGCGCCGGCACACACGCCTGCTACGAGACGTCTGTGCCGAACGCGCACGCGCGCATCAGGTTGGTTTCCAGCGACACTGCTGCGTGGGCGTGACTTGCCCGAACGCTCTGCGGCGCCTAGGCGCTGCTGCCGACGTCGCCGCGGCGATCCGCATAGATGAGAAGCGGCTTGGCCAATTCCTCTGCCACTTCCCGGTTGACGACGACTTCCTCGACCCCCTCCAGGCCGGGGAGCTCGAACATGATATCGAGCAAAATGCTCTCCATGATCGAGCGCAGGCCGCGGGCGCCGGTCTTGCGGACCACGGCACGGCGGGCAACGCCGCGCAATGCCGGCTCGGTAAACTGAAGCCGGACGCTCTCCATCTCGAACAGGCGCTGATACTGCTTCACGAGCGCGTTCTTCGGCTTGGTCAGGATGTCGACCAGTGCCTCCTCATCGAGGTCGCCCAGGGTCGCGATGACCGGCAGCCGGCCGATGAACTCCGGGATGAGGCCGAACTTGAGCAGGTCCTCAGGCTCGACGCCTTTCAGGATCTCGCCGGTTGGCCGTTCATCGGGAGCGCGCACGTCGGCGCCAAAGCCGATCGTCGTTCCCTTGGTGCGCGCGGAAATGATCCGCTCAAGACCCGAGAAGGCGCCGCCGCAGATGAACAAGATGTTGGTCGTATCGACCTGCAGGAACTCCTGCTGCGGATGCTTCCGGCCCCCCTGTGGCGGCACGCTCGCGATGGTGCCTTCCATGATCTTCAGGAGCGCCTGCTGCACGCCTTCGCCGGAGACGTCGCGGGTGATTGAGGGGTTGTCGGACTTGCGCGAGATCTTATCGACTTCGTCGATGTAAACGATGCCGCGCTGCGCCCGCTCGACGTTATAGTCGGCCGCCTGCAGAAGCTTGAGGATGATGTTCTCGACGTCTTCGCCGACGTAGCCGGCTTCGGTGAGCGTCGTCGCATCCGCCATCGTGAACGGCACGTCGAGAATGCGCGCCAGCGTCTGCGCCAGCAGCGTCTTGCCGCACCCGGTCGGGCCGATCAAGAGGATGTTCGACTTCGCCAGCTCGACGTCGTTGTTCTTCGTGCCGTGGTTGATCCGCTTGTAGTGATTGTGAACGGCGACCGAGAGCACCTTCTTCGCGCGGTCCTGGCCGATGACATAGTCATTGAGAACGCCGCAAATCTCGTTCGGCGTCGGCACGCCATCGCCGGACTTGACGAGGCCGTTCTTGTGCTCCTCGCGGATGATGTCCATGCAAAGTTCGACGCACTCGTCGCAAATGAACACCGTCGGCCCGGCGATCAGCTTGCGAACCTCATGCTGGCTCTTTCCGCAGAAAGAGCAGTAGAGGGTGTTCTTGGACTCACCGCCCGCTGATTTGCTCATGCGTTTGCCCGTTCACCAGCTGGATCTTCAGAGTCTATGTTAGCCAAGCCAATAACCTCCGCACAATCCCCAAAAAGCGCCATTCCGCGCTTTGGCCGTGCCACCTCCCTCAAACACCCCATATCGTCTCGCCGATTCGTCCGCCCCAACCGGTCCGGTCGAAACCGTGGCGGTCGCGCCGGGCCTTAAGTGCGCTGCGGTTTCGCGATGCCAGCGCGCTCATCGGCCTCCTCGGTTCTCGGCCGGCTTGCGACGACCTCATCGACGATGCCGAACGCTTTCGCCTCGTCGGGGCTCATGAAGCGGTCGCGATCGACCGCGTTCTCGATCACATCTAACGCCTGTTTGGTGTGTTTTACGTAAATAAGGTTCAGGCGCGCCTTCAGCGCCAGAATCTCGCGCGCCTGAATCTCGATATCGGTCGCCTGGCCCTGAGCGCCACCCGATGGCTGGTGCACCATGATCCGCGAGTTCGGCAACGCGTACCGCTTGCCGTCGGCGCCGGCGGCCAGCAGAAGCGAGCCCATCGACGCTGCCTGGCCGATGCACACGGTCGAGACATCGGGGCGGATATATTGCATCGTGTCGTAGATCGCGAGGCCCGCAGTCACCAGCCCGCCCGGCGAATTGATGTAGAAGGAAATGTCCTTCGCCGGGTTCTCCGACTCCAGAAACAATAACTGTGCACAGATCAGGCTGGCCACGGCGTCATTGACCGGACCGGTCAAGAAAACAATTCGTTCCTTCAACAATCGCGAATAAATATCATAAGCACGCTCACCGCGGTTCGTCGTTTCCACGACCATCGGCACGAGCGTATTCATCCGCGTATCGAATTCATTGATCATCGTTTTCTGCTTCCGACTGGGTTCGGTCTTGACGACATCATACGCTTGCCAGTTCTTGGCGCCGGCTCTTGGCACCCGTGTTCGGTGGACATGTCCGGCTGGGTGCCGTCCCTGCGGCCAAGGTTACGCCTGTTGATCCTCAGGTGGGCTTGCAGCCGCAGCCGGGTCAAGGGCAGTCGCCGTGTCGCTTTCAATTGCCTCTTTCGGTTCCGCTACGAGTTCCGCTGCGCTGACCGGGCGGTCGCTGATGGTGGCCAGCTCAAGCATGAAATCGACGATCTTGTCTTCGAGCAGCGGGGCCGCCAAGGCCTCGCGCGCGGCCTCGTTCTTGCGGAAGAAATCAAGCACCATCCGTTCCTGACCCGGGTACCGCCTGGCTTCAATGCTGATCGCCTTGCCGACCTCTTCCGGCGTCAGCCGCACGCTGTTCTGCCGTCCAACCTCGGCAAGGACGAGGCCGAGGCGGACCCGCCGCTGCGCCAGTGCCCGATATTCGGCCCGCTGCTCGTCGCTTAGCGCGGCTTCACTCGCGGCCGCCTGCGCGTGCTCGTCGTCGTGCGCGTGCTCGTGGCCACAGCCGGGTCCGTGCACATGCCCGGGCTCGTCGTCATGCGCATGCGCGTGCTCGCCATCGTGCGCATGCGCGTGCTCGCCATCGTGCGCATGCGCGTGCTCGTCATCGTGCGCGTGGGCATGTTCATGCGTGTGCTCCCCGGCATGGGTATGCTCATGCGCATGCTCGTGCTCGTGCGCTTCGCCCTGATCGGGCGGCTGCGGCGCCATCTGGCGGACAATCTGCGCATATTCGCGCTCGACCAGCCCACCCGGCACGTCGAAGGCGTAGAGGCCGGCAAGACAGTCAAGCAGGTCGCGCTTGAGACGCTGGCGCGTGTGTTCTTTGAGCTCGCGCCCCTGTCGATCGCGGATCGTGGTCTTCAGATCCTCAAGCGTAGCGGCGCCAAGCCGTTGCGCCATGGCGTCGTCGGCCTGCAGCGGTTCGAACGCCTTCAGTTCCTTGAGCGTGACTTGATAGGTCTGCCGGCTGCCGGCAAATGCCGGGTCGGCATGATCCGCCGGCAGTTCGATCGCGACCTCGCGCTGCTCGCCCAGGCTGAGGCCGATGACCCCCTCGTTCAGGGCCGCAGGCGCTCCGTCCTCGGCGCCGATCTCGAAGGTAAATTCCTTGCCGTCACCCGGCACCGGCAGCGGCACGCCCTCCGGGGCAGCGATCTCCACCGTTGCGACATCGCCGGCCTCGGCTGGCCTCGCCTCGGTCACCGGCCCAACCTGGCGCAACAGCTTGGCGATGCGCTCGATCGAGCGGTCGACCTCCCCTTCATCGAGTTCGGCAACCAGGCGCTCGAGCTTGATGTCGGCGTAGTTAGGGGCGGCGATCTCCGGCAGCACCTCGACCGCTATCGTGTATTCGAGATCGCCATCGGTTCCGCTGTTGACGATCTCAACCTTCGGCTGGAGCGCCGGGCGCAGCCCCCGCTCCTGCATCAGCGCCGCCGAGCTGTCGTTGATCGTCTCCTCGACGATCTCTGCCTTCAAAGCCAGGCCGTACTTCTTGCGCAGCATCGCGACCGGAACCTTGCCGGGGCGGAAGCCCTTGATCGCGGCATTGCGCGCCAGTTCGTTCAGTCGCTTGGCGAGTTTCGCTTCGAGGTCGGCAGCCGGAACCGCTACCTTGAATTCGTGGAGCAAACCTTCTGTTCGCGTTTCGGAAACCTGCATCGGTAAGCGGGACCCTGCCAATGGTTGTTACGGAACTCGTTGCTGGATCGAACGGCGCCTTGCGCCACGGCGGACTGGCGTCGGTGTTGTGGTGCGGGCGGAGGGAGTCGAACCCCCACGACTTGCGTCACAGGTACCTAAAACCTGCGTGTCTACCAGTTCCACCACGCCCGCGCCGCCGTTCTGATGGTCGCAGCCGCGCGCTGTCGCTTGCTGGCGAGGCTTAGGCAATCTAGAGATTTGCCCCCCTCTGTCAATCGCACAGCGAACGGTGGGCTTACGGCTGCCACCAGCGGCGTGTTGTTCCGGTCCCGCTGCACGGTGCTAGCCCGACAACAGCCCCCGGATCGCGGGCGATAGCGCACGTTTGCCGCCCGAACGATAGAACTCGTGATTCTCCTCGATCTTCGCTAAGTCGTAGCGATAATTGATCATCAGGCCGGCGGAGTGACGCAAGCCCCGCTTCGAGCGGTCGGCCATCCAGTTGAGACGGTCCATCACCGCACCATTCGAAAGGTGAAAATGGGCCACGGGATCGAGCGCGGTGCCGCCGCTGCGCTGCTCGCGCGCCAGGTATTGCGCGCACAGCCGGAACAGCAGCGGGCGCAGCGTCTTCAAGAGCGCTTCGTTGTCGTGCCAGTCGGAGCCGGCCAGTGTCTGCCGCAGCCAGCCCTTTGCGCCCTTGGTGATGCCCAGCGTAGCGAGCGTTTTGCGGTCCGCCGGCTTCAAGAGACCGGGCCGGCCCTCGGCAAGGGCCAAGTCAAGCCAGCGGACGAATCCGGGGATCGGCGACAGCGTCGCAAACGTCTTGATGTTCGGAAACTCGTGCGAAAGCTCACCGACCACCCGCTTGATAAGGAAGTTGCCGAAGCTGATGCCATCAAGGCCGCGCTGGGCGTTTGAGATCGAGTAGAAGATGGCCGTGTCCGCCGTCGTCGGGTCCTGCGGTGGGGCGCTGGGATCAAGAAGATTCTGAACGTTGTCCGCTATCCCATTGACAAGCGCCACCTCTACGAAGATCAGCGGTTCATCTGGCATGCGCGGGTGGAAGTAGGCGAAGTAGCGCCGGTCGTAGTCGAGGCGGTCCTTGAGGTCATCCCAGCTCTCGATCGGGTGCACCGCCTCATAGGCAATCAGCTTCTCAAGCAGCGCACCGGAGGCCGTATCCCAGGTGATGCGCCGCAGCTCAAGGAAATCGACGTCGAACCAGGTCGCCAGCAGCACGCGCAGATCGTCGGCAAGAAGGGCCAGCGCCGGATCCTTCCGCCCCAGCGGCAGCAGTTCCGCCCGCATGTTGACAAGAAACTTGATCCCCTGCGGCAGGCTGTTGAACTGGGTCAGGAGCTTGATCCGGGGCGGATCCAAGGCCAGGCGCAGGTGCTGGCGGGCTCGATTGCGGTCTTCCGGCGATTGAGCCGCCTTGAGGGCGTCGATGGCAGCGCTTAACTCCGCCTCCGAGATATCGAAATCGACCGCGAGAACGCGCAAGAAGCGTTCGCGGCCGGTCGGGTCGAGCGCGAGGTAGGCCCGCCCGAGGGCAGCCGCGCGGGCGCGGGCGGAAACCTCTCCGCCGCGCCCTTCCAGGCACGCCCGCATCTGCTGGCGCAGCGGTTCCAAGTCATCTCCCGGAAGATCCGGGCGCATGCTGGCCGCAGCGGCGTCGTAGCTTGCCCCGGCGATGCTCTGCCAGCCAGCCCGCAAGGACCGCAACGCCTGGCGGATCAGGTTGCCCCGGTCCTCCGGTTTGGCAACGAGGTTGATACTCATGGCATTTTGCCCTTTTCTTGTTGCTTGTTGGTCGTGTCGGCCTCGATGTTCCTAAAGACCCTGCTACGGTTCGGCTTTGCGGTGCCTCACCGGCCCAGGATGGCACTCGCGGTGCGCCGCCGTGGCCAGCGTCGCACACGCCTGCGGCAGCGCATCGATCAAGTCTTCCGCAATCAAACCCGAACCGACGAGCGAGCCGGCTTGGCCGTGCAGCCAAGCGGCGGCCGCCGCGGCCATGAACGCGGGCACGCCCTGAGCCAAGAGCCCGAGGATCATCCCCGCCAGAACGTCGCCGCTGCCGCCGGTCGCGAGTGTGGGCGGCGCATTGGCGTTGATGGCAGCCTGCCCGTCCGGAGCAGCGATCACCGTGTCCGCACCCTTCAACAGCACGACCGCGCCGCTCCGTGCCGCCGCCGCCCTGGCACGCGCCAGCTTGTCGCCCCTGTCCGCAAACAGCCGCGCGAACTCGCCCTCGTGCGGGGTCAGCACGCAAGGCGCCTTGATCGCCGCGAACAGGCGCTCCGGATCATCGCGAAAAACGGTGAGCGCGTCGGCATCGAGCACGCACGGTTTGGCGAGACCGAGCAGCATCAAGACGCGTTCCCGCGTTTGCGCGCTCACGCCGGCGCCGGGACCGATGAGAAGCGCGTTCCGGCGCGGATCACTGCAAAGTTCCTGCAACGCGTTGGCGTCAGCGATGCGGGCGACGATGGTGCCTGGCCGGCCGGCGGCGTAGATGACGTGCACGGCAGGAGCAGCCGCGATCGTCACTAAACCAGAGCCGATCCGGCGCGCGGCTTCCGCCGCAAGCCGCGCCGCCCCCGTCATCTCGTCGCCGCCGACAACAACCGCATGGCCGCGATGGTACTTGTTGCCGGCGCGTGCCGGACGCGGCAAGTGCTCCTGCCAGAGCGCAGGCGCGTTGACGAACGTCGCCGGTCGGATCCGCTCGAGCGTCGCCGCCGGAATGCCGATGTCGGCCACGATCAGTTCACCGCACAAGGCCCGGCCGGGCAGCAGCAGGTGCCCCGGCTTGGCGCGGAAGAAGGTGACGGTGAACTGGCAGGCGGGTGCTGCCCCCAGCACCTGGCCGCTATCGCCGTGCACGCCGCTCGGCACATCGACGCCGATGCAGTCGAGTTCGCGCGCGTTGATCGCCTCGATCAGCGTGCGGGCGATGCCGTCCAGCGGCCGGGCAAGGCCGGCCCCGAACAGGGCATCGACGACGAGCGGACCACCGGCCAGGAGGTCGGGATGTAGCGGCCGGATCGGTCGCCGCCAGCGCGCGGCATTGGCGCCGGCATCGCCTTTGAGGGCGTCGGGCGCACCGAGCAGGCCCAGGCGCACCGGCCAGCCCTCGGCCGCCAGCAGCCGCGCGACGACGAAGCCATCGCCGCCGTTGTTGCCCGGCCCGCACAGCACCGCCACCGGCCGCGGCCGGAAACGGCGCCGGATCGCGCGCGCGATCGCCGTGCCGGCCGCCTCCATCAGGGTGAGACCGGGCACGCCGCCCTGCATCGCCAGCGAATCGGCGCGGTACATCTCCTCGACGCTCAACAGGGCACAGTCTGCCGCCGCCACGCTTGTCTCCCCTTACAGCCGTCTGCTGCCGGCAGCACGGTTCGGTTTGCGGTCGTTGCAGCATGATATCGCCCCGCGCAAAGTGGCGGAAGGCCGAGACCGTTCCTATAAGACTGAATGCGGGAAGGAAGAGGGACGCGCGGTGAAGGTTGTCGTACTGGGCGCGGGCGTCGTCGGCGTGGCGACGGCTTGGTTTCTGGCGCGGGGCGGCGCCACGGTCGTGGTGGTCGATCGCCAACCCGGTGCCGGGCTTGAGACCAGCTTTGCCAACGGCGGCCAGATCTCCGCCAACCACACCACGCCCTGGGCAACACCGGCCACGCCGTGGAAGGCGCTCAAATGGCTGGGCCAGGCGGATGCACCGCTGCTGTTCCACCTTCGTCTCGATCCGGCGCTGGCGTCCTGGCTCGTGCGCTTTCTCGCCAACTGCACGGCTTTGCGCATGCGCGCCAACACCGAGCGCGCCCTGCGGCTGGCCGTCTACAGCCGGCAGCAGCTGGCGGCGGTGCGCGCAGCAACCGGCATCGCGTACGATCAACTGACGCGCGGCATTCTTCACATCTTCCGCAACCCGAAGGATTATGCCGAGGCGTTGCCGCTGGTCGAACTGATGAACAGCCTCGGCTGCCGGCGCGAGGTAATCGATGCGGATGCCTGCGTGGGGCTGGAACCGGCGCTGGCCGATGCACGGCCGCACCTCGTCGGCGGCATCTTCAGCCCCGATGACGAGAGCGGCGATGCGCACGCGTTCACGGTCGGCCTCGCTGAGGCATGCGCGGCCGAAGGCGTAACCTTTCAGTACGGGACGACAATCCAGCGGCTGGTCCGCGCCGGTCAGGCGGTGAGCGCGGTCAAGACCGAAGCCGGCACGATGACGGCCGATGCCTTCGTCGTCGCGTGCGGCAGCTACTCGCCGCTGCTGCTGCGGCCGCTCGGCATCCGGTTGCCGGTCTATCCGGCCAAGGGGTATTCGGTGACGATCCCGGTCGCGGCCGCTGGCAGCGCGCCGGTCGTGAGCCTGATCGATGATGAGTTCAAGATGGTCTACAGCCGGCTCGGCAACCGGCTGCGGATCGCCGGCACCGCCGAGTTCGCCGGCTACGACACCACCGTCTGGCCGAAGCGGGCGATGTTCCTGCGGGAGAAGGCGATGGAACTGTTCCCCCGCTGTGGCGACCCAGGCGCGGCGGAATTCTGGGCCGGCCTTCGTCCCTCAACGCCGGACGGCGTGCCGGTGATGGGGGCGACGCCACTCTCGGGTCTGTTCCTCAACACCGGCCACGGCACGCTGGGCTGGACCATGGCCTGCGGGGCGGGACGCGTCGTCGCCGACGTGATCCTGGGCCAAACCCCTGAAATTGCTCTCGACGGCTTCGGCAGCGAACGGTTTCGCTGACAGGGACTTGACGGGGCCGCAGCGCCGGCTAGAATTGAACATATCATGAACATAGAGCCCCCGGCGATGGCCCCTGCCCTGCCCTCCCGTCCGCCTGCCGCGCTTACGATCGCCGCCCTGCAGGCTCAGTTGCGAACCGGGCAGGCGCGCAGCAAGGGCACAACCGCCCGGCCGCCGGTGCCGCTCGGCCTCGCCGCGATTGACCGCACCCTGCCCTGGGGCGGCCTGCCGCGCGGCTGCCTGCACGAGATCCTGGCAGCCGATGCGAGCGCTGCTGCCGCCGCGTTCGCTGCCGTCCTCCTGGCCCGCTTCGCCGGGCGGGGCAGGCACGTGCTGTGGTGCCGGCGCCGCTGCGGCCTCTATGCACCCGGGCTTGCCGGCATGGGCCTCGATCCCGCCCGGCTGCTGATGGTGCATGTCGAGCGCGAGGCGGATGTGCTCTGCGTGATGGAAGACGCGCTGCGCTGCTCCGCGCTGGCGGCGGTGCTGGGGGAAACCACGGCGCTCGCGCCGATCGGCCTGCGCCGGCTGCAACTGGCGGCCGAGGCAAGCGGCGGCACGGCGCTCCTGTTGCGACCCGGCACGGCTGCGGCCGCTGCCGCCTGGGCCGTCACCCGCTGGCAGGTCGGCGCTGTCCCCGGAATTGCCGACGCGCCCGGCATCCGCAGCCGCTGGCGGCTGGAGCTGCTGCGCTGCCGCAGCGGCCCGGCGGGGGCTTGGGTCGTGGAATGGTGCGATGAAACGGATCGTCTCGCTCTGGCTGCCGAGCTTCGCCACCGACCGCCTGCGCCGGCGGCTTGGCACCCAGGCAGGCAGCCAAGCGCGCGCGCCGGCTGAGGCGGCAGCACCCCTGATCGCCACCGTCGGCAGCGCCGGCAATGGCGGGCTGCGGCTGGTTGCCGTCAGCGCAGCCGCTCGCGCCGCCGGTATCGCACCAGGCCTGCCGCTCGCGGGTGCCAAGGCGATCCGGCCCGATCTCGACGTGCGTACGCACGATGGGGCCGCCGACAGCCGGCTGCTGACACGCCTCGCCGACTGGTGCGGCCGCTACACGCCCTGGACCGCCATCGATCCGGCCAGCACCGGGGCCGGTCGCCTGGGCGGCGGGGGCGGGCTGTGGCTCGACATCTCCGGCTGCGCTCACCTCTGCGGCGGTGAGGCGGCCCTTCTGGCCGATCTGGTCAAGTGCATGACCGCGCTCGGCTTCACCGCCGCGGCCGCGGTGGCGGAGACCGCCGGTGCCGCCTGGGCTGTGGCCCGGCTGGCGCGGAAGCCGGTCAGCATCGTGCCGGCGGGCGAGGCCGAGGCACGCCTGCGGCCACTCCCCATCGAGGGACTGCGGCTGCCCGTGGACGCGCTCCAGCTTTTGCGCCGGCTGGGCTTAAGCCGGGTCGGCGATCTCATGGCGCTGCCACGCACCCCGCTCGCCGCCCGCTTCGGCGAGGCGCTGCTGCTTACGCTCGATCAGGCTTTCGGCCGGGTCGATGAGCCGCTGTCGCCGCGCCGACCGCAGCCGGAGTTCCTCGCCCGCCTCGCCTTTGCCGAGCCGCTCGGCCGCTTGAGTGACGTGACGGCCGTCGTCGCACTGTTGGTCGCCGAGTTGAGCCGGCGGCTGCAGGCAACGCAGCGCGGCGCCCGGCAACTGGAGCTTTCGTGCTATCGCAGCGACGGCACGCTCACCCGCATCGAGGCCGGCACCAGCCGCCCCAGCGTCGCCGAGGCGCACCTGAGCCGGCTGTTGCGCGACAAGCTGGAGGGCTTGGACGTCGGCTTCGGTATCGAAGTGATGACGCTCGCAGCCCTCGTCACCGAGCCGCATCGGCCCGCTCAAGCCGCGATCGCGCTTGACGGCGCGGACAGAGCGGACACCACGGCAGCGGACAGCCTCGGTGCGCTGATCGACCGCTTGAGCAACCGGCTGGGGGCGGCAGCGGTTGTCTGGCTGGCACCGCACGCGAGCCATATCCCCGAGCGGGCCTTTACTGAGATCCAGGCCCTGAGCGGCGGCGCTTCCGCCGGCACGGGCCCCTGGCCCCGCCAGCCGCGGCCGCTCACGCTGTTCCCCTCGCCGGAGCCGATCGAGGTGGTGGCGCCGGTGCCGGAGGGGCCACCTGCCCTGTTCCGCTGGCGCCGCCAGCCGCACCGCATCATCGCCGCCGACGGGCCGGAGCGGATCGCGCCGGAGTGGTGGCGCAGCGATGCCGGTGCCGACTTAAGCGCCGCCAGCCGCGACTACTACCGGCTCGAGGACGCGGACGGCTGCCGGTTCTGGGTCTATCGCGAAGGCCCCTACCGTGCCGATGCGCCGCCGCGCTGGTACCTGCACGGCCTGTTCGGCTGAAGACCGCGGGCGGGCGCGATGACCGGTTACGCCGAACTACAGGTGACCACCAACTTCAGCTTCCTGCGCGGCGCCTCGCACCCGGAGGAGATGGTCGCCGCGGCTGCGGGCTTGGGCACCGCCGCGATCGGGATTGCCGACCGCAACACGCTCGCCGGCATCGTCCGCGCGCACACGGCCGCCAAGGCGAGCGGGATCCGCCTCATCGTCGGCGCGCGGCTGGATCTGGACGATGCGCCGAGCCTCCTTTGCTTTCCCACCGACCGCGCCGCCTACGGCCGGCTCTGCCGCCTCCTCAGCGTGGGCCGCAGGCGGGCGCCCAAGGCCGAGTGCCGGCTGTCGCTCGCCGACGTCATCGCCTTCAGCGAGGGCCAGATCCTGGTTGCGGTGCCGCCAGACAAGCCGGATCAGGCCTTCGCCCTCTTCCTCGGGCGCCTCAAGCAGGACCTCGGCGACCGCCTCTCCCTCGCCGTCGCCAAGCTCTATCAGGGCGACGATGACGTGCGGCTCGCCACCCTGGCGGCGCTTGGCAGCGCCTGCGGGGTGCCGCTCGTCGCCACCAACGATGTGCACGCCCACGACGCAACCCGGCGGCCGTTGCAGGACGTGCTCACCTGCATCCGCGAACACTGCACCCTGCGCGAGGCCGGCTACCGCCTGTTCGCGAACGGGGAACGGCACCTGAAGCCGCCGGCTGAGATGGCGCGGCTGTTCCGCAGCCATCCTGACGCCTTGGCGCGCTCGCTTGAGATCGCTGGGCGCTGCGCCTTCAGCCTCGATGAGCTCAAGTACGAATACCCGATCGACCCGGTCCCGCAGGGCCGCACACCGCAGGAGGAGCTTGCGCGGCTCAGTTGGCTCGGTGCGGACGAGCGCTATCCGGAAGGCGTGCCGGCGAAGGTCAAGGCCCAGATCGCGCACGAGCTCGACCTGATCGCGACGCTCAAGTTCGCGCCCTACTTCCTCACCGTCCACGACATCGTCCGCTTCGCACGCGAGCGCGGCATCTTGTGCCAGGGGCGCGGCTCGGCGGCGAACTCGGCCGTCTGCTTCTGCCTCGGCATCACCGCCGTCGATCCCGCCCGCATCGAAGTGCTGTTCGAACGCTTCATCAGCGCCGAACGCAACGAGCCGCCGGACATCGATGTCGACTTCGAGCACGAGCGGCGCGAGGAGGTGATCCAGTACGTCTATCAGAAGTACGGCCGCGCGCGCGCCGGCATGACGGCAACGGTGATCTCGTACCGCACCAAGAGCGCGCTGCGCGAGGTCGGCAAGGTATTTGGCCTCTCGGACGATGCGATAACCGCCCTGCAGCGTGCCTTCTGGCGGCGGCCGTGGGCGGAGGTCGGCGCGGACGAGCTGCGCGCGGCCGGCCTCAACCCTTGCGATCAGTGGCTGCAACGGGTGATCGCCCTTGCCGAGGAGCTCAAGGGCTTTCCGCGCCACCTCTCCCAGCATACCGGCGGCATGGTGATCACCCGCAGCCCCTTGAACGAGGTGGTGCCGATCGGCAATGCAGCGATGGCCGAACGCACCGTCATCGAATGGGACAAGAACGACCTCGACACACTCGGCATCCTCAAGATCGACATCTTAGGCCTCGGCATGCTGAGCTGCGTGCGCAAGGCCTTGGCGCTGCTCGCGCTGCACCACGGCCGGCGGCTGACGCTGGCGACGGTGCCGGCAGAGGACCCTGCCGTCTATGCCATGCTGTGCCGGGCGGACTCGGTCGGCGTGTTCCAGGTCGAGAGCCGGGCGCAGATGGGCATGCTGCCGAGGCTCAAGCCCAAGGAATTCTACGACCTGGTGATCGAGGTCGCGATCGTGCGGCCGGGCCCGATCCAGGGCGACATGGTGCACCCTTACCTGCGCCGGCGCGAAGGCCTGGAGGAGGTCGCGTTTCCGTCCGCCGAGCTCAAGGCCGTGCTCGGCAAGACCCTGGGCGTGCCGTTGTTCCAGGAACAGGCGATGCGGATCGCCATCGTCGCCGCCGGCTTCACGCCGTCCGCGGCCGACGGCTTGCGGCGGGCGATGGCGACCTTCCGCAACCACGGCACCATCCATCACTTCCGCGACCGTTTCATCGCCGGCATGACCGGGCGCGGCTACGAAGCCGATTTCGCCCTGCGCTGCTTTCGCCAAATCGAGGGCTTCGCCGACTACGGCTTTCCGGAGTCGCACGCCGCCAGCTTTGCGCTGATCGTCTATGTCTCGGCCTGGCTCAAGTGCCACTACCCGGCCGCGTTCGCCTGCGCGCTCCTCAACAGCCAGCCGATGGGCTTCTATGCCCCGGCGCAGATCATCGCCGATGCCAGGCGGCACGGCGTCCACGTCCTGCCGGCCGATGTGAATGCCAGCGACTGGGACTGCACGCTCGAGCTGGCCGCGACCGGCGGGCCGGTGCTGCGCCTAGGCTTCCGCCAGATCAAGGGCTTAAGGGAAGCCGAGGCGAGAGCGATCACGGCCGCCCGCAGCCGGCCCTTCGCCTCGATTGCGGAGATTGCCGCGCGTGCCGGCTTGGCACCAAGGACGCTGGAGACGCTCGCCCGCGCCGATGCCTTCGGCTCGCTCAAGCTTGATCGCCGGTGCGCGCTGTGGGCGGTGCTGGGGCTGGAGGAGGAGCCGCTGCCGCTGTTCGCTCCCCTGTTCGCCGGCGCCGGAACGAGGCAGGAGCAAGAACCCGCCGTTGCCTTGCCGCCGGCGCCTCTGGGCGAGGAGGTCAGCGAGGACTACCGGGCGTTCGGCCTGTCGCTGAAGGCGCACCCGGTGGCGCTGTTGCGCCCGCGGCTGGACACGGAAGGATACCTGCCGGCAGCGCGGATCGCGGCGCTTAAGCACGAGGACCGGGCGAAGACGGCGGGCCTCGTCATCACCCGGCAGAGCCCGGGCAGTGCCAAAGGGATCATCTTCATCACGCTCGAAGACGAGACCGGCCAGGCGAACCTGATCGTCAAGCCGGCCGTCTTTGCCCGTTATCGCGGAACCGTGCTGGGGGCGCAGATGATCGGCGTCGAGGGACTGGTACAGCGGCAAGGCGCGGTGGTGCACGTGCTGGCCCGGCGGCTGGTTACCCTCGATCCCGTGCTAGCGCGGTTGAGCCGCCACATTGCCCCCAGCCTCACCCCCAGCCGCGCCGGCGACGAGGCCCGCTTCGAGGTCTCCTCGCGCGACTTCCACTGACCGCGCGCTACTGACTGCGCGCTCGGGCACCAGCCTCTTTCAACCGTTCTTCAACACCGCTAGAGTGAACGGGAAAGCCGGCAGCAACGAACGGTTGGGCGCAGACGCCCGCATCAGGGCCCGCATCAGGGGAAAAGGGGAAGGAGACCGCGATGGCGGCGAAGGTTCTCACCATTGCCCAGCAAAAGGGCGGCGCCGGCAAGACGACGCTGGCCGCGCACCTCGCGGTCGCCTTCGCCAACAGCGGCAAACGGGTCGGGCTGATCGATATCGACCCGCAGGCGAGCTTGAGTGAATGGTACCGGATCCGCGCCGGCCTGCCGGCGGCCGCCTCGTCATTGTCGTTTGTGGCCGTCGCCGGCTGGAAGATGGCCGCCGACGTCGACCGCATGAAGAGCCGCCACGACCTCGTCATCATCGACAGCCCGCCGCACGCCGAAACCGAGGCCAAGGCGGCGATCCGCACCGCCGACCTGGTCGTGGTGCCGGTCCAGCCGAGCCCGATGGATATCTGGGCGACGGCGCCGACGCTGACGCTTGCCCGCAAGGAGCGGGTGCCAATCCTGATCGTGCTCAACCGGATGCCGCCGCGCGGCCGCCTGATTGAGCAGATGCGCGCCAAGCTGGAGGCGGATGGCCTGCCGGTGGCGGCGGCGACGATCGGCAACCGGATCGCCTTTGCCGCCAGCATGCTCGAGGGCCGCTCGACGCTGGAGCAGGCGCCCAAGAGCGCGGCGGCGCTGGAGATCAGCGCGCTCGCCGCCGAGATCGGCAGCCGGCTTTAGGACCTTCGGCCTTACGCTGGAGGAGCGGGCCGGCGCTTGGGCGGACCCATGAACTCCGGCCCGATCGGATCGGTCACGGCCTCGCTGATGATGCGTTCGATGGCGGCCCGGTCATCGTCGTTCAAGGACCAGCCCTCGATGCCGGCCAGCGGCGCCAACTGCTCCGGCCGCCGCGCGCCCCACAGCGCGATGCCGACGCCCGGCTGATCCAGAAGCCAGCGCAGCGCAAGGTGAACGACGCGCTTGCCCCACCGCTCCTGCGCGAGACTGTCCAGACACTCGACGGCCGCAAGATACTCGGTGAAGCGCGGCGTGCAGAACTTCGGATCCCAGGTGCGGATGTCGTCGCCTTCGAAGGTCGTCTCCGCCGTCATCCGCCCGGACAACAGCCCGCGGCAGAGCGCGCCGTAGGTAAGCGTGACGATGCCGTGCTCGCGGCAGTACGGGAGCACATCGGCTTCCACCCGCCGCTCGAAAAGGTTGTAGGGCGGCTGTGAGGTCGCGAGTGGCGCCACCGCGCGAAAGGCCTCCATCTGCGACGGCGCGAAGTTGGAGACGCCGATGGCGCGGATCTTGCCCTGCTCCAGCAGCTCTTTCAGTGTTTGCGCCGTTTCCTCGATCGGGGTTTCGTAATCCGGCCAGTGGACCTGGTAGATGTCGATGACGTCGGTCTTCAGGCGCTGAAGCGAATCCTCGACCTCGCGCAGGATCCGCGCCCGGCTGGCGTTGCGGTGCGGCAGTTGGCCGCCCTCGAACCAGGCGAGCCCGCACTTCGTCGCCAGCACCACCTTCGCGCGCAGATCACTTTTCCGCAGTGCCTTGCCGATGATCTCCTCGGCGTGGCCGAAGCCGTAAATGGGGGCGGTGTCAATCAGCGTGATGCCGTGCTCGACGGCGGCCTCGATGGTGCGGATCGAATCCGCCTCGCTGGTTCCGCCCCACAGCCAGCCGCCGATCGCCCAGGTACCGAGGCCGATCCGTGTCGGCTGCAAATCGGTGCCGGGAATCGCGATTGTCTCCATTTTTGCTCCTCCTGCGGCCCGCTGTTGCCCTCTATTCTAGTGCAACATCTTGATAACACACGCTATTGTGCCGCTACGCGCGCGCGATGTGGCTATTTGTCGTCACGTGTCGTCACCTGTCGTCACTCGCGGCAAGTGCCGAGGGAACGCGGGCTATAGGACCATATTCCCTTCACGGGCCGAAGTCAAACCCGCCGCCGCTATCCCGGCAGCGAAGCCGACCAGCCGTCAGCGCAGCAGCCGGATCAGGCTGGTGATGTCCCAGCGGCCGCCGTCACGGCGCTGGATCTCGGCATAGAACTGATCCACCAGCGCGGCGACTGGCAGGCTCGCCCCGTTGCGGCGCGCTTCCTCAAGCGCGATCCGAAGATCCTTCCGCATCCAATTGACGGCGAAGCCGAAATCGAATTGATCGTCGATCATCGTCGTCGCCCGATGATCCATCATCCACGACTGCGCCGCCCCCTTGCCGATCGCCGCCAGCACCTTCTCCGGATCGAGATCGGCGTGCTGGGCGAAACTCAGGGCTTCGGCCAGCGCCTGGGTCAGTCCGGCGAGCGTGATCTGGTTGACCATCTTGGTCAGCTGCCCGCTGCCCACCGGGCCGATCAGGGTCATCGCCTTGGCATAGGCCGCCATCACCGGCGCGGCGCGGGCGAAAACCTCCTCCGAACCGCCGGCCATGATCGAGAGCTGCCCGCTTTCGGCACCCTTCTGGCCGCCGGACACCGGCGCGTCGAGAAAGCCGATGCCGCGCTCCCCTGCGACGCCCGCGAGCTCGCGCGCGACCGCGGCTGAAGCGGTGGTGTGATCGACCAGGATCGCGCCTGCGGCCATCCCGGCCAGCGCCCCGGTCGGACCGAGAACCACCGCGCGCAGGTCGTCATCGTTGCCGACGCAAGCAAAGACGATGTCCGCCCCTTGCGCCGCCACCGCCGGCGTCTGCGCCAGCGCGCCGCCGTGCTCTGCGACCCAGCGCTCGGCCTTGCGCAACGTCCGGTTATAAACCGTGACGGCGTAGCCGGCCCGGCGCAGGTGACCGGCCATCGGGTAGCCCATGACGCCAAGGCCAATGAAGGCTGTTTTCGAGATCATTCGCGCCCTCCTCTCGTTTGAAGCCATGGTAGCATAAACGAGACGGATCCCGCTTCGGTCGGCATGGCCGTCAGGCGTATTCCGACGGAGATGTTGAGATTGCGGATTAGCACTGACTCTGGACGGCAGCGAGGTGACGTCTGATGGCTGATTTTCCGCCGGTGCATCCCGGCGAGGTGCTGCGCGAGGACTTCCTGAAGCCCTTGGACATGAGCCAGTATGCCTTGGCTCAGGCCTTGGGCGTGCCGGAGATGCGCATCAGCGCGATCGTCAATGCCAAGCGCGGCATCTCCCCGGACACGGCGCTGCGCCTCGGGCGCTACTTTGGCACGACGCCTGAGTTCTGGCTCGGCATGCAAAGCACCTATGATCTGGAACAGGCGCGCGATCGGACCGGAGCCGAGATCGACGCCGCCGTCAAGCCGCGCGCAGCCTGATCAGGCTTTGCAGAAGCTGGCGCGGCAGCACCGCGTAGGGCGGATTAGCGAAGCGCAATCCGCCGCATGAGGTGGTGCTGCATCGACGCATCCGGCGGATTACGGGCGTTGCCCTAATCCGCCCTACGCGCTATGGTTGCTACGCTTGCTATAGAATAAACGTCTAAGAGACGATCGGAATAAACTTGAAAGGGCTCGTATTCAATTATCACGTTACGAACAGGTACGTCGGGCAAAAAAGCAAGCGGGATGTCAACGCCGCAGCGATTGGGAGCCAAGTCGCCGGAGCAAAAGGGAGCCACCTGCCCCTGCGATTGGGTTCGGCCGCCCCCGTTTTCCATGGGGGGACCCAAGGGGCGCTGCGGAGTGCCTCCCAACCTAAGGTGTCTGCCGTTGGCCCATTCGCAAGCTTGCAGAATAATGATGGAACGAAGCCGATGATGCGGCCCGGTTGTGTTCTTCTTGCAGCGCCGTCGGTCTGCGCTTATTTTGGTAGCACCAGCGGCGATAGCCCCAGCCTATGACTTGTAGAGACCTATGAGTATCTCTTATGAGTAATCTCTTAGCTCCTACACGTGTTGAGGGTCACCTAATGACTCTCTTAGTTGACGGCTCCGTATGGATGGAGCTGCGGGTTGCCGTTGGCGTAGTACGGAGGTGAGTGCGATGAAACATTCAAAACTCAACCACCTTGCTCGCAAGTGGCTGCCGGTGCTCGTCCTGGTTCTCCAGGCCGTCAATCAGGTGGTTGAGCTTGTGAGCAAGGTCGTCAACTATGGCGGTAAAGTTCGAAAACTACACGCACTCGTTCAAGCTTAAGCAGAAGCCGGTTTTCGCGCCGACCGAGAATGGCTATAGGATCGGTAGAGATGTAAAAGCGCGTGTGGAAGAGGCTTATACATTTGATCCATACTTCTATCATTTGCAATCTGGCGGCCATGTTGCGGCTCTCCATGCGCATCGACAAAATGTTTACTTTTGCAAAGTAGATATTGAGAATTTTTTCTATTCTATCGCGCGCAATCGGATTACTCGTTGCCTCAAGGAAACAGGCATCAAGCGACCCGTCCACTATGCCAAGTGGTCGTGCGTAAAAAGCCCCTACGGTTGCCCTGCATATGCATTGCCATACGGCTTCGTGCAATCACCGATTCTAGCGACACTTGTTCTAGCCAAGTCGGAGCTGGGTCAGTTTCTCCGTGAGATTGCGCATGACACGACAGTAGCCGTGTACGTGGACGATATTTCCATATCCGGGAATAATATTAGTGTGCTGCGTGATGCGTATTCGCGGTTGCTTGATGCCGCGAAAAGGGCCAGCTTCGAATTGAATGCCAGAAAGAGCGTGAAGCCCTGTAACGCATTAGAGGTATTTAATTGTACGTTGCGCCAGGGGCATACAGCAGTTACCCAAGGTCGAGTTTCTATGTTCTATGAAGGCGAGCGTAGTGCCACCAGTGTCGACGGGTTCGCGAGATATTGCCTGAGCGTCTCGGAAGGAAACGTATGACCTTGGAAATGACGGGAACAGCCCGCGCAGGGCGGCTCTCAAGGCGAAGCGTGGCGCACTGAATGCGTATTCGCCCGTGTTGCCGGCGCGGAGGTCCGCCTCCGTACCGCGTCGTCATGGCCGGGCGCAAGTCCCGGCCATCCACGGATGTTCTTGCGCCATGCTCACGGCATACCGCATGTATACCACATCCGGGCCGATTCGTCCTACATCATGGTTAGGCGACCGAATGGCACGCTCTCTATCGGCGTGACACCCGATCTCGCGGGCCGGGGCTAGCAACATCGCAAAGGCGTCAACGATGAAGCACCGGCCACGGGCTTCGAAGGTGCGGCCTGTCCGGGCCACCAAGCCGGGTTTGGAAGACCTTTACCACCGCCTCGCGTGTGAGGTTCGTGGATGGCCGGCCGGCGCCGGCCATGACGAGAAGGCTTGAGCCAGGAATTGACGCGGATGGGCATGGAAGGAGCCCGCGCAGGGCGGCTCTCAAGGCGAAGCGTGGTCCATCGGATGCGTCATTCGACAGTGTTGCCGGCGCTGAGGCCCGCTTCCACGCCGCGCCGTCATAGCCGGGCGCAAGTCCCGGCCATCCACGAATGCGCTGGCGCCATGCTCACGGCATACCGCATGTATACCATAGGCGAGCCAATTTGGTCTACATCATGACCAACCGGCCGAATGGTACGCTCTGGATCGGCGCGCCAAGCGATCTCGCGGGCTGGGGCTGGCAACATCGCGAAGGCGTGAACGAGGAAACGCTTGCCAAGGGCCTCGAAGGTGCAGCCTGTCCTGGCCACCAGGCCGGGTTGGCAGGGCCTTTGCGACCGCCACGCGCCTGAGGTTCGTGGATGGCCGGCCTCCGCCGGCCATGACGAGGAGGCTTGAGCCAGGAATTGTCGCGGATAGGCAATTTCCGCGCCCCACTCGGATAGCGGTCGCAGAATACGGGTTAGCAAGCCGCAGTCCAGGGATCCAACTCCGTCAGGCCGGCGGCATTGAACGCACGCGTGTCGCGCGAGGCAACGGCGAACCCGTGCGCGGCGGCGAACGCGGGGCCGAAGCGCCGTCACCCCCACCGCCGAACCCGTTTCACTTGTTGAGATGAGCCTTCAGTCGCGCGACGTCGGCTGCGGTCCAATCGGCCGGTTCGGTCACGGCGATCCACGCATCGATATAATGGGAGGCAGCGAAAAGGTGACCCAGCCCCGGCCCCAGCCCAGAGGCGCCGGCCATGTCAAAGGCGACCTGAAAACCGGTCACAATGGGGATCCAATCCAAGTCCGGCGATACGTCCGGACCGCGCGTACCGACAAGCCAGCTCGGTTTCCGGAAGAAGAGATCGCTCGAAAAAAACGTAATGGGATCACTGGCATATTGTAAGTAGACAATCCGCACGGGTCCCCACTGCGCGCCCGGAATGTCGAGCGCGTTCTTTTGGTTCGTGAACCGCACCAGTGACCCATCGCCATATCGTGGCAGCCAGGAGGGACTTTCGGGATTCCGGCCTTGCGTAAACATCGACCAGTTCGGATTGGTGAAGGTCGGTCCGCTCCACACCGCTCCTTGGATCGGATCTCCCAACACCATGTAAAGGTTCATGGATTGCTCGGAACCGGAAGACCCGAGGCTGAGGCCATGAAGATAAAGGCGTGGACGGGCGTCAGCCGGAAGCCGGGTCCAGTATCCGTAAACCGCAGCAAAGAGCGCCCGTGCCGAAGCCTGGGAATAGCCGGGTTCCAAGAACAGCGAGACATAACTCGTGAGATAGGAATACTGCTGGGTGACAATCGCCGTATCGCCGCGGTGAAGGTATTCAAGCGCGTCGGCGGCCGCATCGTCGATCCAGCCCGTACCCGTCGGTGTCGCGATCACCAGCACCGCGCGATCAAACGCCCCAACCCGCTTCATCTCTTCAAGAGCCAGACTCGCTCTGGCCTCCGGCGTGTCTGCAGCGCCGAGCCCAACATAGATGCGGATCGGCCGCTTGGCCGGTGATCCCGTGAAGTCCTCGATCGCTTCCCGGCTCGGTCCGGAACTGACGAAGTGCCGACCCTGACGACCAAGATTCTGCCACGAAACCAGCGAGTTCGCGCTGCCGGTTGCCAGGTCCTCAGCGGGCGGGGCGAGGTCTTCAACGATCAACTGGTCGAGTGCCAGAAACATCGCGTCGAGGGATTGCACGGTGAGGCGGCCGATCGTACCCGATACCAGATTGATCAGCAGGTACGCCGCGAGCGGAATGCCAATCAACAACGACACCCGACGTGGGAAGATCCGGTCAAGCTGGTGCGAAATCGTTGTCGCGGTCCAGGAGAAAACCCGTCCGATCTCCCTCAAGAGAAGCGCAACAGGGATTGCGACCAGGAGAACGATGGGCGTGAAAACGCTCTCCAGCCGCTCCAGCCCGAGGAACTCCCGAAGAGAGTCCTGCCACTCCGCACCGCGCCACAAGGAATAGGCGACGAGGGCAAGCGTGAGAGCCGAGGCGGCCCATGCAATAGCCTTTCGGACTCGGCCTGTCGGGACCGCCAGCCCCAGAAAAGTCCACAGCCAAGTCAACGCCAGTCCAAGCCAGAAACCGACCGCGGCCGTGAGCCCAGACAGTATGCCCTGGACCACAGCATCTCGCGGAATCAGAGACGGTGCCAAGGACAGCGCAAACAGCAGCCCGGCGCCAATCATCCCCGACAGCGGCATATGGGAGAAGTAAGTCAGGACGCGACGCAACAATGCTCTCAGAACGGACACAGGGACATGCGCCTCTATTTAGAACCACATTGCAGAGTGAACGATTTTCGCCGGGACATTTTCGCCGGGACTATGTCGCTAAGCCGGCCGAATGTCCAGCCCGCGCAGGGAGGACGCGGGCGGCGCCCATAATCCTCCCGCCGCGCTGGACGGGCAATATCCGCAGCTCACTTGGATAGCGGTCGCAGAATGTGGGTTAGTATGCCGCGGACCAGGGATCGATCACCGTCAGGCCGGCGGCATTGAACGCACTCGTGTCGCGCGAGGCAACGGCGAATCCGTGCGCGGCGGCGATCGCGGCGATATAGCCGTCGGGCGTGGGGAAGCCCCTTCCGGCCGCGCGGGCGTTGACGGCGAGATCGGCATAGCGCCGCGCCGCTGCGGTATCGAAGTGGAGGACGCGGCCGACGAACTGGTCAAGCACCTCTTCAAGCGCAGCCGCCAGATTGTCCTTGCGCTTGCCGGCTGGCAAAGCACCGATGCCAAAGAGAAGTTCGGCCGCGGTGATGCTGGAGAGGAACAACGTCTCGGCGACTTGTGCATCGAGCCAGGCACGCACGCGAGGATGCGGTTGGCGCGTCATCGCCTCCGAGACGACATTGGTGTCGAGCAGGATCATTCGAAGCGCATCGGCTCGGCGGGACGCGTATCGCGGACCTGTTCGATGGCTTCGACATCGGCATTGGTGAGACCGTATTTCCGTCCAATCTCCGAAAGAGCGGTGCCGAGCCGCAGCCGGCCCTCGGGACGAACGGCGGCCTCAAGGATGGCGCGCATCTCCGCTTCCGCGCTGCGATTGTGCTGGGCCGCGCGAACCTTCAGGGCGCGATGCGCCTCCTCGGAGAGGTTGCGAATGGTGACAGCGACCATGATAGCGTCCTCCACGGAATGACGGCAACGCTATCAAAATGGATCAGTTGATAGCATCTTTCAAGAGTGATGGCAGCGCCCACGCGCCGCCGAACCTCCAATCCGGCCTGCGTCAGCTCACCGGCCTCTCGTCAGCGCAGGAGCGTGTCGAGCGCGTGCCAGGCGTTCTCATCCGGCGCCAGGAGGAGCGGCTGCTCAACGATCGCCGGTTCGGGTCGATAGGGCCGGCCCGTGCCGCGCAGCCGGCTGACCCCCCCGGCTTCGGCGTGAATGAGCACGCCTGCCGCGTGATCCCACGGCTTCAAGCGCCGATACTGAGCGAAATCGATCCGCTGCGTCGCGAGGTCGATGTATTCGTGGCCCGTACAGCGCTGCCGGTGCAACAGCAACGGAGCGGGCGACAGAGCGGCCTCGCGCGCGGCTTTGAGCTGCTTGACGCTGCGGTAATCGAGGCAGCCCTTGAGTTCGCTCAACGGCCTCTCGCGCACGACTGAGAGCGGCGCCCGGCCGGTAGCGCCCTCGCGCCAGGCGCCGGCACCGATGCCGGCCCAGACCACGCTGCCGCCGATCGGGTCGAGGATCCAGCCGGCAACGGTTCGCCCGCCCTCGCAAAGGCCGACGATGACCGCGAACCGCTCTTCACCGTCGACGAAGTTCTGCGTGCCGTCGACGGGATCGATCACCCATACCGGTTCCGCGCCGCCGAGCAGCGCCAGCAGGCCGGGATCGCGCGCCGCGGCTTCCTCGCCCAAGAGGCGGCTGCCCGGCAAGAGCGCCGTCAGGCCGGTACCGAGTGCGCGCTCCGCTTCGATATCGGCGACCGTGACGAGGTCGGCCGGGTGGTCTTTCTCGCGGATATCGGCAGGCGCCAACTTGCGGAACCGCGGCAGAATCTCGGCCGCCGCGACCTCTCGCATCAACGCCGCCACGGCATCATAGTCTATCGCCATTCTCGCTCATCACGGCGTCAATGCTGCGGGTCCGCGCACGGCCGTGCGCAGGCAACGTGCTTGCGCCTACTGTCACAAATCAGGCGCTGTAATCAATCTGAATCGGCGCCGACGGCGACGCTGACCGCGGCCCTGCGGCCTTGCAAGCGCTCGTCCAGCCGTGCCCGCGCCAGCGGCGACAGGCGAACCCGGAGCACGACCATCTCCGCACCATCTTCACGTGCCACGACCTCGCCGTGCTCATAAAGCCAAGCGACGTCTGCGCCTTCAGCATGCGGCAAGGATACCTCGACCGTCACCCGCGCCCGGCCCAGGCACGCATCGAGCAGATCGAGCAGGGCCTCGCAGCCGTCTCCCGTCTGTGCCGAAACCAGCATCCCCGGCGGATCTCCGCGCGAGAGCCGGTTGGCCAGCGTCGTCCGCGTATCGGCGTCGAGAAGATCGGCCTTGTTCATCACCTCGATCAGCGGCTGGCCGGCGTCGGGTCCGGCCCTCAAGCCCTGCAGCACCCGCTCGACATCCTCCTTTTGCGCCGCGCCGTCCGGATGCGCCGAATCGCGGACGTGAAGGATGATGTCCGCCTCGATCACCTCCTCCAGCGTCGCCTGAAACGCCTCGACCAGCTCGTGCGGCAGATCGGAGATGAAACCGACCGTGTCGGACAGGATCGCGCGCTGGCCTGAGGGGAGGTCGAGCCCGCGCATCGTCGGGTCGAGGGTGGCGAACAGCTGATCGCGGACCAGGACCTCAGCGTGCGTCAGGCGGTTGAACAGCGTCGATTTCCCGGCGTTCGTGTAGCCAACCAGGGCGATGACAGGATGTGGCACCCGGGCGCGGGCGCGGCGGTGCAGCCCGCGGGTGCGCCGGACCTGCTCGAGTTCGCGCTTGAGCCTGGCGATGCGGTCGGTGATCAGGCGCCGGTCGGCTTCGAGCTGCGTCTCGCCGGGACCACCGAAAAAACCGAAGCCGCCACGCTGGCGCTCCAGATGCGTCCAGCTGCGCACCAGTCGGCTGCGCTGATAGCTGAGCGCCGCCAGCTCGACCTGCAGCTCACCCTCCGCGGTGCGCGCCCGGTCGCCAAAAATCTCGAGAATCAGGCCGGTGCGGTCGATGACCTTGGTCGACCAGGCGCGTTCGAGATTGCGCTGCTGGACCGGTGTCAGCGGGAAGTCGACGATGACGACACTGATGCCGGGGCTGGCGCCAGGGCTAACGGTAGCTCCGGATGGACACGATTCGGCAGCGAGCGTTTCGATGACGGCGCGCAGCCGTTCGACGGCACCGGCACCGAAAAGCGTTGCCGGCCGCGGCGCCGCAAGCGGCACCACCTCACGGTGGACGACGTCGAGCGCGATCGCTTGCGCCAAGCCGACCGCTTCCGCCAGCCGGGCCTCGGCCGAACGGACCCGTCCGCTGCCGCCTGCCCGCACATCAGGATGGAGGACGACGCACCGATCGCCCCCGCGCCTCCCCGCAACGGGGTCGGTCACGGGACGCGCCGCCGGACGCTCACGCGGTGCCGGGGTCCCGATCGGGCTCGAACAGCTGGATCTGCATCGACGGCATCACCGTCGAGATTGCATGCTTATACACCAGCTGCGTATGCCCATCCCGCCGCAACAGCACAGAAAATTGGTCAAACCACGTGATGATCCCCTGCAGCTTCACACCGTTGACCAAAAAAACGGTCACCGGCGTCTTGTTTTTTCGCACATGGTTCAGGAAAACGTCCTGGACATTCTGCGATTTTTCCGAGGACATGGGTACTATCCCTTTCTTATCTCCCCATCTTTGCGGACCGCGCGGTGGAATCGAGATCCCCCAATGGTCTGCGCAGTCGCCTCCCGAACCTCGTTGTCCTCTATTGGCTCCCGCCGAAGAGCGGTATGAGGATATCGATCGGCGCCCTTCTCAGATGAGATTACAGTTTCTGCAGCACGTTTGAAAGTGTCATACAGCCGTCAACATGCAGCGCTGGTGCATGATCGGGAAATTCATCGGCTTCCGGCGGCTCTTCGCGCACCAGGATCGGTACGCAACCGGCATTTACGGCGCATTCGATGTCGATATCTGCATCGCCGGCAAACCAGACCTGCGTTCCCGGCATGATGCCTGAGCCTTCCAGGGCCAGATGGACCGGCTCTACCGCCGGTTTGTCGCGGCTGGCGTCGAAGGCGCCAACCAGGCGGCCGATCCAGCGCTGCCAGCCAAGCTTTGCCGCCTCGGCACGGAGATAATCCCCCTTCTTGTTGCTGACCACGGCAACGTAGAGGCCCGCTTCGTGCAAATCGCGCAGCATCTCCGGGACGCCCGGCAGCGGCACAAGGGTTTCCAGGTGGCGTTCGGCGAATCGGCGGTAGAAGACCTCGCCCGCTTCCAGCCAGCGGTCGCCGAACAACTGCGGGTACGTATCGCGCATCGAGCCGCGCACGCGCTTGCGAATCTCCTCCAGCGACCAGGGTTCGAGCCCGAAGGCGGCAAGGGTGTGATTCTGGGCGTCGTGGATGGCATGCCAGCTGTCGATCAGGGTGTTGTCCCAGTCAAGCAGCAGCGCGACCGGGCGCGAGAGACCACGCGCACGCAAGTCATCGATCAGCGCCTCGGCGTCCATCGGCATCAGCTCCCGGCCTGGTTGAGGTGCTGCAAGTAGAGGTCGAGCAGGTGCTCCGTGAACGGCCCGACGCCGCCGCTGCCGACCGACGTGCCGTCGATGGCGACGACCGGCTTCACCAGGGCCGTGGTGCTGGTGAGGAATGCCTCGGCGGCCGCCTTGGCCTCGCCGACACTGAACGGCCGCTCGACGAAGCGGACCGCGTGCTCCCTCGCCAGCGCGAGGACGGCGTGGCGGGTGATGCCGCTCAAGATCGCCGCGTCCGGCTGGCGGGTGATCAGTTCGCCGGCTTTGGTTACGATCCAGGCGTTTGATGTCGTGCCCTCGGTGACGAAACCGGCGTCGTCAACCATCCACGCTTCCGACGCGCCGGCATCGAGCGCCGCCTGCTTGCCGAGCACATTCGCCGCAAGCCCGATCGACTTGATGTCGCACCGCTTCCAGCGCTGGTCGGGAAGCGTGATCACGCGCACGCCGAGGCGCGCGGTGGCGGGCTCAGGCGGCGGCAGGCGGCGGGCGGTGATGACCAGCGAACTGCGCGCCGCCCGCGGGAAGGCGTGGTTGCGCGCCGCCACGCCGCGCGTCACCTGGAGATAGAGGATGCCGAAGCGGTCAATGCGGTTGCGGCCGATCACCTCGCGCATCACCAGCCGCAGCGCCGCTGGCGCCATCGGCCAGGCAATCTTGAGCGCGCTGAGCGAGCGCTCCAGACGCTGCAGATGTTCCACTTCGTCGACCGGATGGCCATTGGCAACCGCGAATACTTCGTAGACACCGTCGGCGAACTGGTAGCCCCGGTCCTCGACATGAACGAGGGCGCGGCGGTGAGGGACGTAGCGGCCGTTGACGTAACTGATGCAACCCATGAGCTGGAGCGCCGATCAGAAGTATTCGAGGCGGACCGAGAATAGCTTCTCGACCCGGCGCACGGCGTCCGACGCCGCAAACAAGATGACGCGGTCGCGGTGCTGAATGACGGTCGTACCGCGCGGAATGATGACCTTGCCGCCACGAACGATCGCGCCCACCATGACGCCGCTCGGCAGCTGGATATCCTTGAGCGGTTGGCCGACCAGGTTTGAGGTTTCAAGCGCCTCCGCCTCGATCACCTCGCCGACGCCATCGCGGAGCGCATGCACGGCATGGATGCGGCCGCGGCGGACATGCTGCAGGATCGTCGATGCCGTCAGGTTGCGCGGGCTGACGACAACATCGATGCCGAGCGGGGTAACGATGCTGTCGTAGGTCTCCTTGTTCAGAAGGGTGATCACCCGGCCGGCGCCGTGACGCTTGGCGAGGATCGACGAGAGGATGTTGGTTTCGTCGTCATCGGTCAGCGAAACGACGGTATCGGCCGATGCGACTCCAGCCTCCTCCAGGATGTCGGGTGCCAGCACGTCACCGACCAGGACGACGGTGTTGGTGAGCACGCTTGCGACCTGGGCCGCCCGCTCCGGCTTCAGCTCAATGATCTTGACGGTGATGGACGGCAGGTCACGCTCGATCTCCTGCGCCAGCAGCAGCGCGATCGTGCCGCCGCCGCAGATCAAGAGCCGGCGCGCGGGATCCTCCTCGTGCCCGAACGCTGCCATGGCGCGGCCGACGACCTCGGTTTCCACGACGAAATAGACGTCATCGCCGCACGCCAGCTGATCATCGCCGGAAAAGTGGAGCGGCTTGTCGCCGCGCACGATGCTGACGATCTGCGCGTTCAGGTCCGGGAACAGCTGCGTCAACTGCTTGATCGGCGTGTTGAGGAGCGGGCACTCCGCGCCGCAATGCACGCCCAGGAGACGCACCTTGTCGTCGGCGAGCGGCAGCATCTCGAACGAACCGGGTACCCGCAGGCGGTGGGTGACGGCGCGCGCGACCTCAACCTCTGGCGAAATAATGACGTCGATCGGCAGGTTTGCGCGGGTGAACAGCCCCGACCACGCCGGATCCAGGTAGCTCTGCTCGCGGATGCGGGCGATCTTGACTGGGACCTGGAACAGGGAATGGGCGACCTGGCAGGCGACCATGTTGACTTCGTCGGTGTGCGTCACGGCGATCAGCATGTCGGACTCGCCGGCGCCCGCACGATCGAGAATATCCGGCCGCGAGGCATGGCCGACGATCCCTTGCGCGTCGAGCCGGTCGCTGACGCGGCGGATCAGTTCGGGCGAGGTATCGACGACCGTGACGTCGTTGTTCTCGCGTGCCAGCTGACGGGCGATGTTGAAGCCGACCTGCCCGGCACCGCAGATGATGATCCTCATCGTTTACTGCCCATCGTCCCAGCCGCCGGCCGCAGCCGCCGCGCCGGTGCCTATTCTTGCGCCCCGGACACGCGCACCCGCTCGTCGGTCTGAATGCCGAGCGACTTGAGCTTGCGGTGCAACGCCGAGCGCTCCATCCCAACAAACGCGGCCGTGCGCGAAATGTTGCCACCGAAGCGCGTCACCTGGGCGACGAGATACTCGCGTTCGAACATCTCGCGCGCATTCTTGAGTGGCAACCCCATGATCTCGCCGGCACGGTCCGCCTGCCGGCCGACGGCGAGCTCCTCACTGATCTCGGCCGGCAGCATGTCGGCGCGGATCACCTCCTCCGGCCCGCCTGGCGCCATGATCAGAATGCGCTCGATGATGTTGCGCAGCTCGCGCACGTTGCCCGGCCAGTTGTAGGTCTGCAGAACCGCGATCGCGTCCTCGCTGAGCTCGCGCGGCCGCTGGCCTGCAGTCTCGGCGGCACGGGCCATGAAATGCCGCGCCAGCAGCGGGATATCCTCCCGCCGTTCGGTCAGCCCCGGCACCTTCAGCGGCACCACCGCCAAGCGGTAGAACAGATCCTCGCGGAAGTTGCCGGCCTGGATCTCCTCGGTCAGGTCCTTGCTGGTGGCGGCGATGACGCGGACGTCGACCTCGACCCGGGTTTGACCGCCAACCCGCATGAAAGTCTGTTCCTGCAGGACACGGACGATCTTGCTTTGCGTCGGTTGCGGCAGGTCTGCGACCTCATCGAGGAACAGGGTGCCGTTGTGAGCCGCCTCGAACAGCCCGACCTTGTGCCCGGCAGCCGCAGCCGAACCCGAACCCTCGATGCCGAAAAGCTCGACCTCCATCCGGTCGGGTGCCATCGAGGCGCAGTTGACGATCGTGAACGGCCCTTCGGAGCGGCGCGAGCGGGCGTGGATCAGCCGTGCCACGGCCTCTTTGCCGGCGCCGGCGGGACCGCTCAGCAGGACACGGCTGTTGGTCGGTGCGACCCGGTCGATCGCCTGGCGGAGATGCGCGACGACCGGCGATGCCCCGATCAGATCGGTAATCGGGCCGGCGCGCAGCCGGAGCTCCTCGTTCTCGCGCTTGAGCCGGGCGGCCTCGATCGCGCGGCGGACGACAAGAATCATCCGGTCGGTCTTGAACGGCTTCTCGATGAAATCGTAGGCGCCAAGCTTGATCGCCTGCACCGCCGTCTCGATGGTGCCGTGGCCGCTCATCATGACGACCGGCACGCTCGGATGCTCGCGCTTCAAGTGTTCCAGCAACGCCATGCCGTCAAGCTTGCTGCCCTGCAGCCAGATATCGAGCAGCACGAGGCCGGGGCGCCTGGCGTTGACGGCTGCGATCGTCGCATCGCTGTCGCCGGCCTCGCGAGCCTGAAACCCTTCATCGTCAAGGATGCCGGCGACGAGCGTGCGGATATCGGCCTCGTCGTCGACGATCAGGATGTCTTCCGCCGGAAGGCGCGCGTGACTAGACATCAGCCCGCACCGCTATGGCCGCCGCCGCGCCGCCCCGATCGCCTTCGCCGTTCCGTTCCGTGGCGAGCGACGACGAAGCCGCACTACCCAGCGCAGCCGCAAATCGCAGCATCACCCTAGCCCCCCCTCCCTCTTTGTCTTCCAGCACAAGCTCACCACCATGGTCTTCCATGATCTTCTTGACAATCGCCAGGCCAAGCCCTGTTCCTTTGCTGTGCGTCGTTACGTAAGGTTCCGTCAATCGGTCCCGATTTTCTTTCGGCAGACCGCGCCCGTTATCCTCGATTACGATCGTTGCCGCCAGTCCCTTTCCGTCCCCTTCCTCTTGTTTCAGGCTGACCCCGATCCATCCGCGTGGCAGCGCGCCGCCCGCGCCCGGCTCGCGGGCAACGATCGCCTCGGCGGCGTTCTTCAAGACGTTGGTCAGGGCCTGCGCAACCTGCCGGCCATCGCAGACCAGATCGATCCGCGTCTTGGGAAGCGATAGCACGATATCGATCTCGCGGTGGCGGTTCCGCTCCAAGAAGACGACCTTCTCGATCAGCTCGCCCAGATCCTCAGGCTTCAATTCCGGCCGCGGCATCCGGGCAAACGCGGAGAACTCGTCGACCATGCGGCCGATATCCTCGACCTGACGAATAATGGTTTCGGTGCAAGCGGCAAAGGTCGCGGGATCGGTCTTGATTTCGCTCATATATTTGCGGCGCAGGCGCTCTGAGGCGAGCTGAATCGGCGTCAGCGGGTTCTTGATCTCGTGCGCGATGCGGCGCGCGACATCGGCCCAGGCGGCTTTTCGCTCCGCCTGCACCAAGGCACTGATATCGTCGAACGTCACGACATAGCCCATAACTTCGCTCCCGACCTTCTCGGTCACGATGCGGGCGATGAAGGTGAGCGTGCGGTTGCCGCGCACAAGCCTGACCTGGGCCTGCTGCTGATGGTCCGGCACCGCCATCGAAGCCGAGATCAGCTCTGCCATCTCCGGCACGACTTGCGCAAGCGGTGTCCCGATCACCGTACGGAGATCGATGCCCAACAAATGCGAGGCCGATTGATTCGGCAGATTGATGCGCGCTTCGGCATCAAGGCCAATCACGCCGGCTGAAACGCCGCTCAAGACCGCTTCGGTGAAGCGGCGCCGCTGGTCGAGGTCCTGATTGGCGCGAATCAGCCCCGCCTGCTGGCTCTGCAGCTGTGTCGTCATCCGGTTGAAGGCGCGGCTGAGCGTGCCGATTTCATCCCCCGACGCCGAAGGCGGGACCCGCGCAGCGAGATCGCCATCGCGGACCCGTTCGGAGGCGCCAATGAGCGCGCTGATCGGCCGGGTAATCTGCGTCGCGAGGTTGAGCGCGATCCAGACGGCTGCCGACAGCAGCAGCAGCGCGACGACGATGAAAATCATCGCAAAGGTGATCAGGATGCCGCCGCGGCTCTCCTCCAGATGACGGTACTGGGCCACCGCCATCTCGGTGCGGTGAATGCTCTGCAGCACCGCCGGGTCGATGAAGCGGGCAACCAGAAGATAGGCATCGATGAAGCGGTTCAGCTTGATTGCGGCACGGACACGGTCGTCTTGTTGATCGGCGAGGACAACGATTTGCCCGGTCTCGGCCTGCTCGAACGCTTCCGCCGGCAGGGGATCGAACTCGAGTGTCAGGCTCAGCGGCGATCCGGCGAGGACGCGGCCGCTCGAATCGACGATCAGCCCCTCCGACAGAAAGCGCATGTTGATCAGTTGCGTCAGCCGCTGGTCGAGCGAGTCGAGATTGCGCATCAGCGCTGGCGCCTGGCGATTGAGCTCGTTCGCGATCTCGAACACGTCGGCGCGGATGTTCTGCCGGTACTCCTGGAGGTAGGCCTGCGCGATCTCGTTCGACGATTCGATGGCTGTGCGTACGCGCTCGCTGAACCACGCCTGCAGACCGAAATTGAGGAAGATCGCCGAGAACACGGCAACCAGAATGGCAGGCGCAATCGCAACCAGACTGAACAGCACGACCACGCGGACATGCAGGCCCGAACCAGCGAGCCCGCGCCGCCGCGCCGCCCACAGGGTGACGAAGCGGCGGGCGATGATGGCCGCGAACAGCAGCAGGAAGATCGTATCGAGGTACAAGAGGACGGCGACGGTCTTCGGGTCCGGCCCGAACCCGGTGTTGCCGGTCCAGATGGCGACCGTGGCGATGCTGGAAGCGATCGCAACCGCGGCGATGCCGAAGGCCAGCGTCCGCCCGAGGCGATAGCGACGGGAAATGCGGTTGGCGAGGACGAACAGGCGCCGCGCGAGCGAACGCCGACGTTTCCTCATTCGCGCCCCCCTCCCCGCACGACGGCAATGCTGAGCTCGCGGATCTTCTTGCGCAGCGTGTTGCGGTTGAGGCCCAGCACCTCGGCGGCCTTGATCTGGTTGCCGCGGGTCGCTTCGAGGGTCAACGTGATCAGCGGCCGCTCGACCTCGCGGACGACACGGTCAAACAGACCGGGCGCCGGCAAGGCACCGCCGTGGGCGCCGAAGAAGGCGCGGATATGCCGCTCGACCGACTGCGCCAAGCCGTTATCCTCCGCTTCGGCAACCGGCGCCGAGGCATCTGCGAGCTCGGCTTCGATAATTTCGATGCCGATCACCTCTTCTGAATAGAGGGCGGCCAGGCGGCGGACCAAGTTTTCCAGTTCGCGGATATTGCCGGGCCAGCGATAGCTCTTGAGCTTTTCCATTGCGGCTGCGTCGAGCATTTTTGACGGCAGGCCCTCCGTTCCCGCCCGCGACATGAAATGGCGGACCAGCTCCGGGATATCGCCGCTCCGCTCGCGCAAGGGCGGCAGCCGGATCGGCACCACGTTCAGCCGAAAATAGAGATCCTCGCGGAACAGGCCCTGGCGGATCAACTGGCGCAGATCGTGGTGGGTGGCGGCAATGATGCGCACGTTGGTGCGGATGGCGGCGCGGCCGCCCACGGTCGTGTACTCGCCCTCCTGCAGGACGCGCAACAGACGGGTCTGCGCTTCCGGCGGCATATCGCCGATCTCGTCGAGGAACAAAGTGCCGCCCTCGGCCTGCTCGAAGCGGCCGGACGAGCGATGGGTGGCGCCGGTAAAGGCGCCCTTCTCATGGCCGAACAGCTCGCTCTCGATCAGCTCGCGCGGAATCGCCGCCATGTTGATGGCGACAAACGGTCCACTGCGGCGCTTGCCGTAGTCGTGGAGGGCGCGCGCCACCAGCTCCTTGCCGGTCCCCGACTCTCCCGTGATCATCACCGTCAGGTCGGTCCCCATCAGGCGGGCAAGCGTCCGGTAGATCTCCTGCATGGCCGCCGAGCGACCGATCAGCGGCAGCTGCTCTTCGGGTTCCGCCTCCACCGGAGCGATTGCCGCAACCCGCGGGGCCTCCAGCGCACGCCGGACGACGGCGGTCAGTTCATTCAGGTCGAACGGCTTCGGCAGGTATTCGAACGCGCCGCGCTCGGTGGCCTTGACGGCGGTCAACAGCGTGCTCTGCGCGCTCATGGCGATGACGCGCAGCTCCGGCCTGATCTTGCGGATGCGGGGAATGAGGTCGAGACCGTTCTCGTCTGGCATGATCACATCGGTGATGACGACGTCGCCCTGGCCGTCGCTGATCCAGTGCCACAGCGTCGCGGCGTTGGCCGTCGTGCGCACTTCGAAGCCGGCCCGCTCCAGCGCGTGCGTGATCACGGTGCGAATGCCGGCGTCATCATCGGCGACGAGAACAACGGACGCGGTCACTCAGATTTCCTCCGATGGCGGGAAAACCGGCAGCATGACGCGGAAGACGGTCCGCTTCGGCTCGCTCTCGAATTCGACGACGCCGCCGTGATCGCCTACGATCTTTGCTACCAAAGCAAGACCGAGACCGCTGCCCTTTGCCTTTGAGGTGATAAACGGCTCGAACAGGTGCGGCTTCAGGTCGTCGGGAATGCCGGGGCCGTTATCCTGAACGCTCACCATCAGCGGCAGGTGGACGCGGGTGTGACGTCCGGAAATGGCAAACCGCACGCCGTGCCAGTAGCTGGTCGCGATCGCGACCTCGCCGCCATCGACCGGTGCAGCTTCGGCGGCGTTCTTGACGAGATTGAGAAAAACCTGAATCAACTGATCGCGGTTGCCGTAAACCATTGGCAACGAAGGGTCATAGCCTTCGGTAAAGTGCAGGTGGCGCCCGAATCCGCTTTCGGCGAGCGTCCGCACCCGGCTCAAGACCTCGTGGATATTGATGCCCTCGCGCTGCAGGCTGGCATTGGCCGAGAAGACATCCATCCGATCGATCAGATTGCAGACCCGGTCGGCTTCATCGCGGATCAGCCGGGTCAGCGTGCGGTCCTCCGGCCGCGTCGTCGTTTCCAGCAATTGCGCGGCGCCGCGGATGCCCGACAGCGGATTCTTGACCTCGTGCGCCAGCATTGCCGCCATCGCGCTCACCGATCGGGCGACACCGCGGTTGGTCAACTGCCGGTCAATCTTGGCGGCGACGGAACGTTCCTGCATCGACACCACGACCGCGTCCGGCACCTCCGGCACCGGCGCCGCGCTCACGTTGACCACGTGATGGCCGATCCGCGGGCTCGCCAAACTCACGTGATACTCGGAAACAGACAGGTTGCCATCGCGCGCCTGCGCGATCAAGGCGAACAGCGGGCTGTCGGCAGGGACCAGCCGGTCGAGCCGCCGGCCGATCAGCGCCTTCGCACTGGCACCAAAGAACTGCTCGCCGGCATTGTTCACGTAGAGAACGCGCGTGCCGCCATTGACGACCACGACCACCGACGGCAGCGCATTCAAGATGCTATCGAAATCGAGGCTTGCGTCAGCCTGGCGCGACATCTTTGTTCGGATCCACACTGTCCGTTCTTTGCTTCAGCGCGCTCGCGGCGCCAGTCACGACATTCTCATGCCGATGCCAGCGTCTGTGCTCGCGCAACCCGGTTGCCTCATGTTTCACCATTTGCATCATCGGTCAAGATCGTGTCTGCCTAAGGTGAAGGCAGCCTCTCGCAGTTGCACCCTTGCGATCGCTTGGCAAGCGTGCACCGACTGGCTAGGTTCGCTGCGATCCCTGGTCCCCTTCCACCCACGAGCGCTGAGATGAGCCGTTGTGCCGCCCTGATCGTCGCCGCCGGCCGCGGCAGCCGCTTCGGCGGGCCGAAGCCGAAGCAGTATCTGGATCTCGCCGGCCAGAGCGTCATCCGCCGCGCCGTGTTGCCGTTTGTCGGTCACGCCGCCGTCGATGTCGTTCAGGTGGTCATCCATCCGGACGATGCCGCCATCTGCGCGCACGCATTGGCCGGCCTCGACCTGCCGCCGCCGGTCGCGGGCGGCGCCAGCCGCCAGGACTCGGTCCGGTTGGGCTTGGAGAGCCTGGCCGAGCACAAGCCGGACCTTGTCCTGATCCACGATGCGGCGCGGCCGTTCGTCACCGCCGCGATCATCGAGCGCGTGTTGGCGGCGCTCGGATCGGCGCCGGCCGCGATCGCGGCGCAGCCGGTGGTCGATACCTTGAAGCGCGGCGGCGGCGGCGATGCCGGCGTGGTGGTCGAGACCATCGCGCGGGCGGGGCTGTGGCGGGCGCAGACGCCGCAGGGCTTCCACTTCGAGGCCATCCTTGCCGCGCATCGCCGGTTCGCCGGCGCCGGTTTGACGGACGATGCCGCCGTTGCCGAACAGGCGGGCCTCACGGTAAAGCTGGTCGCGGGCGATGAGGACAATATCAAGGTGACCAACGAAACCGATTGGGCGCAAGCCGTGCGCATCGCCGCAGCCGACCTCGAAACGCGCAGCGCGAGCGGCTTCGACGTCCACCGCTTCGCGCCGGGCGATGCGGTGACCCTATGCGGCGTGGCGATCCCCCACTCCGCCCGCCTCGAGGGCCATTCGGATGCCGACGTCGCCCTGCACGCGCTGACCGATGCGCTCTTGGGCACCATCGGCGCCGGCGACATCGGCCTCCACTTCCCGCCCAGTGATCCGCAGTGGCGCGGCGCGGAGTCGGGCCAGTTCCTCCGCCACGCGGCGGCGCTTGTCGCTCAAGCCGGGGGCCGGATCGTCCACGTCGATCTGACGCTGATCTGCGAGCGGCCCAAGCTCGGCCCGCACCGTGACCGCATGCGCGCGAAGCTCGCAGAACTGCTGGCGGTCCCGCTCGCACGCGTCAGCGTCAAGGCGACGACGACGGAAGGCCTGGGCTTCACCGGCCGCGGCGAAGGCATCGCCGCCCAGGCAATCGCAACGGTGCAGCTGCCGCCGGCGGGGGACGGCACCGTTCATCCATAAGCGCCAACCTCCGCCTCACGGGGATGAATCCGACGCTGCCGTCCGGCCGGCCAACGTTGCGGTTGTAGCCCAAAGGCAAGTTTCAGATTCTCCGACTCGTTTAATTTTTGGTTGACAGATGATTGCGCCTGAACTCCCCTTTACTCAGGCGTATTCCTGGCTTCAGGAGCGGAGATATCAAATGCATCGCGTGGTAGAGGCGCATGTTCGTGATTTTCAGAATTGCTATGAGGTCAGCGACGATCCATCAAAGCAATTCGAGGCATTCGTCAACTATGTTGTCTTTAGGTCATTGTGCTCAGATAGTGTAGAGCCAAGGACTCTTATATATGACGGTGATGATCCTGGTATAGATGGACTCATGGTATTTATTGATGATTCTTACGTGGCTTCAGCTGACGAAGCAATGGATGCTCTTAATGGTCGCAGAAGAGACGTTGATGTAACTGTAGTATTTACACAGGTTAAGACATCAGAATACTGGACGAAAAAAGAAATTAATACGTTTCAATCAGCCGTTATTGACTTTCTTTCTCCCACACATGCTTATCCGCACAGTGATTATATGGAGAATTGCCGGGAGGTGTTTGATGCTGTACTGAGTAATGTCGGCAGAATCCGTGATGGGAAGCCGCGCGCGCAAGCTTACTTCGCTACAACGGCGCGTGCTTCGGACGACCGTGAAATTCTAGCGGCACAAGAAGCCTTAAAAGCTGCGATTGTAGACACGGGCTATTTTTGCCACGTCGAAGTCACCCTCGCGAATCGCGATAGCATTGTTGAAATGTGGAAGGCAGCAGAGGGTCAAATTGAAGCAACCCTAAAGGTTCTTGGCAGCGCTGCCTTCCCAAGGGCACCGGGCATTGAGGAAGGCTACGCGGTTACCGTCAAGGCCGCTGACTTCATCCAACAGATTCTGACAGACGGTAACAACAGGCTGCGGCAGCGCATTTTTGAGGAGAACGTTCGCGATTTCATAGGATTAGAAGGTGAGGTTAATAAGGAGATGGCTGAAACACTAAAGGATCCACAAAAGAAAAAGCGCTTCGGTGTACTTAACAATGGCGTAACGATTATATCGCCTGATGTTCGGACGTCAGGTTTCGATATTTACCTACGGGATTTTCAGATCGTGAACGGGTGCCAAACATCGAATGTTCTGTTTGAGCACCGGAATACAGTTGACGACGATGTCACTCTGATGCTTAAAGTAGTTGAGACCTCCGATCCAGCTGTAGTAGACGATATCGTGAGATCGACTAATAGACAAACAAAAGTTGAAGAGGCACAGTTTCTCGCCACTCTCGACGCAGTAAAAGCTATTGAAAGGTATTTCGATGCTCGTGGAGCAGAACAAGAGTATAGGTTATACTTTGAGCGCCGAAAGAATCAGTTTGCTTTACACGATAATGTAAAGGCAATTCGCGTTTTTGACGTTAAGGAAATAGCCCGCTGTGTTGCCGCTATGTTTCTCGACAAGCCAGATATTGCTAGCAGATATCCAAACAGATTGACTGGCGAGATGAGAACTGATGTTTTTGACAAGTCTTATCAGGAAGAAATTTACTACATCGCTGCATTTACCTTGTATCGATTGAAAATACTGCTGGGTAATAATAAAGTTGCGCAAAAATATTCTAAGCTGCGATGGCATATTATAATGGCTATTAAATACTATGTTTGTGGAGAGCGCGCTTTCTCTCTTGCGTCAAAACAAGCCAAGGACGCTTGCGCACAAATAGAGACGTTTATGAACAGCAACGACGATGCTACTGTAGACACTATCAACAACTTGTGTAGCGCGATAGTAAACATTACCGACATTACACGCGACAGACTCAAAACCAGCGCTCTAGTTCAAGAGATCAAGGCTAAGGCGCTGGCTTATAGTAGGAGAAGCCACGAAGACAATTGAGCTTACTCAGTTTCTGGTACCTTGCAGCTCCTTCCTTATCCTTCCAATGGTTCAAAGGCTGAGCGCATCCAAAGGCAAAGCCGGGCGTGAACGCTCGCGCCGCGCGGAGGCCGCGAAATCTATCGTCATTGCGAGCGCAGCGAAGCAAACCAGGTCTGACAACACGTTGAAAGTTATGGATTGCTTCGTCGCTCGCGCGCCTCGCAATGACACGTTTTTCTGTGGTGTGACCGCGGCGTTCGTGCTCGTGAGCCGGCGGCCTTAAACCTTCGCCAGCGTCTCCGCCGTGATCCAGTGCAGGAATTCGGCGTTGCCACCCTCGATGGGGACGGCGACGACGCAGGGGCATTGATACGAATGCAGGTCGCGCACGCGGCTGGTCAGCGCCTCAACCAGATCGGCGCGGGTTTTCATGATGATGACGGCCTCGACGTCCTCCTGCACGCTGCCCTCCCACCAGTACATCGAGGTCACGCCGGCAATGACGTTGGCGCACGCCGCGAGGCGCTCATCGACAACGGTCCTGGCGATGCGCAGGGCCTCATCCTTGGTCGGCGCGGTTGAGTACATCAGCAAGCGTAGCCCGGATGCAGCGTAGCGCAATCCGGGGTAACCCCGCAGAGAAAAGTCCCCGCATTCCGTTTCACTTCATGCGGGCTACAAGTCTGCAAACCGATCCACCGCCGCTCAACCCAAACCAACTGGCGCTCCCATGGGCATAACCCCAACCGGACAGCAGTGGAACAAGTCATCGGATGACGGTAAAGGGGAACACGGCCGGGCTGACGAAGGTGGTGGGAGCCTGCGCGCGTCCCCTGCCCTCCCCTCAACCCGTCATGGCCGGCGGCGGCCGGCCATCCACGAGTTGGACACGGCCAATAGTTGATGCACGGAACAAGTCCGTGCATGACGAAAAAAAGAGCAAGCGTAGCAATCCGGGGTAAACCCGCAGGAAAATCCCCGCATTCCGTTTCACTTCATGCGGGCTACATGTCTGCAAACCGATCCACCGCCGCTCAACCCAAACCAACTGGCGCTCCCATGGGCATAACCCCAACCGGACAGCAGTGGAACAAGTCATCGGATGACGGTAAAGGGGAACACGGCCGGGCTGACGAAGGTGGTGGGAGCCTGCGCGCGTCCCCTCCCCTCAACCCGTCATGGCCGGCGGCGGCCGGCCATCCACGAGTGGGACACGCCCAATAGTTGATGCACGGAACAAGTCCGTGCATGACGAGGAAAAAAGCAAGCCTAGCAAGCGTAGCCCGGATGCAGCGTAGCACAATCCGGGACAACCCCGCAGAAGAAATTCCCCGCATTCCGTTTCACTTCATGCGGGCTACAAGTCGTAATGGGGAGATTACACGAGGAACGCTCGGCTGGGCGACGATGTCTGTGCCTGGGATCAAGCTTCCGTTGTTGGAGGACCGCGTCCTTGCGGCCGCGAGCGAACACGCAGAGGGCTGGCTAATGCCCCGGCACTTCGTCACCCTTTCGGGGTGGCGTGCCGCCGGTCCGCGACAGGACCTCGTCGAACTTGCGCCGGTCGGCGCGTTCCGCCCGTTCGCGCAGCACCGCTTCGGCGCGAAGGGCCGAGACCTTCTCGGCGAGCGCGGTGCTGATGAACTGGTTGAGCGAGACGCCGTCCTGGGCGGCAGCCTTCTTCGCCTCTTCCATGATCGAAGCAGGAACCCTGAGCGGATAGTTGGTGGTGCGCAACCCGGCCTATACCTTCGCCAGCGTCTCCGCATCGATCCAGGCAAGGAACTCGGCGTTGCCGCCCTCGATCGGCACGGCGACAACGCACGGGCATTGATACGAGTGGAGGTCGCGCACGCGACTCGTCAACGCCTGCACGAGATCGTCGCGGGTCTTCATCACGATGACCGCCTCGACATCCTCCTGCACGCTGCCCTCCCACCAGTACATCGAGGTCACACCGGCGATCACGTTGGCGCACGCCGCAAGGCGCTCATCAACGATGGTGCGCGCGATGCGCAGGGCCTCGTCCTTGGTCGGCGCGGTTGCATACATCAGCACGGCCGTCATCGGCGGCACTCCGGTCCCTCGCGCGCGACGAGGATGGCGGCGGAGACGGCCGGCATGCGCCCGCCCGCCGCCGCCACCCGATCGCGCCGGCTTACGTTCAGGGCGTGATCTTGGCGATCTTCGCGCCTTCGAATGAGAGGTCGGCCATCAGGCCCTTTTCGCCAAAGATGAAGCCGACGACCGGATCCTTGATCGACTCGGTGTCGACGGAACCGCTCTTGCCGGTATCGATGGCGACGATCGATGCCGAACCGCCGACTTCCCACCCCTCGCTGGTGCGGAACTGATGCAGCGCGGCTTCGGTGAGGAACATGATCACTTCCGAGCGGGTCTGGGCGCCGATCGAAAGGCCGAGCGAGGCCGACTTGGTGCTGTAGTACGCGGCCGTCGTGCCGCCGACCAGCAACGCCCCTTCGCCATACGAGCCGCCGATCCCGACCGCCGCCTTGGTCACTTCCGGAAACACCAGAATGCCCTTGGCCTTGCCCGCGAGGGCGTTGCAGGCCGGCATCTTTGCCTTGCACGACGCGAGCGCCGCCGCCACGCCCTTGTTGATCTCCGCGGCGGTTTCCGCCTTCGCCGCCTGCGCGCCGAGCAGAAGCCCCGCGGCGGTCAAGGCGCCGACGGCAAGCTTCGTCATCTGAGCGTAACGATGCATTTCCTTCACTCCCTCCTTGATGTCCCGAACGTTCCCGCCTGACCCGCGGGAGGCTCCACCAACTGTCGGGCTGCCACTGGGGGCCGGAGCGGTGGAAGCGCGGGTATTGTCAACCGAAGCGTCGGCGTCGCGCAACCGGAACCTCAAGCCAACGCGACAATGCTTGCGCCGCAGCCACCATTGGTTGGCAACCAACCGATTAAGGTAGCTTGTGTTTAGGGACGTTAACGGTTTTGTAGCAACTTCGGCGAAAAATGCCGGCAATTCCGAAGCAAGTGGAGCCAGGCAATGCCGATCCAGCCCTGCTCATCCCTGCCGCGCCCGGCCGTTGTCGGGAGCCGGTGTGCCGTAAAGGAGCCCCTGCGATGACGACCCTGCCGCGCCCCGTGGCCGCGCTGGCCTTGCTCGCCGGCACTTGGCTGTTGGGAGGCTGCGCGATGACCGCCGATGACGGCTTCAAGTTCGCGACTCTGGGCGGCGATGCAGCGCTTGGCCGAGACGCCGGATCGGATCAGAGCGGATTCCTTGGCAGCGGCGCGATCGGCACCACCGGCGAAGCGCAGTTCGCGGACGGGCGCACGGCCACGGTGGCGCTGGGGCCAAAGTATTTCTCTGCCAGCGGCCGCTGGTGCCGGCGGTTCCAGATCCTGGCGCCGGGGACCGGCAGCGTTGGTGCGCCGGAGGAAGAGACGGCCTGCAGCGGTCGCAGTGGCTGGCAGCGGAGCCGGCCCCTCGTGGTCACGCAGATCCCTGCAGGACAACGCTGACCATGACACCCCCCGCCCATGTGGTCATGGCCCGCGTCGTGCTCGCGGTGTTGCTGCGCGAAACGCGCACGCGCTTTGGCCGCTATCAGTTCGGGTACCTGTGGGCCTTTCTTGAACCGTTGACCCACGTCGCCGTCTTCATCGCGGTGTTCACGGCACTCGGTCGCACGACGCCGATCGGCAACAGCCTCGCCTTGTTCCTGATCACCGGCGTCGTTCCCTGGCTCGTCTTCACCCACACCGTCAACCGGGTGGCGAAAGCTGTCGACGGCAACCGGGCATTGTTGATGTTTCCGCAGGTGACCAGGATCGATCTGATGCTGGCGCGGATCATCCTCGAGGCAGCGACGGCAAGCGTCGTCTTCGCGGTCCTGTGCCTGCTCGTGCGGCTGTTCGAAACACGCTTCACCATCGAACGGCCGCTCGATGTCGTCGCCGTATTCGCCTGCCTGATCGTGCTGGGCGCCGGCACCGGTATCGCGACCGGGGTAATCAGCTCTGTGTTTCCGACCTTCGAACGACTCTTCGCGGCGATCCGCAGGCCGCTCTATTTCGCCAGCGGCGTCTTCTTCATTGCCGACACCCTGCCGCCGGAAGCACGGGCGCTGATCAGCTACAACCCGCTCGCACACCTGATCGAATGGCTGCGCTCGGCGTTCTTCGTCGGCTTCGAAAGCACCTTCGTCGATCGCCGCTATGCCGTCGCCTGTGCGCTCATTGCGGTGCTCTTTGGCCTTGCCGCCGAGCGCGCGATCCGGCCGGCGGAGAAATTCGCATGATTGCGCTTGCGGCCGTATCCAAGGGCTACCGCACCCACAACGGCGTCAAGGTCATCCTGCGCGACGCCGATCTGGTGCTGCCGCGCGGACGCAGCGTCGCGCTGATGGGGATCAACGGCGCCGGCAAATCGACCCTGTTGCGGATCATCGCCGGCACCGAGCGCCCCGACCGCGGCCGTGTCAGCCGTAACGCCCGGATCTCCTGGCCGCTGGGCTCGGCTGGCGGTTTTCACGGCAGCCTGAGCGGGCTCGAAAACGTCCGCTTCATCGCCCGGATCTACGGTGCCGATGTCCGCCGGACGATCGATTTCGTCGCCGACTTTGCCGAACTCGGCACCTATTTCGACATGCCGGTGCGCACGTACTCCAGCGGGATGCGGGCGCGCCTTGCGTTCGGTGTCAGCATGGCGATCGATTTCGAGTGCTATCTGGTCGATGAGATTACCGGCGTTGGCGACGCGAGCTTTCAGAGCAAGTGCCGCGCCGCATTCCAGGAGCGCCGGTCGCGGGCGGACGTCATCATGGTTTCGCACAGCCCGCGCACGCTCAAGTCCTATTGCCAGTCGGCCGTTCTGCTCCAGAACGGCAGCCTCTCCTTCTTCGACAACATCGACGACGCGACCGCTTCTTACGCGAAGGGCCTGTCATGAACATGCTGTATCCCGGCGATGCGATGGCGACCGATGTGCGCCCTCCCCTCGCCAGCCCGCCATCCCTGGAACGACGCGGCTGGGACCGGCTGCGAAGGCTGCCGCGCTCGCTCATCGCCTGCGTCGTCGCCCCGACGCTCGTTGCCGCACTCTATTACGGCCTGATCGCGAGCGGCCAGTACGTGGCCGAGGCCCGTTTCGCCGTGCGCTCCAGCGAGCCGGTCGCCTCCGACCTGCTTGGCACGCTGACCGGCATTCCCGGCCAGGGCGGATCCTCCCAAGACTCCTATGCGGTGCGCGATTACATCCTCTCCCGAGAGGGCTTCGAGGCGATCAGCCAGCACCTCGACGTGCGCGCGATCTTCAGGCGGGACGGCACCGACTGGCTGTCGCGCCTTGGCGCTGACGCGCCGATCGAAGACGTCATCGAGTACTGGGCGCAGATGATCGACGTCTTCTTCGAGCCCGCGACCGGCATCAGCACACTGCGCGTGCGCGCATTCTCGCCCGAGGACGCGCAAACACTGGCGGCGGCCCTGCTGGCCGAAGGCGAACTGCTGGTCAACCGCCTCTCGGAACGGGCGCGGCGCGACGCCTTGAGCTTCGCCGAAGCGGAAGTCGAGCGCGCCGAACAGCGCCTCACCGAGGCCCGCCGGCAGCTGACCGAGTTCCGCAACCAGCGGCAGATGCTCGATCCGGCCCGCGCTGCGGAAGGGCGGCTCGGCCTCGTCGCCAGTCTCGAAGGCGAGGTCTCCCGCGCCCAGGCCGAACTCTCGACCTTGCGGTCCTACATGCACGCCTCGGCGGCGCCTATTGTCTCGCTGGAGAGCCGCATCGGCGCGCTCAAGGATCAGATCCGGGTCGAGGAGCGCAAGCTGGCCAGCCGGCAGGCCAACGGCTTGGAGCTGATGAGCACGGTAGTCGCCGACTATGAGCGGGTCAGCGGCGAGCATGGCTTCGCCGAGCGCGCCTACCTGTCGGCACTCACCGGCCTCGAAGCGGCGCGCGCGGAAGCCCTGCGGCAGAGCCGCTACCTCGTCAGTTTCGTCCAGCCGCGCCTGCCCGAGGATGCAACCCGGCCACGGCGGCTGCTCGCGATCGTAACGGTATTCTGCTCGGCGTGCGTCGTGTGGGCCTTAGGCGCCCTCGGCGTCGCCGCGATCAAGGATCACTCCGGATGGGTCTGAACGCCATGAAAAAGCCGCTTCGGTTTGGGCTGATCGCCCTGCTCTTCAGCGCCTCCCTGCTGCCAGCCGCCGATGCCGGCGCCGCCGATCCGGTGAAGCGCCTGGCCGGCAGCCAGTCCCTCTCGCCGCTGGTCGCCATGGGCGCGCAGACAGCGCCGCGACAGGACCGCAAGCCGCAGGGCACCGCCGCCGCGGTCGACCAAGGCGAGCCGGCCGCCACCTGGCCCGGTGCGGAGTCCGCGCTCAAGCATCAAGGTGCAACCCCTGACGGCACAAGCCAAAGCACGGAACCGCCGCCGTTTGGTGCCAATCTGTTTGCCCGACCGTTCAAGATGGAGCGGCCGGACGCGCTCAATCCCGACTACATCATCGTGCCCGGCGACCAGATTGCCGTGCACGTGTGGGGGGCGGCACAGACGGAAGATGTCGCGGTCGTCGATGCGCAGGGCAACATCTTCATTACTTCCATCGGGCCGGTAAAGGTTGCCGGCACCCGCTCCGGCGACCTCGGCCGCAAGGTTCGCGAGGCGGTCGCGTCGGTTTACAGCAGCAATGTCGAGGTTTACGTCAACCTGCTGACTTCAACGCCGGTGGAGGTGTTCGTCACCGGCGCGGTTCGTTTTCCCGGTCAGTACGCCGGCGCGCCGACCGACAGCCTGCTCACCTATCTGCATCGCGCGGGTGGCGTCGACCTGGAGCGCGGCAGCTTCCGCAAGGTGCGCGTCCTGCGCCAGAACCGCGACCTGAAGCGCGTCGACCTCTACGATTTCCTGCGCGAGGGCAGCGTGCCGAGCGTCCGCTTCGCCGACGGCGACGTCATTTTGGTCGGCGAGCGCGGCCCCAGCGTGACCGTCGAGGGGCCAACGCTCAATCCGTTCCGCTTCGAACTCAGCCGCCGCTCCGTCCCGGGCGATGAGTTGGCCACGCTCGCGCGGCCGCTGGTCAGTGCCTCGCACGTCGGTATTTCCGGCAACCGGGCGAGCGGCCCCTTCGCCGTCTATGTCAATTACGAGCAGTTCCGCCAGTTCACGCTCGAAGACGGCGACCGGCTCCGCTTCGAAGCCGACCAGCAGACACCTTCGATGCTGGTCAGCCTTGAGGGCAGTTACGAAGGCCCTTCGAGCTATACCGTCGCCCGCAATGCGACGCTGACCGACTTCCTCGACAACGTACCCGTCGACCAGGAGCTGGCGGCAACGCAATCAATCTATCTGCGTCGTGCCAGCATTGCCCGGCAGCAAAAGGAGCTGCTTGACCGCTCCCTCCGGCAGCTCGAACAGAGCGTGCTCACCGCGCCGACCCGCAGCGACGGCGAGGCGGAGATCCGCGTCCGCGAGGCGGAACTGGTTAGCCAGTTTGTCGAGCGGGCGCGCCAGGTGCAGCCGGAAGGCCGCGTCGTCGTCAGCGAAAAGGGCCGGCCATCGAACGTCCGCCTCGAACCGGGCGACGTGATCGTCATCCCAACACGGACCGATATCGTTCTCATCGGCGGCGAGGTGATGATGCCGCAGGCGATCGTCTATGACGAGAAGTTCCGCGCCAGCGACTATGTGCAGCGCGCCGGCGGCTACACGGAACGCGCTGACTCCGGCAAGGTGATGATCATCCGCCAGAACGGCGCCGTCGAGATGGGCTCTGACGTCGTGATCCAGCCGGGCGATCAGGTCGTCGTGATGCCGGCCGTCGAGTTCAAGAGCCTGCAGGTCGCCAAGGACATCATGCAGATCCTCTACCAGATCGCGATCTCCACCGCGGTCGTGCTGACCCTGCTGTAAGCACCAGTATGGCGCTGATGGCCCCTCTCACCATCGCGCACGGCCACAGGCAAGGACGTCCCGGAAGCAGGCGCTGGCCCAACGTTATGGCGACGCGCAGGCTATCCGGGACGTCTTGCACAAGCAGGTCATGGCGATGGCTACGATGACCGCCGCCGTGTCAGCGCCCACCACCACAACAAGAAGGCGTTGAGGGCGATCGCAGCGGTCACGAGGCCGATGTTGATTGTGAGCGACTCCTCGGCGTAGCCGTTGATTGCGCTCAGCAAGAAGGTCCACGGCGCGCCCAGGATCAACGGGTAGACGGCGGCAAGCGGATCATCCCACGGAATGACGAAGCCGATCACGAGTGCGCCGATCCCGGCGATTGTGTAGAGCGCCGCAATCATGCTGATCAGCCAGCGCGCCCGCATTCCACCCCGCCTCCCACCATTCGATTGGCGGCGGCCTAGCCGCCGAAGATCACCGCGTCGGGAACTTCATAGTGCTCCCTGCCGCATCGTCGGCATCGGCGGCCGGTTTTGTGTCCGCCGCGGCGATACTCATTTCAAGGCGATAGTTGGCGATCTCGTTTCGGCGCGCGGCGCTGCGCATCAAGTAGACCCGCACCTTGTAATCACCGGACTTCGGCAGAACGCCTTCGAACTGGTTGTCGGCCGTGGAGCCGTTGAACATCGCAACCTCGCTCTCCCCAGGAGCCAGGATGTTGAAGTAATTGGCGTTGTTGTCGGTCGCCATGCTGACGTTCATCGACTGCCCCTGGCGCGCACCAAGGACGTAATCGATCGTCTGGCGGCCGGTGATACGCCCTTCGATCGTCGCCGATGTTGCACCCGGTTGGAAATGAACGCGCTCCTGGCGAATGTCCTCGGCGCCGGCCGAGCCGTGCGCGAGCGACAGGGCGAGAGCAACGGTGGCCGCAATAAAGATCGGCTTCATCGGATTCCCTTCCCACGAGGTCGCGTCGTTTTCAATCAAGTGCCCAGGTTTCCTGATCGCGCGGGAACAGGCAAGTCGATTTTGTTCGGCATCGTTGGTCTTCCCTTGCAGGGACGATGATTGCGAGCGCCTCCAGCTACCCTGAAAGAGCGCGCAGGCGGCGCCGGCCGTTAGCGCTGATTTAACCTGAACAGGGTAGGTTTGCCGGTGTCCTTCGAGCGGGAGCGCATGCGATGCAAGCTGTTGTCCTGTCACGTGGAATCCGGCGTCTTCCGCACCTTGCGGCGTTCCTGACCGAATTCAGCCGGTTCGCGCCAACGCTCGACGCCAGCGCAAGGGGCGACGATCAGACGACGATCCTCGGCTGGGGCGCGAAGCCGACCAGCCGGCGCGCACGCCGCCTCGCCCAGCAAGCCGGGCTTCCCTACGTCGCCCTCGAAGACGGCTTCCTGCGCTCCTATGGCTTGGGCGTTGACGACGATCCGCCGTTGAGCCTGGTCGTTGACCCGGTCGGCATCTACTACGATGCGACGCGGCCCTCGTGGCTCGAACAGACCCTGGAGCAGGGCGGCTGGCAGACGCGCGAACTGCTCGCCCGCGCCGAGCGCTGCCGCGAAGCGCTCAGGACGTTCCGCCTCAGCAAGTACAACGCCGCGCCCGAGCGTGATCTTCGCCTGCTCTTCCCGCGCGACAAGCGCAACATCCTCCTCGTTGACCAGACCGCCGGCGATGCCTCGGTCAATCTCGGTTTCGCCGATGCCGAGACGTTCCGCACCATGCTGAAAACGGCCGAACAGGACGAGCCGGACGCGCGGCTGATCATCAAGACCCATCCGGACGTGATCGCGGGCAAGAAGCGCGGCTATCTCGCCGAGATCGCGGGCCAGCGCGGTCACCTGCTGCTGGATGCCTCGGTCAATCCGTGGTCGCTGTTCGATGTCGTCGATGGTGTCTATACGGTGACCAGCCAGCTCGGCTTTGAGGCGCTCCTGGCAGGCGCGAAGGTGCGTTGTTTCGGGATGCCGTTTTACGCCGGCTGGGGCGTGACGCAGGACCAGAAATCCTGCCCGCGGCGCACGCAGCAGCGTTCCGTTACCGAGATCTTTGCCGCTGCCTACCTGCTCTATGCCCGCTACGTCGATCCGTTCACCGGGCAGCCGTGCAGCATCGAGGACACAATCGATCTGTTGGCGGATCTGCGCCGGCACTACGCCCGCAATCACGCTGATACCGTCTGCCTCGGCTTTTCGCGCTGGAAACGAGGCTTTGCACGCTCCTTCCTCGCCCATCCCGGCGGCAGCCCGGTCGTCTTCCGCCGCTCCGCACGAAGCGCTCTTGGCGCGGCCGAACAGATCCAAACGGAAGGCCGGCCGGCGCGGGTGGTGGTTTGGGCCTCGGCCAAAGCGGCCGACCGCGCCGAAGAGGCGAGCCGGCACGACATTCCTGTCTGGCGGATGGAGGACGGCTTCCTGCGCTCGGTCGGCCTCGGCTGCACGTTGGTGCAGCCGCAATCGCTCGTCCTTGATAACTGCGGCATCTATTACGATCCCAGCCAGCCGTCCGCCCTGGAGCGGATCTTGAGCGAAGGCAACATCCCGGAGCAGACGATCGAACGGGCAAGGCGCTTGCGCCAGCGGATCGTCCGCCTCAAGGTCACCAAGTACAATGTCGGCAAACGGCTCGCCCTGCCGCCGGACATCGCTCAGGACCCGCGGCGGCGCATCCTGGTGCCGGGCCAGGTCGAAGACGATGCCTCGATCCGCCGCGGCTCGGCCGACATCCGCTCGAACGCCCAACTGCTGGCGGCAGTCCGCGCGGCGGCGCCCGATGCCTGTATCCTGTTCAAGCCGCACCCGGACGTCGAGACCGGCCTGCGCGCCGGCCACGTACCGGAAGCGGTGGCGCGGCAGTGGTGCGATGCCGTCATCCGTGACACCTCCATCCTCGACCTGATCGAGATGGTCGACGCTGTGCATACGATCAGTTCGCTCGCCGGCTTCGAGGCGCTCCTGCGCGGCAAGGCGGTGACGACCTATGGCCTGCCCTTCTACGCCGGCTGGGGATTGACGGACGATCGCTTGCGCTGCGAGCGGCGCACACGGCAGGCGAGCCTTGATGAACTGGTCGCAGCCACCCTCATCCTCTACCCCGCCTACGTCGACCCGGTGACGGGCCGCCCGTGCCGGGTCGAGACCGTCATCGATCGCCTGGGTCAGCACCGACGCTCACGCTCCGCCTGGGCATTGCTCGCCCGCGCGCGCCGGCTCACCGCATCGCTCGGCCTTCCCTTCAGCACCGCCAACGCGCGGTAATCCCGATGAAGCAAAGCTTCCTGTTCCTGCAGGGGCCGCACGGCCCGTTCTTTTGCGCCCTCGGCCGCGCGCTCGCCGAGAAAGGCCATGACGTCACCCGCGTCGCCTTCAACGGCGGCGATCTCCTCGACTGGCCGGGTCGGGAGACAGTCCTGTTCCGCAGGCACGCGGAGGCATGGCCAGGCTGGCTCGGCGCGCTGGCGACGGAACGGCGGATCAGCGATCTTGTTCTTTACGGCGATTGCCGGCCGCTGCACCGCGCCGCAATCGAACTCCTGCGCCCGCTTGGGGTTCGCATTCACGTCTTCGAGGAAGGCTACTTCCGGCCCGACTGGGTCACGCTTGAACGCGACGCCGTCAACGGCCATTCGCGGCTGGCGCAGGAAATCGCTCCGGCCGTTGCGCGCGATGCTGCTGCGGCGGCAGAGCAAGCGGATGGCGCAGCCAGCATCGTTATCCCGGAGTCGGTTGCCGTCGGCCGGACGACCGGGGCGATGGCGCGGCTGTGCGTGCGCTACTACGTGGCCCAGGCAGCCACCGGCTGGCTGTTCCGGCACTACCGCACTCACCGGCCGGAGTCACCGTGGCGGGAGTTGAGCGCCTGGGTGCGCCGCGCAGTAACCAGACGGCGCGCGGCCAAGCGCGAACGGCGCGCGATCGAGGCGCTGCTGACCGACCCGCGGTCGATGTTCTTGTTGCCGCTGCAACTCGACAGCGACGCCCAAATCCGCATCCATTCGCCGTTTGCCAGCATGGCAGACGTCATCGAACACGTCGTCGGATCGTTCGCCCGCCACGCAGCCGCGACCGACCGGCTGCTGATCAAGAACCACCCGCTCGATGCCGGCGTGACCGACTATCGCCGCCTGGCCGCGGACGTTGCCAGCCGGCACGGCGTCGCGGCGCGCGTCGCCTTCGTCGAAGGCGGCCATCTGCCGACGCTCCTGCGCTGCGCCAAGGGCGTCGTCACCGTCAACTCCACCGCCGGACTGCAGGCGATCCACCACTCAAGGCCAACCCACGTGCTGGGCAGCGCCGTCTATGCCGTTGACGGCCTGGCCGATCCGCAGCCGCTTGCCACCTTCTGGCGCACACCCAAGGCACCGGATCCCCTCTTCTACCGCGCCTTCCGCGCCCAGGTGATGGCGCGCTGTCAGTTCAACGGCAGCTTCTTCACGCCGGCCGGCCGGATGCTGCTGCTGCGCGCGGTGGCTGAGCGCCTGACCGCCGAGCCGCACGTGAGTGAGTCTCCTGGCATCTCGCTTGCTGCCATCGAAGGTGCCTCGATCGCGGCCGCCGCCCGCGACGTGGCCTTGGTTGCGCACGCACTGGCCTGGAAGCCCGAACGGGCGGAAGCTGCTTAAGAGTGCTGGCGCACAGCGACGCTGGCGCACCCAACGGCGAAATATTTCCTGCAACGGCAATATGTTGCGCAACGGCTGGGAGGTTTGGCGCAATATTGCTGACTTCTTGCGCTCCGATAGTAATAGAATACGAGTGGCGGCCAGCCGCCGTGCGCTAGAGGAGGCAGCGAGAAGATGACGAGCGTCGCAGACTTGGCCATTTCCCTCGAAGACTATACGCATGTGTCGCCGCAGGACACGCTTGCCGATGCCCTGAATGCGCTTGTACGCGCGATGGTCGGGTCCGTAGCACGACCATCACGGCCCCGCGACCGCGGCATACTGGTCAAGGCATCGGACGGCCAGATCATCGGCAAGCTTTCGATATGGGACCTGCTGTCTGGATTGACCCCAACCTTCGAGCCGCCGCTCGATCCCTATGGCGCTGTCGACGATCGCGTCCTGTGGAGCCATTGGTTGCGGCCTGAGATCGCCGCACGGGCGCGTGAGATCAAGGTCAGAGACCTCATGCGCAAGAGTCCCAAGTTCGAAACGATCGACGAAAGGGCGCCGTTGGACTTGGCCGTTCACCGGCTGATCCGTGGCCGGCATCTCTCCCTCCTGGTCACGCGCGGGGATCAGATCGTCGGGATTCTCCGGCTCAGCGACGTGGTGACCACGGTCAATGCAATGGTCAACAGCACAACACCGCAGCGGGTTTCCGCCTGACCAAAGCCGCGCCCCGGCAGAACCCCGGCGCCTGCTGCTGCCGTCGTCACACCGCTCCCGTGCGGGAGCGCGTCGGCACCGCCTACAATGTCAGTGACGGAGCCACGTCACGGCGTGACTGTTCGAACTGGTGCCCGCTTAGCGCATACCAGAACTTCCGAGAAAGCACTTCTCGCGCCTGTTGATATGCGCTACAAGGAACTCTTTTTATTTCCGTTGACTTGGTATTATATTGGCGTCTACTTCGATACTGATAATCTTTATCGAGATATTTATATGAAGATACTATAAGTTGGTCGAGCGCGCCAGCTTGCATTTATATGCTGTATCTTCGATTCCTTGCCGCCGTGAGATCAGTCTGCATCATTTCAGCACTCCACGTGGAGAGCTGATCCGCACCGCCTGCCCAGCCGATATGAAAAACTCATGTTGGCGACGTATTGGTTGCCCGTGCAGACGCCGGATCTGGGAATAGGCTAAGGTTTCCTCATGATACCTGACACGCTGGACGGCGCAATCATCCTTAGCGCCATCGACTTCTTCTTGAGTTTCATCATCATCGGCGGCATCGGCATTGTGCTGGCGTGCTTCCCCTATCTCAATCGTCTCTGCGAGATCTCCGATGAAGATCTCAAGAGTGGTCACTGAGAGACGGAAAGGGAGGAACGCCAGCATGTGGAACCAAGCGTTAGTATTTCTTCAGGCATTGCTTGACCAGACGGGCGCAGCCAAATTCTGGTGGGGCAACGCTGTAATGATTATCGTCGGTTGCGTGATGATATATCTTGCAATCGCCAAGAAATATGAGCCATTCCTTCTGGTTGGCATCGGATTTGCCTGCATAACCTCAAACGTTCCAGGTTCAGATCTTATCCTGGAGGGGGGCCTATTCAATTACGCTTATCAGGGTGTCCAGTTGTTGATCATCCCGCCCCTGATCTTCCTTGGCGTCGGTGCGATGACCGACTTCGGTCCGATGATCGCCAACCCCAAGCTGGTGATCCTTGGCGCGGGGGCCCATCTTGGCATTTTTGTCGCCCTCATCGGCGCGAAGGCGATCGGTTTCACGCTTAACGAGGCGGGTGCGATCGGCATCATTGGCGGTGCCGATGGCCCGATGGCGATTTTCGTGACGATGAAACTGGCGCCGCACCTTCTGCCGCAAATCTCGGTCGCTGCCTACTCGTACATGGCGTTGATGCCGCTGATCCAGCCACCCGTCATGAAGTTGCTGACGACGAAGACGGAACGCGAGATGGGCATGCCACCGGTCCGGAAGGTGACGCGACTTGAGAAGATCGTGTTTCCGATCATCATCGCGATCATCGTCAACATGTTCTTTCCCGGTGTCGCACCGCTTATCACCATGTTGATGCTCGGCAACTTGCTGAAGGAGGTACTGATGGTTGACCGCCTGGCACGTACCGCAGCTGGCGGCCTGATGAACGTCATCACCATTACACTCACCCTCGCCATCGGCTCGACGATGAACGCCGATACATTCGTTACATTCAATACGTTGCTGATCGTCTTCCTCGGCCTCGTCGCGTTCGTCTTCGGAACGGGCTCTGGGGTATTGACGGCGAAGGTTATGAATGTATTCATGAAGGAGAAGATCAACCCGCTGCTTGGTTCGGCGGGGATCGCCTCGGTACCCATCGCCGCGCGCGTTTCCCACGTGGTCGCCAACAAGGCCAATCCGAACAATTTCCTGATCTACCACGCGATGGGGCCAAACCTAGCCGGCGTGTTCGGAACAGCAATTTCGGGTGGCATCTTGCTGGCGCTGTTGGGCGCACAGTAGAAGCGGTGTTTATGGTCCCTGCACTCGGACGGGTGGGCTTCCTGCGCGCCCGCCCTCCCCTAATCATTCCGCGATCATGTGTGGCTGCTGCTTGTGTTAGAAAGGGTCTTGGAGTTCTCCTCAGGTCCATGCACGATCCGCTCGGAGCATCGGAGCCGCACCCTCGTCCCAAGCGCATGGAGGCGCAGCCCTTGACACGGCTGGCGCCTTACCTCGGCGCGAGCGGAATGACGGCGCTCGCACTTCTCTTGGCGTTGCTCATCGATACCTACCTTTTCGTCGCAAACGTTGCGCTGGTGTTTCTTACCTCTGTCGTTCTCGCCGCTTTGCGTTGGGGAGAGTTGCCGGCTCTCTTCGCCTGCGCGTTGAGCGTGGCATCGCTGAACTTCTTCTTTTTTCCGCCAATCCACGACCTTCGCGTCCACGATCCGGAGAACGTCGTAGCCGTGCTGGTGTTCATAGGAGTGGCAATCCTTGTCGGTCGGTTTGCCTCCCGCGCTCGTGCCAATGCCCGCCTCGCCGAACAGCGCGCGACGGTAACGAACAAGCTTTATATCTTCGCCGGGCGGCTCACGAGCGTCGACGATCTCGCCGATCTCCTTAGCCTCACGGCCCGGCAGATCCACGAGGCTCTAGGCCTCAATGCAATCGTGCTCCTCGCCGAACGGGACGTCCTGGCGTTGCGAAGCGCCATGCCACCGATCGAGTTCCTGGGTGAGGTCGATCTTGAGCAGGCAGAACACTGCTGGCGGCGCCAAGAGTCCGCCCCCGCTGCGGAGTCTGCATCGTGTCACTATCTGTTCCTGCCCCTGCGGGCGGCGAACTCTATCCTGGGCGTCGTGGGCGTCGGTCAGGATGGACAACCGGCAAGCCTGTCGCGTGAGGACCTGCGGTTCGTTGAGGCGATCGCTGACCAGGTAGCGCTGGCCATTCAGCGATTGACGCTGGTTACCGAGGTCCACCGGGCGCGGGTAGCGGCTGAGACGGAAAGGCTCCGCTCGGCCATGCTTTCGGCGATCTCGCGCGACTTGAAGACACCGCTGGCTTCGATCCTGGGCGCGGCCACGAGTCTCGCCTCATACAGCTCGTACTACCAGCAACAGGAGCGTGACGAACTCGCCGAGACGATCCGCGAGGAGGCGGAGCGGATGAATCGCTTCGTCGCCAACCTCCTCGACATCACCCGCATCGAGTCCAGCACTCTCGAAGTTCGCCAGGAGGCTACCGACATTGAGGAGGTGATCGGTGCCGCAGCGAGACGGGCGCGCCGAGTTCTCGGCGACCATCGGTTAAGTCTGCGGATAGCCCCCGAACTGCCAATGCTTGCCATCGACGGCGTTCTTCTCGAGCAGGTCCTGTTCAATCTGCTTGATAATGCGGCAAAGTACGCCCCACCCGGATCGACGGTCGAGATTGAGGCGGGGCGTCAGCACGACCGGATCATAATCAAGGTGACGGACGAAGGACCCGGCATTCTGCCGCAGGACCTCCAACGGATCTTTGAGAAGTTCTACCGCTCCGACCGCGGTCGTCGGCAGCGCGCCGGAACCGGGCTGGGACTTGCGATCTGCCGCGGCTTTGTCGAGGCGATGGGGGGTCGGATTCATGCCGGCAATCGTACGGACCATTCGGGAGCGGTCTTCATCATTGCTTTCCCAGAGCCCCCGGAACCACTGTCCCTGCCGGCAACCGCTTGTGACGACGATGACTGAGGCGGTGGCAGTCCTCGTTGTCGACGACGAACCGCCGATCCGGCGGTTCCTGCGCACCAGCCTTTTCGCCCAGGGGTTCCGCATCCTGGAGGCGGAGACCGGCGCCGAAGCACTTGAGCGGCTGCAGGGCAACCCGCCCGACGTGGTTCTCCTCGACCTCGGACTGCCCGATGCGGACGGCCTCGACATCATCCGCAGCGTCCGGAGCCATTCCACCGTGCCGATTATCGTGCTCTCAAGCCGCAGCAACGAGCAGGCGAAGGTCTCGGCGCTCAATCTTGGCGCCGACGATTACGTCACCAAGCCATTCGGCATGGAGGAACTGATCGCCCGAATCCGCACCGCGCTGCGCCACCGCTTTCAGCAGCAAGGTGCCAGCTCCGTCTATCGTAACGGCATTCTGAGCGTCGATCTCGTCCGCCGCACCGTTCGCGTGCGCGGCGAAGAGGTCAAGCTGTCGCGGAAGGAATATCTTATCCTAAGCCTGCTGGTTGCCCATGCAGGCAAGGTCTTGACCCACCAATTTATCATGCGCCAAGTGTGGGAGACACCGAGCGATGTCCAATATTTGCGGGTTTACATCAAGCAGTTGCGTCAAAAGATCGAACCTGAGCCGCAGGATCCACGTTATATTCTGACCGAAACCGGTGTCGGTTACCGCCTGAGCGAAGCCGATTAGCGCGCGGGCGCAGTCCGACGGGTACGCGGATAGCAACCGGCCGTGATCAGAACACCAGCGCTCCCTCGTTCAAGAGGGCATCTCCAGGGGCATGCGGCTGCGCATGCGCTCTCCGGGGAGCCGGAACCGGCGCAGGCTGCTTAAGAGCGCGGGGCGCTTCAGCCGCAGCTGCGGCAGCGGTCGAGCGTCGCCTCGATGCCACCCCAGATCTGCCAGCCCATGACGAAGAACGGCTTGCGCTCAAGCGTGTAGCACAAGCGCGACGCGGCCTCGTCGTAATCGTAGCGGATGGCGATCTCGCCCACCGGCGTGCGCGTGGTGGCGACGCCGCTGGGCCCATCCTCCGGCTCGAACTGGGTGCCGTGCGCATCCCGCCCGTAGGCCTTGAGGCGCTCCCACACGTCCGGCGTGATGCCGGTAAAGGTTTTGGTCTCCGCCATCGTTCCTCTCCTGGCCTCCGTTTGTGCGTCCCTTTCCTCCGAGCCGGAACGATACGTGGGTTTACCGCTCCCGTCACGCCCGGATGCCACGAAAGCGGCGTAAGCATCGGAGAACGGGCAAGCCCTCAATGCGGTCCTGGCTCCCCAACTTTCCTGTGTGTGGGAGATACGAAGCGTCCCTACTATGAGACGCTATTGAGGAAGAAAGATATCGTGTCCACGTAATGTGAACCGGAGAGTCTGGTGAACTCCAATATTAGACATCAAGCGCCCGAATGAAATCGTCCGGATCGACCCCCGCTTGCTTTAGAATGCCAGTGAGTGTTCCCTTCTTCAACTCGCGGTGATCGGGCACGACGCACCCGGATGAACCACGGCGCATGACAATATGGCTCCCGCGCTGCCGAGCGACGATGAAGCCCAAACGTTCCAGCGCGCGAACGGCCTCGGCTCCTGAGACGACGGGCAGCTTAGGCATGCTCGGGTATTTCGAAGGACGTCAACAGTGGACGCCCGGTAAAGGACGTGGGGAACTCCTCCAGATAAAGTTCCGTCGCTTCACGAAGATTTGCCAGGGCCTCTTCCACCGTTTCGCCCTGTGTCGTGGTCCCGGTTTCGGGATTGAAGGCGACGTACCCCCCTTCTACAGCCGGGATTATAACTGCGGAAAGTTCCATGAGCGCCTCCTATTAGAAGAAACGAACCGGAAGTCCGAACGTCTAGGGTCAGCCGCGCTGTCGGGCGTCGCCTGCACCGTCTCGCTCGGCCCTCTCTCGCGACTTTGCCATCCTTACATCAGCGCACTTCTGAGTGAGCAGCTCTGCAATTTTTCGAAGCTGCACCTCAAAATCCTCGGCCCGATCCCAACTTAAATGCCCAACTCGATTCGCGGAATCAAACACCCCCAACGGTGCTGTGCTCATCACGATCGGGATCACCTCGCCGGACTGAAAGCGCCGCTTGAATTGGTCGGACTCGAATCTCGTCCACACTCGGTTTGGATAGTCCGGACCCAAAATGCAGACGACGAGTTGAGCGTCAGACGCATAAACGGGCTTCAGGTACTCCTCAACATCCTGAGCAAGAATGCGGTGCTGTTCATTACGGTCGTAGAATACCTCAAACTCGTTCTCCTGAAGAGCAGAGAAGAGCCCTTCCGCGACGTCTCGATCGGAGCGCGCAAATGACAAGGCAAAATCGTACCGCGATGGAAAATCAAGAGACAGGAAACCAATCTCATCAGCGAGCTGTGGCCAGGATATGTTACGTATATAAAATATGAACTGCGGGTCTTGCGCAACCAAGAGGTGACTTGATTGGTCAAAGTGCAACACTCTCTGAATATCATTCGAATAGTGGATCATATCTCTGAGAAAACCTTTTGTTATTACTTGCGACACACTGCCTCTTTGTTCTGGATGGCGATCTGCCTCTCGGTCTGTATTGATCGACCAATTCTTGCTCTGGCTCAGCCAATACAAGAGATGAAGGTAGGGAGCGCGTCCTTCTCGGCGCAGTTTCGTTCCACGGGCAAAAGCGATAGTGGTGTCGTGGAAAGAACGGGCGAGCGTCGTCATGACTACTGTCTTTACGGACTCGTAGCTTTCGGCCGTGACAGTTCGCTCGACGGATGTCCTCAGTACGCTTGCCCTCAGGCATGTGTGGTACGCAAGCATCTGGGCGATGTAGAAACTGCCATGCGCGTCTCGCACGATATCGTCTCTGACGTTCAAATCGACGTTCAGAACCGCTTCTCCCTGCCTAACAAGCTCTTCGACTTTGTTTTCTGGATTAGCCTCAAAAGGAATGATCTCAATGCGGTTAGCCAGATCCTTGCCGAACGAGATCAGCCCCTGACCCGCGTTGGTGATGCCTAATACGACTAACTTACTGTGGGCACTCCCCTCGTCCGCAAGCGTTTTCATCAAGTCTGCGATCACTTGCTTCTGGGTGTCCATGAGACGGTGGAAGTCGTCAACGATAACCGTGCCAAGTGGAATCAGGCTCGGCAACTCAGCGATAAGATCTATGTCCTCCTTCTTGCGAGCGGAGAGCGACAAGACGCGCTCCGCCAGTCCGGCGTCCGCAATCGCCTTGACGACAGCGGTTGTTTTTCCAATGCCGGAGGGCCCCTCGACAACAATACTTCTGCCCGGAGTACGGAGTGCGACTAGAAGCCGAGGATACTCAACAGGATGAACGAACGTGTACCTGGGAACACCGGACAGGACAAAAACATCCTGTAGTTCAATATATATTTTATCACTCACTAAATGGCTCCTGTGATGTAAACCGTTTCAATTTACAGGACGGCGCTGCTCGTTTTCGCATGCCCTATGTAATAAAGTGTTATAGTGCCGGCGGCAGGATAAGCTACTGTCGCATCGACTTCGAACCGATGAGCGACGCGGCAGAGCAAGGCTCGGGCGCGTCCGCCGGAGCGCTGGATTGGCCGGCATCCTTGGCCACGAGCGGAAACTCCGATGGATTGCGAATGGACTGCACAGCGAGGTCCACATCGAGCAGTGGCCAGTACAGGTGTCCCGAAGTCGGCCTCTCGATCATGGAGAGTTGCTCGATGGTTGCGCGGCGAAACCAGAGGAATAGCTCAAACGGGAGGAAATGCTCCTCGTGATCGAGCAGCAACCACAGTCCGAAACGGGAGACTTGGGTGAGTTCAGGAACCGAAGTGTCTGTGCCAGGCATCGAGAATCTCCTGTAGGTGTCCCTCCACGATTGTCCCCCGCCTCCCGCACCTGCCTATCGCTTAGCCCAATGGAAGCGGCGAGCGCAACGCTCCGCACAAGCCAGAACAGGGCTTCGCCATCAGGGCGCGCGACGGCCGGGCTGTCAGGCGGCCTCGACCGCAAAATCCGGCGTGCCGCGCCACATCAGCGTCCAGCTCGCGCCGGGACGGACGTTCTGAACGATCCCGGGGTCAAAGGCGACGAAGCAGCGACCGCCTGAGTGACGGACGGACGGATAGAGCAGGCCGCGGTGGCCGTCGCGCCGCAAGCGCGCCGCCAGCGCCTGACCGTGTGGATAGCCGACCGCTGGGTCTGGGTCGAGCGCGGGACTGTCTGTTTCGCCGTCGAGATCCGGGAAGTCACCGATGAAATCGGCCAGGAGCTCGACGTAGCGCGCCTTGTCCGCATAGATGCCGATGTAGCCGAGCTCGCGCGTGCGATGGAAACCAACCTCGGCAACCGAGGTCAGCGTGTCATAGCTGCAATACCAGGCGCCGCGCTCGGCACCGTTGAAGCGGTTCCCCGTCGCCCGGGCATAGGTGAAAGCGGCGTTGATGTGGCTCTGGCCGTACACCTTCAGGTCATGGGCGCGGCGGAGAAAAACGAGTTCGCGCCGGTCGATGGCGGCACTCCCCTGGCGCTCGGCGATCAGCCGCGCGCTGGTCTCGCCCTCAAGCTCGGCCAGGATTGCGGCCTCCTCATCCGTATCGACAAGACCACGCAGCACAGGCGGCTTGTGGTGGGTTGCGGCGATGAGACGGATGAGCGCGCGATCCCTGATCGACGAGAGCTTCAAACGCCGCCCCGCAGCGCATCGACATAGCCACGCACGCTGAGGATTTTCGGCAGACCGCCTTGGATCATGGCGTCGACCGGCCGCTGGCCCTCGAACTCCGGCCCAGCGTTCGGCAACTTCACCCATTGGCGCGATATCGGCGCATCAAAGAAAAGCTCCAGCGCCTTAAACAAGCCGACCAGCGCGCTCAAGCGCAGCGTCTGGTCCTTGGTCAGCTCGCCGGCAAAGTCCTGCTTTTTCGCCCGCTTCCAGGTCGATTCCGACATGTCGGCGAGCGCCGCCGCCTCGCGCCCGGTCAACGACCAGGCAGCGGCAATCGCTCCGAACGCCTTCAGCGCCACCGCCTGCACCGCGACCGCCGGGCGCTCGCGCACCGCGCTTTCCATGCTGGCACTCCATGCCTTTGCACGGACTATACGATCACATGGACCTGTAGGCAAGGCCATATGATCTGATTACGCAGCCCTCCGCCGGGGGGTGAAACTGGCGCGGCTCCCGATTCGCTGCCCGCGGGCTGGCGGCTTAAGCTGCGCTGTGACTCCCCTCCCCTCGCCCTACGCCACCTCGATGAAGTGGGCCTGGCTGTCGAACGCAGGGGCGTCGCCTTCCGGGCGGCGCAGGACGTAGCTGCCGTCCGGGCGGAGTTCCCGCACGTTAGCGGTGTCCTTGAGCTGGGAGTCGATGATCTCGTCCTTGAGCCGGCGCAACAGGCGCGGATCCTCGATCGGGAACACGACCTCGACACGGTGGTCGAGATTGCGCGGCAACAGGTCCGCACTGCCGACGTAGGCTTCCTCGTGGCCGTTGTTGGCGAACCAGTAGATGCGCGCGTGTTCGAGGAAGCGACCGACGATGCTGGTCACGGTGATGTTCTCGCTCACGCCCGGAACACCGGGCCGGAGGCTGCAGATGCCACGGATCATCAGCTCGACCTTCACGCCGGCCTGGGAAGCCTGGTAGAGCCACTGGATCATCTCCGGATGATCGAGGCCGTTGGCCTTGGCGATGATGCGTGCCGGTTGTCCGGCCTTGGCGTGCGCGATCTCTCGTTCGATCAGGTCGACGAGGCGTGGCCGCAAGAAGCGCGGCGCGACCAGGAGCTTGTCATAGGTCTGTTCGCCCTCGTAGCCGGTCAGCCGGTCGAACAGCTCGACCGCATCATTGCCGATCGCCTCGTCGCAGGTCAGCAGGCCAAGGTCGGTGTAAACGCGCGCTGTCGACGCGTTGTAGTTGCCGGTGCCGAGGTGCACGTACTTGCGCATGACGTCGCCCTCCCGGCGCACCACCAGCGTTGTCTTGCAGTGCACCTTGTAGCCGACGACGCCGTAGACGACATGGACGCCCTTGGCCTCCAGCGCCTTCGCCCAGTCGATATTGCTTTCCTCATCGAAGCGGGCCTTGAGCTCGACCAGGACCACGACCTGCTTGCCTTCCTCGGCGGCATCGAACAGCGCCTCGATGATCGGCGATTTGCGCCCTGTGCGGTAGAGCGTCATCTTGATCGCCAGCACGTCGCGATCGAAGGCCGCCGTGCGCAGGAAATCGACGACCGGCTGGAACGACTCATACGGGTGGTGCAGGAGCACGTCGCCTTCACGGATCACTGAGAACAGGTCCTGCTTCGGCAGCAGCCGCAAGCGCTTCGGCACCACGGGCGCATGCGGTTTGAACTTGAGGTCGGGGCGATCGAGGCCGACCAGCTGCCAGAGCCTCTTGAGCGCCATCGGTGATTCGAAGCGGTAGATGTCGTCGCTGCCGATCTCAAGGTGGCTCGCAATCAGCGAGACCATGTGATCGGGTATGCTCTCCGCAACCTGCAGGCGAACCGCGCCGCGGAACCTGCGCTTCCAGATCTCCTCCTCGATGGTCTCCAGGAGGTCGTCGCTCTCGATTTCCTTGATCGCGACGTCGGCATCGCGGGTGACCCGGATCGGATGCGCTTCGACGATCTCCAGGCCGGGGAACAGATCGCCAAGGTTCGCCTTGATTACCTCCTCGATCCAGATGAAACGCTGACCGGCGGCAGCCTTCTTCGCACTTGGCACCGGCAGCAGTTGCGGCACGCTGTCAGGGACCTTCACCCGCGCCAGCTTGACGTCGCCGCGGCTGTCCTTGACCAGCGCGACGAGGCTGACGCTCAGGCCCGAGATGCGCGGAAACGGCCGGCCGGCGTCGACACCTTGCGGCGTCAGGACCGGATAGAGCATGCGGGTGAAGTAGTGTTTAAGCGCCGCCTTCTCATCGCTGGCCAGCGAGCCGTAATCGACGATGTGGATGCCTTCGGCGGCCAGCGCCGGCACCAGCTGATGATGCCAGCAGGCGTAGGCCTGTTCGGTGAGCGCGATGACGGTCTCGCGGATGAGCTTCAGCTGCTGGGCGGCCGATGCACCATCAAGGCTGCGCTTGGTGGAGCCTGCCGCCACCTGCTGCCGGAGTGCCGCGACGCGGACCATGAACAGCTCGTCGATGTTGGAGCCGAGGATGGCAATGAAGCTGACCCGCTCCAGGAGCGGCTTGTCGGCCTCCATCGCCTCTTCGAGAACTCGCCGCTGAAACTCGAGCAGGCTGAGCTCGCGGTTGAGGTAGAGTGATGGATCGTCCAGCGCCGGCGCTGCCTCGCTTACCTCGGCACCGTCCCCTGCCGTTGCAGCGGAAGCCTCATCGGCCGCTGCCGATGGGGTGGTTGCCACCGGGGCGTTTGCCTCTGGGGCGGTTGCTTCGGCCTCGTCCGCATGTCTCTGTCGCATCGGTCCACCAGTCGCTGATCGCAGCCTTCCGGCATCCGCCGGAACTGCTGCCCATCATGTCGTGATCACGGGCCGCCGACAACGCTGTCATCTTTTGTTCACAGCATGATGGCGAGCGGCGGACGGCGGGAGGGGAAGCCGGGGGTCTTGCTATGTGCCGCACAGGCGGCGATGGCCGCTTCGACAGGCCCGCGTTCAGGGTTGCGTGCTCACCGACTGCGTGTCCCCGGATGCGGGTCGCATCGCCGGCATGGGCGGGCTCAAGCCGCTGCCAGACCCGCCGCAGCCGGTTTGCCGGCCCGACGGCAAGCATCCATCGGGCCGAAAACGCCTTCAGCTACTCTGATTGACGTGTGGTCAAGCCGACAGTTTGCCGAACGCTTCGATGACCTCGGGCGGCGCCTGCACAAGCTCGATCAGGACGCCTTCGCCGCTGATCGGCAGCTCTGCGCTGCCTTTCGGGTGCAGGAAGGTGATATCGAAGCCGGCGGCGCCTTTGCGGATGCCCCCGGGGGCGAATCGCACGCCGTTGGCGCCCAGCCATTCCACTGCGGCGGCGAGATCGTCGATCCACAGGCCGATGTGGTTCAGCGGCGTGTTGTGGACCGCCGGCTTCTTCTCGGGATCCACCGGCTGCATCAAATCAACTTCAACTTTCAACGGCCCGGAACCGATCGCTGCGATGTCCTCATCGACGTTCTCGCGCTCGCTCTTGAAGTTCCCGGTAATCGTCAGCCCGAGAGAGTCCACCCACAACTTCTTCATCTTTTCTTTATCAGGACCGCCGATCGCAACCTGTTGTATGCCGAGTACTTTGAATGGTCTGTCGCTCATGTACCTTCCCCGTTGTCCTCTATCCGAATTATGCGCGCGGCGGAGTATGCCACGGGCCGCCGGGGTTGTGAAGCGAGGCGTAGCGAGCCGTAGCCCGTAGCCCGGAAGGAGCGGAGCGCATTCCGGGATAGGTGTTGTGCTCTTCGCCGCGGTCCCGCACTCCGCTGCGCTCCCTGCGGGCTACCCGGAACTAAAGCCAATCTGCCCTTGTAAGAGCGGCATCCGCTCAGCTGGTGGCCCTCCGAAGGGAGCGCTCCGGCCCCGGATGGCCACCCTGGGCCGGGCGGCTGGCAACGGACCGGACCCTGCGCGTGCTGGCGACCCCAACGGGATTCGAACCCGTGTTACCACCTTGAAAGGGTGGTGTCCTAGGCCTCTAGACGATGGGGTCCTGCACGCCGTCTCCTAGCCGGACTGGCCGGTAAATGCAAGGCCGCGCCCGGACGCCCGCGGCGGGGCCAGCGCTAGCGGCAGAGATGACGCAAACGGTGGCGCGAACAACACTAATGCGGCACAATGGCGCTTGAGCCGAGGGCCCCGGCGCCCCCTTCAGGAGATGCCGAGGGCAAGAAACCACGGCCTTTTGCGGGAGGAAACTACATGACTGGCGTTCGCGATCCCGGCTCGGCCCGGCGCTTCTTGGCCCGGCGCCTCGTCGCCCGGCACACTCTCATCTTCACCTTTCTCGTAACGGCGGGCGTCGCCGCCTCGGTTGCCTGGGCGGCAAGCGCCGGTCGCATCCCCGGCGAACCATGGGGCCGAGGAACCGCAGCCGATAGTTGTGTTGTCTGCCACAGCCTTGAACGCGGCGGCCCGTTCCGCGTCGCGCCCAATCTTTTCGGCATCGTCGGCGCGGAAAAGGCGCGCGACCGCGACTGGTACGGCTACACGGCGGCGCTGCGGCAAAAGGGCGGCACCTGGACCGAGGCCGATCTGGACCAGTACCTCGCCGATGCATCCGCCTTTGCGCCCGGGACCACCAAGACGATCCGCATCACTGATCCCGAGGAACGCAAACAGATCATCGCGTTTCTGAAGACACTGCATCGTTGACGGGTTGCCGGCGGCGCTGCTGCGGCGGTTGCGCGGGCGCATCGGGCAGGCGAAGCCAATCTTCGGCCCGGAGTCCTGGCCCGAAATGCGGCACTTCGCGACTGCGCGTTAGAAGCGTTGGCGCTTGACAACGCATCCGTGTAGCGATCATCCTGTTTCTCAAAACGCACCGTCAACGTCTGGAAGGAAGGAAATTTCCATGCATCGTCTGACAGTTATGGCGGCGGTCGTGGGCTTGGTTGCGGCCGGCCCTGCCCTCGCGCAACAGAAGTCGGTCAGCAATGTCGGCTGCGGCTTGGGCTCAATGGCCTGGGAGGGCGAGTCCGGCCTCGCCCCGCAGGTGCTGGCGGCAACCACCAACGGCACGCTGGGCAATCAGACCTTCGGCATCACGTCGCATACGTCCGGCTGCGCCCGCAACGGCAAGGTGATGGTCCCGGAGCGGATGGCGATGTTCATCGGCCCGAACATGAACCAGCTGGCTGAGGACATGTCCCGTGGCGACGGCGAGGCGCTGGCCACGCTCGCCTACGTGATCGGCATCGAGACTCAGGACCGCGCGGCGTTCTACGCTGCGACCCAGCGGGAGTTCGCGCGCATCATGCCGCACGAGAACGTCACCGCGACGGACGTCGCCACCTCGATCACCGCCGTCATGCGCGAGGATGCGGCGCTCAACCGTTACGCCGACATCTGAACAGTTCATAGCGGCCCGCGGGCTGCGAGCGGGTTGGCGGAGCCGGGCGGCAATGACGCCCGGCTCTTTCATGTCCGGATGGCGGCTTGGCGCCGCGGCGGCACTCGCCATCCTTGCGGCGCATCTGTCGGCGGCAGCCGCAGCGGCTGAAGCCGGCTCTCCTTATCAGGCTGAGCTCATCGCCGAAGCAACACGCCGCGGGCTTGCTGACACCAAGGAGTGGCGGGCGCTGGTCCACTATGTTCCGGACCCGCTTGGCACCGGCGTCACCGGCCTCGTCGACAACGCCGCCTTCTATAATGCCGCCGCCGGCAAGACCGACCCTGCGACCGAACTTGACGCAACGCTGAAGGCCTTCTTCGCGCCACTGCCGGCGGAAGGCGCCGATGCGCATGCGCAATGCCGCCAGCCGGCGCGCTATCGCTGGCTGAAGGAGGAGCTCCAGTTCGATCCGGCGCGGCTTGCGGAGCACGCCTGCCCGGCACTGGCAGAATGGCTTGCCGACGTCGATCCCGGCTCGATGACGCTGGTCTTCCCGGCCGCCTATCTCAACAACCCGTCTTCGATGTTCGGCCACACGCTGATCCGGATCGACCCGCCGCGGCGGCCGGTGGATGCGCGGCTGGTCTCCTACACGATCCATTTTGCCGCCGACCACCAGGGCGAGGAAGGCGTGGTCTTTGCCTTGAAGGGGCTCGGCGGCGGCTACCGCGGCTACTTCTCCATGCTGCCCTATTACGAGAAGGTCACCCAGTACAGTGACATCGAGAACCGCGACATCTGGGAGTACGAGCTCACCTTCACGCCGGACGAGATCCACCGGCTGTTGGAAAACCTGTGGGAGCTGAACCAGCAGCCGATCGATTACTACTTCTTCACCACCAATTGTTCGTTCGTGTTGTTGTCACTGATCAACGTCGCCCGGCCGGCGTTGGAACTGACCCAGCGGTTTCCGTTTTACGCCGTACCGGTCGATACCGTCCGCGTGCTGACCGAGGAACCGGGCCTCGTCCGCAGCGCCGTGTTTCGCCCCTCGGCGCGGACCCGCATCGGCCGGCTGCAGGCAGCCATGCCGGCAGATCATCAGCGCCTGGCCCTCGCGCTTGCCGACGGCACGCTCGATCCCGGCGCGCCGGAGGTGACCGAGCTGGCGGCCATCGAACGGGCGCGGGTGCTGGAATTGGCCGAGGGCGTGCTGCGCTACCGGCGCGATACCGGCGCGCTCAGCCGTACCGAGATGGCGCCGCGTGCCCATCGGATCCTCACGGCGCGGGCCGGCATCCAAGTGCCAGGCGGCAACGCGGTGGCCACCGAGCCGCCGCCGCGGCCGGATCAGGGTCACCTGTCGGCGCGGCTCGCAGGCGGCTTCGGCATGACCGGCACGCGGCCGTTCAGCGAGATCGGCTTTCGCGCCGTCTATCACGATCTCCTCGATCCGGCAGGCGGCTTCGTCGACGGGGCAGCGATCGAACTCGGTAGCCTGCGGCTGCGCCAGTATGCGCGCGGTGCCCCGCTGGTCGAGGAAGTCACCGCGATCGCCATCCAGTCGCTGTCGCCGCGCGATGAAGTGTTCCGGCCGGTATCGTGGCGGACCGCGATCGGCCTCAAGCGGCTGCGCGAGGATGGCGACGATGCCGGTGATCTGGTGTTCGGCCTCGAAGGCGGCGCCGGTCCCGCCTGGCGGCTGGGCGCAGGCATGATCGTGTCACCGCAGATCGCGGGCGCGCTGTACGGCAGCGGTGATTGGCCGCGTGACCGCATCGCCGGCCTCGGTCCCGCGGTCGATCTCGTCTGGGCGGTCCGACCCTGGTGGACGCTCAGGGCACGCGCAGAGCAGCAGAGCGTTTGGGGCAGCGAGCGGACCTCGTTTCTCTATCGCGCCGCGCTCGGCCAGGGGTTTCGGCTGGCGCGCAATCTGTCCTGGCGGATCGAGGCCGGCCTGCGCAACGACGGCGATGAAAGTTTCGGTGAATGGTCGACCGCACTGCATTGGTATTTCTGAGCCGCCGTGCTGTCCTGGCGCTCTTCCTCGTGGCGGCGACGGCCGGCTGCACGGATCTGTTCTTCCACCCGTCGCGAACGCTGACCGGTTCGCCCGCGGATCTCGGCCTCGCCTACCGCGATGTCTGGTTCGAGGCTGCGGACGGAACGCCGCTGCACGGCTGGTTCCTGCCCGCGCGTGGCGATCCGAAGGGCCTCCTCTTGCACCTGCACGGCAATGCCGGCAACGTCGCCAGCCACTTGGGCTTCGTCGCCTGGCTGCCGGCGGAAGGCATCAGCGTCCTGACCTTCGATTATCGCGGCTACGGCCGCTCGGACGGCACGCCGACACTCGCAGGCGTGCACCTCGATGCCGAGGCGGCGCTGGCGCAAACGCTGCACCTGCAGACCGAGGAGGGGCTGACAGACCGGCCGGTGGGTGTGCTCGGCCAGAGCCTGGGCGGCAGCGTCGCCATCACGGCACTCGCGCGCTCGGAGCTGAAAGGACGGTTCAGTCTGCTGGTCGTCGATGGCGCCTTTTCCAGCTACCGGCAGATTGTCCGCGACAAGCTCGCCGAATTCTGGCTGACGTGGCCGCTCAAGGGGCTGTTGTCGGCCGGAATCGAGGAAGGCTACGACCCGGTGGACGCAATCGCCGAGCTGGCCCCGCTGCCGCTCATCATCCTGCACGGGGACCTGGACCTTGTGGTGCCGCTGGCGCACGGGAAAGCGCTGTACAACGCTGCTGAGGAGCCGAAGCAGTTCTGGGTCGTGCGCGGCGGCGGCCACCTCGATGCGCTGGCGACCCCGGAGCTCAGGGCGCTGGTCGTCACGGCGCTGATCACCGCCGCGCCGCCGGCGACGCCCGCTCATCCATAGGATCAGACGCCCTCAACGCAACTTGAGCGCGCTTGTCACCTTTGCCAGCAGCGCGGCCGTGCCGCCTGTGATTCGATGAACATCCTGAAAACGCACCACTTTGCTGGTGTATGATTGGCGTTGACAACTGACCAGCGTCCATTCGTAATGCGCGGGCCGGGGGGCAAGTCCCTCCCCCGGCACCGGCTCGTCGCCGATCGCGGGCCATTTGCCGACACCGGCTGAACCGGGCGGGACCATGGCGGGTTCCGGCCGCTGCGAGAGGCGGCGGAATGGCAGGCGTCGAGGGGGGGAAGAGGACGCGCTCGTGGCCACGCAACCGCAACCGACCGCCGCCGCGCTGCAACCGAACGAGGCCGAGCAGCGCGTCATCGCCGCCGCCGCGGCCGGGGCAGTCTGCGATTTCCGGGTGAACAATCCGGCGGCCGACGATCCGGCGCGGGCAAAGACGTGGGGCGCAGAACGGGCGCTGCGGGCAGACGTGCTGCGCGCGCTGTGCCTCGGCCTCCGCCCCGATTGGCCGCTCGACCCCCGCGGCGTGCAGGTGCAAGGCGCACGCATCGATGGCGCCCTCGATCTGGAGGCGGCGACGGTTGCAGTGCGGCTGGCTTTTTGGGGCTGCGCCTTCACGGCCGCGCCCATAGTGCGGGATGCGACGCTGAAGGTACTGAGCCTGGACGGCAGCCGGCTGCCGGGGTTGGAGGGCGATCGGCTAACGGTGGAGGGAGCACTCCTTCTCCGCGGCACGCGGGCGAGCGGCGAGGTTCGGCTCCTCGGCGCCAAGATCGGCGGCAATCTCGACTGTAGCGGCGGGAGCTTCGAGAATCCGGAAGGCGTTGCGCTCAATGCCGACCGCGCGGACGTCCAAGGCGTCCTGTTCTGGCGGCAGCTCCAGGCGCCGCCGGCCGGGCGTGTCAGTCTCGCCCATGCGACGGTGGGCGTGCTGGCCGACGACCTCGAAAGCTGGCCGGGGCCGGGCGCACTCGATCTCAGCGGCTTCGTCTACGGCACGATCGCGGCCTCATCGATGGCCGATGCCGAGAAGCGGCTCGACTGGCTGCGCCGGCAGAACCCGCGGTACTTCTCGCCGCAGCCCTACGAGCAGCTCGCCAAGGTGCTGCGCCAGATGGGCCACGACGACGACGCGCGCAAGATCGCGATTGCGAGGAAGCAGGCGCTCATCGCCCGCAGCGGCAATCGCGCCTCCCGCCTGGCTCGCCACCTCGTCCTGTGGCCGGTCGGCTACGGCTACCGCCCGGGCCGGGCACTGGGGTGCCTCCTTGCACTGATCGCCTTCGGTACGCTGATCTTCTCCGGCCCGGTGGGCGGCGGCACGATGCTCCCGGTCAAGCTGGGCGAGGCGCAGGTGACGGCCTATCGAACCTGCGCCGCGCTGCCTTCGGGCTATCCGCGCTTCCAGCCGTTGGTGTACGCCATCGACACCGCGCTGCCGATCATCGACTTCCACCAGGAAGCCTGGTGGATGCCGGACGAGGCGGACGTCAGAGGTTTCTGGACCCAGGTCTATCTGTGGCTGCACATTGCCCTAGGCTGGCTGCTGACGACCCTCGGCATCGCCGCAGTCACCGGCATCATCAAGCGGGACTGAGCGAGAGTTTGGTCCAAGCACAGGGCCGGCGGGTGGGACGGTGAGGAGGAACGTGTTGTTCTGAAACGGCAGGCTCACCATAGCGGCAATCGGGTTCTGAGCCGCCGCCGCCAGGCTGCCCTGCGCTTCAGTACTGCCGGTCGCCGTACTGCCTTCTCCCAGGGCATGAGCTGGGCAATTGACGCGGGCAGCTATCGCCACGGCCGCCAACGAAGCAGCGATGCGCTTTCGGCGCGGATTGCCAAGAGAAATGCGCTTGAACGTAGTTTGCTCGGATCTTCGATCAAGCGCGTAACTTACACCGTCGCGTGTTGTCCAACAAAACGCTGCGAACCCAGGGACACGTTAGGCCGGGTGTTAAGCCCCACCCAGCCTAACGTGCGCTATCAGCTCTTAGCGTTTCGATTCCTCGACTGCGGGCACCGGCCACGAGGTCGGATCGGTCAGGATGTTGACCGTCGCCTTCGCCGGCGCGTAGGAGCGTGGGATGAGGTAGAACGGCCCCTTCGGCGCCGGGAGCCAGTTCGCCTCCTTGTCTTTTCCGGGGCTCTCGGCCTGAATGTAGATCGTGAACGACCCGTCGGCGTTCTTCTTCAGCTCGGGCGTGTCGCTACCGAGCATGTAGCGGTTGATCGGGTTCGGAACGGTGTAGTTGTTGTTCGCATCGTACATCGTCAGCGACCAGAAACCCGGCTTGTCGTAGGGGAGTCCCTCCTTGAACGTCATGGCATAGGACTTGTCACCCGTCAGCGGCTGGCCAGCGCTGTCCACGGTATAAATCCAGTAGACCGCCTCCTCCGGCGTATTCGCCGTCAGCCCGATACGGGCGATGATGGCGCGCGTCCGGTAGTCGGTCTGTGAATTGCCAATCGTCGGCGCCGGAATAAACGCCCCCTGGTAGTGCGAGCCGAAGGGAAGCTCGGTCAATATGGTCGGGAGTTTGCTCGCGGCCTTGGACATTGCCGCGACGACTTCCGGCGACACGCTGGAGCGGTCCCACTGCTTGCCGAGTTCGATCCCCAGCGGCTTGAAGCTCGGCATCAGCGCCTTGATCTGGTCTTCCGGCGGCGGATTCTCGTTCATCGCGGTCGAGAACAGCTCCCAGAACTGCAGCGGATCCTTGAAATCAAGGGCGCTGACCGGCAGGTCCGGGTTCGTGGTCACCGGCGCCGGAAAGTCGTAGGCTGGCAGTTTGACCGGCGTCTTGCCTTCGAATTTCGCCAGTCCGGTGGTGGTTATCGTGTCCATCACTTGGCGCGCCATATCGTGGACGACCTTGCCATCCTTGTAGAGATGCACCCGCGGCTGGATAAGCACCCACCGCGTCGGCGCATCGATCCGGGTCACGCCGGCAGGCAACGTGCCTTTCCAGCCTGGTCCGACGAGCGCGAACTGGCCTCCCTGGTAGCCGGTCGCTTTGCCACCGACGTAAGCGAAGGCGTTGGTGTACATGTCGACGATCTCGACGACATAGTAGAGGTTATCCGAATTGGGCACGCTCAATATGACGGGCTCAGGCCCGAGGTCGAGGAAACCGAATCCGTAGATCACGTTGACGTTCGGCGTGACATACCCGGCCTGCTTGGCGAGCTCCGGGGTCGAAATATCTTCCATGCGCCAGATGTCGTTGACTTTGGCCTTCGCATGGGGACCGGTCGCATCGTTGTGGCGCAGGTTGTACATGGTGACGAGCGGCAGGCCCCAGTTCGCCACCTGAAGGGCGAGGCTGTAGGTCCACTCGTCCAGCGCCTCGGCCTGCGCCTGGGTCAGCTTCGTCTGCGCACCGGCTCCTTTCCCCTCAGCCATGGCGAGCGGCGCCACCATCAGGGAAAGCGCGCTTACCGAAGCGAGCAACACCGGGCGCCAGTTCGCCAGTTTGTGCTTGGCCGCGCTATTCGTCATGGGTTTTCCTCCTCCCGAACGAGTCAAGATTTCACGTGCCGTGGTGGGCTTGCTGAGAAGCACGGGCATAGCAAATGCTAATGTCCGCATTCTTTCCCCCTTTCTCCTTTTGTTGTGAATTGCCGTTCTGGTGCCAATTTGAGCACCCAACCTTTCGCCGTCTGCGTATAGACAACCCCCTGAGCAGGCCGGAAATCGTCCCCCCCCACGACGATGGCGGCGATCAAAGGATTGACTTTCATAGGTTTTCCCGCCCATCAGCGATCGCGAATATAGAAATGTTGGCTGCCAAATGCAACCGTTCTGTTGCAAAGATCGGGGCTGTCCGGCGGGATGTGGTCCGAGCAAGGGGCAAGGGGCTGGCCGTGTCGGACTTCAAGGGGCGCCACTTCGAGGGCGAAATCGTGCTGTGGGCGGTGCGGCGCCAGCGACCGCGACAGAGCGGCTCGACGAAAGCCGGGAGCCGTCCAAGCCAACGCCGCGTGGTTCCTCCCGCTACCTATTCGGTCTGATGGCGGGCGCACAAGGACTCGAACCTTGGAGCCGCTGATTAAGAGTACTAGATCTAGTGTTTTCAAGGGTAAACATAGGTGAACGTAATTCTCGCGAACTTGCTGCCATGGTTAAATTTATTGCGACATGCTGGAACATGGGGTAACATCCTAGCACACAATATCTGTTACCCCAGTGTTACCCCGAAAGGGAGCAGCTGATCATGGCCAGACTGACCACGAAGGCGGTTGAAGCGATGAAACCGGGGCGATCTCGGCGTGAAATTGCCGACGATCTGGCGCGCGGTCTCTACCTCGTCGTGCAGCCGAGTGGCGGGAAATCCTGGGCGGTGCGCTATCGGATCAATGGCAAGCCGACCAAGGACACCATCGGACGCTATCCCGAAATTGGCCTTGCGGACGCGCGCGAGCTCGCCCGTGATCGGATGGCCACCGTGGCCAAGGGCGTTGATCCCCGTGCCGAGCGGGAGGCCAAGCGGGTGGCGCAACAAGAAGCGCTGGCCAACACCGTTGCGGCGACGGCAGCGGATTTCGTCCAGTTGCACTGCATGCGGCACAATCGCGGCTGGAAGGAGCAGGAGCGGGTCTTGCAGCGCGACATTCTGCCGCGGTTTGGCGACCTCCCCCTTGACGCGGTGCGAAGGCGCGACGTCGCGCGCATGGTTGACGAGTTCGGGGACCGGCCGCAGGCGGCTCGCGTCGTCCTGGCCGTGCTGCGGAAGATGTTCAACTGGGCGATCGAGCGCGGACGCGTTGAAGTGAACCCGTGCACGGTCATCAAGGGACCGCGCATCCAGCGGCGGGATCGGGTGCTTTCCGATGACGAGCTGCGCCGCGTCTGGCAGGCGGCCGAGCAGGCAGGCTAATCAACCTGTAAGGCGCCATACTGTTGACAGTTAACCTACCGCGACACGCTTTAGCAGGCTGCTGAAAATGGTAGCGGCTGGGGGGCGTTTGTGATTCCGTTTGCCGGGCTGGGGTTGGGAGGCAGGGATGCGGGG
>JARSSM010000014.1 GCA_029624735.1 Defluviicoccus sp. | reverse complement strand
GGATGGCGACTGGATCGTCCGCTTCGCCACCGTCGATCTCGGGCTGATCGACCGAACAAGCAAAAAACTGCGTCGTTTTGCGGCGGCACGGCCGTGCCGCCGCAAACCTCAACCGGAACAAAACAAGGAGACTGTCAACCATGTCTCCGGTCCATAGTGTCAACTATGTCACCGGTTGCTCATGCCCCCTCTCCTTCTGGGAGAGGGGTGGGGTGAGGGTGTGCGACCGCGCGCAACTCGCGAGCGGCATCGCGGATACCGACGGCGACGCTCTTGTACGCCTCAGTACGATCGTTCCAGCGCGTTATCGGCTTCGCGTCGCGTGGCAGCGCCTGCAGCCTGGCGAATGGAGCCTCCTCCCACAGGCAGTGGCTTAAAATGATCGGGATGACGCGGGCGCTGCCGTTCTCGTGGCGTTCAAGCGCGCGGGTCATCTCCTTGCCGTAGCAGTAGTCGGAGGCGAGGAAGTTGTCGCTGACAAGCAGCAGAATGATCCCTGCAAATTCCAGATGATCGTCGATGTCGGACGCCCAATCCTTGCCGGCGCCGATCTTGCGGTCGTGCCAACCGTTGATCACACCTTGCCGCTGCAGGATCTTGAGCTGCGTTTCCAGCTTCTCGCGATACCGCTCATCCTTGTGCGAATAGGAGTAGAACAGGCTGATCAGTCTTGGCGTGTCGTCCCCTGCAGCCATGCGTTCTTCCGCCCCTTGCGCTGGTCGTGTTCGGCCATCGTTACGCGCGTCGCGCTTAGGGGGCAAGGATGCGGTGCTGTGGAATTTGAGGAGCCGGCGCACGAACTGCGGCTCGCGCCTCCCGGCTCATCCAGTTTGAGGGGCTGCCAGCCGTGGATGGCCGGCCTTCGCCGGCCATGACGGGAAGGAAGGGCGTGTGCGGTCATGTCCCGTTGTTCTTCCCACCGTCATGCGCGGGCGAGAGACCCGCGCATCCACGGCATGCAACCGGTTGTGGTGTCAGCAGGAAACCGTGGATGGCCGTGACGGATGCCCGGATCGAGTCCGGGGACGGCCATGACGAGTGAACGGGGTAGACGGCATTGCGCGCCGGCCATGACGGGAAGGGAGGGCGTGTGCGGTCATGTCCCGTCTTTCTCCCCGCCGTCATGCGCGGGCGAGAGACCCGCGCATCCACGTTCAAGGGGGCCGATCGTAGTTTACCGGCCATGACGGTCATGATGCGCCGGCAGGAGGGGGGCGTAGCGCCCCCTTACCGTTCCAGGTCCTTGATCTCGCGGTTGAGGCGGAAGCTCTTCGACGTGACGTAAGCCTCCATCCGCTGCAGCTGCCGCTCCAGTTCGCGGAAGCGGTGGCGCAGCTCGGAGAACTTCTGCGCCGGATCGACGCGGATGTCGCGCCAGAACCGCTGCTCGCCCTCATCCCGGTAGAGATCCTGCGGCGCCTTCGGCAACACGAAGGCGAGGATGAGATAGCCGGCCAGCGTCGGCGGCGCGAACATGAAGCCGGCAATCACGGTGAACACGCGCACCATCCACGGCTCGACGCCCAAGTACTCGGCGATCCCGCTGCACACGCCCAGAAGGATCTTCGAGCGCTGGCTGCGGTAGAGCCGGCTCGGGCTCGGCCGGCTGTTGTCGGTGTGCCGGTTGCCGCTGTCGCTGTTGCCGGCGGTCATAGCTGCTTCCTCCAGTCGGGCGCTTCGGCGTCCAGAATGCGCTCCAGCGTGTTGATGCGGCTTTCCAGGCGTGGCGTCAGTTCCCACAGTTCCTGCAGCATCTTCTCGTCCTCCGCCGAGAGGATCTTGGCCGTCCGCCACTTGGTGACGTAATGGCTGATGATCCAGATCGGCGCCACGAACGCGAGGAACAGGATCAGCGGGGTCTGCAGAAACTCCATCATCGGCGTTCAGGTCCTTCTGCTCGGATGCCCGCGGTCGCTCAGCTGCCCTGGCCCGACTTGGCCACCCGCTGCTTAAGCGCCTTCAGCTCGTCTTCGATGGCGGCATCCGCCTCAAGGTCGGCCAGCTCTTCGGCGACGGTGCGGGTCTTGCCGAGTTCCAGGGCTTCGGCCTGGCCCTCCTTCTCGTCGATCCGCCGCTCGAACGATTCGAAGCGGGAGAAGGCGTCGTCGGCCCGGCTGTCGTAGACCTGTTTGCGCGCTTTCAAGCGGTTGGACGCCGTTTCGTGCCGCGCTTCCATCGTCTTCTGCCGAGTCTTGGCATCGCGCAGTTTCGCTTCGAGCTTGGCGATGTCGGCCTCGCCCTGGGCGAGTGCGGTCGTGAGCGCGTCGCGCTCCTGGCTCAGCGCCTTCACCGTCTCCCCCAGCCGCGCCTTCTCGATCAGGGCAGCCTTGGAGAGATCCTCGCGGTCGCGGCGCAGGGCGACTTCCGCCTTGCGCTCCCATTCGGCCTGCGCCTCGGCAAGCCGCGCCAGCCGGCGCTCGACGTCCTTCTTCTCGGCAATGCCGCGCGCCGCGGTCGCGCGCACCTCGACCAGCGTCTCCTCCATCTCCTGGATGATGAGACGGATGATCTTTTGCGGATCCTCGGCGCTTTCGAGGATGGCGTTGATGTTGGAGTTCACGATGTCGGCCAAGCGCGAAAAAATGCCCATCAAGGGTCTCCTCAAGTGTTCACCCGGCGCGCTTTCGCCCGGGCCGTGGTTCCTGCGATCAAGAGTGCATCGATCATGCCAGACGGGGAGAGTCCGCTAGGTGACTGTATTAAAGGGAGGTTCTGAGCGACGCTCCGCCCCAAGCGACAGGGAGGTTGACGATAATAGTCATAAGTTAACATATTCTGTTAAGCAGTGACGGGGATCGCTGACGGACGCGCACCATGCCAACGGACTTGCCGCCCCTCGTGGGCCAATCGCCGGCGTTCCTGACGATGATGCAGGAGGTCTCCCGCGTCGCCGTTCTCAACCGGCCGGTGATCGTCATCGGCGAGCGCGGCACCGGCAAGGAGCTGATCGCCGACCGCCTGCATTATCTTTCCGGCCGCTGGGCACAGCCGCTGATGAAGCTCAATTGCGGCGCGCTGCCGGAAACGCTGGTCGAGAGCGAGCTGTTCGGCCACGAGGCCGGCGCCTTTACCGGTGCCGTCCGCAGGCGTCCGGGCCGGTTCGAGCGCGCCGACGGCGGCAGCCTGTTCCTGGACGAGATCGCCAATGCGCCCTTGAGCGTGCAGGAGAAGATCCTGCGCGTGGTCGAGTACGGTCAGTTTGAGCGGCTCGGCAGTTCGAGCACCTTGCGCTGCGATGTCCGCATCATCGCCGCCAGCAACGAGGATCTGCGGGCGGCGGCGGAGGCGGGGCGCTTTCGCCACGATCTCCTCGATCGCTTGGCCTTTGCGGTGCTGACGCTGCCGCCGTTGCGGGCGCGCCGCGAGGACATCCTGACGCTCGCTGATCATTTCGGCCGCGGCATCGCCGTCGAGCTCGGCTGGCGGCAGTTTCCTGGCTTCGCGCCGGCTGCCGCGCGGACGCTTCTCGACTACGACTGGCCCGGCAACGTGCGCGAGTTGAAGAACGTCGCCGAACGGGCGGTTTGCCAGGCGCCGCGACCCGAACAGCTGATCGAGGCGATTGAGCTCGATCCATTTGCCTCGCCCTACCGGCCGGCTGTGCGCACGCGTGAGCGCTCGGCGGCGGATTCGTCGGCGGTCTTGCCGGCCGCGGCCACCGAAGGGCCGGCGGAAGGCTTTACGGCTGCCGTTGCCGGCTTCGAGCGCGAACTCCTGATCCGCGCGCTGACCGCGGCCGCCAACAATCAGCGGGTCGCCGCGCACGCCCTCGGCCTACCCTATCACCAGTTCCGCCAGCGCCTGAACAAGCATGGGCTGATCGGCGGCCGTGCGGGGCGCCAGGAAGCCCAAGCGGCCGAAGCCCCAGCGGCCGAAGCCCCTGCGGCCGAAGCTCCTGCGGCCGAAGCCGCAGGCTTGCACGGCGGAGGCGAACCTGGAAGGATCCCCGCCGACAGTGAGGGTTGACGGGGAGGAGAGAATGAGCGAGCCCGGAACGCCGCCCGTGGTCGGCATCATCGGCGGCAGCGGCCTCTATGAGATCGATGGCCTCACCGGCGCTGCCTGGCAGCCTGTGGCATCGCCGTGGGGAGCGCCGTCGGATGAGATCCTGACCGGCTACGTGGACGAGCAGAAGTGCTGCTTCCTGCCCCGGCATGGCCGCGGCCATCCGCTCTCGCCCTCGGACCTCAACAGCCGCGCCAACATCGATGCCTTCAAGCGCCTCGGCGTGACCGAGGTCATCTCACTCTCGGCCTGCGGCTCGCTGACGGAGACGCTGCCGCCCGGCACCTTTGTCATCGTCGATCAGTTCATCGACCGCACGCACGGCCGGCCGCGCAGCTTCTTTGGCCCCGGCATGGTGGCGCATGTGGGCTTGGGCCATCCGGTCTGCCGGCGCTTGGGCGATGCGATCGAGGAAGCCGCCAATGGTGTCGGCGTTCCGGTCGTCCGCGGCGGCACCTACGTGGTCATCGAGGGGCCGCAGTTCTCGACGCTTGCCGAATCCAATCTCTTTCGGGCGTGGGGATGCGATGTGATCGGCATGACCAACATGCCGGAGGCCAGGCTCGCGCGGGAGGCTGAGCTCTGCTACGCCACCGTCGCCATGGTCACCGATTATGACTGCTGGCATCCCGATCACGACCACGTTTCGGTCGAGGCGATCATCCGCGTGCTGAAGGACAACGCGGAGAAGGCGCGCGAGCTGGTTAAGCGGCTGGTCCCACTGCTCAAGCAGCGCGCGGGGGCGTGTCCGGAGGGCTGTCACACGGCGTTGGGTCAGGCACTGATCACGGCGCCATTCGCGCGCGATCCGGAGCTGGTGGCGAAGCTCGATGCCGTCGCCGGCCGGGTGCTGCCGCGGCAGTCGTGAGGACGCGAAAGCTGTGAAGGTCGGCGGCCGGCCGTACCGGACGATCTGGCGCGCTGCCGACAATCGGGCCGTCGAAATCATCGACCAGACCCTGCTGCCGCACGCATTCGCCATCGTCCGGCTGGAAACGCTCGCTCTGGCTGCCGAGGCAATCCAAGTGATGCGCGTGCGCGGGGCGCCGCTGATCGGCGCCGCTGCAGCCTATGGGCTCTGCCTTGCCTGCGCGGACGATGCCAGCGATGCCGCGCTCGCTGAAGCGTCAAGGGTCCTGCTCGCCACCCGGCCGACCGCCGTCAACCTGCGCTGGGCGATCGAGACGATGATGGCGACGCTGACGCCGCTTCCCGTTGCGGCGCGGGCGGCGGCGGCCTGGCAGCGGGCCGCCGCCATCTGCGAGGAGGATGTCGCCACCAATGCCGCCATCGGCCGGCATGGGCTGGCGGTGCTGCGCGAGGCCTGGGCCGGCAAGGGCGGGCAGGGGCCTTTGAACGTGCTCACCCACTGCAACGCCGGCTGGCTCGCCACCGTCGACTGGGGCACGGCGCTGTCGCCGGTCTACCACGCCCACGATGCAGGCATTCCCGTGCATGTCTGGGTTGACGAGACGCGGCCGCGCAATCAGGGCGCAAGCCTCACCGCCTGGGAACTGGGCCAGCACGGGGTGCCGCATACGGTCATCGTCGATAACGCCGGCGGTCATCTGATGCAGCGCGGCCTCGTCGACCTCTGCATCGTCGGCACCGACCGGACGACGCGCACGGGCGATGTCTGCAACAAAATCGGCACCTATCTGAAGGCGCTGGCAGCGCGTGACAACAACGTGCCGTTCTATGTTGCCGCGCCCGGTCCCTCGATCGATTTCGGCTTGCGCGACGGGCTCAAGGAAATCCCGATCGAGGAACGCGATGCTACGGAAGTGACGATGATCAGCGGCCGGATCGCCGACGGCTCGGTCGCTGCCGTCATGCTGACGCCGCCCGGCTCGCCGGCACGCAACGACGCGTTTGATGTCACGCCGGCGCGGCTCGTCACCGGACTGATCACCGAGCGCGGCGTCTGTCCCGCCTCGGAGGCGGGTCTCAGCGGCCTCTATCCGGAGCGCTGAGCGAGGCTCCCGCGCTCGCGGTCGGCAACAGGCGCGTAGTGAGCCTGAACGTTGCCGGGATCTTCTCGATACAAGTGAGGGGGGTTTTCGAAGACCGGAATCGTGTCTTACGTGTGATTCTCGTCACAGCGCCCGAGCGTGCTCCTTTTTAGAATAATTTTCGTAGAAGGCACGCCAAGGTAGCAAGCGAGGACGTCGGCGGACAGTCGGATCGGAGGGAGGGAGCCTCTCGCATAGGTTCCTTCAGGGAGGCCGTCCAGCTGCCACCGTCGCCGGAAGATCCTTAACAAGGGCCGATCAGACGCAATCGCGACGATCGCTCTCCCCGCTTCGCAGACCAGTTGCGTGACAGGTTCTGTCGTAGAAGCGGAGAAAAAAATGAAGTCATTGCTGCTCGCGGGCTCCGTCGGTTTGGTTTGCACGTTTGTTTCTGTCTCTGAGCTGCGGGCCGAAGAGCCTGCCCTGCCTGAGGGCGATGCGGTCACCCCTGCTGCCGAAAGCACCTTCGAGGCTGATCCTGCCGTCGTCCTCGCCGCCAATTCGACCGTGGCCGAACCCACGGAGGCTGCGCCGGCTGCGGAAGTCTTTCATGATTTTGGCGGCGTCCAGCTGCTCGGGAATGACCGGCACTACATCGAGATCGGTGTCGGCATCTACGATTTGCTGACCGAGGAAGCAGGATCCAAGCGCTCCCTGGGCGGCAGTGTCGAACTCAGGATCGGCGACAAGCTTGGCTTCATCGGGCCGGCCGTAGGTGCAGTCTTCAACGCCGATGGCGGCGTCTACGGCTACGGCGGCATCTACATGGATGTCAAATTTGGTGATTTCGTCCTGACGCCGCAGGCCGCGATCGGCGCCTACCACCAGGGCGACTCGTCCGATCTCGGCGGCGTGTTCCAGTTTCGCATCGGCGCCGGCCTGACCTACATGTTTGACAACGGCGTCCGCCTCGGCATCAGCTTCGCCCACATCTCGAATGCCGGCATCTACGAGGATAACGGTGGCGTCGAGGAACTCTATTTGATCGCCGCCTTCCCCTTCTCTTTGTGATCGTTTCCTCCGCCAGCGACGACCGGAACGGTCGGGACGACATGCGACGTCGCGACCGTTCCGGAGCGGAGGCAGGCCTTACTTGTTCGCGCCGGAGCCGCCAAGCCAGCGATAGAGGAAGCCACCGACGGCACCGCCGATCAGCGGCGCAACCCAGAACAGCCACAGCTGTGCCAGTGCCCAGCCGCCGACGAACAGTGCCGGGCCGGTGCTGCGGGCCGGATTGACCGAGGTGTTGGTCACCGGGATGCTGATGAGGTGGATCAGCGTCAGTGCCAGGCCGATCGCGATCGGGGCAAAGCCCGCCGGCGCCCGGCCATCGGTCGATCCCAGAATGATCAGCAGGAAGAACATCGTCAGCACGACCTCGGCCAGCAGGGCCGCATGCAGGGAGTACTTGCCAGGCGAATGCTCGGCGAAGCCGTTCGAAGCGAAGCCACCGGCTACGTCGAAGCCCGGCGCGCCGCTGGCGATGATGTACAAGACTGCCCCGGCGGCCACTGCACCCAGCACCTGGGCAATCCAATAAGGGATGATCTCACTGGCGGGAAAACGGCCGCCCGTCCACAGACCCAGCGTCACCGCCGGGTTGAAGTGGCCGCCGGAAATGTGGCCGACGGCATAGGCCATTGTCAGCACGGTCAGGCCGAACGCCAGCGAAACGCCGACAAAGCCGATGCCGAGTTCCGGAAACGCGGCTGCAAGCACGGCACTGCCGCAGCCGCCGAAGACGAGCCAGAAGGTGCCGAGAAACTCGGCGACGAAGCGATTGCTCAACGGCATTTGCTGATATCCTCCGAATCCATAGCTAAGGGGGGTTCAGGGCCGCAGTTCCGAGAACCGGTCGCGGCCGGAAGAGTTCCTCGCTGGGATCGTCGACCGAAGTCCAGCTGCGCTCCCCGTGCCAGCTGCGCGCCCCGCTCGACGTTGTAGAGCGGGATCAAAGCAAATTGATGGCGCGCGTTAAAGCAAATACGCGCGGCCGCCACGAACCCCAGAACGGGCGCGTGGCCGATTGGCTTTAAGGATGGCCGGCACTCCCGATATAAATATGAGTTGCAGGGAGTAGCTCATCCCTCGCCACGGGAACTGCGGGAAAGGGCGTGCCGATGGAAAGCCGGTGGGCAGACCGGGATGCGGAAGCGGCAATCGAGCGCTACACCAAGCAGGGTGCGCCGTTGGACCTGGCACTGCGCGTCTACTCAAGCAGGCTTCTCGGTGCCGAACCGAGGCTGGTCATCCATGGCGGCGGCAACACCTCGGTCAAGACGGTGATGAACGACCTCGTCGGCGAGGAAGCGGAGGTGCTGTGCGTCAAGGGCTCCGGCTGGGACATGGCCTCGATCGAGCCCGCAGGCCTGCCGGCGGTGCGCTTGAAGCCGTTGCAGCAACTCGTCAACGTCGAGACCTTAAGTGACGAGGAGATGGTGCGCATCCAGCGCGCCAACCTGCTCGATCCGGGCGCGCCCAACCCTTCGGTCGAAACGCTGCTGCACGCCTTCCTGCCGCACAAGTATATCGACCACACCCACGCCAATGCCGTTCTCGCGCTCACCGACCAGCCGAACGGGCAAGTGCTCTGCCGCGAGCTGTTTGGGGAGCGGATGGCGCTCGTGCCCTACATCATGCCTGGGTTCGCGCTGGCCAAGAAGGCGGCCGCGGTCTTTGCCGAGAACCCGAACGTCGAGGGGATGATCCTTCTCAAGCACGGCATCTTCACGTTCGGGGCGACCGCCCGCGAGGCCTATGAGCGGATGATCGACAAGGTAACGCTGGCGGAGGGCCGCGTTGCCGAAGCGGCGCGGATGTCGGTCGCGGGGCTGCACCTCCCCAAAGCCGTCGGCCGGACCCGGCCCAAGTCGTTTCATCCGATCCGGCTGCCGGAGCGGAGCGCGCCCGTGAGCCAGGTTGCGCCGGTCCTGCGCGGGCTCGCCGCGCTCAAACGGCCGGACGGGACCTTCAGCCGCCCGATCCTCGAGTTCCGCTCGTCGCCGGCAATTCTCGACTTCGTTGCCGGCAATGAGCTCGAACGCTACAGCCAACAGGGAACCGCGACACCGGATCACGTCATCCGCATCAAGCCAAAGCCGCTGCTGACGCCCGCGGCCGACACGGCTGCCTTCGATGATTTCGTGACCGGCGCTCGGGCGGCGATGCAGGCCTATCGTGCCGATTACCAGGCCTATTTCGAACGCAACAACGCCCGATATGCCGGCACCAAGAAGCCACTCGATCCGGCGCCGCGCGTGATCATGGTCCCGGGCCTGGGGCTGTTCGGTCTCGGTGCCACGCGCGCGGAAGCCCGCATCGCGGCCGACCTCGCCGAGACCAACATCGACGTTATCACCGCGGCCGAGACGCTCGGGCGCTTTGAGGTGATCGACGAAGCCGATGTGTTCGACATCGAATACTGGTCGCTGGAGCAGGCAAAGCTCGGCAAGGCCGCCGAACGTCCCCTCGCGCGCCACGTCGTCGTCGTTACCGGCGGCGCTTCGGGGATCGGCGCCGCGACCGCGCACGCGTTCCGTGCCGAAGGGGCCGAGGTTGTCATCATCGATGTTGATGAAGCCGCGGTCGAAGCCTGCGCCCGCAAGCTCGGTGTGCTCGGGCTGGTTTACGACGTCACCCGGCCGGAGGCGATTCAGAACGCTTTCAACAAGATCGCGGCTGCCTACGGCGGGGTCGATATCGTCGTCTCCAACGCTGGTGCCGCCTGGCAGGGTCGGATCGGCGAGGTTGAAGAGCAGGTGCTGCGGCAGAGCTTCGAGCTCAACTTCTGGGCGCATCAGTTCGTAGCCCGCGCTGCCGTTCGCGTCATGCTGGCGCAAGGGACCGGCGGTTGCCTGCTGTTCAACGTCTCCAAGCAAGCAATCAATCCCGGCCCGGACTTTGGCCCCTACGGCTTGCCGAAGGCGGCGACCCTGGCGCTGATGCGTCAGTATGCTGTCGATTACGGCCGGGACGGCATCCGCGCCTGCGCGGTCAACGCCGATCGCGTGCGCAGCGGGCTCTTGACCGGCACCATGATCGCCGAACGGGCGGAGGCGCGTGGCGTAAGCCCGGAGGAGTACATGCAAGGCAATCTGCTGGGCCGGGAGGTCGTGGCAGACGACGTTGCCCAGGCGTTCGTCAGCCTTGCCCGCGCGAGCAGCACCACAGCCGCGATCCTGACCGTCGACGGCGGCAACATCGCTGCCGCGCTGCGCTGACCGGAACGGATGGCCGTGCTTGATCGCCGTTTGGAAAAGGCGGCGCCGGTGCTAGACTCAACCGTCGAGCGGTCGGTACCGCTGATCGATTTCAAGAAAATGGGGCATTGGAACATGATCACAATGAAAAAGCCCGCCGCGGCGACAGCCGCGCTTTGCTTCGCCACCGGTCTCGCCGTCACGTTCGGGGGAATGGCCTCGGCCGCCGAGGAAGTGAGCTACCGACTCGATGTCGAGCCGATTCTGCAGAGCCGCTGTGTCTCCTGCCACCAGCAGGATGGCGACGGGTTGAAGGCCAGCGGCCTGGATCTGTCCTCATACGAAGGCTTGATGAAGGGCACCAAGCACGGGCCGATCATCGTCCCGGGAGACCCTTTGGTAAGCAACCTGAATGTCCTGATCGAAGGGCGTGCGAGCGCCAGCCTGCGCATGCCGCACAATCAGCGGCCGCTTCTGCGGGCGCAGCAGGACATCATCCGCGATTGGGTGAAGCAAGGTGCAAAGAACAACTGACGCCCGCTTCGACGCGTGATGGGTAAGGGCAGGTGGCCACATGACGGACGATCAGGCTCCTGCCCGGCACCTTCGCGCCCCCGGCGCCGAACGCGGGGCAGAGAGAGACTTGGAAGGGTGGCATGATAATAACCTTGGCGGCCGGCCTCGTCCTGGGGATCGGCATGCAGTTTGGTGTTCCTCCTGACAGTCCGGCCGATGTCTGCGCGCCTATCGTTGACCAGGCGCTGCAAAACTATGGCCTCTCACTCAAGGACATGCAGGACGTTTCCTGGGACATCGATCGCTGGAACGACAATGACACTCTGCCGCAGGAACTCCAGCCGATATCGGGCTATCGCTTCTATGGCCGGCCGCAGCAGTGCAGCGAGGGACGCCTGACCATCGCGCTCACGGCGCAGTGCGGCATCACCGACATCCGCAGCCGGAGTGGCTGCCGCATTCCCGGAATGCGCTACGGCTGGTTCTGAGGCGTCACGCTTGGCGGCCTACTGCAGGGTCGCTTCTTCTTTCTCGACCATGGCGCGGGCAGCCATGGCGCCGGCCCGCCATGCCTGCATCAGCTCCAGCGCGTAGGAGGAAAGGCACTCATCTTCGATCAAATCGGCGATCCGGCTCATCTCGGCCAGATCGGCGATATGGCGGAAGCCCATCTCGTAGGCTTTGTCGGGCGACATCGGCACCTCGAAGGCATTGGTAACAGCCGACTCTACAGCCCCTTCGTAACGTTTCCGTTGACGCCCAGCGCTGACGTGCGCTCAGGAAGCCGCCACCAGTGACAGTTCCACCACCCGATAGCCCCACGGGGGCAGATCGAGAGCAAGGCCGGTCTTCAGCAGCGCATCGCCCGAGTCTTCGCTTTTCGTGGTTCCCATCAGGTCGCGCAGGCGCACCTTCTGCCGCCGGAGATCCGGGAACGGCAGCTTGAGACGGGCGGAGACTGGTTCCGGTGTATAGTTGACGATCACAAGGACCCGGTTCCGCTTCTCGAACGACCACACGGACGCGATGATGTCGCGATCGCTTGCGGTGTCATCATCTTGTTGGTCCGTCGGGGCGGGCGTCAGCAGCGTCCAGTCACCGCTGCGGACAGTCGGCAGGCGGAGCACCTTCAACAGCCGTTGGTAGAAGCTGCGCACTGCCGTATCGATCGCCTCGGCCGGCGCCCGGCACAGGTGCATCGGGATATGGGTCTTGCGTCCTTCCATCTGGCCCTGATGGAAAAAACGTAACCCGGGCGACAGGTATGTCAGCACCGCGGCCGCTTCATGGACGCTGGGCGGGAAGGCGGCGGCCGCCCGCGGCTCGTCGTGGTTCTCGAGGAATCGCACCTGCTTTCGTTGGAAGTCTTGATCGGCGGAGAGGTGCTCCTTGACGCTCAAGGCGTTTTGGCCGCGCAGGCGATCGTAAAGGCGCTTGTCGTAGGTATAGTCGAAACCCTGCTGCAGCAGCGTCCATTCGAGATCCCAATAGACCTCGGCGATAAAGACGAAATCCGGCTGGTCGAGACGGATGCGGCGGATCGCCTCGGGCCAGAACGGCTCGATGTCGATGTTCCAGGTGCGCCGGTACACCTCGGGCAGCATCAGCATCGCCATGTCGCAGCGGACGCCGTCGCAGATGCCAGCGACGTTCACCAGTTCCTGGCGCATCGCCTCTTGGACCGCCACTTCGCCGTAGTTGAGCTGCGCCGTATCGGGCCAGCCGGGGAAGTAGGGATCGCGGCCGTGTGCGATCACGCGCAGACCGTCACGGGTATCGACGTGGCAATAGTTGTGCGGTTCGCGGGCAAGGTCGGCTTCGGTCCCGGTGACATAGAAGTGCGGTCGGTCGGTGATCCAGGGATGATCGAGCGCCGTGTGATTCGGAACAAAGTCGAGAATCAGCCTGAGGTTGCGTGCCCGCAGGCGCCGCCGCAACCGCCCCAGCGCCGCCGTTCCGCCCAGGGTCGGCCCGACCGTATAGCCGGTGATCGCGAAGCAGGAGCCGGAGATGTCCTGGTCGGTCAGGTCGGGCAGGATATGCTTGAACTCGGCACGCCAGTCGTTGCGCGCGCGGGAGATCTGCCGGCCGCGCTCGCCTAAGCGCCAGACGCCCAGCAGCCAAACCCACTTGAAGCCGAGCGCGGCAATGCGGTCAAGTGCCGCATCGGGAATGTCATCGAGCGTCGCCGGGCGGCCCATTTCGCCCGCAAGGTCGTTGAGCCAAACGCGCGTGTTGACTTGGTACAGAAGGGAACACTCCTGGTTTCGCTTGCTCGCCATGGGCGCATCCGGTTACCGACGCAGTGCCTTGCAGAACCGCGGAGATTAAGGCAGATACCGCGTGGACGGTAGGGGGATTGGTGCCGGCGCCGGAAACCACCCGCAGCCGTTGCAATCCTGCAAATGCGCGGAGCAGTTCAGCCCGGCAAAGCGGAGAACAGCGCCCGGATACGGGCTTGGATCGCTTCTGCTGCGGCATGCGGATCGGCCGCGTCGCGGATCGGCCTGCCGACGACGATGTGATCGGCACCGTCGACAAACGCGTCCTCGACATCGACGGTCCGCTTCTGGTCATCGCTCGGCCGGTTGAGCACCGGGCGGATGCCGGGAACGACGATCAGGAGGCGCTCACCGAGCGTGCTGCGCAGGGCCCGCGCCTCCAATCCTGACGAGATGACGCCGTCGCATCCCACTGCCAGTGCCCGCTTGGCCCGCGAGAGCACCAGCCGGGCGACGTCGGTCTGAAATCCGAGCGCCTCGACATCGCCCTGATCGAGGCTGGTCAGGACCGTGACCGCGAGCAGGCGGACGTTTCCCTTCGCCGCCACCGCGGCCGCGAGGATCGCGTCGTTGCCGTGCACGGTGGCAAAGGTGGCGCCGATCCGCTCGAGCTGGCGGACCGCGGACGCGACCGTTTGCGGGACATCGAAGAACTTGAGATCGACGAAGACGTCGGCGCCGCGGGCGCGCAGCCAGTCGATCAGCGCGAACGCGCCGCCGGACATGAACAGTTCAAGGCCGACCTTGTAGAAGCGCACGGCCGTGCCTAACCGCTCGACAAGGGCGCGCGCTTCGTCGGGCGACGGCACGTCGAGCGCTACGATCAAGCGGTCGCCGGGCGGGATCGGCTTGCGCGAGAGGAGGCTTGAGGCGTGCGTCGTCATCGTCCGTCCGGGATGATCTGCGTTGGCCGGATCGGCCGCACCGTCGTTGCCTGCGGGCCTTCGGCGCTTTCGTCTTCGGCAATGGCGAGCCGCACGGGCTGACCGACCGTCAGGTCATCGAACGCGGCCTCGACCACGCTGTTCATGTGAAAGTAGATCTCGCGTCCGTCGGTGGTGGTGATGAAGCCATAGCCCTTGTCGGCAAACATGCGGCTGACGGTGCCCTGCAGCGGCGGCTCGTGCGTCTTGACATCGCCGCGGACACGGGCGGTGCGATCTTGGAGTTGCCGCTCGGCGGAATCGAAGGCATCGCGGATGGCGACATAGACGTCGGTGTGGGCGCCGGCCGTGCCCGGCTCCTTGCTCACCACCACCTCATGGCCGGGGACGTGGAGGACAATCCGGATCCGGTACGCGTTGCCTTTGTGATGGTGGTGGTGCGGCGCCTCGACGGTGACGTGGCAACCGGTCACGTGCGGGGCGTGATGCTCGAGTCTTGCGACCCGCTCACGGATCCGCGCCTCCACGAATTCCGAGGGGTCCATGTTCTGAAAATCGATCTGCAGCGGGATCTGCATCGTCTGTCCCCTTGCGAGCGCGGTGTTCTGCGGCCGCTGGTTCGCGGTCCTTGGCATGCTCCGCTGCCGCTACTGAAGCACGCCTCGGGCAATCGTGTCCATGCCGAGCTCGCTTGTGGCGACGGGCTCAGGCCGCGCCGACGGCGACGTCATAGACGGTCTTGCAGAACTCGCAGGTGACGGCGATGCGGCCGTTGTCGGCCATCGTCGTGATCTCGGCGGGGGAAAACGTGGCGATGAGGCGTTCAACCTTAGCCTGCGAACAGCGGCAGCCGGCGCGCAATGGCCGCTGCTGGAACAACCGCACGCCGTCTTCGTGGAACAGCCGGAACAGCACTTCGGCCGGCGACAGCATCGATGAGAGCAGTTCGTCCGCCCTGACGCTGCTCATCAACACAACGGCCCGATGCCAGTTCTCGTCCGCGCTGGCATCGCCGTCGTCCGAGCCGGCGAGGCGCTGGATCATGAGCGCCGCGGCGCGGATACCGGCCGCGGTCTCGTTCCCGGCGGTATCCGGTTCGGGTGCAGCGACCAGGATGATGGCCGTCTGGACCTGTTCGGATTGGCGAAAATAGGCGTGCGCGCATTCACTCAAGCTTGCCCCTTCGAGCGCCGTGACCCCTTGGTAGCGCTCGGTTCGCGGTCCCTGGTCGACGGTGAACACCATGGTGCCGGCACCCATCAGGCGCGGGACGGACGCCGCGCCGGCCGGAAGAGCGTCGCCGATCGCTGCCGCGTCGCACCGCGCGTAGCCGCGCATGTCGCCGGCACTGGTGATGTCGACGACGACGAGGCCCAAAGGCCCATCGCCGCGCAGCTGGAGGGTAAAGACGCCGTCATACTTGAGCGCGCTGGCCAGCACGGCCGCGAGCGCGAGCGTTTCCGCCATGAGCGCCCTAACGGCGGGCGGGTAGCCGTGGTGCGCGACAACGGAGCGGACAACCGGGCCAAGGCGGACCAGGCGGCCGCGCAAGCCCAGGCCCTCGATCTGAAACGGCTGCACGAAATCGGCAGCGTTCGGCGGCAGATCCATCAGGCGACTGACATGCGGCGCTCGGCAGCCTGGGAGCCGATGCACCAGGCAAGGATCCCCTTCTGGGCGTGCAGCCGGTTCTCCGCCTCGTCCCAGACGACCGACTGCGGGCCGTCGATCACGCCCGCGGCGACCTCCTGGTCGCGATGCGCGGGCAGGCAGTGCATGAACAGCGCGTCCGGCTTGGCGAGCGCCATCAGCGCCTCGTCGACCCGGTATGGTGCGAGCAGTTGCTCCCGGCTCGCGCCTTCCGCGACTCCCATCGAAAACCAGGTGTCGGTGACCACCAGGTCGGCGCCCGTGACCGCTTCGCGCGGCGACGTGGTGAAGCTGACGTCGCCGCCTTCACGCTCGGCCCAGGCGAGCAGCGGGCCGGGGCGCAGCTCCGCTGGCGACGCGAGGCGCAGCCGGAAACCGAAACGGACGGCCGCATGCGCCCAGGAGCAGGCGACGTTGCTGGTATCGCCGCTCCAGGCGACCGTCCTGCCGGCGATGGAGCCGCGATGCTCCTCGTAGGTCATGACGTCGGCCATCAACTGGCAGGGGTGGGAATGGTCGGTCAGGCCGTTGATGACCGGCACGGTGGCGTTGTGCGCCAGCTCCATCAGCTTTGCATGATCGTTGGTGCGAATCATGATCGCATCGACATAGCGTGACAGCGCGCGTGCCGTGTCGGCAAAGGTTTCACCGCGACCCAACTGCGTGCCCTCGTCGGTCAGGATGACGACGTGGCCGCCCAGCTGCAGCATGCCGACCTCGAACGAGACGCGTGTCCGCGTCGAGGGCTTCTCGAAGATCATCGCCAGCGTCCGCCCCTTGAGCAGCGGCTTGCGATGGTTGGGGTGGAGGCTGCGTTTGATGGATGCCGCGAGATCGAGGATGCCCCTCAAGGTTCTTCCGTCGAGCCGGTCGATGTCGAGGAAGTGGCGGGGCGCGGTCATCGCCGCGTTCTCGCACGTCTGCGTTTCATGCGGCCTTCTCGGCGAGTTGTGCACAGGTGAGCTCGATCATCCCGGCCGCCTCCTCGATCTCGGCGACGTCGATCGTCAGCGGCGGCAGCAGGCGCACGACGTTGTCTGCCGCCGGCACCGTTAGCAGGCCGTTTGCGAACAGGCACTCGACGACGCTGCGATTGGCGGGAGCGCACTTGAGACCCAGCATCAGCCCCAAACCGCGGACATCGGTGATCACGCCCGGGAACAGGCCGGGCAGGCGTGCCAGCCGCTGATGCATGAGGGCGCCCAGGCTGCGCACGCGGGCGAGGAAGTTCTCATCGTGGATGACGTCAAGGACCGCGTTGGCGACAGCGCACGCCAGCGGGTTGCCGCCGAAGGTGCTGCCGTGGCTGCCGGGGGTCATGGCGGCTGCGACACTTGCCGTCGCAATGCAGGCGCCGATCGGGAAGCCGCCGCCCAATCCCTTGGCAAGCGCCATGACATCGGGTTTGACGTCGGCCCATTCGTGGGCGAACAACCGGCCGGTACGGCCGAAGCCGCACTGAACCTCGTCGAAGCAGAGGACCAGGCCGTGCTTGTCGGCGAGCGCGCGCAGCCCGCGCAGGAACTCCGGTGGCGCCAGGTGGATCCCGCCTTCGCCCTGGATCGGTTCGACCAGGATGCCGGCGGTCGCTTCGCCGCAGGCTGCTTCGGCGGCCGCAAGGTCATTGAAGGGAACGTGGTCGAACCCGTCCATTGCGGGCCCGAATCCGTCCCGGTGCTTGGCCGAACTGCCGGCCGCGACCGCTGCCAGGGTCCGGCCGTGGAACGCCCCCTCGAAAACGATCATGCGGTAGCGTTCGGGCCGGCCGATCGCGTGCTGGTGCTTGCGCGCCAGCTTGATCGTGCATTCGATCGCTTCAGCGCCCGAGTTGCAGAAAAAGGCGGCATCGGCGAAGGATGTGTCGACCAGCCGCTGGGCGAGGCGTTCCTGCTCGCGGATCCGGTACAGGTTCGAACAATGCCACAGTTTTTCCGCCTGCCGGCACAAGCTGTCGACAAGGTGTGGGTGACAGTGGCCGAGCACATTCACCGCCACACCGGCCGCGAAATCGAGGAAAGTGCGACCATCCTCACTGTAGAGGCGCGCTCCGGCGCCGTGCGTGAACGCGACATCGAGGCGGTCGTAGGTCGCCATCAACGGCGGCGTCATTTCTCCTCCGGTCATCGCGGGCGGCCGAAACCGGTGCGGGCCCTTGAAACGCAAGGGGTCGGTGCATGCACCGACCCTTCGCATCAAAAAAACAAAATCTAATTGCGCACTTGCAGCGTTGTCAACGCTGCCCGCTCATCAACAGCGCCTTCAGGTCTTCAACTTGTAGCCGCTCGCGAACATCCAGTAGCACAGCACCCAGAGGCCGGCATCAACCGCCGCCAAAACCGCCAGACCGACGACCGGGTCGGCATCGGAATGGCCGATGAACCCGTAGCGGAAGCCGTCGATCATGAAAAAGAAGGGATTTGCGTGCGCAAGCCATCGGGCGAGGGCCGGCAGCCGCTCAACCGAGTAGAACGTGCCGGAGAGGAAGGCCAGCGGCGTCACGATGAAATTGGTGATCGCCGCGATGTGATCGAACTTCTCGGCCCAGATGCCGCCCGCAATGCCGAGCAGCGACAGCATCAGCGATGCCGCGACGGCATGATAGGTCAGAAAGAAGGCACTGTGCAGGCCGAACGGCACGAACAGCCGGATCGCTAAGGAGACGGCAATTCCGACTGCAACCCCGCGGGTGACGCCGCCGAACGCGATGCCGAGCGTCAGTTCATGCGCATTTAAGGGCGGCATCAGCGTGTCGACGATGTTGCCCTGGATCTTGGCAATGATCAGCGACGACGACGTGTTGGCAAAGGCATTCTGGGCGATCGCCATCATGATCAGGCCGGGCGCCAGGAATTCCAGGAACGGCACGCCTGCGATCGTTGCCACCGACTGGCCGAGGGAGACGGCGAAGATGGCAAGGAAGAGAAGGGTGGTAACGACAGGAGCCACCACTGTCTGGTTGTAGACTTTGGTGAAGCGCCGCACTTCGCGGCTGTAAAGGGTCCAGACCCCTAACCACTTATTATACGGGATCGGCTCGTTCATCGGCGTCCTCCTGATGCGCGCATTCCCGGCCTCGCTGCCCCTTGAGTGCGCCCCCCTTTGCGGGTCTTAACGGCGGCGGCGGCATGATAGCGCCGGGCCACCCCATAAAAATCTTTCGCGAAGATGAACGCAGCAATTGTTTTTGCCAGCGTAACTCGTATAATCGGCGAAAATAACGTCGTGGGTGCATTCGCATGAGCGATCAAGCAGGTGCAGCGTCCCGCGGGCCGGCGTGAGGTTGGATAGGAACACAGGAACGCGCAAGCGTCATATAATCAACGAAGAAACGTTGAGAGGTGTGAATGGCAGCGGTGCCGCAAGGTGCGCGCTGCTTTTTTTTGCGCGCGCGGTTGGTGTAGCCGCGGCTTCGGTGCAAGCGCAAGTGCCAGTCGTCGCGCGTGGTGGGGATTGAGGGCGAAGGAAGCTTGAGGACATGACGGTCACCCTTTATCACAACCCGCGTTGCAGCAAGTCGCGCCAAGCCCTCGAACTGCTGCGGGCGCGAGGCGTCGAGCCGGTGATCGTCGAGTACCTGAAGGCGCCACCCACTGCGGACGAGCTGCGCCGGATCCTCACGCTCTTGGGGATGACGCCGCGTCAGCTGCTGCGGGCGAAGGAATCGGCTGAAGCTGGCCTCGACGATCCGGCGCTCGGTGAGGCGGGGCTGATTGCGGCGATGGTGGCGCATCCGGCCGTGATCGAGCGGCCGATTGCTGTAACCGCGACCGCGGCGCGCGTGGGGCGGCCGCCAGAGCGGGTGCTGGAGATTCTCTAGCCGGCAGCGCTCAAGGGAGCCGCCGCTGGCCCGCAGGCCGCCTGCCGGCAGCGCGCGATACGGCTGGCGCGCGCATCGCGGTGCTTCACGCCCCCTTAACCTTTTTGGGTCACCTTCACCTCAGGAACGAGCCGCGGTGCGCGGCAGGCGCGCCGCAGCGGCCGCCGAGAGGTGAAGGGGAACGATGGTGGACCTGCAACGAATCGGCCGTGTCGTCTACGACCACGACTGGTCACATGCGTCGGAATGGGCCCGCGCCGTTGATCGGCTGGCCGAGCTGACCGACGAGCAGATTGAAGGCCTCGTCAGCGGTCCGCGCACTGCCGACAGCGCAGCACCTGCCCCGCAGGAGCGCTGACGCGACGCTCGAATCGATCGCCGTCGGCTGCGACGGCAACCGCAGCTTCACCGTTCAAGCTGTCCGCACGCTTTCGGCAAACCAGGCCTGTAGTCACCGCGGGCGCTGGGCCGCGCGGGCGATTCTCGCCTTCAGGATCGAGAACCTCAGGACCAATAAGCCGCAAAGGTCGCCAGCGTGATGGCGATCGCCAGCAAGGTAGCGGCCGGGGCGATGGCCGGGGCGACAATTTGATCCAAGGACACGTACGTTCTCCGCGAGTGCGAGAAAGGGATAGCGGCGCCCCTTCCGGAGCGCCGGGCAATGCACTGAGGAATAGCCTGAGAGTGGTTAACGAGCGGTTAACCGGACGGCGCGGGTTGGGGGCGGCCGGCGATCGTGTTAGCCTCCTCGTGTTCAGCGCGGCGGAGCGGACGGGCGAGGCGGCCGATGGCAGCGGATTTGGAAGTGCACTGCGACAGCTTCGAGGTCGCGCTCCAGGCGGGCCCGGACATCGCCGAGATCACTGGCGCGATCGGCCGGATTGTCGCGGAAGCAGGCGTGCGCGAGGGCAGTGCCCAGGTCTGTGCCCTTGGCTCGACCGCATCGATCACGACGATCGAGTATGAGCCGGGCGCGGTCGAGGACTTGAAGCGGGCGATCGAGCGCCTGGCGCCACCCAACCAGAGCTACGCGCACGAGATGACCTGGCATGACGGCAACGGCCACAGCCATGTCCAGGCGGCGCTGCTCGGCCCGTCGATCGTGGTGCCGATTCGCAACGGCGGGCTTCGCCTCGGCACCTGGCAGCAGGTGATTCTGATCAATCACGACATCCATCGCCGGAGGCGCACGGTCGAGGTGACCGTCATCGGCCGCGCTTAAGCCCTCAGCGGACGTCGATTACCGCACTGTCGCTGCGGCCGTCGGCATCAAGGACGGTGATGCGGACCTCGCCCGCGCGCTCCGGCAGCCATTCCGCCTCGCGTGTGGCAGCGCCGGTCACGATCGGCCGGCCGTCGATCAGCCAACTCAACGGCCGCCGCCCGCCGGCGGCGACAAGGCCGAGCGGCACCCGCTCGCCGGAGCGCTCGATCGTGCTGCGCGCGACCGGATAGACCAGCCGGAGACGGTGCGGGTCGTGAATGCGAATGCCCTCGCCGGCGGGCGTGCTTTCCAGCCGGCGCAGAAGGGCGGGCGGGCTGCCGCTTGGCCCGCTGGCGATGACGGGTGAGCTGATCGCCGGCAACAGGTCGAACACCTTCTGCACCAGGGGCGCCGCCGCATCGCGGCCCAGGCGATCCGGGCTTGGGCTACCGTCCGCCCGCCCGGCCCAGACACCGACGGTGAATTCGCGCGAGACGCCGAATGCCCAGGCATCGCGGAAACCGTAGCTGGTACCGGTCTTGAGCGCAATGGCGCCCCGGCTCGAGCGGGCGGCAGCGGGGACGACCCCCGGCGGTGGCGCCACTTCGGTGAGAATGGCAAGGACATCGGCGGCCGCGTCGGCCGACATCAGCCGCACCGGTGTCGCCCCGGTCGCACCGACCGTGGTGCGGAGCGGCCGGACAAGGCCGCCATTGGCGAGACCGGCATAGAGCATCGTCACATCTTCGAGTGTCATTCCGACCCCGCCCAGGGCGAGCGGCAGGCCAGGCCGAGACCGATCGCTGGCTGCGGCCTTGGGGAAGCGCAAGGCAATGCCTGAGCGCTCAAGCGCCGCGGTAACGCGGGCCGGCCCGAGGCGATCGAGGATCAGGACCGCCGGCACGTTGAGCGAGCGCTGCAAGGCCTCGGCCGCCGTCAACTCGCCGTGGAAGGCCTGATCGAAGTTCTTCGGGGCATAGTCGCCAAAGCGCATCGAGACATCGGCGATCAGCGTTCGCGGCCTGAGGATTCCGGCATCAAAGGCAAGGCCATAGAGGAATGGCTTGAGCGTCGAACCGGGCGAGCGGATTGCCCGAGTCATGTCGATGGCCCCCAGACGCCCGGCATCGCCGTAGTCGGCCGAGCCGACGGCGGCCACGATGGCAGCGGTCTTGTTGTCGACGACCATCAGCGCAAGGCTGCCCGGCGCTGGCAGGGAAGAGGCTTCCCCCTTGACCAGGTCTTCGAGAGCCCGCTGCAGGCCACCGTCAACCGTGGTGCGGAGCTGCGATGCCATGGGCTGTTGCCGCTTGAGCCGCTCGGCCAGGTGGGGCGCCAGCAGCGGCCAGGGGACGCGCTCGGTCGGAACATTCTCGGCCAGGGCTTCGGCGACGGCTGGGGCATCCAGCAGGTCAGCGTCCCCGCTCTGCTGCAGCACCCGATCGCGCGCATCCCGAGCTGCCTGCGGCCAGCGGTCGGGCCGCAGCCGCGACGGCGCCTGCGGCAGCGCGACGAGGAGCGCTGCCTCGGCGGCGGTGAGTTCGCGCGGCTCCTTGCCCAGCCAGGCGCGAGCGCCGGCGCGCACGCCTTCGAGGTTGCCGCCAAACGGTGCCAGCGTCAGGTACATGCCAAGGATGGCATCCTTGTCGTAGCGCCGCTCAAGCTGCAGGGCGCGACAGGCCTCGATCAGCTTCGCGCTCAGCGTCCGTGGCTTCGGGTCGAGCAGGCGGGCGACCTGCATCGTCAGCGTCGAGGCGCCGGAGACGACGCGGCCGGCCGCGAGGTTCTGCCACGCTGCGCGGGCAACGGCGAGCGGATCGACGCCTCCGTGCCGATAGAAGCGGCGGTCCTCCCGCTCCAGCAGCAGCCGGAGATAGAGCGGCTCGACGTCACTGACCGTGGCCGGCAGCCGAAACGCACCGGCATTGTTCAGGAAGATGCGCAGCGCCCGGCCGTCGCGGTCGAGGACCTCGGTCGAGACGTCAGCCAAGCGGTCGAGCGGTGGTGGCAGCAGCCGGTCGGCGGACCACAGGCCACCGATGCCCACGAGTGCCGCGACCAGCGCCGCCTTAAGCGCCGTTCGCCCCCGTGCCGCGCCGATCGGCGGCATTCACTGCGCCGGCTGAACGGTGATCCGGCCGCCGGCCTGGCGGGCGAAGTAGCGCGGCCGGTACATGTCCTCCAGCACGGCGCCGGGCAGGTCGTAGGTACCGGGCGTGACGGCGCGCACGACGTAGGCGAGGCGGAAGGTGGGCGCCTCCGGCGTCAGGTCGACCGCGGCGGCGTAGCGGTCATCGCGTGCCTCATAGGCCTTGGGCTCGCTGAGCGTGCCCAGCCAGGGCAGCGTTTCGGCCGCCTCCGCGCCCAGCCGCGGGTTCTCGATCTCCCAGCCGGCCGGCAGCGGGTGCGTCAGCAGCGCCTGATGGCTGAGCTTGGTCGCGGCCTCGCCCTCCAGCACGACGACCAGCACATCGTTCTGGCGCACGGTGTCGAGGTTGGCGGGCTCGCCATTCCGGCGGAAAAACTGCCTCTTGACCTTGAAGCCCTCGCGTGCCGCCGGTTGCGGCTCCTTTGGCACGCCTGCCAGGGCGGTGGTGTGCCAGATCGGTTCGGGACCGGCGTTGGTGATCTTGACGCCGTTTGCGAGTTCGTTTGCGGTCGGCGACAGGAAGATTGGATCGCCGGTGCGCGCCGGCGTGCCGGTAATCGCAAGCTTGAGCGGCGCCGGGCCGGCCATGAGCGTCCGTGCCGCCAGCACCAGCCACGCTTGCTCCTGGGTGTTGGTGGCGCGCACGCTGAGCGCGTCCGCCGGCAGCCGGTCGATCAACGCCGGGGCGCCATCGCCAAGCCGCTCGACCTCGCCCAGGAGCGTAATGATGGCTGCCGCATCGCGCACCGTGGAGCCGTAGTCGGCTTGCCAGAAGTCGCGGGCGGGGTTGCCAAGCGCGCGCTCGACGGCGGCTTCAGCCCGCGGGCCGTCGCCCAGGCGCACCAGTGCCGCCGCAATCTGGGCGCGGGCCAGGGGCGTCGGCAGGCGGTCGCGGAAGGTGTCTTGGAAGTAGCGGATCGAGCCAGGCGTCGCGACGCCGGCCAGCGCCAGGACATGCAGGGCGTAGGCGCGGCTGGCGAGGTCCTGGGGTTCGCTGCCGCCATCGACGGCGTGGCGGTGCAGCCAGCGCAGGCCCGCTTCGAACGGAGCGGCCGGCACGGCATGGCCTTTGCCGCGTGCGCGGGTGAGGAATTCGAGCGCGTATGCGGTCAGCCAGGGTTCTTCCGGACCGCGCCCGCTCCACAGGCCGAAGGCGCCATCGTAGCGCTGCTTGTCCAGGACCTCGGCGATCGCGCCGTCAACCCTGGACGCCAGCGTTGCCGCCGCGGTGCGCTCGCGGCCCAAGGCCAGATCGACGTCATCGACGACGAGGAGCGGCAGCGCACGGCTGACGATCTGCTCCAGGCAGCCGTACGGATAGCGTTGCAGCGCCGCCAGCAGCCCTGCGACATCGAACGGCGGCTTGGTGCTGAAGCCCAAGCGGACCGAAGCGGTGCCGGGGACATAGCCCTGGACCATCTGCGCCGTCGCCATGACTTCGGCACCGGGGTCGAGCTTTCTTGTTGCAAATGTCGTCATCGGTGCCTGGGCGGGCCGCACCGTCAGCGCCAGTTCGCGCGTCAAAGCGATGTCTGCAGGGCCTGTCACCGCGAGTTTGACGCTGCCGCGGCCGGCTTCACTGGCCTTGATGGGGGACTGCAGGCTGATGCGCTGGCCGGGTGTCAGCGAAAGTGTGCGAACGTCGTCAGAAGTCGTCACCGCGCCCTCACCCTTGAGGGCGACGCGGTAGGTGCCCTCCGGCGCCTCGACCGCGTGCAGCGACACGCTCACCCGGCTCTCGTCGCCCGGTGCCAGGAAGCGTGGCAGCGCCATCTCGGCGACCAGGGGATCGCGCACAACCAAGGGTGCGGACGCCGAGCCGACGCGGCTGCGGTCGAACGCCACCGCCATCAAGCGCAGTGAACCATTGAAATCCGGCAGAGTTAAGGCGATGCGGGCGACGCCGTTGGCGCCCGCCTTAACCGGTCCCTGGAACAAGGAGACGATGGTGAGCGGCACATCGGGCAGACTGACACCCAAACCGCCGGCATCGCCGCCCTGGCGCAGCGCGCCCATCGGCCCGGAGACGGCATCGATCAACCGCTGGTAGTCGTCGCGGATATCGAGGCCGAGCCGGCGCTTGCCGAGGAAGTGTTGAACCGGGTCCGGCGCGCGATAACCGGTCAACTGCAGAATGCCCTCATCGACGGCCGCCAGCATGACGAAGGCGTCCTGAACCGGCTTGCCATCGCTGTCGGTAAGCTTGAGCGGCACGTCGATCGTCTGCCGCGGCCGGACTTTTTCGGGCGCGGACAGGGCCACGGTGAGCGATCGCGGTGCCGGATCGGTCGCGAGCCAGGCAAGCCCGATGGCGCGGACCGGCAAATGTTCGCGGTCGGCCAGGGGCGGCCGATACACGCTTGCGATGACGTAGGCACCGCTGCCCCAGGCAGCGGTCACCGGCAGATCGACGGTGACGCCTTCGCTCGGGACACTGACGGTGCGGGTGTCGAGGATGCGGTCGGTCGCCACCGTGACCAGGGCCTCGCCGGCAAAAGGCGACGCGATCCGCACATGCGCGGTCTCCCCCGGCCGATAGGAGGCTTTATCGGTGCTGACATCGAGCCTGTCCGGCGTGTCGTCGGCCGCGGCCGCGGTGTGCCAGCCGACGGTGAAACGCGTCGACGAGGCGATCAGGCTGCCCGGGGCAGACACTTCCAAGCGGTAGCGGCCGAAGCTAAGCGGGCCGACGGCCAGCTCCGTCGGCGCAAGCGCTGCGACGGCAATCGTACCCTTGCGGATGCTGCGGCTCCGAACCGATGTCCGGTACTTGTATTCCCCTTCCTGTACATACCACTGATAGTTAATGTCCTCGGCAAACAACTCGTACGAGAGGCCCTGCTTGTCGATCGGCTTGCCGTCACTATCGACCGCGATCAGATCGAAGGTGGCCTCCGCGCCCTCCGGCAAGCGGTCGTCGCTGAAGCGGGGGCGAATGCCGAGCGCGAAGGCTTGAGTGCGGACCGGGACTGTCAGCACCTGGCGCGACGGCCGGCCGCCGGGCTCGAAGACCGCGACCCGCACATCAGCCTTGAGCGGCCGAGTCGTATCGGGCACCGGCGGCAGCTTGAGCGCTGCCTTCACGGTGCCGCTGGCATCGGTCGCGGCGAGCGCGATCGTTTCGGTGCGCGCCGTCACGCTCTCCTGGGCGAGACCGAAGCGAAAGCCCTTGTGTTGCGGGTAGGGGGCGGGATCGGCATCGATGACGACGTCGGCGCTCCCTTCGAGCCCGCTCGCCGGCGGACCGTAGAGGAAGCGGCTGCGTACCGTGAGTTCGAATGGCGTGCCGGGGGTGATGACCGGGGCCGAGCCGCTGAGCTCGACCGCCAGGCGTTCGGGCACGAACTCCTCGACCTGGAACTCCAGGCGGCCGACCGGCTGGGCCTCCGGATCGGTGAACGCCTGCACGCTCCAGGTGCCGAGCGGCGCCGATGGCGTGAGCTGCAGGGTGAGGACATGGGCGCCCGGTGCTGCTGCCGGCACCACGCTCGCGTGGAAGGTCGTGCCGTTCGGGCGCAAGACTTTGAGCGTCAGCGGGACGCCATCGATCGCTTCGCTGGCGTTATCGCGCATCAGGGCCGTGATGTGCACCACTTCGGCCGGCCGGTAGACGCCGCGCTCGCTGAACAGGTAGGCATCGACGGGTCCCGGGGGCACCCGGCCGCCGACGCCGCGGTCGCTTAAGTCGAACGCCGGTTCGGTGAGATTGAGGGCGGCGAAGTCGGCATCGGCACCATAGGCCATGACCAGTGCCGGCTGGCTGCCGCCGCGGGCTCCGGCCGCGATGGCGGGAAAGCGGACCCGGCCGCCTGCGTCGCTCGTCAGCCGCACGAGCTCGGCGTTGTTGCGGGCGACCAGCGCCACGGTGACGCCCGGCAGTGGCTTTGCGGTGCTGAGTGAGCGGACGAACACGCTCAAACCATCTGCACCTTGCATCGCCGTCAATGCCAGATCGGAAATCATCAGCCAGCGGGTCGCCGCCGTGTACGGGACCTCGCCGTCCGGAATGTCGGCCGGGCGCGCGGTGACGACGTAAAGGCCAGGCAGTGGGTTGGGGAGCAGGTCCTTGACCGGGATGGCGGTGACCACGGACTTGTTGCGCTCGTTGCCAACCGCCATCCGGCCCTGCCACACCAGCTCGCCCGCGGTCTCCGCGATCTCGCCGGCATCGTAGCGGCTGAGCGCGGCCATCAGGGCGCCCTGAGCCAATTGCGGCGCCAGATTGCGGTCGTTGATGCGGTGGAGTGCGAGTTCGACCGCATCGAGGTTGACCGTCGTCAGCGGTACGCCTTGCGGACCGAAGCGCGGCAGGACGAAGGCGTTGCCGCGAAAGGCCGCCGCCGGCTTGCGGTCGCCAACGCTGAGCTTGTGGGTCTCGGTCTGGCGCAGGATCAAGCCGTCCTGGCCGGGCAAGCCTTCGCGCAAGGTCACTTGAGCGGAGCTGCCGTGGCTGAGGCCGGTCAGGCACAGCGTGTCGTCGGACGCTTCCGCACTCACGGCAACCTCGGGGACGACGCGCACGTAGTCCTCGAAGTGGATCGCAGGTGATGGGGCGAGCGGGGTCGCGAAGGTGAAGCAAACGCGCGGCTGATCGCTCTCGGTATCAACGCGGATCGTGCGCAGGTCGAGCCCGACCGCGAGCCGCAGGGCGGCGATGCGGGTGCGCAAGCCTTCATCCGCTGGCCGCTCGGCGGCCGCCTCGGAAAGCGCCTGCAGCGCCAGCTTGGGCTGGGCGAGATAGCGCTCGAACAGGTCAGCCATGCGCACGAGCGCAGCTTGGCGCTGGTCCGCGGCGAAGGAGCTCGAATAGGCAAGCCAAGCGGCCTGCAGGGCCCGCTGCGGATTGGCGGGCGCGACCTTGGTCCAGAGGTCGCTCAACCTGAGCCACAGGGCCGCCGAGTCCGTCTCGTTGCCTTGCGCGATCGCTTCCTCGGAACGGCGGAGTGCTTCTTCGAAGCGGCCGGCGTCGTACGCCCGGCGGGCGGCGCTTGCCGCGGCGGCTGCCGCCTCGGGGCTGGGCTGCGGCGGGCGCTTTTGCATTACAGCCGAACGGTAGGTTGCGGCATCGGTGCTGAGACCGGGCGGCTGAAAGGCGTGAGCTGCCGCGGGCAGGACGGTAACGAGGACGAGGATCAGAAGGAGGCGGAGGTGCGGCATGGGTCCAGACGCTGGGACGTCCCGGGCCGCCACCGTTCCGCGGCGAGGGAAGAAGCAATGGTGCCGGCGCCAGGACTTGAACCCGGAACCTACCGCTTACAAGGCGGTTGCTCTGCCGTTGAGCTACGCCGGCGCTACGGCGATAAGAATAGCTTAGAGCCAGCGGCGGACGGAAGCCCTGTAGGCGCGAAAGCGTTCCCCAAAGCGTTCCTCGAGGTGGGCTTCCTCGCGCCGGATGAAGCGGCGATCGATCGCGACCACGAACGCGGGCAGAACCAGGCCTGGGCTCAAGCTGCCGAGCCAAAGCCAGAAGCCTGCGAGCAGCAGCGCCATGCCCAGATAGATCGGGTTGCGGGAGAACCGGTACGGTCCGGAAGTGACCAGCGCCGAGGCTTGCTTATAGGGCTCAAGCGGCGTTCCAGCACGGATGAAGCCCACGGCTGCCCACAGCGTCAGCAGCAGGCCGGCGGTCGCCGGTACGAGTGCCATCCAATGCCAAGGGGAGTTGACGAGGTCGGCAATCGGCACGAAGCGGTCCAGGCACGCCATGGCGAACCCGGCGATCAGCGCGAATGTTGGCGGCAGAACGAGGGTTGGCGGCATCCGGCTTATGCCGGCTTCTCAGAGGTGGCGGCGGCTTCCTGGCTGCGGACTGCGAACAGGGCGATGGCGGCGGCGACCGAGACATTCAGGCTCTCGACCGCAGGGGCGATCGGGATGCAGGCAAGCCGTTCGCAGCACTCCTTGGTCAAGCGCCTGAGGCCTGCGCCCTCGGCACCAATGACAAGCGCGATACGCTTCGGCAACGCTTGTCCGGTGATCGGCTGCGCGGCGGCACTGTCGAGGCCGAGGCAGAGAAAATCGGCCGCGGCCAGCGCGCGCAAGGCGCGGGCGATATTGACGACACGCACCATCGGCACCGTTTCCAGCGCGCCCGACGCCGCTTTGGCGAGTACGCCGGACTCGATCGGGGCGTGCCGATCCTGCACCACGACGGCCGCCGCGGCGAAGGCGGCGGCTGAGCGCAGCACGGCGCCGACGTTGCGCGGGTCGCTCGCCTGGTCAAGGACAACGACCAGCGCTTCGGCCGGGGGCGCATGCTGGGCCAAGAGATCGTCGAAGGCCGGTGCCGGCAGCGGCGCCACGGCGACCGCAAGGCCTTGATGCACCGCGCCCTCCGGCAAGAAGGCGGACAGCACCGGCCGATCCACAACCTCGACCGCGGGGCGCGCTACGCCTGAGCGGTCGGATGCTGCTGCGAGCAGCGGCGCGCTCTCGCCTTGAGCCAACATGCGCAGCACGCGCCGGCGCGGGTTTGCGGCCGCGGCAAGCGCCGCGTGGCGGCCGTAGATCCAGGTGCCCGGTGAGGGCTCGGCGCGCACCTGCTTCGCTGGCGGCGTGCCCCGCAGTGGCGGACCGGAGCGCTGCTGCGCGCGCGGATCGCGAGCGGCTTGGGGTTTGCGCGGCGGGCGCCGTGGTGGCTTGCGTTCGGGCACAGGGCTGTTTACCTTGTTCGCGTTGGGGATGCGAGGACAGACGTTGGCGCGGGCACGGGGCGGTGCCGGCGACCGGGCGGCTTTGTGTTTTCCCAATCGTTGGCGATTGACAAGCGAGAGCAAAAGCAATATTGGCAGGCGCTCGTCTTGCCGGTTCGCCGATGAATGCAGCGGCGGTCCGGAGGGGTGCCCGAGCGGCTAAAGGGGACGGTCTGTAAAACCGTTGGCGCACGCCTACGTAGGTTCGAATCCTACCCCCTCCACCATTTCGGTGTGGAAGGGCTGCCGGGAACACTGGCTTTTCGATGCGGGTGTAGCTCAGTGGTAGAGCGGGAGCCTTCCAAGCTTCATACGAGGGTTCGATTCCCTTCACCCGCTCCAGGTCGGCCACTCCGGCCAAGGCACGTTGCAGGGCTGCGCAAACGGCATTGCAGTCACGTCTGAGACGGATTTGAAGGCACCTCCGAGCGAGAAAGAGAACAAGCCATGGCGAAGGCGAAGTTTGAGCGGACGAAGCCGCATTGCAATGTTGGGACGATTGGTCACGTTGATCACGGCAAGACGACGTTGACGGCGGCGATTACGAAGGTGCTGGCGGAGGCTGGTGGGGCGACGTTCGTGCCGTTTGATCAGATCGACAAGGCGCCGGAAGAGAAGGCGCGTGGGATTACGATCTCGACGGCGCATGTGGAGTATCAGACGGCGAACCGGCATTACGCGCACGTCGACTGCCCGGGTCATGCCGACTACGTGAAGAACATGATCACCGGCGCGGCGCAGATGGATGGCGCGATCCTGGTGGTGAGTGCGGCCGATGGGCCGATGCCGCAGACGCGCGAGCACATTCTCTTGGCGCGCCAGGTCGGCGTGCCGGCGATCGTGGTCTATTTGAACAAGGTCGACATGGTGGACGACCCGGAGCTGTTGGAGCTGGTGGAGCTCGAGCTTCGGGAGTTGCTGTCGAGCTATGATTTCCCTGGCGATGACATTCCGATCGTCAAGGGCTCGGCGCTGGCGGCGCTTGAAGGGCGCGATCCGGAGGTGGGTGCGAAGACGATCCTGGAGCTGATGGCGGCGGTGGATTCGTACATTCCGCAGCCGGACCGGCCGAAGGATCAGCCGTTCCTGATGCCGATCGAGGATGTGTTCTCGATCTCGGGCCGTGGCACGGTGGTGACGGGCCGTGTTGAGCGCGGCGTGATCAAGGTCGGCGAGGAAGTGGAGATCGTTGGCCTGAAGGCGACGACGAAGACGGTGTGCACGGGCGTTGAGATGTTCCGCAAGCTGTTGGACCAGGGCGAGGCGGGCGACAACATCGGCGTACTGCTGCGCGGCACCAAGCGCGAGGATGTGGAGCGCGGCCAGGTGCTGTCGAAGCCGGGTGCGATTACGCCGCACACGAAGTTTGACTGCGAGGCGTATGTGTTGACGAAGGAAGAGGGCGGTCGGCATACGCCGTTCTTCGGCAACTACCGGCCGCAGTTTTATTTCCGGACGACGGATGTGACGGGGACGGTGGCGTTGCCGGAGGGCACCGAGATGGTGATGCCGGGCGACAACATCCGGATGACGGTGGAGCTGATTCAGCCGATCGCGATGGACGAGGGCTTGCGCTTTGCGATCCGCGAGGGCGGTCGCACGGTCGGTGCCGGCGTCGTCACCAAGATCCTGAAGTAGGCGATGTCATTTGCATGCCGTCGATCGCGACGGAGGTTAACGGCGTTAGGGGCATAGCTCAGCTGGTAGAGCGGCGGTCTCCAAAACCGCAGGTCGCGGGTTCGAACCCTGCTGCCCCTGCCATGATGACGACAGGAAATGGCCAAGATCAACATCGCCCAATTCGTCCGTGAGGTTCGGCAGGAAACCGCGAAGGTCACGTGGCCGACCCGGCGCGAGACCGCGCTGTCGACCGCCATGGTGATGCTCATGGTTGTCGTGGCGGCCGTGTTCTTCCTCGTCGTTGATCAGCTGCTCGCTTTCGGCGTGCGCATCCTGTTGGGAATCTGAGGATGACGATTACAATGGATGCGCGCTGGTACGTCATTCATGTCTACTCGGGCTTCGAACAGAAGGTCGCCCAGTCGATCGAGGAGCAGGCGCGCCAGGCCGGCATGAGCGAGCGCATCCAGCAGGTGCTGGTGCCGGTCGAGGAGGTCGTCGAGATCCGGCGCGGCCAGAAGGAAAAGGCCAGGCGCAAGTTCTTTCCCGGCTACGTGCTGGTGAAGATGGATATGACTGATGAGACGTGGCACCTGGTCAAGAATACGCCCAAGGTGACCGGGTTTCTCGGCGGCCGCGGCCGGCCGTCGCCGATCACCGAGGGCGAGGCGCAGCGGATCTTGCATCAGGTGCAAGAGGGCATCGAGCGGCCGAAGCCGGCGCTGGTGTTCGAGGTCGGCGAGCAAGTGCGGGTTTGCGACGGGCCGTTCAACTCGTTCAGCGGCATTGTCGAAGAGGTCGATGAAACGCGCGCGCGCCTGAAAGTCGCGGTGTCGATTTTCGGCCGGGCGACGCCGGTCGAGCTGGAATATTCACAGGTTGAGAAGACTTAAGGCGGCGCGGCCGAGGCCGTTGCGCGCACAGGCGTTGAGTGCCGGGGAGTTGGTATGGCGAAGAAAGTGACGGGTTACATCAAGCTGCAGGTGCCGGCCGGAAAGGCGAACCCGTCGCCGCCGATCGGCCCGGCGCTGGGCCAAGCTGGCCTCAACATCATGGAGTTCTGCAAGCAGTTCAACGCGAAGACGCAGAACATTGAAGTCGGCATGCCGGTTCCGGTGGTGATCACCGCCTTTGCCGATCGCACCTTCACGTTCGTGATGAAGACGGCGCCGATGTCGTATCTGCTGAAGAAGGCGGCCGGTGTCGGCAAGGGTTCGGCCAACATCTTGCGCCAGAAGGTGGGGCAGGTGACGCAAGCGCAGGTGCGGCAGATCGCCGAACAGAAGATGACGGATCTCAATGCCAAGGACCTCGAAGGGGCCGTCCGCATGGTTGTCGGATCGGCGCGCTCGATGGGTCTTGAAGTGGTGGACTGACGACGATGGCTGACGGCAAGAGGCTCAAACAGGCGGCTGCGGGTGTCGACCGCGTCCGTCTTTATACGCTCGACGAGGCGGTGGACCTGGTCAAGAAGAACGCCACCGCCAAGTTCGACGAGACCGTGGAAGTGGCGATCCGCTTAGGCGTCGATCCGCGCCATGCCGATCAGATGGTGCGCGGCGTGGTCAGCCTGCCGAACGGCACCGGTAAGTCGGTCCGGGTCGCGGTGTTCGCCAAGGGCGACAAGGCGGCCGAGGCGACGGCGGCGGGCGCCGACATCGTCGGTGCCGAGGATCTGATGCAACGGATCCAGGGCGGCGAGATCGCCTTCGACCGCTGCATCGCGACGCCCGACATGATGGGCGTCGTTGGCCGGCTCGGTAAGATCCTGGGCCCCCGGGGTCTGATGCCGAACCCGAAGCTCGGCAGCGTCACCCAGGACGTCGTGTCCGCGGTCAAGGCGGCGAAGGCGGGCCAGGTGGAGTTCCGCGCCGAAAAGGCCGGCATCGTCCACGCCGGCGTCGGCAAGGCGAGCTTTTCGGCCGGCGCCCTGACGGAGAACGTGCGGGCGCTGATCGACGCCATCCTCAAGGCCAAGCCGGCCGGCGCCAAGGGGACGTATCTGCAGAAGATCAGCTTGAGCTCGACCATGGGGCCGGGCGTGCGCTTGAGTGTGAGCGCGGTCGTGTCATAGCGGTCGCGGCAAGGAACGGCCGGATCGCCACCCCGTACGGGCGGCGGTCCAGTCGAGAACGCCGCGGGCGGCTTCGGCCTTGAGCCTTGCGGCGGTGAGAGCCTGTCCAAGACAGCAGGTGCAGCCCGCCGGCGGGAGAAGCCGGTCGGGCCGCAGAATGGAGGCAACTCCGCCTGCCGAGACGGTTGACGAAGCAAAGACCCGGGCGAGGCTTCGCCGTGCGCCCGGATTGGCTTGAACCGGTGCCCTGGACAGGGTGACCGGCCCGCTGGGACGGCGAAATCCGTCATCCCGGTTGGCTGCAACAGTGTTGGCAGCGCAGGTTCCGCGCCGGTGTCGGCGGACTCGGGCCTGAGAACGGGGATAATGGATGGATCGTTCACAAAAGGAAGCATGGATCGCATCGCTGCATCAGACCTTGAATGAGACGGCGGCTGTGGTGGTGACGCATTACAGCGGCTTGAACGTCGCTGAGCTCGGCGACTTGCGGGTGCGCATGCGCTCGGCCGGGGCAGGCCTGATGGTAACCAAGAACAGGCTCGCGCGGCTGGCCTTGGCCGGCACGCCATTTCAGGCGCTCGAAGGTCTGTTCCGCGGCCCGACCGCGATCGCGTTTTCGCGTGACCCGGTCGCACCGGCCAAGGTGGCGACCGCGTTCGCGAAAACCAACGCCAAGCTGGTCATTCTGGGCGGCGCACTGCCAACCCAGGTGCTCGATGCGGACGGCGTGCGGACGCTGGCGACCCTGCCGTCGCTGGATGAGATCCGCGGCAAGTTGATCGGCCTCATGAATGCGCCGGCAACAAAGCTGGCGCAGGTTCTGCAGGCGCCGGCGGCACGCATGGTCGGGGTGCTGAAGGCACAAAGTGAAAAGGACGCGGCCGCCTGAAATGGCGTGGCTCGCGCGCGAAACATCGGTTTAAGCCAAGGAGTAGATGAAGATGGCCAATCTTGAGCAACTGGTTGAAAGCCTCTCGCAGCTGACGGTCGTCGAGGCGGCGCAGCTGAGCAAGATGCTGGAAGAGGCATGGGGCGTATCGGCAGCGGCGCCGGTTGCGGTTGCCGCGGTTGCGGCGGGCGCGGGTGCGCCGGCTGCTGCTGAGGCGGCCGAGGAGAAGACCGAGTTTGACGTCATCCTCGCCACCATCGGCGAGAAGAAGATCAACGTCATTAAAGAGGTGCGTGCGGTCACCGGGCTTGGCCTGAAGGAAGCCAAGGATCTGGTTGAGGCAGCGCCGAAGCCGGTCAAGGAAGGGATCAAGAAGGAAGAGGCCGAGCAGATCAAGAAGAAGCTCGAGGAAGCCGGCGCCACCGTCGAGATTAAGTAGCTGCTGAGCCGGCTGCAGCGGTTGGTGGAATCCTTAACCCGCTCCTATATTGACTGGAACGCTCCGCGCGCGGGGGCGACGGGCACGCGAGGCCCGTTCGTCGCGGCGCGGAGTCAGCAATGCACACCCGCCCGCATTGGCCCTGCCGCGGCCGGGACCGCGGGTGTGCAGCCGCCGCTGACCTTCCGGGGTTGGTGGAGGCGGCGCGTGAGTGCGCACACGGTCGGCGTTCGGCGACGCCAGACGACATCTTTCGGTCAAGAGCGCCGGCGCTGCGGTAGCGCCGGGCACGCTTGGCCGGGCGGCAACCTTCGCGACATGAGGACCATTGATGCCGAGCACTTTCACCGGTCGTAAGCGTATTCGCAAGAGCTTCGGGCGGATTACCGCCGCGGTGCCGATGCCGAACCTGATCGAGGTGCAGAAAAGCTCGTATGACCAGTTCCTGCAACGGCAGATCCCGCTCGATGAGCGGACCGACATCGGCCTCCAGGCGGTCTTCAAGTCTGTTTTCCCGATCCGGGACTTCTCGATGCGCGGCACGCTTGAGTTCGTCAAGTACGAGTTCGAGGAGCCGAAATACGACGTCGAAGAGTGCCAGCAGCGGGGCATGACCTACGCGGCGCCACTGAAGGTGACGCTGCGCCTCGTCGTCTGGGATATCGACGAGGAAACCGGTGCCCGCTCGATCCGCGACATCAAGGAACAAGACGTCTACATGGGCGACATGCCGTTGATGACGGACAACGGCACCTTCATCGTCAACGGTACCGAGCGCGTGATCGTCTCGCAGATGCACCGCTCGCCCGGCGTCTTCTTCGATCACGACAAGGGCAAGACGCACTCCTCGGGCAAGTACCTGTTCGCCGCGCGGGTCATCCCCTATCGCGGCTCGTGGCTCGACTTCGAGTTCGATGCCAAGGACCTCGTTTATGTGCGCATCGACCGCAGGCGCAAGCTGCCGGTGACGACCTTGCTGATGGCGCTTGACAGCGCGGCGACCGAACTGCGGCGGACAGAGGCGTTGGCCGAGGGCCGCACGCTCGAGCCGGCGGAAATCACCGGCATGACCGCCGAAGAGATCTTGAGCTACTTCTTTGAGCCGGTGACGTTCGAGTACGTCGGCACTGGCTGGAAGAGCGAGTTCCGCGCCGAACGGATGCGTGGCGTCAAGCTGGCCCAGGATCTGGTCGATGCAGCGACCGGGGAGCGGTTGGCCGAAGCCGGCACCAAGCTGACGCCGAAGGTCCTGAAGCAGCTCAAGGAAAAGGGCCTGCGCGAGCTCCTGGTAACGGATAAGGACCTGGCCGGCCGCTACGTTGCCGAGGACCTGATCAACGAGGAAACCGGTGCGATCTATGTCGAGGCCGGAGAAGAGCTGACGGAAGCGACGATCGCGCGCCTGATCGACATCGGCGTCGATACGGTCAAGACGCTGCACATCGATCACATCAACATCGGCCCCTATATCCGCAACACGCTGGCGATCGACCGCAATTCCTCGCGCGAGGAAGCGCTGTTCGACATCTATCGCGTCATGCGGCCGGGCGAGCCACCGACGATCGAGACCGCTGAAACCCTGTTCCACGGGCTCTTCTTCGATGCCGACCGCTACGACCTGTCGGCCGTCGGGCGGGTGAAGATGAATGCACGGCTGGGCTTCCAGACCGAGGATTCGATCCGCATCCTGCGCAAGGAGGACATTCTTGCCGTCGTCAAGCTCCTGGTCGACCTCAAGGACGGCCGCGGCGACATCGACGACATCGACCATCTCGGCAATCGCCGCGTCCGCTCGGTCGGCGAGCTGCTCGAAAATCAATACCGGGTCGGCCTCCTGCGCATGGAGCGCGCCATCCGCGAGCGGATGAGTTCGGTCGACATCGATACCGTGATGCCGCAGGAGCTGATCAACGCCAAGCCGGCCGCGGCGGCGGTTCGCGAGTTTTTCGGGTCCTCGCAGCTGAGCCAGTTCATGGATCAGACCAATCCGTTGTCGGAGATCACGCACAAGCGGCGGCTTTCGGCCCTGGGGCCGGGCGGCCTCACGCGCGAGCGCGCCGGTTTCGAGGTGCGCGACGTGCATCCGACGCATTACGGCCGGATCTGCCCGATCGAAACGCCGGAAGGGCCGAATATCGGTCTGATCAACTCGCTCGCGACGTTCGCCCAGGTCAACCGCTACGGGTTCATCGAGACCCCCTACCGGCGCGTGACCGACGGCCATGTCGCCGAGGAAGTGATTTACATGTCGGCGATGGAGGAGGGGCGCTACACCATTGCCCAGGCCAATGCCGAGCTTGACGAGAACGGCAGGTTCGTCTCCGACCTCATCAACTGTCGCCGCGGCAACGACTTCATCCTCGCCCGGGCCTCGGACATCGATTACATCGACGTCTCGCCGAAGCAGCTTGTTTCGGTCGCGACCGCGCTCATTCCATTCCTCGAGAACGACGACGCCAACCGGGCGCTGATGGGCTCGAACATGCAGCGCCAGGCGGTGCCGCTGATCCGCACGGAAGCACCGCTGGTTGGCACCGGCATGGAAGCAGCCGTCGCGCGCGATTCCGGGGCCACCATCGTTGCGCGGCGCTCCGGAATCGTCGACCAGGTCGACGGCACCCGCATCGTCATTCGCGCCACCGCCGAGACTTCGCACTCGGCGCCCGGCGTCGACATCTATAATCTCTTGAAGTTCCAGCGTTCGAACCAGAACACGACGATCCACCAGCGGCCCCTGGTCAAGGTGGGCGATCTCATCACTGCCGGCGACATCATCGCCGACGGTGCTTCGACGGAACTGGGCGAACTCGCGCTCGGGCGCAACGTGCTGGTCGCGTTCATGCCCTGGCATGGCTACAACTTCGAGGACTCGATCCTGATCTCCGAGCGCCTCGTTCGTGACGACGTCTTTACCTCGATCCACATCGAGGAATTCGAGGTGATGGCGCGCGACACCAAGCTGGGCCAGGAGGAGATCACCCGCGATATCCCAAACGTCGGCGAAGAGGCGCTGAAAAACCTCGACGAAGCCGGGATCGTCTACATCGGTGCTGAGGTTCAGCCGGGCGATATCCTGGTCGGCAAGGTGACGCCCAAGGGCGAGACGCCGATGACGCCGGAAGAGAAGCTCCTTCGGGCGATCTTTGGCGAGAAGGCCGCCGATGTCCGCGATACCTCGCTGAAGGTGCCGCCCGGGGTGACCGGCACGGTCATCGAGGTGCGCGTGTTCTCGCGCCGCGGGGTCGAGAAGGATGCCCGTGCGCTCGCTATCGAACGGGCCGAAATCGATCGTCTGGCCAAGGATCGCGACGACGAGCGTGCGATCCTCGAGCGCAGTTTCCACAGCCGATTGAAGGCCCTTCTGCTTGGCCAGCAGGTGGTGGCCGGGCCGAAAGGCATGGCCAAGGAGACGGTCATCACGGAAGAGGTGCTGGCCCTGTTCACGCCCGGGCAGTGGGCGCAGGTGGTGGTCGGCGACGACCGGCTGATGGAGGACGTCGAGGCGCTGCGAACCTCATTCGAGGAAAGCATCGCGCGGCTTGAGCAGCGGTTCGAGAACAAGGTCGAAAAGGTCCAGCGCGGCGATGACTTGCCGCCCGGCGTGATGAAGATGGTCAAGATCTTCGTTGCGGTGAAGCGCAAGCTGCAGCCGGGTGACAAGATGGCCGGCCGGCACGGAAACAAGGGCGTTATTTCCAAGATCATCCCGGTCGAGGACATCCCCTACACCGCCGATGGCACGCCTGTGGATGTCGTTCTTAACCCCTTGGGCGTGCCGTCGCGGATGAACGTCGGCCAGATCCTGGAAACGCATCTCGGCTGGGCCTGCGCCGGCCTCGGCCGCCAGGTTTCCGACCTGCTCGACGCCGTTCAGCGCGGCGGCAGCATGGAAGCGCTGCGGCACCGGCTGAGCGAGATCTATTCGCAGAAGGATGAGAGCGAACAGGTCGAGACGGCTTCCGACGCGCAGATCGTGGAACTGGCGAACAACCTCCGGCCGGGCATTCCGGTTGCCTCGCCGGTGTTCGATGGCGCACGCGAGAGCGATGTGATCGCGATGCTCGAAGACGCCGGAATGGACGCTTCCGGCCAGGTAACGCTCTACGACGGCCGCACCGGCGAAGCCTTCGACCGGCCGGTGACGGTGGGCTACATCTATATCCTGAAGCTGCATCACCTGGTGGACGACAAGATCCACGCACGCTCGATCGGCCCCTACAGCCTCGTCACCCAGCAGCCATTGGGCGGCAAGGCGCAGTTCGGTGGCCAGCGCTTCGGGGAGATGGAGGTGTGGGCGCTTGAGGCCTACGGCGCCGCGTACACCTTGCAGGAGATGCTGACCGTCAAGTCGGACGACGTTTCCGGGCGGACCAAGGTCTATGAGGCGATTGTGCGCGGCGACGACACCTTCGAGGCGGGGGTGCCGGAATCCTTCAACGTTCTCGTGAAGGAACTGCAGTCGCTTGGCCTTAACGTCGAGCTGAATTGAACCATCGCGCGACCCAAGGGCGCCGCGGCTGCCGCGGCGGCCCGGCGCAGGAGAGATTTGCATGAACGAGCTGATGAGGATTTTCGGTCAGGTCGGCGGCACGCAGCGGTTCGACGAGATCCGCATCGCGATCGCGAGCCCGGAGCGGATTCGCTCCTGGTCGTTCGGCGAGATCAAGAAGCCGGAAACGATCAACTACCGGACGTTCAAGCCCGAACGTGACGGCCTGTTCTGTGCGCGCATCTTCGGCCCGATCAAGGACTACGAGTGCTTGTGCGGCAAGTACAAGCGTATGAAATACAAGGGCATCATCTGCGAGAAGTGCGGTGTCGAGGTGACGCTGCAAAAGGTCCGGCGCGAGCGCATGGGCCACATCGAGCTGGCCTCGCCGGTGGCGCATATCTGGTTCTTGAAGTCACTGCCGAGCCGGATCGGCCTTCTCGTCGACATGACTCTGCGTGATCTCGAGAAGGTCCTCTATTTCGAGAGCTATGTCGTCGTCGAGCCGGGGCTGACGCCGCTGAAGCTGCGCGAGCTGATCAGCGAGGAGCAGTACCAGCGGGCGATCGACGAATACGGCGAGGACAGCTTTACGGTCGGCATCGGCGCCGAGGCGGTGCGCGAGATGCTGAAGACGATCGAGCTCGATGCGGAGCGGGCGCAGATGCGCGCCGATCTCAAGGAGACGACGTCGGAAGCGAAGCGCAAGAAGCTGGTCAAGCGCCTGAAGCTGGTCGAGGCATTCCTCGAATCGGGTGCGCGGCCGGAATGGATGATCATGGAGGCGATCCCGGTCATCCCGCCGGAGCTGCGCCCCTTGGTGCCGCTCGACGGCGGCCGCTTCGCGACGTCGGACCTCAACGATCTCTACCGCCGCGTCATCAACCGCAACAACCGCCTGAAGCGGCTGATCGAGCTGCGCGCGCCCGACATCATCATCCGCAACGAGAAGCGGATGCTGCAGGAATCGGTCGATGCCTTGTTCGATAACAGCCGCCGCGGCCGGCCGATCAGCGGCGCCAACAAGCGGCCGTTGAAATCGCTCTCCGACATGCTGAAGGGCAAGCAGGGCCGGTTCCGCCAGAACCTGCTCGGCAAGCGCGTCGACTATTCGGGCCGTTCGGTGATCGTGGTCGGCCCGGAGCTCAAGCTGCACGAGTGCGGCCTGCCGAAGAAGATGGCGCTGGAGCTGTTCAAGCCGTTCATCTACTCGAAGCTTGAGCTCTACGGCATGGCGACGACCATCAAGGCCGCCAAGCGGATGCTCGAGAAGGAACGCCCCGAGGTGTGGGACGTCCTGGAGGAGGTGATCCGCGAGCATCCGGTGATGCTGAACCGGGCGCCGACCTTGCACCGGCTCGGCATCCAGGCGTTCGAGCCGGTGCTGATCGAAGGCAAGGCGATCCGCCTGCACCCGCTGGTCTGCGCTGCCTTCAACGCCGATTTCGACGGCGACCAGATGGCGGTGCACGTGCCGCTGTCGCTCGAAGCGCAGCTCGAGGCGCGCGTGCTGATGATGTCGACCAACAACATCCTCAGTCCGGCCAACGGCAAACCGATCATCGTGCCGTCCCAGGATATCGTGCTGGGCCTCTACTACCTGACCATGGAGCAAGACGGCGAGCCGGGCGAGGGCCACGCGTTCGCCGATATTGGCGAGATCCAGCATGCGCTTGAGGCCAAGGCGCTGACGCTGCACGCGAAGATCAAGGCCCGCTATCGGACGGTCGATGCCGAGGGCAAGCCGCAGGTCATCCTTGTCCAGACCACGCCGGGGCGGATGCTGCTCTCGGAGCTGTTGCCACAGCATCCGAATCTGCCGTTCGGCCTGGTCAACCGGCTCCTGACCAAGAAGGAGATTTCGGCGGTCATCGACGCCGTTTACCGGAACTGCGGCCAGAAAGAGACGGTGATCTTTGCCGACCGCATCATGCGGCTTGGCTTCAGCCATGCGACCAGGGCCGGCATCTCCTTCGGCAAGGACGACCTGCTCGTTCCCGATGACAAATGGCCGATCGTGCGCGCGACCGAGGACAAGGTGCGCGAGTACGAGCAGCAGTACCTTGACGGCCTGATCACGCAGGGCGAGAAGTACAACAAGGTCGTCGACGTTTGGGCGCAATGCACCGATCAGGTTGCGGACGCGATGATGCGGCGCATTTCGTCGACAGCGACCAGCGGACCAGTCAACTCGGTCTACATGATGGCGCATTCCGGCGCGCGTGGCTCGGCGGCGCAGATGAAGCAGCTGGCCGGCATGCGCGGGCTGATGGCGAAACCTTCGGGCGAGATCATCGAGACGCCGATCATCTCCAACTTCAAGGAGGGATTGACCGTGCTCGAGTACTTCAACTCGACGCATGGCGCCCGCAAGGGGTTGGCGGACACGGCGCTGAAGACGGCGAACTCCGGTTACCTGACCCGTCGTCTGGTCGATGTCGCCCAGGACTGCATCATCCTGACCGATGATTGCGGCACCACCGACGGCCTGACGGTGCGGCCGGTGATCGAGGGCGGCGAAATCGTCTCCGGCCTCGGCGAGCGGGTGCTCGGCCGGTTTGCCGCCGAGGATGTCCTCGATCCGGCGACCGGAGCGGTGATCGTGGCAGCGAATACGATGATCGAGGAGGAGCAGGTCGCGCACATCGAGGCGGCCGACCTGCAGTCGATCAAGATTCGCTCGGTGCTGACCTGCCAGACCCGCAGCGGCGTGTGTGCTGCCTGCTACGGACGCGATCTTGCCCGCGGCACCCGCGTCAACATGGGCGAGGCGGTCGGCGTGATTGCGGCGCAATCGATCGGCGAGCCGGGCACGCAGCTGACGATGCGAACCTTCCACATCGGTGGCGCGGTCCAGCGCGGTGCGGAGGTCTCCAAGGTCGAGGCGGTCAGCGACGGCACAATCATGCTGCGCAGCTGCCAGACGGTGCTGAACAGCGCCGGCAAGCCGGTGGTGATGAACCGGAACGCGGAGCTTCTGATCGTCGATGGCCAGGGCCGCGAGCGCGCGCGCCATCGGCTCCCCTATGGCGCCAAGCTCCTGTGTGCGGACCGGGCCGAGATCAAGCGCGGCGACCGGCTGGCCGAATGGGATCCTTACACGCTGCCGATCATTACCGAGAAGGCGGGAATCGCCGATTTCGTTGATCTGGTCGAGGGCATCTCGATGATGGAGCAGATTGACGAGGCGACCGGTATTGCCGCCAAGGTCGTGATCGACTGGAAGCAGCAACCGCGCGGCGCCGAACTCAAGCCGAGGGTCACGCTCCGCGACGAGACCGGCGAGATCATTCGCCTCGATAACGGCACTGAGGCCCGCTATTTCCTTTCGGCCGACGCGATCTTGTCGGTCGAGCCGGGTCAGATGGTGCATGCCGGCGACGTGCTGGCGCGCATTCCGCGCGAATCCGCGAAAACCCGCGACATCACGGGCGGCCTGCCGCGGGTCGCCGAATTGTTCGAAGCGCGCAAGCCAAAGGACCACGCGATCATCAGCGAGGCCCGCGGCCGTGTCGAATTCGGCAAGGATTACAAGGCGAAGCGCCGCGTTGTCGTGGTGCCGACCGAAGGCGACGGCGAGCCGCGCGAGTACCTCATTCCGCGCGGCAAGCACATCAGCGTGCAGGAGGGTGACATCGTCGAGGCGGGCGATCCGCTGATGGACGGCAACCCGGTGCCGCACGACATCCTGCGGGTGCTGGGGGTGGAGGCGCTGGCGTCCTATCTCATCAGCGAGATCCAAGACGTCTACCGCCTGCAGGGTGTGCGCATCAACGACAAGCACATCGAGGTGATCGCGCGCCAGATGCTGCAGAAGGTGGAGATTACCGATCCGGGCGACACCACCTTCCTGGTCGGCGAGCAGGCCGACCGCCTGGAGTTCGACGAGATCAACGAGAAGGCGCTGCGCCAGAACGAACGGCCGGCGCAGGCAACCCCGGTTCTGCAGGGAATCACCAAGGCGAGCCTGCAGACGCGTTCGTTCATCTCCGCGGCCTCGTTCCAGGAGACGACCAGGGTGCTGACGGAAGCCGCGGTTTCCGGCAAGCGGGACGAACTCAGCGGGCTCAAGGAGAACGTCATCGTCGGCCGGCTGATTCCGGCGGGGACGGGGAGCGTGATGAACCAGCTGCGGCAGTTGGCAGCTCAGCGCGACCGCGAACTCAGCGAGGAGAAGGCCGGTGACGCGGCACTTTCCGGTCCGCAGGAGGGCGCGCGCACCGCTTAGCGGCGTTATTGGTGCGCGGGTGCGGCCGGTCGTGCGGTTTTCGACCGGCCGGCCGGCGTTGTTTCGGCCGCCGTCGCCGTTTTCGCGGCGCGGTCTGCCGGAACGGCTTGACGGCAGGTAAACGCCCTCATACTATCCGCGGCCTTCCCAGGGGGCCTGGTGGTGAGCCGTCCGGTTCAGACGCAGGTTCCGCATGAGGCGTAAAAATTCGGGCCGCGTGCTGCCAAGTCGGCAGGGGCAGGCGGTGTTTTTTTGTTGTGAGGGTCCGGATCGCGGTCGGTGCTGGAGCCGCGAGACCTTTTTTTTTGCCAACATGGGACGCCCAGGCGTTGTCCGGGCGGTGAGAGTGATGCCAACGATCAATCAGCTGGTCCGCAAGCCGCGGCAATCGCCGCCGACGCGGAACAAGGTGCCGGCGCTGACCAGTTGTCCGCAGAAGCGCGGGGTCTGCACCCGCGTTTACACGACGACGCCGAAGAAGCCGAACTCGGCGCTGCGCAAGGTGGCGCGCGTTCGCTTGACCAACGGCTACGAGGTCACCAGCTACATCCCCGGCGAGGGGCATAACCTTCAGGAACACTCGGTCGTGCTCATCCGCGGCGGTCGCGTCAAGGACCTGCCGGGTGTGCGCTATCACATCATCCGCGGCACGCTGGATACGCAAGGCGTCTCCAAGCGCCGCCAGCGCCGTTCGAAGTACGGCGCGAAGCGGCCGAAGTAGGGAGATCGCGAGAAATGTCGCGTCGTCGTGCGGCCGTAAAGCGTGCTGTTGTCGCGGATCCCCGCTATGGGGACGTGCTGGTGACGAAGTTCACCAACGGCCTGATGAACGAAGGCAAGCGCTCTGTTGCCGAGCGGATCCTCTATGGTGCGTTCGCGGTCATCGAAAAGAAGATGCGCCAGGAGCCGCTGAAGGTGTTCCACGAGGCGATCGAGAACGTCAAGCCGACGCTGGAAGTGCGCTCCCGCCGCGTTGGCGGTGCCACCTACCAGGTGCCGGTCGAGGTGCGCGCCGCGCGGCGGCAGTCGCTGGCGATCCGGTGGCTGGTGGGAATGGCGAGCAAGCGGTCCGAGAATACGATGACGGAGCGCCTGGCGGCAGAGATCATGGATGCGGCGAGCAATCGCGGCGCCGCGGTCAAGAAGCGCGAAGATACGCACCGCATGGCCGAGGCCAACAAGGCCTTTTCGCATTATCGCTGGTAGCTTACGCGAAGGTTCGAACCGTCATGCCCCGCGTCACGCCCCTCGATCGCTACCGGAATATCGGCATCATGGCCCACATCGATGCCGGCAAGACGACGACGACCGAGCGCGTCCTCTACTACACCGGCCGGTCCTACAAGATCGGCGAGGTGCACGAGGGCACGGCGACGATGGACTGGATGGAGCAGGAGCAGGAGCGGGGGATCACGATCACATCCGCCGCGACGACCTGCTACTGGCGTGACCACCGGATCAATATCATCGACACGCCGGGGCATGTCGATTTCACCATCGAGGTCGAGCGCAGCCTGCGGGTGCTGGATGGCGCGGTCGCAGTGTTTGACAGCGTCGCCGGCGTCGAGCCGCAATCGGAGACGGTCTGGCGCCAGGCTGACAAGTACGGCGTGCCGCGCATTTGTTTTGTCAACAAGATGGACCGCATCGGCGCCGACTTCTATCGCTGCCTGGCGATGATCAAGGATCGCCTTGGCGCGACGGCCGCGGTGCTGCAATTGCCGATCGGCTCCTCGGCTGACTTCGTCGGCGTGATCGATCTCCTCAACATGCAAGCGATCACCTGGAAGGACGAGACGCTGGGGGCGGAGTTCGTCACCGGGCCGATCCCGGCCGAGCTTGCCGAGAAGGCGCAAGACTACCGTGCCAAGCTGGTCGAGCTGGCGGTCGAGCAGGACGAGCAAGCGCTCGAAGCCTACCTTGAGGGCAACGAGCCCGACACCGAGACCCTGGTCCGCTGCGTGCGCAAGGGCACCGTAAGCGGCATTATCGTCCCGGTTCTGTGCGGCTCGGCATTCAAGAACAAGGGCGTACAGACGCTGCTTGATGCTGTGGTTGACTATCTGCCATCGCCGGAAGACGTGCCGCCGGTCAGGGGCGTGAAGCCCGACAGCGATGAGGAAATGACGCGGCGCAGTGCCGACAGCGAGCCGTTCTCGGCACTCGCATTCAAGATCATGACCGATCCATTCGTCGGCAGCCTGACCTTCGTGCGGATCTATTCGGGTGTCCTGAAGAGCGGCGACAGCATCCAGAACACGATCAAAGGCAAGTCGGAACGGATCGGGCGCATGCTGCTCATGCATGCCAACAGCCGTGAGGACATCAAGGAAGCCTTTGCCGGCGACATCATTGCCGTGCCGGGATTGAAGCAGACCGCGACCGGCGACACGCTGTGCGATCCGAAGGCGCAGGTGGTCCTGGAGCGGATGGAGTTTCCCGATCCGGTGATCGAGGTGGCGGTCGAGCCGAAGACCAAGGGCGACCAGGAGAAGATGGGCGTCGCGCTGTCGCGGCTTGCGAACGAGGATCCGAGTTTCCGCGTCTCGGTCGACCACGAAAGCGGGCAGACGGTGATCAAGGGGATGGGCGAACTCCATCTCGAAATCATCGTCGATCGCATGCGGCGCGAGTTCAAGGTCGAAGCGAACGTCGGTCAGCCGCAGGTCGCGTACCGGGAAACCATCTCGAAGCCATACGAGATCGACTACACGCACAAGAAGCAAAGCGGTGGCGCCGGCCAGTTCGCACGGGTGATCATCCGTTTCGAGCCGGCGGAGCCGGGCACCGGCTTTCAGTTCGAGAGCGCGATCGTGGGCGGCTCGGTGCCGCGCGAATACATCCCGGGCGTCCAGAAGGGGTTGGAGAGCGCACGCGAGACCGGCGTTCTGGCCGGCTTTCCGGTCATCGATCTCAAGGCGACGCTGGTCGATGGCGCCTTTCACGACGTCGACTCAAGTTCGCTCGCGTTCGAGATTGCGGCCCGGGCGGCGTTTCGCGATGGCATTGCCAAGGCCGGCCCGAAGCTGTTGGAGCCGGTGATGAAGGTCGAGGTGGTCACGCCCGACGACTACATGGGCGATATCATCGGCGACCTGAACAGCCGCCGCGGCAACATCACCGGGATGGATCAGCGGGGCAACGCGCGGGTCATCAACGCGTACGTGCCGCTTGCGAATATGTTCGGCTATGTCAACACGTTACGGTCCATGAGTCAGGGCCGCGCGCAGTACACCATGCAGTTTGAGCGATATTCCGAGGTGCCGCAGAACGTCTCGGAAGAAGTTCGCCAGCGGCTGGCGGGCTAGCGCGGGGCGAGAGGATTAGCGGAGGGAGCCATGGCGAAGGCGAAGTTTGAGCGGACGAAGCCGCATTGCAATGTTGGGACGATTGGTCACGTTGATCACGGCAAGACGACGTTGACGGCGGCGATTACGAAGGTGCTGGCGGAGGCTGGTGGGGCGACGTTCGTGCCGTTTGATCAGATCGACAAGGCGCCGGAAGAGAAGGCGCGTGGGATTACGATCTCGACGGCGCATGTGGAGTATCAGACGGCGAACCGGCATTACGCGCACGTCGACTGCCCGGGTCATGCCGACTACGTGAAGAACATGATCACCGGCGCGGCGCAGATGGATGGCGCGATCCTGGTGGTGAGTGCGGCCGATGGGCCGATGCCGCAGACGCGCGAGCACATTCTCTTGGCGCGCCAGGTCGGCGTGCCGGCGATCGTGGTCTATTTGAACAAGGTCGACATGGTGGACGACCCGGAGCTGTTGGAGCTGGTGGAGCTCGAGCTTCGGGAGTTGCTGTCGAGCTATGATTTCCCTGGCGATGACATTCCGATCGTCAAGGGCTCGGCGCTGGCGGCGCTTGAAGGGCGCGATCCGGAGGTGGGTGCGAAGACGATCCTGGAGCTGATGGCGGCGGTGGATTCGTACATTCCGCAGCCGGACCGGCCGAAGGATCAGCCGTTCCTGATGCCGATCGAGGATGTGTTCTCGATCTCGGGCCGTGGCACGGTGGTGACGGGCCGTGTTGAGCGCGGCGTGATCAAGGTCGGCGAGGAAGTGGAGATCGTTGGCCTGAAGGCGACGACGAAGACGGTGTGCACGGGCGTTGAGATGTTCCGCAAGCTGTTGGACCAGGGCGAGGCGGGCGACAACATCGGCGTACTGCTGCGCGGCACCAAGCGCGAGGATGTGGAGCGCGGCCAGGTGCTGTCGAAGCCGGGTGCGATTACGCCGCACACGAAGTTTGACTGCGAGGCGTATGTGTTGACGAAGGAAGAGGGCGGTCGGCATACGCCGTTCTTCGGCAACTACCGGCCGCAGTTTTATTTCCGGACGACGGATGTGACGGGGACGGTGGCGTTGCCGGAGGGCACCGAGATGGTGATGCCGGGCGACAACATCCGGATGACGGTGGAGCTGATTCAGCCGATCGCGATGGACGAGGGCTTGCGCTTTGCGATCCGCGAGGGCGGTCGCACGGTCGGTGCCGGCGTCGTCACCAAGATCCTGAAGTAGGCAAGGGACGGGACGCGGGCGGCCGAACGGCAGGTAATGACGATGGAAAATCAGAACATACGCATTGGCTTACGGGCCTTCGACCACCGCGTGTTGGATCAATCGGCGCGCGAGATCGTCAACACTGCCAAGCGGACTGGCGCGCGGGTGCGTGGGCCGATCCCGCTGCCGACACGGATCGAGCGGTTCACGGTGCTGCGCTCGCCGCACGTCGACAAGAAGTCGCGCGAGCAGTTCGAGATCCGCACCCACAAGCGGGTCCTCGACATCATCGATCCGACACCGCAGACGGTTGACGCGCTGATGAAGCTCGACCTCGCCGCCGGCGTCGACGTCGAGATCAAGCTTTAAGGGGCAGGCAGGAACGATGCGTACGGGACTGATCGCCCAAAAGCTCGGCATGTCGCGGGTTTTTCAAGCCGACAGCACGCATGTGCCGGTGTCGGTGCTGAAGGTCGACGGCTGCCACGTCGTCGCCCAGCGGACCGAGGAGCGCGACGGCTACTCGGCGCTGCAGCTCGGCGCCGGTGATATGAAGGCGAAGAACACGACGAAGCCCATGCGCGGCCATTTCGCCAAGGCGGAGGTGGAGCCGCGGCGTAAGGTGGCCGAATTCCGCGTCGATGCGGAGGCGCTGGTGGCGGTCGGCATCGAGCTGACTGCTGATCACTTCGTCCCCGGCCAGTATGTCGATGTCATCGGCGTCTCGCAGGGCAAGGGCTTCGCCGGCTCGATGAAGCGGCACAATTTCGGCGGCTTGCGGGCGACGCACGGCGTTTCGATCAGCCATCGCAGCCACGGTTCGACCGGCAACCGGCAGGATCCGGGCCGTGTCTTCAAGGGCAAGAAGATGGCGGGTCACATGGGTGACCGGCGTGTCACGACTCACAATCTCGAGGTCGTTGCGGTTGACAGCGGGCGCGGGCTGATCCTCGTGCGCGGTTCGGTTCCCGGCGCCAAGGGCGGCTGGGTGCTGGTGCGCGATGCGATCCGGCGGCCGGCGCCGGAGAATGTACCGTTCCCGGCGGCGACGCGCGGCGCAGGCGCGGCTGCGGCCGAGGGCGGGACGCAGCCTGCCGGCGAGACGGGCGGAGAATAAGCACCAATGCAGTGGGACGTCGTCAACCTCGATAAGGAAACGATCGGCAGCATCGAACTGGCGGAAGCGATTTTCGCCGTCGATGTGCGCGCCGACCTGCTGGCAAGGACGGTGCGCTGGCAGCTTGCGAAGCGCCGCGCCGGCACGCACAAGGTCAAGACCCGCGGCGAGGTCAACCGGACGTCGCGCAAGCCATCGCGCCAGAAGGGTTCCGGGCGGGCGCGCCAGGGTTCGACCAAGGGGCCGCACATGCGTGGCGGCGCGGTCGTGCATGGCCCGCACCCGCGCGACCATGCCCACGACTTGCCGAAGAAGGTGCGCAAGCTGGCGCTCAAGACGGCACTCTCGGCCAAGCGTGCGGCCGGCGAGCTGCTGGTGCTGGACAAGGCCGAACTGGCCGAGCCGAAGACGCGGACGCTGGCGCAGCACGTCGCCAAGATGGGGCTCAGCAATGCGCTCGTGATCGACGGCGCGGCGGTGGATGTGAATTTCCAGCGGGCGGCGCGCAACCTGATCGGCATCGACGTCCTGCCAAGCCAGGGCGCCAACGTCTACGACATTCTGCGCCACGACACGCTGGTCTTGACGCGGGCTGCAATCGAACGCCTGACGGAGCGGCTGGCATGAGCACCCCTTCTCGCAAAGCCGTGGCCAAGCCGTCGGCGGAGCGCCGCTACGAGATCGTGCGGCGGCCGGTGATCACGGAAAAGGCGACGCTGCTGTCGGAGCACAACCAGGTCACGTTCCTGGTCGCCATCGATGCCACGAAGCCGGAGATCAAGGCTGCCGTCGAGGACCTGTTCAAGGTCAAGGTCAAAGCGGTGAATACGCTGCGGCAGAAAGGAAAGTGGAAGCGCGTGCGTGGCCGGCCTGGTCAGCGCGCGGAGAAGAAGAAAGCGATCGTGACGCTGGCCGAGGGCCATTCGATCGACGTGACGACAGGCCTCTAGCCCTTTAAGAGCGCTGACGCATGGGACTGAAACAGTATCGACCAACCACCCCGGGGCAACGCGGCCTCGTTTTGATCGACCGCGCCGGGCTGTGGAAAGGCAAGCCGGAGAAATCGCTGACCGAAGGGTTGCAGCGGCCCGGCGGACGCAACAACCTCGGCCGGGTGACGGCGCGCCATCGCGGCGGCGGCCACAAGCGGCGCTACCGCATCGTCGACTTCAAGCGCTTGAAGACGGGCGTGCCGGCGGTGGTCGAGCGCCTGGAGTTCGACCCCAATCGGACCGCATTCATCGCCTTGATCCGCTACGAGGATGGCGAGCTGGCCTACATCCTGGCGCCGCAACGCCTGGCCGTCGGCGACAGCGTGGTGGCTGGCCCGGGCGCGGATATCAAACCGGGCAATGCCTTGCCGCTGCAGAACATCCCGGTCGGTACGATCATCCATAACGTCGAGATGAAGCGCGGCAAGGGCGGCCAGATCGCGCGGTCAGCGGGTACCTACGCGCAGCTGATCGGCAAGGACCAGGGCTATGCGCAGCTGCGCCTGAGCTCCGGCGAGCTCAGGATGGTGCGTGCGGAGTGCATGGCAACGATCGGCGCCGTCTCCAACCCGGATCAGCAGAACGTCAAGATCGGCAAGGCCGGCCGGACGCGCTGGCTGGGCTGGCGGCCGACGGTGCGCGGTGTGGCGATGAACCCGATCGACCACCCGCACGGCGGTGGCGAGGGCAAGACGTCGGGCGGCCGGCATCCGGTGACGCCTTGGGGCAAGCCGACCAAGGGCAAGCGGACCCGCAACAACAAGCGCACCGATCGTCTGATCATGCGGCGCCGCCACCGGGCGAAATAGGGACAAGGAGCGAATAGGCGTGCCGCGATCGGTGTGGAAAGGTCCGTTTATCGACGGTTACCTGTTGAAGAAGGCAGAGAAGACGCGGGCATCGAAGCGCAGCGAGGTCATTCGCACCTGGTCGCGGCGCTCGACGATCATTCCGCAATTCGTCGGCCTGACGTTCGGTGTTTACAACGGCAAGAAGTTTATTCCGGTGCTGGTGACGGAGAACATGGTGGGTCACAAGTTCGGCGAATTCTCGCCGACACGGACCTTCCACGGCCATGCAGCGGACAAGAAGGCGAAGAGGGCTTAGACACGATGGGAAAGCCGGCCGCCCCGCGCGCGTGCGCAGACGATGAGGCGATGGCGAGCGCCCGCCAGCTGCGGGTCAGCCCGCGCAAGCTGAATCTGGTGGCGCAGATGATCCGCGGCAAGCGCTGCGACCGGGCGCTGGCGGAGTTGCAGTTCTGCCGCCGCCGCATCGCCCAAGACGTGCGCAAGGTGCTGCAGTCGGCGATCGCGAACGCCGAGAACAATCACCAGCTGGACGTTGACCGGCTGTATGTGGCGACGGCGACGGTCGGCCGTACGCTGGTCATGAAGCGCTGGCATGCGCGGGCGCGCGGCCGGGCCGGGCGTGTTGAGAAGCCGTTCAGCAACATTACGGTCGTCGTGCGCGAGCAGGCGGAGGAATACTGATGGGTCAGAAGGTCAACCCGGTCGGGCTCAGGCTCGGCGTCAACCGGACCTGGGACTCGCGTTGGTTCGCCGACGAGAGCTACGCGAAGATGCTGCATGAGGACTTGAAGTTGCGCAAGTTCCTGCACGAGCGGCTGGCGCAGTCGGGCGTCTCGCGCGTCGTCATCGAACGGCCGGCGAAGAAGGCGCGGATCACCATCCACACCGCGCGGCCGGGCGTCGTGATCGGCAAGAAGGGCGCCGACATCGAGAAGCTGCGCCAGGAGCTCAGCAAGATCACCCGCTCGGATGTGCAATTGAACATCGTCGAGATCCGCAAGCCGGAAATCGAGGCGAAACTGGTCGCTGACGGCATTGCCCAGCAGCTTGAGCGGCGCGTCTCGACGCGCCGTGCGATGAAGCGGGCGGTTCAGTCGGCGCTGCGCTTGGGCGCCCAGGGCATCCGCATCAATTGCGGCGGCCGGCTTGGCGGGGCCGAGATCGCGCGCTCCGTCTGGTACCGCGAAGGCCGGGTGCCGCTGCACACCTTGCGCGCGCACGTCGATTACGGCAGCGCGATCGCGCGCACGACTTACGGCGTGTGCGGGGTCAAGGTGTGGATCTACAAGGGCGATATCATGGCGCACGACCCGATGGCGGTCGAGAAGCGGGCGCTGGAGCAGCAAACCGGGCGCTAATGTGCTTGCGGCCCGGGGCAGACGGAAAGACCAATGCTGAGTCCGAAGAAGACCAAGTACCGAAAGCAACACAAAGGGCGGATTCACGGCCAAGCCAAGGCCGCGTTCACGCTCAACTTTGGCGCCTATGGCCTCAAGGCGATGGAGCCGGACCGGCTCACCGCGCGCCAGATCGAGGCGGCGCGGCGCGCGATTACGCGGCACATGAAGCGCGCCGGCCGGGTTTGGATTCGCATGTTCCCCGACGTGCCGGTAAGCACGAAGCCGGCCGAGGTGCGGATGGGCGGCGGCAAGGGCGCGCCGGAGTACTGGGTATGCCGGGTGCGCGCCGGGCGCATCATGTTCGAAATCGACGGCGTGCCGATCGCAACGGCGCGCGAGGCGCTGGCCCTGGGTGCGGCGAAGTTGCCGATCCGCACGCGCTTTGTCGCCCGCGTCGGCGAGGGAGAGTGATGCGATGAAGGGGTCTGATTTGCGGGCGAAGACGGACGACGAACTGAACGACGAGCTGATCCGCTTGCGCAAGGAGGCGTTCAACCTCCGCTTCCAGGCGGCGAGTGGCCAGCTCGAGAACACCAGCCGGGTTCGCCAGGTCCGCCGCGAGATTGCCCGCATCAAGACCGTGCTGGGACAGCGCCGCCGCACGGCAGCGGCAGCTTAAGGGAAGGGTTGAGAGAGCGATGCCGAGGCGGGTTCTGCAAGGCGTGGTGGTCAGCGATCGGGCCGACAAGACCGTGGTGGTCCGGGTCGAGCGCCGGGTGATGCACCCGATCTACAAGAAGTTCATCAAGCGCTCCAAGCGCTACATGGCGCATGACGAGGCCAACGCCTGCAAGGTTGGCGATGTCGTGCGGATCCGCGAATGCCGGCCGCTCTCGAAGCGCAAGTGCTGGGAGGTGTTCGCCGAACCGGCGGAACCGGCAGTCGGCGCATAAAGGGGCGATAGTCGATGATTCAGGTCGAATCCAATCTGGACGTCGCCGACAATTCCGGCGCAAGGCGGGTGCAGTGCATTCGCGTGCTGGGCGGCTCGAAGCGGAAGTATGCGAGCGTGGGCGATGTCATCGTCGTGTCGGTCAAGGATGCGATCCCGCGCGGTCGGGTCAAGAAGGGCGAGGTGATGCGCGCCGTGATCGTGCGCACGGCCAAGGACATCCGCCGCGCTGACGGCTCTGTGATCCGCTTTGATCGCAATGCCGCCGTGCTGATCAACAAGCAGGGCGAGCCGGTTGGCACCCGCATCTTCGGCCCGGTCACCCGCGAACTGAGGGCGAAGGGCTACATGAAGATCGTCTCGCTGGCGCCGGAGGTGCTGTAGCCATGGCGGTCAAGCTGAAGATCCGCAAGGGCGACCGGGTGGTCGTGATCACCGGCCGCAGCAAGGGCAAGACCGGCGAAGTGCTGAAGGTCATGCCTAAGGAGAACCGCGCGGTCGTCCAGGGCGTCAACATGGTCAAGCGGCATACGCGGCCGACGCAGATGTCCGGTGGCGGGATCGTCGAGAAAGAGGGTCCGATCCACATCTCGAACTTGGCGCACGTCGACCCGAAATCGGGCCAGCCGACGCGCGTCGGCTTCAAGATTCTCGCCGACGGTCGCAAGGTCCGGTTCGCCAAGCGCTCCGGCGAAATGATCGACAGATAACAGGAACCGATCGATGTCGCGACTTCGCGATCATTACAACGAGAACGTCAGGCGGACGATGCAGGAGCAATTCCAGTATCGCAATCCGATGGAGATCCCGCGCCTGACCAAGATCGTGCTCAACATGGGTGTCGGCGAGGGGGCCCAGGACCGCAAGAAGGTTGAGGCGGCAGCGACCGACCTCACGGCGATTGCCGGCCAGAAGCCGGTGATTACCAAGGCCAAGCAGTCGATCGCCGGCTTCAAGATCCGCCAAGGGATGGCGATCGGGTGCAAGGTCACCTTGCGCCGCGAGCGGATGTACGAGTTCCTGGATCGGTTGGTCACGATCGCCCTGCCGCGGGTGCGCGATTTTCGCGGCGTTTCTAAGAAGAGTTTCGACGGCCGCGGCAATTTCGCGATGGGCATTCGTGAGCAGATCGTGTTCGCCGAAATCGACTACGACAAGGTGGATGAGATTCGCGGACTTGACGTGATCATCTGCAGCACAGCCAAGACGGACGCCGAAGCGCAAGCGCTGCTTGCGGCTTTCGAAATGCCGTTCGCCAACTAGGTAAGCGAGGATTAAGCGAGGGATGGCGAAGAAAAGCCTGATCGAACGCAACAACAAGCGCGAGCGCCTCGCCCGCCGGTATGCCAAGCGGCGCGCGGAGCTCAAGGCGACGGCTTGCGATGAGAACGTGGCGCCGGAGGAGCGGTTTGCCGCCCGGCTCAAGCTTGCGGAGCTGCCGCGCAATTCGTCACGGGTGCGGCTGCGGCTGCGCTGTGCGCTGACCGGCCGGCCGCGGGGCAATTACCGGAAGTTTGGCCTGTCGCGGATCGCGGTGCGCGATCTCGCCTCGAACGGGCAGATCCCGGGCATGCTCAAGGCGAGCTGGTAGGGGAGCGGTCATGGCGATCACCGATCCTCTGGGCGATATGCTGACCCGCATTCGCAACGGCCAGCGGGCCGGCAAGACCAGCGTCAAGGCGCCGGCGGGCCGGCTCCTGGTGCGTGTCCTCGATGTGCTGCAGCGCGAGGGCTACATCCGCGGCTATTCCGAGGCAGAACTTCGGCCCGGCCTTCGTGAGCTCAAGATCGAGCTCAAGTATCACGAGGGCTTGCCGGTGATCCGCGAGATTGCCCGCGTCTCGAAGCCTGGCCGCCGCGTCTATTCAAGGATTGCCGACCTGCCGCGCGTTTACAACGGCCTGGGCGTCGCCATCTTGTCGACTCCGCGTGGTGTGATCTCCGACAGCGAAGCGCGTCAGGAGCACGTCGGCGGCGAGATCCTGTGCAAGGTAATGTGAGCAAACGGCGATGTCGCGTGTTGGCAAGAATCCGGTGCCGGTCCCGGCAGGGGTCGAGGTCGCAATCACCGGTCAGCAAATCAAGGCCAAGGGCAAGTTGGGCGCGCTGTCGCTCGACCTGATGCGCGAGGTCAGTATCGAACAGGAGAACGGGGCCGTCGTTGTCCGTCCGCGCGACGATTCGATCCGTGCGCGAATGATGTGGGGTACGGCGCGAACGCTGGTGGCAAACCTCGTCACGGGCGTCAGCACCGGCTTCTCACGCAAGCTCGACATCAACGGCGTCGGCTACCGGGCTCAGCTGCAAGGCAGCACGCTGGTGTTGCAGCTTGGCTACAGCCATGACATACGGTACCCAATCCCGGAAGGCATCAAGATCGAGTGCCCCGATCTGACCCACATCATCGTCCACGGCACCGACAAGCAGCAGGTCGGCCAGGTGGCGGCCGTGATCCGCGGCTTCCGGCCGGTCGAGCCGTACAAGGCGAAGGGCATCAAGTACGACGATGAAATCGTGCTGCGCAAGGAAGGCAAGAAGAAGTAAGCCATGTTAAGTGCAACGGAACTGTTCGAGCGCCGGCAGCGGCGCAACCGCTACCGGCTGCGGAAGCTGTCCAGCGGCCGGCCGCGTCTTTCGGTGTTCCGCTCGAACAAGCACATCTATGCCCAGGTCATTGACGACCGCGCCGGTCGTACGGTGGCGGCGGCATCGAGCATGGAAGCGCCGCTGCGAGCGCATGAAGCGAAGGGCGCGGACCTCGCGCAGCTGGTCGGCAAACTGGTTGCCGAGCGCGCGCTTGCGGCAGGCGTCAAGACGGTGGTGTTCGATCGTGGCGGCTACCGCTACCACGGCCGCGTCAAGGCGCTGGGCGACGCCGCCCGCGAAGCCGGACTGGCATTCTGAGGAGGACGTGACGAATGGTGCGTAAACCCGGCGGGCGGCGATCGGAGCGCAGCCAAGCGTCCGCCGAAGAAGTCGAACTGACGGACCGGCTGGTGCACATCAACCGGGTCGCCAAGGTGGTCAAGGGTGGCCGGCGGTTTTCGTTTGCGGCGCTGGTGGTTGTCGGCGACGGACGGGGCCGGGTCGGCTACGGCACCGGCAAGGCGCGCGAGGTGCCCGAGGCCGTGCGTAAGGCGACCGAGCACGCCAAGCAGAGCCTGATCCGGGTGCCGTTGCGCGATGGCCGGACGCTGCATCACGATATCGAGGGCCACTACGGCGCCGGCCGAGTCATCCTGCGCTCGGCTCCGGCCGGAACGGGCGTGATCGCCGGCGGGCCGATGCGCGCTGTGTTCGAAACCATGGGCGTGCAGGACGTGGTGGCGAAGTCGGTCGGGACCTCGAACGCCTACAACATGGTGAAGGCGACCTTCAAGGCGTTGCAGAACAGCGTCTCGCCGCGGGCGGTTGCAAACCGGCGCGGCAAGAAAGTGAGTGACATCGTGGCCAGGCGCTCCGATCAGGCGCCGGGCGAACGGCCGCGGCCCTAGTGGCAAGGAGTTGAGTGATGGCTGAACAGCGCGGCGGCGCGGTCAAGGTGACGCAGGTGGGCAGTCCGATCGGACGCCGCAAGGATCAGCGCGCGACCCTGATCGGCCTCGGCCTGAACAAGATGAACCGCAGCCGTGTGCTTGAGGATACGCCCGCGGTGCGGGGCATGATCAGCAAGGTCAGGCATCTCGTCCGCGTGGACGAAGCGTCGTAACCGGGGACCGAGGGGCTAGGGATGAAGCTGAACGAAATCCGGGACAACCCAGGGGCGGCGCGGCCACGCAAGCGGGTCGGCCGCGGGATCGGCTCGGGGACCGGCAAGACTGCAGGGCGCGGACACAAGGGCCAGTGGGCGCGGACCGGGGCCGGCGGCAAGGTCGGCTTTGAAGGCGGCCAGATGCCGCTCTATCGGCGCTTGCCGAAGCGCGGCTTCAAGCCTTTGTTCCGCTGCGATTTTGTCGAGGTTAACCTCGATCGGCTGCAAGCTGCGATCGACGCCGGCAAGGTCGATGCAACGGTGTTGATCAATGAAGCGGCGATGCAGGCGGCCGGCCTGTTCAAGCGCCGGCGCGACGGTGTGCGGCTGCTTGGCCGGGGCGAGTTGACCGCAAAGGTGGCGATCGAGGTTGCTGGTGCAACCAAGAGCGCGGTTGCGGCGGTGGAGAAGGCGGGTGGCACGGTCGCCATCCGGGGCGATGCGCTCGCACAGAAACAGCGCAAGGGCGAGGCGGGCGCCGACAAACCCGCGGCCAAAGACTGAGCCGAAAGGGGTCTCATGGCGTCTGCAGCGGAGCAACTTGCCGCCAACCTGAATTTCGGGGCATTTGCCAAGGCGACGGAACTCAAGCGGCGCATCTGGTTCACGCTGGGTGCGCTGATTGTCTATCGCCTCGGCACCTATATCCCGCTGCCAGGGATCGACCCGACCGCGATCGCCGACATTTTCAATCGTCAGGCGGGCGGCATTCTCGGCATGTTCAACATGTTTGCCGGCGGCGCCTTGGAGCGCATGACGATCTTCGCGCTCAACATCATGCCGTACATTTCGGCCTCGATCATCATCCAGTTGATGACCGCGGTGGTGCCGACGCTGGAGTCGCTGAAGAAGGAAGGCGAGGCCGGCCGGAAAAAGATCAACCAGTATACCCGCTACCTTACGGTGCTGATCACGGCCGGCCAGGCCTATGGCCTCGCCGTCGGTCTGGAAGGCATGCAGTCGACCCTGGGGCCGGCAGTCGCAGCGCCCGGGCTGTTTTTCCGCGTCTCGGTTGTGGTGACCCTGGTCGGTGGCACGCTGTTCTTGATGTGGCTGGGCGAACAGATCACCGCGCGCGGGATCGGTAACGGCATCTCGCTGATCATCTTCTCGGGCATCGTCGCCCACCTGCCGGGATCGATGGCGTCAACCCTGGAACTCGGGCGCACGGGGGCCTTGTCGACCGGGTTGATCGTGGCATTCCTGGTGCTCGCGGTCGCAGTGGTGTTCTTCGTTGTCTTTGTCGAACGGGCGCAGCGCCGGATCATCATCCAGTATCCGAAGCGCCAGGTGGGCATGCGAATGACCAGCGGCGAGAGTACGCATCTGCCGCTCAAGATCAACACGGCGGGGGTTATTCCGCCGATCTTTGCGTCATCGCTCCTGTTGATGCCGATCACCATCATCGGATTTGCCGCCGGGTCCGGACCATCGTGGTTGACGACGGTGAGCGCCTACCTCGGCCGCGGCCAACCGCTCTATCTCGCCATTTATATCGCTCTGATCGTGTTCTTTGCTTTCTTCTACACGGCGGTCGTTTTCAATCCCGTTGAAACGGCCGACAACCTCAAGAAACACGGCGGCTTCATCCCTGGCATCCGGCCCGGCCGGAATACGGCGGAGTATTTCGACAAGATCCTGACGCGGCTGACGGTGGTCGGCGCAGCGTACCTGTCGTTGGTCTGTGTTCTGCCGGAAATCCTGATCTCGCGCTTTTCCGTGCCGTTCTATTTCGGCGGCACGAGCTTGCTGATCGTCATCAGTGTCACCATCGACACCGTGGCACAGATTCAATCGCATCTGCTGGCACACCAGTATGAGGGACTGATCAAAAAAGCAAAACTTCGAGGGAGGCGCGGATGAGACTGGTCTTGCTTGGGCCACCCGGGTGTGGCAAAGGAACACAGGCGAAACGGCTGCAGGAAATCTTCGGCATCATACAGCTCTCGACCGGAGATATGCTGCGCGCTGAGGCTGCGGCCGCAAGCGAGACCGGCCGCAAGGCAGCCGCCATCATGCAGGCGGGGCAACTTGTCCCCGATGCGATGATCATCGGCCTGATCGAGGTGCGGGTGGATCAGCCGGACTGCCGGAACGGATTCATCCTGGATGGATTCCCGCGCACCCTGGCGCAGGCGGAGGCGCTGGACGCGATGCTGGCGGCGCGGCACTTGGACCTCGACCGTGTTGTCGCGATCGAAGTTGATGACGAGGACATCGTGACGCGGATCGCCGGCCGCTTCTCCTGCAGCCGCTGTGGTGCGCTTTATCATGATGTGTTCCATCGTCCGAAGCAGGACGGGAAGTGCGATGTTTGCGGCGCGACCGAGTTTACGCGCCGCCCGGACGATACGGCAGAGACGGTGCGCAAGCGTTTGCAGGCCTACCATGTGCAAACAGTGCCGATCATCGAATATTACCGCCGGAAGGGCTTGTTGCGCTGCGTCGACGGCGCCGGCGCCATCGCAGAGATCACAGAGAAACTTAAGGTTGCAATCAGAGAGGGTACCCGCGTTGACTAAGAGAGTACGGGACTTATAATGGCGAGTCCTCATATGAGGCAGGGCCTCCTTCGGTATTGTCGGCATTTGTCAGGGAGTTGCGCACGTGGCGCGCGTTGCTGGCGTTAACATTCCCACGCAGAAGCGTGTGGAAATCGCATTGACCTATATCCACGGGATCGGCCGCAAGACCGCGCGGGAGATCTGCGCCAAGGTCGGCATCTTGAGCCAGCGGCGCGTCCACGATCTGTCCGATGCCGAGGTGCTGCGGTTGCGTGAGATCATCGACCGGGACTACCGCGTCGAGGGCGATCTGCGGCGCGAGGTGGCGATGAATATCAAGCGGCTGATGGATCTCGGCTGCTATCGCGGCTTGCGCCACCGGCGTGGTTTGCCGGTACGCGGTCAGCGCACGCACACCAACGCGCGTACACGCAAGGGCCGGGCAAGGCCCATTGCGGGTAAGAAAAAGGCAACTAAGTAGTCGACAAGGGGTGGGCGATGGCGAAGCCAACCACGCAACGGGTCAAACGCCGCGAGCGGCGTAATATCGTTTCCGGGGTTGCGCACATCAGCGCAACCTTTAATAACACCCTGATTACCATTACGGACGCGCAAGGCAACGCAATTGCCTGGTCGTCGTCAGGGAGCCAGGGTTTCAAGGGATCGCGCAAGTCGACCCCCTACGCGGCACAGGTCGCTGCGGAGGATGTCGGTCGGAAGGCGATGGAACACGGGATGAAGACTCTGGAGGTCGAAGTTTGCGGACCCGGGGCCGGGCGCGAGTCAGCGCTCAGGGCGCTGCAGACGGTCGGCTTTACGATCACGGCGATCAGGGACGTGACACCGATACCGCACAACGGCTGCCGTCCCAGGAAGCGTCGGCGCGTGTAGCCGCCCACGGTTTATTGCGGTGCCGTCGGTCGGTTGCACCTTAGCACCGGCCTTTGGGCCGTGCGGTGTCGCCCAGCGCCACCCCGCACTGCGCACGAATGAGCAAGAGGTCGCTCGGTGATTCAAAAGAACTGGCAAGCGCTGATCAAACCGACCAAGCTGAACGTTACGCAAGGGACCGATCCGGCCCGTGCGGCGACCCTGATCGCGGAGCCTCTTGAGCGCGGCTTCGGTTTGACGCTCGGGAACGCGTTACGGCGCGTTCTCTTGTCCTCGCTGCAAGGCGCGGCGATTACGGCTATCCGGATCGACGGCGTGCTGCATGAGTTTTCGACCATCCCAGGCGTGCGCGAGGACGTAACGGATGTTGTCCTGAACATCAAGCAGATCGCGCTGAAAATGGGCGGCGAGGGGCCGAAGCGGGTGATGCTGACCGCGGACGGACCGGGCGAGGTTACCGCCGGCCAGATCGCAACCGGCCACGACATTGAGGTCATGAACCCCGACCTCGTGATCTGCACGCTCGATACGGGCGCCAAGCTGGCGATGGAAATGACCGTCGAGAACGGCAAGGGCTATGTGGCGGCCGGTGCCAACCGCGCTGAGGACTCGCCGATCGGCCTTATCCCCGTCGATGCGATCTATTCGCCGGTCCGCAAGGTGGCCTACAAGGTCGAGAACACCCGCGTTGGGCAGATCACCGACCACGACAAGCTGTCCCTGGAAGTGACCACCAACGGCACCGTCAGCCCGGAGGACGCGGTCGCGCTGGCAGCGCGGATCCTCCAGGACCAGTTGCAGCTGTTCATCAACTTCGAGGAGCCGCGGTCGGCCGTCGAGGAGGAGAAGCGCGACGAGTTGCCGTTCAATCGCAACCTGTTGCGTAAAGTGGATGAACTGGAGCTTTCGGTCCGCTCGGCCAACTGCCTGAAGAACGACAACATCATTTATATCGGCGACCTCGTCCAGAAGACGGAAGCAGATATGCTGCGGACGCCCAACTTCGGCCGGAAGTCTCTGAACGAGATCAAGGAAGTGTTGGCGCAGATGGGTCTGGTGCTGGGCATGGAGATCAGTAACTGGCCGCCGGAGAATATCGAGGAACTGGCGAAACGCCTGGAAGAGCCCTACTGACCCTCGCCGACTATCGACCATCCCTGGAGAGACGTTGATGCGCCATCGTTTAAGCGGCCGCAAACTGAACCGGACCAGCAGTCATCGCCGCGCCATGTTCGCGAACATGACGGTTTCGCTGATCCGTCATGAGCAGATCATTACCACCCTGCCCAAGGCCAAGGACCTGCGGCGGGTGGCGGAAGGCTTGATCACGCTTGGCAAGCGGGGCAACCTGCACGCGCGCCGGCAAGCGATCGCTTTCCTGGGCGACGAAAGCATGGTTGGCAAGCTGTTCGGACCGCTGGCCGAGCGCTACCGCAGCCGCAACGGCGGCTACACGCGCGTCTTGAAGGCCGGATTCCGTTATGGCGACAACGCGCCGCTCGCGGTCATCGAGCTGGTCGACCGCGATCCGGCCGCCAAGGGTGCTGAGGACAAGGCGCGCGCCGCAGCCATGCGAGAGGCGGCCGAAGAGACGGAGTAGGTCGCTTCGCCCTGTTACGGCCTTTGTAACGGGACGTCGACCGGCCGCGCCGCCCGTCGCGTGCGAGTGTGGAATCGGCCGTTGGTTGCGAGAAGCCTTTCCGGGATGGTGCGGCGGCGTTGGATGCGCCTCGGCGCGGGCGCGCTTGTTGCGGCGCTGGTGGTCGTTGCCGGCGTCGCATCGAGCGGGGAGACCCGGGCAGAAGAGACCCGGGCACCGCAATCGCGCGAGCAGATCCGGCTTTCGTTTGCCCCCGTGGTTGGCCGTGCCGCACCGGCAGTGGTCAACATCTACAGCCGCCGTATCGTCGAGAGCCGGGGTTCTTCGCCCTTGTTCGACGATCCGCTCTTCCGGCGCTTCTTTGGCGGCGATGGCCCGCCTGGGATGGCGCGCCAGCGGGTGCAGAATTCGCTCGGCTCTGGCGTGCTGGTGGATGCGCGCGGCCTCATTGTCACCAACCACCACGTCATTGCCGGGGCTGATGAGGTCATCTGCGTGCTGTCCGACCGCCGGGAGCTGGAAGCGACGGTTGTCGGGTCGGACGAGCGGACGGATCTGGCGGTGCTCAAGGTTGACGTCGGCGACGAGCGGCTGCCGTTTCTGCAGTTCCGAGATTCTGAACAGGTCGAGGTTGGCGATCTCGTGCTGGCGATCGGCAACCCGTTCGGTGTCGGCCAGACCGTCACCAGCGGCATCGTTTCGGCGCTGGCGCAGACCCGGGTCGGCATTAGCGACTTGAACTTCTTCATCCAGACCGATGCGGCGATCAACCCAGGCAATTCCGGTGGCGCGCTGATCGACGTCGACGGCCGGCTGATCGGCATCAACACGGCGATTTACTCGCGCAGCGGCGGCTCACTCGGCATCGGCTTTGCTGTTCCGTCGAATATGGTGCGCACGGTCGTTGAAGGCTTCGCCGGTTCCGGCCGGGTGGTGCGCGCCTGGCTGGGGGCGTGGGGCCGCTCGGTCACGGCCGACTTGGCACAAGGCCTTGATCTGAAGACGCCCGGCGGAGTGGTGATCGAAGAGGTCTATCCCGGCGGTCCCGCCGATCGCGCCGGCATTCGGATCGGTGATGTCATCGTTGCCGTGCAGGGGCGTGCCGTCGCCGATGCCGCTGCGCTCGACTACCGGATCGCGACATTGCCGGCCGGCGAGAGCAGCGAGCTCGAACTGGTCCGGCGTGGCCGGCCGCTGGCGGTTCGCATCCGCGCTGAGGAGCCGCCGGAAGATCCGCCGCGCGCATTGACCCTGCTCGAAGGTGCCCATCCGCTCGCGGGAGCCACGGTGGCCAACCTGTCGCCGGCGCTGGCCGAGGAGCTGGGCGAAGGCCGGCCCTGGAAGGGCGTCGTCGTGGTCGATATCCGCGCCGGCACGCCTGCGCAGCGATTAGGGCTTAAGCGCGGCGATCGTCTTGTCAGTCTCAACGGCGGCGAGATCGCTTCCGCGCCGGGCCTGCAGCGGCAGGCGGCGCGGGCGAGGCCGCCGTGGCAGCTGCGCATCCGGCGCGGGCAAGAGACCTTCGACGTCGTGATCCGGGGATAGCAGGCCGATGGCGAAGCGCCCGCCTGCGACACCATCGCTGTTCGAGGCTGAAGCACCACGCCCGCTCGCCGACCGCCTGCGGCCGATGAGCCTGGAGGAGGTGGTCGGCCAGGATCATCTGTTGGGTGCAGACGGTGCGCTCAGGCGGATGATCACCGGCGGACGGCTGTCGTCGATCATCCTGTGGGGACCACCGGGAAGCGGCAAGACGACGATCGCAAGGCTGCTCGCCCAGCACACGCGCTACGCGTTCGAGCCGTTGTCGGCGGTGTTCTCCGGCGTTGCCGACTTGCGCCGGGTGTTCGATGCCGCGCGCGAACGGCGCCGGATGGGCGAGGAGACGCTCCTTTTCGTCGACGAGATCCACCGCTTCAACCGCGCCCAGCAGGACGGTTTCCTGCCCTATGTCGAGGACGGTACGGTCGTTCTCGTCGGTGCCACGACGGAGAACCCGTCGTTCGAGCTCATTCCGCCGCTGCTTTCCCGTTGCCGCGTGCTGGTCCTGAACCGCTTGAGCGAGGAGGCGCTGGAGGTCATCCTCGCGCGGGCGGAAAAGACACTCGGCCGGCCGCTGCCGCTTGATGCCGACGCGCGCCGGGCGTTGAAAGCGATGTCGGACGGCGACGGCCGCTACCTCCTTAACATGGCAGAGACCTTGAGCGCCCTGCCGGCCGAGCCGGTGATCGACAGCCAGGCGCTGGTGGCGATCGTGCAGCGCCGGATGCCGCTCTATGACAAGGCGCAAGAGGGCCACTACAACCTGATCAGCGCGCTGCACAAGAGCCTGCGCGGCTCCGATACCGACGCGGCGCTCTACTGGTTTGCCCGCATGGTGGTCGGCGGCGAGGATCCGCGCTACATCTGCCGCCGGCTCGTCCGCTTCGCCGTCGAAGACATCGGCCTCGCCGACCCGCAGGCGCTGGTCCAGGCGCTGGCGGCGTGGGAAGCCTACGAGCGGTTAGGTTCGCCGGAAGGAGAGCTCGCGATCGTGCAGTGTGTCATCTATCTCGGCACGGCACCGAAATCGAATGCGGCCTACCGGGCGCAAGGGGCGGCGACGGCGGCGGCGCGCGAAAGCGGCTCGCTGATGCCGCCGGCGCATATCCTCAACGCGCCGACACGGCTGATGCAGGAGCTGGGCTACGGCCGCGGCTACCAGTACGACCACAACGCCGAGGACGGTTTCTCGGGGCAGAACTATTTTCCCGACGGCATGGCGCGCCAGCGCTTCTACATGCCGTCTGCCCGCGGCTTTGAGAAGGACGTCCAAGCGCGGATCGCCTACTGGGACCGCCTGCGTGCCGCCAAGGGGCAGCCATGAGCGGCAACGCGGAGGTGGTTGGCGCGCTCACGGTCGAGGTTGACGGCGCGGAGGCCGGCCTGCGGCTCGACCGCTGGTTCAAGCGCCATTACCCGCAAGTCCCGCATGGACTGCTGGAGAAATGGCTGCGAACCGGCCAGGTGCGCCTCGATGGCAAGCGCGTCAGCGCCGGTGCGCGGGTCGAGGCGGGGCAGATCGTGCGCGTGCCGCCGGTTCCGGCGCCACCGCCGCGGCAGACGGCCGAAAGCCGCCCGGTACCGCCATCGCAAGCGGACGTGTTAGCCCTCAAGCGGGCGGTCCTCTATCGCGATGACGATATGATCATCCTCGACAAGCCGGCCGGGCTTGCGGTGCAGGGCGGCACCGGCATTGCCCAGCACCTGGATGGCATGCTGGACGTCCTGGCCGCAGGCGGTGAACGGCCGCGGCTGGTGCACCGGCTCGACAAGGATACCTCGGGCGTCCTCGTGCTGGCGCGGACGGCGGCCAGTGCCGCTGCCCTGGGCCAGGCGTTCCGCGGCCATTCGGTCCGCAAGCTGTACTGGGCGCTTGTGGTCGGCGAGCCGCCGGCCGCCGAGGGCGAGATCCGCGCTCCGCTCGCGAAAGGGGGCAGCGCAGGCAGCGAGCGCGTCGGTGTGGACGCTGGGACGGGCCTCCACGCGGTCACGCACTACCGTGTCCTGGAACGGATCGGACGGCGCGCCGCCTGGCTGGAGCTGGAACCCGAGACCGGCCGGACGCATCAGCTACGCGTGCACTGCCAGGTGCTGGGGACACCCATCCTCGGCGATGGCAAGTACGGCGGCCGAGCGGCCTTCCTGAACGAGGCCGGCATCGGCCGGCGGCTGCACTTGCACGCGCGCGCGATCGCCGTCGCCCTGCCGGCCAGGGCCGCGATTGTTGTCGCGGCGCCGCTACCGACGCACATGCGCGAGACGTGGGCGTTCCTCGGCCTGCCCGTTGAGACCGAACGGCAGACGCTCGAACGCTGGTGGCGCACCGGCCAGCGCCAAGGCGGCGCGAACCGAGGATAGGCTTCCGCTTTCGCTTGCGGCTTCAAGGAGACGATTCATGCAGCAGATGCTCGCGATCTTCATCACGGTATTCCTGGCCGAACTGGGCGATAAGACCCAGCTGGCCACGCTGTTATTCGCGACCGACCGGCAGCAGCATCCGGTTCTGATATTTTTCGCTGCCGGCGGGGCGCTGGTTGCATCAACCGCGGTTGCCGTCGTCCTGGGAACGGCCGGCGCCCATTACCTGAGCGCGATCCCGCTCAAGCTGCTGGCCGGCATCGGCTTCGTCGCGATCGGGCTGTGGAGCATCTACGCTCACTTCGCGGGCGGCTGAGGCTCACGCGCAGGCGAGGAGGCGTGCTTCCTGCTGGATGAGCTTGCGCGCCTCTTTGAGCGCTTGGAAGTAGCTGCCGCCGATGATCTTGTCGTTGATGGCGAGAAGGCAGGGGCGCATCGACGGCGCGGCCTCAAGGATCTCGCGCGTCAAGTCGAAGTACGTCGCCCGCAACTCGGCCGAGTCGCGGGTGATGTACATCAGCTGGACGGCGAGATAGAGCTGCTTGCACGGCGTGTCGGCCTCGTCCGGCTTGAGGATGTCCTTTTCGCGCAGGATCGGCACATCGCCTTGGATCGAGAACTTGGCGCGGGCGCCAGTGTTGGTGATCAGCGCCTCACCGATGATGATCCGTTCACCCGGCTTGAGGTCGATCGAAAGCGCCATGGTACGGATCCTTGCCTCAGCGGACGAGAGAAGCGGGGGCGCCGCCGTGTGGCCCGCCCGCGCGCTATCTTAGCCTGCCGCGCCGCTCAGAACATCTGCAACACGCTCTGCTGCGACTGCGCCGCCATGGACAACGAGTTGACACCCAGCTGCATGCGGGTCTGCAGTGCCAGCATCTTCGCCCCTTCCTCGTTCGGATCGGCGAGCGTCAGCTTGTCGGAGCCTTCCTCCAGCCGCTCGATCAAGGACTTGGTGAAGTCCTCGCGGGTCTGGATGATCGAAAGTCCGTTCGCAAGCGAGCTGCTGAAGTTCCTGAGCTTGGTCAAGGCGTCGGAAATTTCTGTGGCGCGCGACTCGAACGAGGTCAGATCGGCGTTCGTCCAGTCGCTTGTGGCCGTGCTCCAAGTAATACCCAAGTCAGTGCCGGTGCCGAAGTCGGCGCCCGCAAGCTCGAACGTGTTCGAGTTGTCCTCGTTGAACTGGGTGATCAGCTTGTCGTCGGTAAGGAGGTTGATGCCGCGGTAGTTGGCATCCTCGAGAACGGCCTCCATCTGCCCCATGATGGTGTCGAAATCTTTCTCCATGGCGGCGATCTCGGCATCGGTAGCAGCGCCGCCGCTGTTGAGATGCTCTTTTGCTTGCGTGACGATCGAATCGGCCTGTTCCATCAGCCGTGTCATCGCGGTGACGCCGTCGTCGGCAGCCTTGACGGTCTGGATCGACTGGCCCATGCCGTCGAGCAGGCGGCCGAGGTCGGTCGCGCGGTTCGTCAGGCCCTGGGCGGTGAAGAATGAGCGCGGGTCGTCAAGCGCACTGTTGACCTTGCGGCCGGTCGAAAGCCTGAGCTGCGAGGTATCGAGCAAGCTGTTGGTCTTCTGCAGCGACAGGAGGTTGGCGCGCATCGAAGCGCTTAGGGCGACTTTGTCAACCATTGCGGGGATGTCCTATTGAATGCGTTGGCGCGAAAGCGGCTCAGACGGCCTGGCCTGCTGCACCGGCGGCGGCACCCGGCGCGGAGACGGCTGCACCGGCGCGGCTCATCAGGCCGGCGGCAATCGTGCGGTTGATCTCGATCAGCGCGTCGACCTTCGCCGGCTCCGGCCTTCCCATCAGTTCGAGGGTCCGCCTGAAGACGAAGATTGCGATGCTGCCGATGTTGTTGCGCAGGTCGTTTGGCAACCGCCCGGCGCCGTCGGCGGCTTCAGCGGCGAATACGGTCCACAGCTTCCTGTTGTGCAGGAGCGCTGCCTCGAGCGGCCGGTGCGGCTGCGGCTCGCGGCAGGCCGCATCGAGAAGGTTCGCTGCCTTCAAGAGGACGTTTGCTTCGAGCTGCCGCTGATCAACGACGGCAGCGCCCTGATGCATATACGCCGTGGCTGCGCGGGTGTGGGGGTCGTGCATGATCGATGAGCCTCGTCTCGCATTGAATGCGCATGGACGCGCCTACGAGGATGAAGGAATACGCCCTGAGTGTGACTTTTCCCTTAAATGTCGCGAAAAAAAACGAGACCGGCGGCAACAAAGCGCCGGCAAGGTCGTCGCATCGCTTTGGGGCATTGCTCAGGTCGGCTAGCGATCCGGGGGGCTAGCGTTCGCCTGCAACCGCACTGGCGTGCCAATGGCGCAAGAGCCGCCGCGACAGCGCGGTCATCAAGCCGTGCAGGGCAATGCCGGTGAGCGAGAGCAGCAACAGGGCGGCGAACAGCCGCGGGATCTGTAAGCGGTAGCCGGCCTCCAAGATGCGATAGGCGAGCCCGCTGGCGCTGCCGCCGGTGCCGGCGACGAATTCCGCCACCACCGCGCCGATCAGGGCGAGGCCGGTGGAGATCCGCAAGCCGGCGAGGAAGTACGGGAGCGCAGTCGGTGCCTGCAGGTGCATGAGCGTCTGCCAGCGCGAGGCGCCATAGAGGCGGAACAGGTCCTTCAGTCCCGTATCGGCGCTGGCGAGGCCGAGTGTGGTGTTGGCGACGATCGGGAAGAAGGCGACGATCCAGGCGCAGATGAGGAGTGCTGCCCACAGGCTGTCGACCCAGATAATGATGAGCGGCGCGATCGCGACGATCGGCGTGACCTGCAGCGCAACCAGGTAGGGATAGAACGCCCGTGCGAGCAGCCGCGACTGGGCAAGGCCGACGGCGATCAGTGTGCCGAGCGCGGCCGCGGCGAGGAGCGCCATCAGCGTGATCCGCATCGTCACCAGCCAGGCGGCGGCGAGATCGGCACGGTCCTGCCAGAGCGTCTGCGCGATCACGCTCGGCGCCGGCAGGACGTAGGTGGGCACGGCTTCGATGCGCACCCAGGCCTCCCAGCCGGCGAGCAGCGCCAGGGCGACCAGCGCCGCGGGTAACGCCCGGCGCAAGCCAGCCAGCCGCCTCATGCTTGAATCGCCTCGACGAGCGCACGGCTGACGGCAGCGCTGAGATCCTCGAACGGCCGGCTTGTGCGCAGAGCGGCGGAGCGCGGCTGCGGCAGTGCCACCGCAATGTCGGTAACAATACGTCCCGGCCGCGGGCTCAAGACCAGGATCCGCTCCGCCAGATAAACGGCTTCCCCGACGCTGTGGGTCACGAACAGGACCGTGCAGCGCCTGAGCTGCCACAGCCGCAACAGTTCGTCGTTGAGCCGGAAGCGGGTGATTTCGTCCAGCGCCGCGAACGGCTCATCAAGCAGCAACAATGACGGCTCGGTCACCAGCGCGCGGGCGATAGCCACCCGCATGCGCATGCCGCCGGAAAGCTGCAACGGATAACGGCCGGCAAAGGCATCGAGGCCCACCAGCGCCAGGGCGTCCTTGACCCGGGCGTCGGCTTCCCGCCGCGGCATGCGCGTCAGCTTGAGCGGCAGGCGAACGTTGGCTCGCACATCCGCCCATGGCATCAGCGTCGGGTCCTGAAACACGTAGCCGATGGCGCCCGGACCGGGTGTGGCGAGCGTGCGGATCACCTGGCCGGCCGTGGGCGCCAACAGGCCGGCAGCCAAGCGCAGGAGCGTGCTCTTGCCGCCGCCGGACGGTCCCACAACCGCGGTGAAGGTGCCATGATCGAGGTGGAAATCGAGCCCAGCAAGCGCGTCGGTGCCATCGGCAAAGACCTTTCCCACGCCCTCGAACGTCAGCGCCGCCGGCATGGTTTGCTCAGCGGCCGGCCGGCCGCCCCGGCTCCCGGCCCGTGAATTGGAGCGTGAACGCGCGCTGCCATGCCATTTCCTGCGGGTAGAGACCCTGGCCGGCCATGATTTCGAAGAAGCTCCGCCAGCGGGACTCGCTCATCGCACCGATGCCGTTTGCCACCGCATCGCCGGACTCGACAACGCCGTTGGCTTTCATGGTGCCGATTGCGTAGGTGAGGAGTGTCTCGGTCATCTCCGGGTTGGCCTGCTTGATCAGGGCATTGCCCGGTGCCGGGTCGCCATGGAGGTAGCTCTCCCAGCCCTTGATGCTGGCGCTGACGAAGCGCTGCACGATATCGGGGCGCTCGTCGATCAAGCGCTGCGAGGTCATGATCAAGGCACCGTAGGAGCCGTAGCCGGCATCCGCCAACAAGAGGACCACCGGCTTGATGCCTTGGCCCGCAGCGAGAAATGGCTCCGAGCCGAGGTAGCCCTGCTGGATCGCTTGCGGATCGACGAGAAAGGGAGCGAGATTGAAGGTGTAGGGACGAATCTGGTCGTCCGTGTAGCCAAAACGGCTTTTCAGGAACTGCCAGGAGCCGGCGCGGGTGTCCGCCCCGATCATGATCGGCTTGCCCTTGAGTGCCGCAAAGCTGTCGTTGCCCTGGCCCGCGTGCGCCAGCAAGATGGCCGGGTCCTTCTGGAACACGGCTGCGACGGCGACCATCGGGATGCCCTCACGCACGAAGTTGAGCGCCGTGAAGGAGTTGGACGCGAGGCCGAAATCGAGCCGGCCGGCCGCCAGCAACTGGCTGTGGTTGATCTGCGGCCCGCCCTCGCGGATGCTCACGGCAAGGCCAGCCTGCTCGTAGAAGCCGAGCGCGAGTGCCTGGTAGAAGCCGCCGTGCTCCGCCTGCGCCCGCCAGTCGGTGCCGAACGTCACGCTATCGAGCCCGAACGCTGCTTGCGGCGCCAACCCCGCCAGCGCGAGCCAAACGCTCACCACCAGGGCGATGCGCAGCGTCAAGCGGTTCGGCCGGCCGCGGTGGCGCACGGCCAGGGGGCCGGCTAGTGCGGCGACCCAATCGCGCGATTTACGCCCGAGCAAGGTTGTCGCTGCACAACATGTTGAATCGCGTGCACTTTCGGCACAAACAGGATGCAGGCTCTGTTTGTGCCAGTGCACTAGCCGGCGCGCTTCAGCATTGGGCCGAGCGGACGGCCGGCAAAGACATGGACGTGGAAGTGCATCACTTCCTGGTTCGCGTCACGGCCGTTGTTGGCCAGGATCCGGTAGCCGCTTTCGCTCAAGCCCAATTGCCGCGCCGTCTCACCGATCGCTTTGAGGAAACCGCCGAGAAAGTCCGGACTGGCGGTGGCGGTCAGGTCATCCAGGCTGACGTAGGGGCCCTTCGGGATCACCAGCACGTGTGTCGGCGCGAGCGGATTGATGTCCTGGAAGGCGAGCGCGAAATCATCCTCGTAGACCTTCTTGCAGGGGATCTCGCCTCTCAAGATTCGCGCAAAGATATTGTTGGGATCATAAGCCATTGCCGCTCCCCTTCACGTCAGCCTTCAGGTCAAGCGTCACGCGTCGCTGTTCTGCGCCGCCTTCAGCGCGTAGCCGGACATCCCTTCCCGTCGCTCGAGCTCGGCCCAGACATCGGCCGGCTGGACGCCGTTCGCAGCCCACAGCACCATGAGATGATAGAGGAGGTCGGCGCTTTCGGAGGCGAGCCGGCTCTTGTCCTCTGCAAGCGCCGCAATCACCACTTCGGTCGCCTCTTCGCCAACCTTCTTCGCCATCTTCAGGCGGCCCTTGGCGAACAGTCGCGCGGTGTATGACTGCTGCGGGTCAGCGCCGCGGCGGCCATCGATGATCTGGAACAGCTGATCGAGACACCCGTTGGCGGTGCTGCCGTTCTTCGTGGATTTCGCCATGCTGCACGTCCCTCCTTGGCCTGCTGATGGTTTGCGGAAAAGCGCTCCCCGCCAATTAGCCGTCAACTTCGCGCACCGGCACGCCGGCTGCGCGCATGTGCGCCTTTGCTTGGGCAATTGTAAAGGTGCCGAAGTGAAAGATCGAGGCCGCCAGCACCGCCGAAGCGTGTCCTTTCAAGACTCCTTCGACCAGGTGATCGAGCGTGCCGACACCGCCAGAGGCGATCACCGGCACCGGCACCGCATCGGCGATCGCGCTGGTCAAGGGGAGGTCAAAGCCCACCTTGGTGCCGTCGCGGTCCATCGAGGTGAGCAGGATCTCGCCGGCACCGTTCGCGCACATCTGCTCTGCCCATGCGACGGCATCGATGCCGGTCGGCCGCCGGCCGCCATGGGTAAACACCTCGAAACGACCGTCCGACACCCCCTTGGCGTCGATCGCGACGACGATGCACTGGCTGCCGAACTTCTCCGCCGCCTCCGCAACAAAGGCCGGCCGCCGCACGGCTTCAGTGTTGATCGAGACCTTGTCGGCACCAGCGAGCAGCAGCCGGCGGATGTCGTCCAGCGTCCGCACGCCACCGCCCACCGTGAGCGGCATGAAGCAGACTTCTGCTGTGCGCGCCACGACATCCAGCAGCGTGTCGCGATTCTCGTGACTGGCGGTGATATCGAGAAAACACAGCTCATCCGCGCCCGCCTGGTCGTAAACGCGTGCCTGCGCCACCGGATCGCCGGCATCGATCAGATCGACGAAGCGCACGCCCTTGACCACACGGCCATGATCGACGTCAAGACAGGGGATGATGCGGACCTTCAGCATGGCTGCCCCGACCCTGAGGCCGCCGGCGCGTGTTCGAGCAGGCGGAGCGCGCTTTTTACATCGATGCGGCCGTCATAGAGCGCGCGGCCGCAAATAACGCCCTGGAGGCGGCCGGCCGCGGCATCCCGCACCTGTTCCAGGTCGGCGAGGGAGGAGATCCCGCCGGAGAGGATCACCGGCGTCCGCACGGCATCGGCGATCGCCAGCGTGCCTTCGATGTCGGGGCCGTTCAGCACGCCGTCGCGGCTGATATCGGTGACGATCAGGGCCGCCACGCCCAGGTCCTCGAAGCGCCGCGCAAGGTCGAGCGGTGTTACATCGGTCGCTGCCGCCCAGCCGTCGGTCGCCACCCGACCGGCGCGGGCATCGATGCCGACGGCGATTTGGCCCGGAAAGGCACGGCAGGCTTCAGTTACCAGCGAAGGCGTGCGCACGGCAGCCGTGCCCAGGATCACCCGCTCCACGCCGCGGGTGAGCCAGGCCTCGATGGTGGCAAGATCGCGGATGCCGCCGCCCAACTGCACCGGCATGCGGACGGCGGCAAGGATCGCTACGACGGCGGCAGCATTCATCGGCTGGCCGGCAAATGCGCCGTCGAGATCGACGACATGCAGCCAGCTGCAGCCAGCGGCGGCAAAGCTCGCCGCTTGGGCGGCCGGGTCGTCGTTGAACACCGTCGCGGAATCCATCTCGCCCTGGCGCAGGCGCACGCAGCGGCCTTCCTTCAGATCGATCGCCGGGAAGAAGATCATGGCCGCCACTTGAGGTAATTCCCGATCAGCGTCAAGCCGACGCGCTGGCTCTTCTCGGGATGGAACTGGGTGCCGACGATGTTATCGCGGCCGACCACGGCCGTGACCGGGCCGCCATAGTCGACCTGCGCCAGGACATGCTCCGGCCGCTCAGGCTTCAACGCGTAGGAGTGGACGAAGTAGGCGTGCGCGTTGTCGCCAATGCCGGCAAGGACCGGGTGCGCCGGCTGCACAAGCGCGAGCGCGTTCCAACCCATGTGCGGGATCTTGAGACCTTGCGCGCGTGCCTCAGCCATCAGAACGACTTCGCCCGGGATCCAGCCAAGGCCGGGGTGGTCGCCGTGCTCGCGGCCGACATCGGCCAAGAGCTGCATGCCGACACAGATGCCGAGGAAAGGCCGTCCGTCCTCCAGGACGGCACGGCTAAGGGCTTCGACCATGCCGTCCAGCGCATCGAGGCCGCGCCGGCAATCGCCGAAAGCGCCGACCCCGGGCAGCACGATGTGGCTCGCCGCCCGCACCGCACGCGGATCGCCGGTGACCTGCACCGCCATCGGCAGATCCAGCGCCTTGATGACGTGCTCGAACGCCTTCGCGGCCGAACGCAGGTTGCCGGAGCCGTAATCGATCAGTGCGACGTTCACGCTGAAAGCCCCGCCAGCAGATGCGGGTAGCGCTCGCCGAACCGCTGCTGCGCCTCGTCCGGGCTGTGGGCGGCCACCAGCGCCACCTCGGCATAGCCCCTGCCTTCCATGGTCCAGCGCCGCAAATCGTTGCCGAACATCCCCGCCAGGACGGCGAGCGCGAACGAGATCACGCCGCCGCTGGCAGGGCCAAGTCCGATCCAGCCGGTCACCAGCGTCAACAGCAGTTCGATCGCGATCAGTGCGACTGCCACCAGCCACAGCCGGTTCCACAGCGCCCACAGGACCGAGACCAGGAAAGCGCCCCAGGAGAACCCCTCGCGGACGAGAACGATATCGCGCTCGGCATCGCGCACCGGCTGGCGCAGGTGAACCGTGTAGACCTTGAGGCTCACGGTGCGCCTCTTCCGTTGGCGCCGCCGCCGAGCGTGCCCTTGGTCGAAGGGACCTCGTTGGCGCGCCGCGGGTCGGGTTCGATGGCAGCACGCAGGGCCCGCGCGAGGCCCTTGAAGCACGCTTCCGCCACGTGGTGTGCGTTATCCCCCGCGAGCGCCTCGACATGCAGCGTCAGCCCCGCATGCTGGGCGAAGGTGTGGAACCAGTGGCCGATCAGCTCGGTGTCGAGATCGCCCAGGCGCGCCTGGCCAAAGCGGACCTTGAACACGCACCAGGGGCGGTTGGAGGCGTCGAGCGCGACCCGGACCAGTGCTTCGTCCATCGGTGCCAGCGCCTCGCCATAGCGGCGGATGCCGCGCCGGTCGCCGAGGGCCGCTGCCACCGCCTGGCCGAGGACGATCGCCGAATCCTCCGTCGTGTGGTGGCCGTCGATGTGGAGATCGCCGCTGGCGCTGAGCGCGATATCGATCAGCGCATGGCGGGCAAGCTGTTGCAGCATGTGATCGAGAAAGCCGATTCCGGTCGCGATCTCGGCGACGCCCGCGCCGTCGAGCGCGACGGTCGCGGTGATCGTGGTCTCCAGCGTCTTGCGGGTGATGGTGGCGTTGCGCATCGGCCGCCTGTCGTTCTTCGGTCGACCCTACTTAGCAGGAAGGTCGCCGCAGCAACACCCCGTTGGCAGGGAAATACTGGCCAGTTGCCACACGGCCCGTTTTCGTACCTTATCCGGGAGCGACGAAGGGAGCGCGCGCGAGGCCGCCCGGCATGGCGGCCGCCCGCAAGGATATGGGGCTATCGCAATGGAACGTGTTGCTCGCGACGATGCGGGAGCTGGTGGTGGCCTGCGTCGCGCCGTCCTTATCGTCGCACTGCTGAATGCCGCCTACGGCGTGGTTGAGTTCGCGGCAGCGCGCACCATCGGCTCGGTCTCCCTGTTCGCCGACAGCGTCGACTTCTTCGAAGACGCCTCGGTCAACGTTCTCATCTTTTTCGCGCTCGTTTGGTCACTCAAGACGCGTGCGCGCGTTGGCATGGCCCTTGCGGCCATTCTCCTCATTCCCGCACTCGCCGGATTGTGGACCGCGTGGCAGAAGTTTCAAACGCCGGTTCCGCCGGACCCGTTCACGCTCGGCCTGGTCGGCTTCGGGGCGCTTGCGGTCAACCTGATCTGCGCCTTTCTGCTGACCGCCTATCGACACCACAGCAGCAGTTTGGCGCGCGCCGCCTTCCTGTCGGCACGCAATGACGCTGCCGCGAACCTGGCGATCATCGCGGCCGGGCTGGTGACGGCCTACCTGTGGCGGCCGCCCTGGCCCGACCTCATCGTCGGCGTCGGCATCGCCTACCTGAACGCAGGCGCTGCCCGCGATGTGTGGCGGGCGGCGCGGACCGAGCATCAGGCGGCCCACGCGTGAGGCACAACGGCGCTTGCCTGTGTGGTGCGCCCGGCGGGACTCGAACCCACGACCCCAGGATTAGGAATTTCGGGGTATCCCGTTTCAAGCCGTAAACAGCTTGAACCTTGACCTCTTCAACATGCTGGAAATCAACGCTCTCTTGTCACAAGCCGTAACAAGGGGTAACGTGCTAGCACACGCTAGCTGTTACCCCAGTGTTACCCCGAGGAACACGAGACTATGCCGAAATTGACGACGAAGGCCGTTGAAGCCGCAAAAGCTGCACAATCCCGGCGCGAGGTGGCCGACGATCTTACGCGCGGGCTTTACCTCGTCATTCAGCCATCCGGCGCCAAGAGCTGGGCCGTCCGGTATCGGATCGATGGCCGGCCGGTGAAGGAGACGATAGGGCCGCTATCGGCATTCAGCCTCGCTGTAGCGCGCCAAGAGGCCGACGCGCGGCTGAAGCTGGTAGCGCGCGGGATCGATCCGCGCGAGGCTGCCAAGCAGGCACAGCAGGCGGATGCGCAACGGCGCTCACGGACCTTCGCGGCTGTCGCGGCAGAGTTCATTGAACTGCACGCCAAGCGCCGCAATCGATCGTGGCGCTACGCTGAGAGCGTCCTGCAGCGGGATGCTATCCCGCATTGGGGGGAGCGGCCGATCGACGAAATCAAGCGCCGCGACGTGACTAAGGCGATCGACACCATCGCCGCGAAGCGGCCGTATGCAGCGCGGCATCTCCTGGCGAACGTGCGCAAGCTGTTTGCCTGGGCGATGGAGCGGGAGATCATCGAGGCCAATCCGGCGGCCGGTATCAAGGCGCCGATCCGCATAGCGCAACGCGATCGCATCCTTGCCGATGACGAACTGCGGCGGGTGTGGATCGCGACCGATGCTGCCGGCTACCCGTTCGGCTGTTACGTGCAGATGCTGATCTTGACGGGCTGCCGGCGAAACGAGATTGCCGGCCTGCGCTGGGATGACATTGACGGCGATACGCTCACCATCGCAGCCGAGCGCTACAAGACCGGCCGGCCGCACGTCGTACCAATGTCGCGACTGGCGATTGATCTACTCGCCAGCGTGCCACGCATCGAGGGGCAGGCGCATGTCTTTGCCGGCCGTGGCGACGTGCCCTTGTCCGGCTTCAATAAGCGAAAGGCCGCGCTCGCGACAGCGGCGGGCGTCGAGTTCGCCTTGCACGATCTGCGGCGGACGGTGCGCACGGGCTTGAGCCGGCTGCGGGTACCGTTTGAGGTTGCCGAGCGCGTGTTAGGGCACGTGCAAGCTGGTGTCAGCACACATTACGACCATCACGCATACCTCGATGAAAAGCGAACTGCCCTTGAAGCCTGGGCGCGCCACGTCGAAAGCCTGATCCGGCCCGGACCGGCGAATGTGGTATCCCTTGCCACGCGTACGCCAGCGGCGCATATTGCTGATGGCTGAGGCGCTGCATGCGGTTGTCGAAACACCAAGCTTCATCGCCGACGCCAAGGCGGCGGGGATCGACGATGGCGAACGTACGTCGATCGTCGAGTTTCTGGCAGCACGCCCGGAGGCTGGTGATCCGATCAAGGGCACCGGCGGCGCGCGTAAGGTGCGGTTCCGGGGCCGTGGTAAAGGCAAGAGCGGCGGCTATCGGGTGATCACGTTCTATTCGGGTGAGGGGGTACCGGTGTTCCTTCTCAACGTCTTCGCCAAGGGGGACCGGGTGGATCTGTCGCAGACGGAACGCAATGAGCTGCGGGCTGAGCTGGTCCGCATCGTCGAGGCTTACCGAAGGAGGCGAACACCATGACCAAGGCCGGAAAGCGGATCATCGCCAGCGCCCGCGAGGCGGCGGCCTATGCCGAGGGCACGGCTGTAGAGGGCTATGTCGTGCACGTGCCGGAAGCGATCGACGTGAAGGCGATCCGCGAACGGTTCGGTCTGAGCCAATCCGGCTTTGCCCGTCAATTCGGGTTCCAGTTGGACGCGGTGCAGAACTGGGAGCAGGGCCGGCGGCGGCCGGTCGGTGCAGCCCGCGCGTTCCTCAAGGTGATCGAACGCGAGCCCGAGGCGGTGCGCAGGGCGCTGGCAGGGTAGCGGGGGGCGCGATGGTGACCACTCCTCGGGCCCCTCGCGTGTGTTGGGTAGAAGGCCGGAAGGACGCGTATGAGTGGCCAGGCGCTGTTGAGATCGATCGCACGGACGACGGCGGCTGGCGTTTGATGCGCATCCCGCGGCTGGCGGAGTTTGGCGACGATCCCGGGATGCATGTTTACGCTCCAGCCGAAGTATCGGACTTCTTGGCGTCGCGCGAACGCCAGTACCAAGAAACAGCTAATCCGGCTTTTGTATGGCTCGCTTATGGCTACTGCCGCACGAGCGGTGTGCCGCTGCCGCTATGGGTGTTGGAATATCTCGATCGCTGCTACGAGAACATTGAACACGCAGTATTCCGCTATGAGGCCAAGGGGGAACCCGCCGCTTCGATCACAGCTTCGATCGGCGCCATCTTTGGCTTCAAGCCCGGCCGTGGACGCGGCAACTGGGTTTCTCAGATCTCGGGCACGATGTCGGCGATCGTCCAGAACAAGCTCTTCAGGCGGGGGGACCGGCACCGGAGCTCCGGGCTTGGCCCAGGCAAGATGCTTGAGATCGGCGACGAGATGCTCTCCCTCGAATCGCAGTACGGTGGCCGCCGCAAACTCGTCGCGGAGACGACCGCCGAGAAGTACGGCTTTTCGAATACGACGGCGCGAAAGGCGCGCGCGGCCGCGGTAAAGCGCCGCCAGATGAGCGGGTGCGCGTAAACTCGGAGTTTTCGCGACCCCCTTATTGTTGCGAGCTGCCGCGACATGTGAATAATCGCCTGTCAACCACGCTACACGTGAGGTTGACAGATGCTCTCCACACCATCCCCTGAGCGTTTTCTTGACCGTGCCGAGTTGAAGGCGCGCGGAATCCGGCTCTGCAACGTTCATCTCCTGAGGAAGGAACGGGCCGGCGAGTTTCCGCGGCGGGTCTACTTGGGACCTTGTACGGTCGTTTGGCGGGCGACTGAGATCGACGCCTGGTGCGCGGCGCGGATCGCCGATCGTGAGAAAGGCGGCGTGTAATGCCCGCGCCGGCGGCTACCGGCGCTCGGCGGCGAGGCGTCTGCCGCCTGCCGAGCTCGCCCGCGGACTCAGCGAGCGGATCGAAGACGTGGCGCACGCGCTGTTCGGCGAGCCGAATCGGGTGCTCTCGACGCGCGCCCAGCTGCGCTACGGCACGCACGGCTCGCTCGCCATCGAGATCGCCGGCGACAAGCGCGGCGAGTGGTACGACCACGAAAACAAGATCGGCGGCGGCGCCCTCGATCTCGTGCTCAGGCACACCGGCTTGTCCAATGGCGAGGCGGCCGAATGGATGGTCGCGCAGTTGGGCATTCCGATCGGGCTGAAGCCACAGGCAGCACCGCGCCGGCGGATCGTCGCCACCTACGACTACCGCGATGAGGCTGGCGCGCTCGTGTTCCAGGTCGTTCGCTTCGAGCCCAAGGACTTCCGCCAGCGCCGGGCCGATGGCAGCGGCGGTTGGACGTGGCGGGTCAAGGGCATCCGCCAGGTGCCGTACCGTCTGTTCGAGCTGCGCGCCAACGCACCCGAGGATCCGATCCTCATCGTCGAGGGCGAGAAGGATGTCGATCGGCTTGCCGGTCTCGGGTTTGTTGCCACCTGCAACGCCGGCGGTGCCAACAAGTGGCCGACTGAGCTCAATCGCTGCTTTGCGGGCGCCAACGTCTACATCCTCCCGGACAACGACGACGCTGGCCGCAGCCACGCCGAGAAGGTCGCGGCGAGCATGCAAGGTGTTGCCGTAAGCATCCGCATCGTCTCCTTGCCGGGTCTGGCGAAGGGTGGTGACATCTCCGACTGGCTCGACGCGGGTGGCGATGTTGATCAGCTGGTCGGGTTGTGCGAGGCTGCCCCGCCGTGGGCTCCTGCGGTTGCCGCGGGCGCAACGGTGCCACCGGCCGAGAGCGAAGTCCTCATCCCCTACTGCGATGAATCGCTGACGCTGGCGTTTTCCGCCCGCCACGCTGACGACCTTCGCTACTGCGAGACCTTCGGCGCCTGGTTCGAATGGGACGGCGGCCGATGGAGCCACGACATCAAGCGGAGGGTATTCTCGCACGCCCGGCGGCTGTGCCGAACTAAGTCCGCCGAGGCGCTCGCCCGCATCGAGAATGAGAGGGCCGCCGCCAAGATTGCGAGCCTGGTGGCCAGCGCCAAAACCGTTGCCGCCGTCGTCAACCTCGCCCGCGCCGACGCTCGCCATGCCACCGCCCCTGACGACTGGGATGCGGATCCGTGGGCGCTCAATACGCCGGCCGGCATCGTCGATCTCCGCACCGGCCGGATGCAGCCGCATGACCGGACCGCTCTGTGCTCGAAGATGACCGTCGTCGCACCGGCGGAAGCCGACTGTCCACGCTGGCAGCGGTTTCTCGACCAGGTCACCAGCGGCGATGCAGAGCTGAAACACTTTCTCCGCCGCATCGCCGGCTACGGCCTCACCGGCTCGACCCGCGAGCATGCGCTGTTCTTCTTCTACGGCACCGGCGCCAACGGCAAGGGCACCTTCCTCAACACGCTCACCGCCATCCTCGGCGATTACGCCAAGGTTGCGGGCATGGACACCTTCACCGAGAGCCACACCGACCGCCATCCGACCGAGCTCGCGATGCTGAGAGGGGCGCGCATCGTCGCCGCGCAGGAGACCGAAGAAGGCCGCCGCTGGGCGGAAAGCCGCATCAAGGCGCTCACCGGCGGCGATCCGATCACCGCGCGGTTCATGCGCCAGGACTTCTTCACCTACAGCCCGCAGTTCAAGCTCTTGATCGCCGGAAACCACAAACCGGGTCTGCGTAACATCGACGAGGCGATCCGCCGCCGTTTCCACCTGCTCCCGTTCACCGTGCGCATTCCGCCCGAAGAACGCGATCCGCACCTGTTCGACAAGCTGAAAGAGGAATGGCGGGCGATCCTCGGCTGGGCGCTTCAGGGCTGCCGCGAATGGCAGGCAGAGGGCTTGAAGCCGCCCGCCGCGGTGATGGAGGCGACCGCCGAGTACTTCGACGACGAGGACAGCTTCGGCCGCTGGCTCGCCGAGTGCTGCGTGCGCGATCCGATGGCGCACGAGACGACGCGCGATCTCTATGCCGCGTGGTCCGTCTGGGCGGAGCGTTCAGGGATGTCCGCCGGGACCGAGCCCAAGTTCCGCAGCGCGCTCAAAGCCCGTGGCTTCGAGTCGAAGCGGCTGCCGGGCGCGAACATCAGTGGCTTTGTCGGCGTTCGGCTGAACCGCAAGGACTACACCGATGATCTGCGATACGGCGGCTGAACCCCGCGACATGCCGTACCTCGCGCTCTACCGCGGACGAGGTTCGCACCCTGTCGGGCTGCGGCTGTGGAGGTACGGGGAGGTGCCTCAGGTTATCGACGTCTCGCGCGCGCGGAATACGTCCTTATATGCCAGCGCCTCCCCGCACCTCCGAGCCATTGAAATCACGGGAAAATTCAGAGGAGGCGGATATCGACCGGGGGGCGGTTTCAATCATTACAACTTTCATGTGCGTAATCGGTTTGGGCACCCTTCTTCTAATAAACACGAGGCCAAATACATGGCGTTAGAGCGGAATGAGGCAGGCGATCCTCGACGGCCGGCAGCGGAAGGGGATGCAGCTCCAACATCAGGTGACATCCCCTTCGACCCATTGGGCGGAGCAGCGCCGCGCTGTCGGCATCAGCTGAATTGACGTGTGGCCGCGGGTGTAGGCAGACCGGCGCCAGCGGCTTAGCGCCGGGATCGAGTTTAACCGCCGAATATCAAGCCGTTAGAGACATATTGCCGCATCCGTGGTATTCAGTGCGTCGAACCAAGAACGAAGCAGGCGATAACAAGCCAGCCGCTATGAGGGAGGGGAAAACGGCATCCCAGGAATTGCGCGTCGGCCTGCAATATCACAAGATGATCACCTGTGGGCACTGTAGGTCGGCTTCTTCGGCCGGCGCGATCCTCAGCGCCATGCGTGGCGCCTGGCATTCGAGCCGGGCGCGATGACCCAACAGTTTTTCGAACGCCCAATCCTGAACTCGCCCTACGACTGTCCAGCCCGTCATTGGGAGCTGGACGAGGACGGGCAGCCGACGAACCGTATTCTCGAAGTCCGGCGCAAGTCGGACCTGATTACGCCCGTCCCCAAGCCCAAGAAGAGGCGGCGCAAGCCCGGCCAGATCGAGATGGTGCTGGGCAGCGGGGACGGCCTGTCCAACGCCGAGCAAGAGTACAACCCCACACCGATCATCAATGAGATACGGACGTATGTCGAAGGCTGGAGGAGCCTTCCCAATCCAGACCAGTGGCAGGTCACGCCGGAAACGGCCCGCCTGCTGCAGCACTGGCGGCACCACCCCTTCCAGAGCATCCGGCCGTTCTTTTGCCAGGTCGAGGCCGTCGAAACGATCATCTGGCTCACCGAGGTTGCGCCGAAGCTCGGCAAGCGTGCCGAGAAGTTCCGCGCGCACATCGAGGGCGCGAACGAACAGGCCAATCCAGAATTGCTCCGCTTGGCGCTGAAGCTCGCCACCGGCGCCGGCAAAACGACCGTCATGGCGATGCTGATCGCTTGGGCTACGGTGAATGCCGTCCGGCATCCGAACAGCAAGACCTTCTCGCGAGGCTTTCTGATCATTACTCCCGGCATCACGATCCGCGACCGGCTGCGGGTTCTCATGCCGAACGACCCCGACAGCTACTACAAGAGCCGCGAGCTGGTGCCGGGTGACATGCTCCCAGACATCGACCGGGCCAAGATCGTCATCACCAACTACCACGCCTTCAAGCTACGCGAGCGGATCAACCTCGCCAAAGGCACCCGGTCCCTGCTCAAGGGACGGGGAGCAGAGCTGAACACGCTGGAAACCGAAGGCCAGATGCTGCAGCGGGTCATGCCCGACCTGATGGGCCTCAAGAGCATCGTCGTCCTGAACGACGAAGCCCACCACTGCTACCGGGAACGGCCGCAGCAGGACGATGGCGAAGAGGACCTGAAGGGCGAAGAGAAAGAAGAGGCCAAGAAGAACAACGAGGCCGCCCGCCTGTGGATTTCCGGGATCGAGTCGGTCAAGCGCAAGCTCGGCCTTCAGGCCGTCTACGACCTTTCCGCCACGCCGTTCTTCCTGCGCGGCTCGGGCTATGCCGAGGGCACGCTGTTCCCCTGGACGGTCAGCGACTTCTCGCTGATGGACGCGATCGAGTGCGGCATCGTCAAGCTGCCGCGCGTGCCCGTCGCCGACAACGTGCCGGGCGGCGACACGCCAAAATTCCGGAACCTCTGGGAGCACATTCAGCAAGGCCCTGTGAAGCTGCCGAAGAAAGGGCGCAGCAAAGCGGGTGAAGTGCTTGATCCGCTGAGTTTGCCTCCGATCCTGCAGACCGCGCTCGAAGCGCTCTACGGCCACTACCAGAAGACCTTCGCCCTTTGGGAAGAGGTGGGAATCGACGTTCCGCCGGTCTTCATCGTCGTGTGCAACAACACCTCGACTTCGAAACTGGTCTATGACTTCATCTCCGGCTTCCACCGCGAAAACGACGACGGCTCGACGACCTTGGAAAACGGGCGGCTGGCGCTTTTCCGCAACTACGATGAGCACGGCAACCGGCTACCACGCCCGCGCACGCTGTTGATCGACTCCGAACAACTCGAATCCGGCGAGGCGCTCGACAAGGACTTCCGCGAGATGGCCGGGGACGAGATCGAGCGCTTCCGGCGCGAGATCGTCGAGCGGACCGGCGATATCCGGGCCGGCGAGAACATCACCGACCAGGACCTGCTGCGCGAGGTCATGAACACCGTCGGCAAGAAGGACCGGCTCGGCGAGCAGATCCGCTGCGTGGTTTCGGTCTCGATGCTGACGGAAGGCTGGGACGCCAACACCGTCACCCATGTCCTTGGCGTGCGTGCCTTCGGCACCCAGCTTCTGTGCGAGCAGGTGGTGGGCCGCGCGCTGCGCCGTCAGTCCTATGACCTGAACGAGGAGGGCCTGTTCAACGTCGAATATGCCGACGTGCTCGGCATTCCGTTCGATTTTGCCGCCAAGCCGGTGGTCTCGCCCCCGGCCAAGCCGCGGGAGACCATCCGCGTCCATGCGGTTAGTCCCGAGCGCGATGCGCTCACGATCACCTTCCCCCGCGTCGAGGGCTATCGGGTCGAGCTGCCGGATGAAAAGCTCACGGCTCAATTCGGTCCCGACTCAGCTCTGGAGCTGACGCCCGATCTCGTCGGCCCGTCGATCACCAAGAACCAGGGCATCATCGGCGAGGGCGTGGACTTGACGGTCGAGCACCTGAAGGACATGCGCCGCTCGACCATCCTCTTTCACCTCGCCAAGTACCTGCTTTACCAGAAGTACCGCGATCCCGGCGAAGCGCCGAAACTGCACTTCTTCGGCCAGCTTAAAGGCATCACCCGCCAGTGGCTCGAGGGCGAATACCTGCGCTGCACCGGCGGCACCTATCCGGCGCAGGTGATCTATCAGGAAATCGCCGACATGGCGTGTGAGCGGATCAAGGCGGCGATCACCGAGACGCTGGCGGGCGAAAGGCCGATCAAGGCGATCCTCGACGCCTACAATCCGACCGGCTCGACACGCTTCGTCAACTTCGCGACCTCGAAGGAGACGCGCTGGCAGACCGATCCGCGCAAATCCCACATCAACTGGGTTGTGTGCGATTCCGACTGGGAGGCAGAGTTCTGCCGCGTCGCCGAGAGCCACCCTCGCGTCCGCGCTTACGTCAAGAACCAGAACCTCGGCCTTGAAGTCCCCTACCTGATGGCGGGGCAGCGAAAGAAATACATTCCCGATTTCATCGTCCAGATCGACGACGGGGAGCCCGAGCCGCTGAACCTGATCGTCGAGATCAAGGGTTTCCGCGGCGAGGACGCCAAGGAAAAGGCGAATACGCTGCGCGCCTACTGGGTGCCCGGCGTTAACAACCTGAAGAAATTCGGGCGATGGGGGGCGGCGGAGTTCACCGCCGTCTATGAGATCGAATCCGAGTTCAACAAGCTGATCTACGCTTTGGAGGGGGTGGATGCACGACATTTATTTTGATCGATATACAAACCAGCTGTACTGGGCGCTGATCAGCTATTCGCGATGGTGGTTGTCGACTGATGCTCCATTTCTAACATTGATCAGAGAAAATAGTGGAAACTTGAATGACAATATCGCGTCGAAAATAATGACGAATTACAATATTGCACGGGGTTTTGGCGGAAGAAAATCAGAAGGTTTTAAAAATGCGATAGCTCGTGCAAACGAAGCGGCGGGTGCTTGGCCAACTTCTCTACTATGCCGCTTTCACCATTGCGAACAACTAGCGAAAGAATGGAAGAGATATGGTGAAACAAGAAATTTACAGATTTCAGCGGCAACCAAGCTGATGTGGTTTCTAAGACCGATCGGCTGGACGATGTTCGACCGATTTGCGTCTAGAGGACTTGGTGTCACCTCTGCTACTAATTTTTATACTAAACTCGATCGATTGGGTTTTGACAAAGCTATCGCCACTCTGACGGCTTTGATCGAAGCCAGCGATTGGTCGTCTCTTCCAGCCAGCAAAATAATCGACAGCTACCTCATGCAGCGCGGGAAAAAAGAGACCCTTGAAAGCTGGGTCACACGTGCGCATGCGTATCTAGAGGCACTGCCAGCCAATGCGCGCGAGAGCCTTGTCGACCTTGCCAATAGGGCACAGGACACGCTTGGCGACAATTTCCTTCCGATGTGACATTGCACGGGAAGGGACTAGAAATGACCAAGAAACCGCTGGAAATCGACGCACTCGCCCATAAGTCTGCCAAGCGCCGCAACATCCCGACGGCGGAGTTCGAGTCCGTCATGCGGGAGGAGGAAAAGACCCCGATCCGCATCGCCTATGAGCGGCGCAACCGTGACCTCGACCCGCAGCTTGTCTGGCGCGGCAAGGACGAGCAGGACTGGTCCGACCTCGTGGTCGCGGCACCGCCTCTGTACATTCAGGAGAAGGTCCACCCGAAGGTCCTGATCGATGATTTGATGCGTCTTCGGCGCACGTCATTGCGAGCGACCGAAGGGAGCGCGGCAATCCAGCCTGGATCGCCACGCCGCTCCGCGGCTCGCGATGACGTTCAGCCCGACCTGTTCGCCGACTTCAACGGCTTGGCCGATCCCGAGGCGCGCTGCGAGTTCTACGCCCACGACCAAAACTGGTCGAACCGGATGATCCTCGGCGACAGTCTGCAGGTCATGGCGAGCCTTGCCGAGCGCGAAGGCCTGCGCGGCAAGGTGCAGTGCATCTATATCGACCCGCCCTACGGCATCAAGTTCAACTCCAACTTTCAGTGGTCAACGACCAGCCGCGACGTGAAGGACGGCAAGGCCGACCACATCACCCGCGAGCCCGAGCAGGTTAAGGCCTTCCGCGATACCTGGCGCGACGGCATTCATTCGTACCTAACCTACCTGCGCGACCGGTTGACCGTGGCGCGCGACCTGCTCGCCGATAGCGGATCGATCTTCGTGCAGATCGGCGATGAGAACGTTCACCGTGTGCGAGCGCTGATGGATGAGGTCCTTGGGGAAGATAATTTTGTAAACACAATCATTTTCAAGAAGAAAAGCGCGACATACATTACAGAGACCGTGTTTGATTGCATTGTTTGGTATGCGAAACGGCGGAAAGATTTAAAAACGCGTGAGCTTTACGAAAAGAGGTGTGATCCAGAAGAAGAAAGCAAATTTAATACACTTGTGTTTGATCCAATGCAGTTCGTCAACGTTGGTCGAGATGACAAAGATGCCATTGATCAGCTTGTTTCTGCTGGTGGGCGGTGGGCAAGAGTAAATTACCCTATAGTCAGCCAGCATCCAAGTGAGGCCCGTAGCTCTAATTATATGTTCCGTCACAAAAGCAAAGAATGTGGGGCCAACAAACAATGGAGATTCAGTCTCGAAGAAGGTTTGCCCAGGTTAGAAAAGGCGGGAAGGCTTTTTGATGGTGGGGGTAGATCACTCGGCGGGGTCGTGTTCTTCGAAGATTGGGATCATGTGGCTCGACCCAACATATGGGCTGATATGCATGGAGAAAAGTATCCGACGTACGTCGTCCAAACCGCCATTTCAGCAATCCAGCGATGCATTCTCATGACCACCGACCCCGGCGATCTGGTGCTGGACCCGACCTGTGGGTCCGGAACCTCCGCGTACGTCGCCGAGCAGTGGGGTCGGCGCTGGATCACCATCGACACTTCCCGCGTCGCGCTGGCGCTCGCCCGCGCCCGGATCATGGGTGCGCGCTATCCGTGGTACATCCTCGCCGATAGCCCCGAAGGCCAGCGCAAGGAGGCGGAAGTCACCCGCACCGTACCGAAGGAAACGCCGACGCGCGGCGATATCCGCCACGGCTTCGTCTATGAGCGCGTGCCGCACATCACGCTGAAATCCATCGCCAACAATGCCGAGATCGACGTGATCTGGGAGCGGTTTCAGACCGAGCTGGAGCCGCTGCGCGCCGAACTGAACGCCGCGTTGGGCCGCTCCTCTTCGTCATCCTCGGGCTTATCCCGAGGATCCACGCCTTCGGCTACCAAAGACGTGGATGGCCGTGACGAGCACGGCCATGACGGCAGGGGGAAACCTTGGCAGGAATGGGAAATCCCCCGCGAGGCCGACGCCAAGTGGCCGGACAAGGTCAAGGCGCTGCATGCGGCGTGGTGGGCGAAGCGGATCGCCCGGCAGAAGGAAATCGATGCCTCCATCGCCGCCAAGGCCGACGTCGAATATCTCTACGACAAGCCGTACGTGGACAATTCACGCGTTCGCGTCGCCGGTCCCTTCACCGTCGAGACACTTTCGCCGCACCGCGTTTTGGCCGTCAGCCACGACGATGAGCTGATCGATACGCTGGAGGCCGCGAGGGGAAAAAGGCCCGCGCCGGAGCGCAGCCTCGACGAGGCAGACTTCGCCGAGGTGATCCTCGAAAACCTCAAGACCTCCGGCGTTCAGCAGGCACACAAGGAGGACCGGATCACCTTCACCGCCATCAGCGGCTGGCCGGGCAATTTCATCTGCGCCGAGGGCCGGTTCATGGAGGGCGGGCAAGAGGCGGGGAACGCCGCAGGCGTGACAGGGAACGCAAAAGAACGGCGGGCCGGAATCTTCATCGGCCCGGAATTTGGCACCGTCGCCCGGCCGGACCTCGTCGCCGCGGCGCGCGAGGCCGGGGACGCCGGCTTCGACGTTCTGATCGCCTGCGCCTTCAACTACGACGCCCATTCCGCCGAGTTCGACAAGCTGGGCCGCATTCCGGTGCTCAAGGCGCGGATGAACGCCGACCTGCACATGGCGGACGAGCTGAAGAACACCGGCAAGGGCAACCTGTTCGTCATCTTCGGCGAGCCGGACATCGAGATCGAGGACGTCCCCGAAGGTCAGATCCGGGTCAAGATCCACGGCGTGGACGTCTTCCACCCGCAGACCGGTGAAATCGCGTCCTCAGGGCCGGAGGGCATCGCCTGCTGGTTCATCGACACCGACTACAACGAGGAAAGCTTCTTCGTCCGCCACGCCTACTTCCTCGGCGCCAACGACCCTTATAAGGCGCTCAAGACCACTCTGAAGGCCGAGATCGACGAAGACGCGTGGGTAAGCCTCAACAGCGACACATCCCGCCCGTTCGACAAGCCCTCCACGGGCCGCATCGCCGTCAAGGTCATCAACCACCTCGGCGACGAGGTGATGAAGGTGTTTGGGGTGGGGTAAGCGATCGCGTGAACCATGGCGAAGGGAACCCGAAATATCGAGGAATGGGAGGCAGCCCTCATCAAGGCCATGCTGGACGACGACAATTTTACCGGCGACCAGATCATCGCCTATTTTTCGCGTCCCGATCGCACCGTCAGTCCCTTTCGCGTAGCAGAGATACGGAAGGGCGAGATCCACAAGGACGTTAGTCCAGCCAATCCAGCACAGGTCGCAGCGTTCGTACGGACCTACAGGTCGCCGGGCGATGCGCGCCATACGTTTTTTGAAGAGAACCCGCTCCATCCCGTTAATCTAACCAGCCTGTTTCGTGTGAAGGAAGGTACTAAGGACATTCTGGAAATCGGTGAAACCGACCGCGTCGAGTGCAAAGAAAGTATTAATTTCGGTAACTTGAATGAGTATGCGCGTGTAATTGCAAGCCTCGCGAATGCCAGAGGCGGATTCCTGATTTTTGGTGTTCGGGACGCTGACAAGGCAATCACAGGTATTAACTCTGGAAAGCTGAACAATTACGATCCTGCAAAACTGAACCAGTATCTTTCTGAACACTTTTCCCCCGTTCCGATATGGGAAAAGACGGAAATCGGCATTGCTGGAAAAGTGATTGGGTTGATTTACGTTCGTTCTTCCTCGCACAAGCCTATCATCTGCACCAAAGATGCGGGATCAGTTCTGAGTGAGAGCGAAATTTATTATCGTTACCCAGGCGAAACACGCAGGATCAAATACGCGGAATTGGTCCAGATTTTAAGTGAACGTTCCCGCCAGACCGAACGCCAATGGGCGGATGTTCTTACCCGTGTAGAGAGAGCGGGCGTTGAGAACGTTGCTATTCTCGACACCGCTACCGGAGAGGTTTCCGGCCCGACCGGGCGCTTCCTGATAGATGAGAAATTGATACCTAAACTCAAGTTCGTGGCCGAGGGTCACTTTTCTGAAACCGAGGGCGCCACGACTTTGAAGCTGATCGGTGATGTTCAACCTTTGTCCGCCAGTGAAGTTCACCCCACCAAGATCGTGCTTAAGAAATTTCACTTAACCGATGCGGATCTTATGGAGGATTTTTTCAATCAAAGCGATGTTGCCGATCCCACGATGTATATTCGTCATCTCGCTCATTCTTCGAAATTATGGTTGCCGGTTTTCTACTACATTCGTCATGCCAATCTATCGGAGAAGGCTGCGATCGCCCTTCTTCAGAGTGAGAAGTCTGCAAAGCAGAAGCATGTTCACGACATCATATCCAGGATAAAAAAACAACGGTCCCCAACGGGTGCCCCGAAGAAAAAATCTGTAGAGGCACAACGAACGCTACTGTTGAGTAAAACAGCCGTTTTTCCGGCTGACGAGGATGCCTGCAACGCATTCCTAAAGGCTGTTCGTACACTGGAAGAGGATGAGGTCGATGCGGGTTACGTGCTTCCTCTCCTGAAGCACTGCTATGAGTCATTTGATAGTGTTAACCTGAAGACGCAGATTCAATATGCATTGGCGCACGTTGATGTGATTTGGCACGCCCAGCTTTCTGCCGCTGGGGTGGGGTCGCCGCCGGCATCTAAGGTTTCCGGGAATGGTGCCTAATGGAATTTCGGATCGCAGATACCTTCACTGACAGCCTCGCCCGGTTGACCGGGCAGGAGCAGAAGGTCGTCAAGACGACGGCGTTCGATTTGCAGCTCGATCCGTCCGCGCCGGGGATGAAATTCCACCGGCTGGACAAGGCGAAGGACCCGAATTTCTGGTCCGTCCGCGTCAATGCCGATATCCGCCTCATCGTCCACCGCACCGAGGCGAGCCTGCTGCTCTGTTACGTCGATCATCACGACGACGCCTATCGCTGGGCGGAGCGGCGGAAGATCGAGCGGCATCCCACCACCGGCGCGGCGCAGCTCGTCGAAATCCGCGAGCGGGTCGAGGAAATCGTGATCCATCAGCCGGTTGAGGTCGCGGCTCCAATTGCGGTGAAGCCGCTTCTCTTTGACGGGATCGGGGACGAGGCGTTGCTCGGTTACGGCGTTCCCGCCGAATGGCTGGCCGACGTGCGCGCTGCAACTGAAGACACGCTATTCGATCTTGGCGACCATCTGCCGCAGGAGGCCGCCGAGGCGCTGCTGGATCTTGCCACCGGCGTGAAGCCGTCTGTTCCGGCGGTCGTTCCCGTTTCGGCCGATCCGTTCAGTCATCCGGACGCGCAGCGCCGATTCCGTGTGCTCGCGAATGTCGAGGAGCTGGAGCGGGCGCTTGAATTCCCGTGGGAGAAGTGGACCGTCTTTCTCCATCCGGCGCAGCGGGCCTATGTCGAGCGCGATTACAGCGGTCCGGCGCGGATTTCCGGTTCGGCGGGCACGGGCAAGACGATCGTGGCGCTGCACCGCGCCGTTCATCTCGCACGGAGGCACCCCGAGGCCGGGGTGTTGCTCACGACGTTTTCGGCGACGCTGGCGGGGGCGCTGCGAATGAAGCTCAGCCGCCTCGCCGGAAACGAGCCGGGCGTTTGCGAGCGGATCGCGGTTCACTCGATCACGGGGGTCGCGCAGGCGCTGTATGCGGAGCTGTTCGGCAAACCGGCCATTGCGTCAGATGCGCTTGTCGCCGCGCTGCTGAAGGAGGCGGCGGAAAAGGCGGGCGGCGGTCGCTTTTCTGAGGCGTTTCTGAAGGGGGAGTGGTCCGACGTTGTCGATGCGTGGCAACTCCGGACCTGGGAGGATTACCGCGACGTTGCCCGCCTGGGGCGCAAGACCCGGATCGGCGGCAAGCAGCGGGAGGCGCTCTGGGCGATCTTCGACGCTGTCCGGGCGGAGCTGGACCGGCGCGGCCTTTTGACCTGGCCGGATGTGTTCGGGCGGCTGGCGGCACACTTCGAGGCCGGAGCGGACAGGCCCTTTGCCTTCGCGGTGATTGACGAGGCGCAGGATATGGGCGTTCCGGCGATGCGCTTCCTTGCCGCGCTGGGGAGCGTCAGGCCGGATAGCCTCTTTTTTGCCGGAGATCTTGGCCAGCGGATTTTTCAGACGCCGTTCTCATGGAAGACGCTCGGTATCGATGTTCGGGGCCGCTCGTTCACGCTGCGGATCAATTACCGCACCTCGCACCAGATCAGGTCTCAGGCCGACCGCCTGTTGCCTTTGTCCCTCGCCGACGTGGACGGCAATGTCGAGAGCCGGAAAGGGACGATCTCGGTCTTCAACGGTCCGCCGCCGCGGGTCGAGATTTTGGGTAGCGCGGACGAGGAGGCGGCCGGTGTTGCCGCATGGATCGTCGAACGGCTGAAGGAGGGTTTTCTGCCGCAAGAGATTGGCGTCTTCGTCCGCTCCGAAGCCGAGCTGGACCGGGCGATCGCGGCGGTCGAGCGGGCCGGTGCGCAGGGCATCGTCCTTGCCGACGATGTACAGACACAGGCGGGCAGGATCTCCATCAGCACCATGCATCTGGCCAAAGGCTTGGAATTCCGGGCCGTTGCCGTCATGGCCTGCGACGACGACGTACTGCCGTTGCAGGACCGGATCGCGAGCGTCGCGGACGAGTCCGATCTCGAAGAGGTCTACAATACCGAGCGGCATCTCCTGTACGTCGCCTGCACCCGCGCGCGAGATCAGCTTCTCGTCACAGGGGTGGAGCCGGGATCGGAGTTTCTGGGCGACTTCCTCGATGCGGAACACGTTCGCCCAGAGTGACGCGCGTCCCGCTGTTTCGAACCGGGTTGCTCTCGACAGCATCAATATCGAGGATGCGCTCGGCGAACCAGGGCCGCACTGTGTCATCGAGCCAGGCCAGCAAGGTGCCACGGAACGTGGCATCGGTGACGCGCTCGATGCCGAAGCGGATCTCGGCGAGCGTCACGCGGCTCAAGTGCAGGCTTTCCGGAGGTTGCGTATCGGTCCGCGCCTTAGCCGCCGGGTCGCAGTTCGATTTGCGCAGTTCCGAGATGACGTTGGCGTCGACCCGCCGCCGGCTCAAAGATCGACCTCGCGCACGCCGGCATGGTCGAAGTCCAGATCCTTGAGCGGCGAATGAGATCGCAGCGCGTGCAGGCTGGGTTGCTCGGCCGCATCCCCGAAACGCCCGAAACCGATTGCGCAATGTTGCGTTTCAACTATGCTCGTGTTTGTCGGGTCACAAGGGGCCAAAGAGCCCTGGTGAACATTCGGGGAGGGGCGAATGGCCGCATTTGCATCGTGTCATGCAACCTACAGTGTTGTCACGCCGTTGTTCCTCGGCGATGCTGAAAAGAGCGCGTCCGGTTTTAGCGTTGCTAGTTTTCGAGGCGTCCTGCGGTTCTGGTGGCGTGCGCGAGCATATCCACGCCTGTTGCAAACGTGCAGTGTCGATGCTGCTTGCGCGCTGAAAAAACTCGCAGCGGCCGAAGCGCGGTTGTTTGGCAGCGCTGGGGTGGGGGAGAGTTGCGGTCAATCCCTCATGCGGTTGGCGCTTGTCGACTCTTCGCTCGGAACGCCGATCGACGCCGGTCGCGTCTTGAACGAGACCGGAACGACCGCTTCCGCGGACACATCAACTGATCCAAAGGAGGATGTCGTCGGAAGAGGTGCCCGGTATTTGGGGTACGGCGTGATCAACGCGTTCACCACTTGGAGGAAGCGTGGCAGGGATTATTGCCTGGACGCCAAAGGCAATCGCATTCCAAAGGAGAAGGGCGGACAACTCCTCCGCTCCTGCTTTCCTGCCGGTGGTTCGTTCACCCTCGCGCTCAAGGTCAGGCCGCTGACGAGGAAGGAGGGCGAAGCGGATGAGGAGTTTGACAAGCGCAGGCGAGCACAACGCGCTGATGTCGAGGATGTTCTCGCCACTTTGAAACTGATTGGTCTCGTCGGTGGCCTTGGTGCCCGGAGCCGGCGCGGCTGGGGCTCACTGGCGCTGGTCGAGTTGACCGGAACCCTCGCGGGGAAGGCGGTCCCAGCGTGGTCGCCGCCCGGGACAGACGACGCCTACCGGGACCTCTTGAGAAAACTACTGCCGCTACCGTTCTCCGCCAGCACGGAGCCGATGCCATTCACCGTGTTCTCGGCTGCCTCCCGGGTCGAGATCGTGAAACACGGAACCAGTGCCGTGCCTTTGCTGAGCGAACTCGGGGATGCCTTCCTTCGTTACCGGGGGTGGAAACGCCCCGCCGGCGAGGGGAACTTTCGGCACGATCATGATGGCTTCAAGCCGCCGAATAGCGGCCGATGGGCCGTGCCGCGTGGTGCTCTTGACGGCGCCTGCCCTACGAAACCGATGCAGCATCCCATGCGTGTCGCATTTGGTCTGCCGCACAACTACGCCAAGTGCCTGAAGGTCGAAGGCGAGCGGCACGACCGCCGGGCCAGCCCCCTGCTCTTCCACGTCCACCCGCTTGGACACGGCTTCATCGGCGTCATCGCTTTCCTGCCGGCGCGGTTCCTTCCGGAGATCCGTGAGAATGGGGTAGTGCGCCCCGCAAGCATCAAGATCGTAAAGGTGGATAATAATACAAAGGAAGAGAAGGGCACTCTTATTGACGAGAACGTTGATTACGGCGTTGTCGAGCGATTTCTGGATGGATTCACTGATTCGCGCGGACAAACGCATGAGTATTTTTCGCCATACACGCGAAAGGCTATCCTGCCATGACTGACAATAAGCACATTCTTCATTTCTTCCTGGGTCCAGTGCAAGGATTTATCGGCACGGCACGGCGGACACGCGATCTTTGGGCCGGGTCGTTTCTGCTGTCATGGCTGACGGCTCATGCGATTGCATCGATTCCCGATTGGCGCAAGAGCATTCTATTCCCGCATGTCGCTAACGATGACTTGATAAATGCAGTAACCGCGAAATTAGAAGGCGTCCGACCCGCAAGTTCCCCTTCCATCGCCACTGTGCCGAACCGGTTTAAGGCGGAGGTGCCGCAGGACTTCGATCCCGCAGTGTGCGGGAAGGCGGTTGACGATGCGTGGAAAAATCTGGCTGCTGCGGTTCGGGATGCGTTCCCTGACAAAGTTGCGTCTAAAGGCAAAGAGACGCAGTCAATCTGGGACCGCCAAGTTGGGAATTTCTGGGAAATCCGGTGGGTGAAAGGCGAGCGAGGCGGCAACGACGGCGCTTGGCTCGATAACCGGAAGAGTTGGCGCAGCCACCAACCGCATGACGAGAACAAGGGCGGTGATCATTGCACGCTGATGGGCGACTGGCAGGAGATTTCCGGCTACGTGCGGGCACGGGAAGGTGCGCGCAGGAAGCCGGACGGCAGCAAGGACGATAACAGGCAGGACAAATTCTGGAATGCATTCCGCGATCTTGATGACTGGAAGGGAAACAAGCTGCTGCTCGATATCGTCGAGGGCGAGCGGCTGTGCGCGATCGCGCTGATCAAGCGGCTGTTTCCTCGGCTCTCGCCGAAAGCACGAACGGATGTTTTCGGCTGGGATCCCTGTCGTGAAGGTGGTGGCAACTGGCCCTCCACCGGCCACATCGCCGCGGCGCACTGGATCACGAGGGCATGGAAGAACGAACAGAACCTATGTGAGAGCTATGCCACGCTCGTCGAAAAGAATCTTCACCCGCTACATTTCGCCGAGCAGAAAAGCCAAATCTCCTGCCTACCGGAGGAGGGGCGATTCAAGGAGCTCGATGCCAATTTTTTCGATGAGAACGACCTCAAGAACCGTCGGGCGATGCCGCTTCTCGATAAGAACAGCAATCCAATCGATACCCCAAACGACGCCAGACACGCCGATATCCGTGTCACGATTATGAACAGCTTCGAGGAACTTACTAATAAGGTGGGTGCACCCGCCGGCTATTTCGCGCTGTTGCGGATGGACGGGGACAATGTTGGCAGTCTTCTCGAGACTCTTGGTGATGATAAGGTCTCGGAGGCACTCCAGCGGTTCACAGTGAGGGTGCAGGACCTCGTTCGGAAAAACAACGGTGTTCTCGTCTATGCGGGCGGCGACGACGTTCTGGCGCTGTTCCCGATCGAGGACGCACTGAAAGCGGCGCTCGAACTGCGCCGGGCCTACGTGAACGCGTGGCCCGGTGACGATCCGCAGACCATCTCCGCCGGATTGGTTTTTGCCGATCATCACGAGCCGTTCCGGCACGTGGTCGAGGAGTCGCGGCGGTTGCTGGAAGACATCGCGAAGGACAGGAACGGCCGCGATTCGATCGCGTGCTCGGTCCTGAAGCCAAGCGGAAAGGCGGTCGAGTGGGTGGCGACATGGACGCTTTCGGACTGTTCGTTCCTTACCGAGAAGATCGGGGAGATTGCAGCTCAGATGCGCGACGAGCGGCCGTTCTCCAGCCGCTTCATCTACAACCTGCGCACGCGCTATCTCGATCCGATCGGGGATCGTTTCGACGAGTTGAACCTGACGCCAAACGAACTTGAGGCCATCCTTGCCGCCGAGCGTTCCGGCAGCAGGGAATTGCCGAAAGAGGACGGCGACAAGGAGGAGCGCAAGCAGAGAGAACGCGAGCTGATCCGCACCATCCGCCAGATTTCGCGGCCCCACACGAACGAAGCGACCGGTCCGCGCGGAGACACGACCGGCGAACCGCTTCAAACCGATGCGTTGATGCTGGCCCGCTTCCTGGCGCAGAAGGGGCTGAAGGTGGAGGGGGACAAGAAATGACCACCACTTGGTACCGCTTCGAGGCGGCGGATGTGTTGTTCTTCCGCGATGGGCGGCCGTTCAACCAGGGCGATCCGGCGCAGATGGCGATCACGAGCCTGTTTCCGCCACATCCCAATACGGCTGTCGGTGCGCTCAGGGCCGCACTCGCGCGCGGGATGGGGTGGAGTGGGACTGGACCGTGGGGGAAGGGGACTACCGACATGCTTGGAGACGGCGCGAACCTCGATCCGCCGGGTCTCCACTTTAAGGGCCCTTATCTGACGCATGGGCTTGCCGGGCCGCTGTTTCCCGCCCCGGCGATGATCGTCAAGGAGAAGGGGGACGAGGGGCAGATCCGCCGGCTTGGTCCCGGTCGCGCGCGCGAATGCGACCTGAGTTCGAAGACGCGTCCCAAGGTTCGCCTGGCCGAGCCGAAGAAGACCGATCCAAAGGCCCGCGTGAAGGGGCTGACCGGCTCCTGGCTGACGCTCGGAGGCATGCAGCATGTGCTGAACGGCGGCGTGCCGACCCGCAAGGAAATCTACCTCGCCGGTGACGACAGCGAGCCAAGCGATGAGGAAAACGACGTCAAGAATGTCTTGTTCGCGCGGGAGGTGCGGATCGGGCTTGCGCGAAATCCCAAGACCCGGACCGCCGAGCAGGGCGCGCTGTATACGGCCGGTTTCGTCCGCCCGCAGGCGGGGGAGAAGGTTGCCCTCGTGATGGGCGTCGAAGGCCTGAAGGATGATACCCCAGCGCCCGTGAGCCCGATCCCCTTGGGCGGCGAAGGCCGGTTCGCCTGGGTGGACGGCGGCGAAGAGATCGCGTGGCCGGAACCGCCAGAGGCGTTTCAAAGCGCGGGCGGCAAGCTGTTGTACACCGTCACCCTGATTACGCCGGCGCAACTATGCGGACCAATATGGCCGGGTCCCGGCGAACAGCTTTGCGGCCTGCCCGGCACCATCGTCTGCGCCTGTCATGAGCGGCCGCTGATGGTCGGCGGCTGGGCGTCGAAGGACTTCAAGGGTCAAGAACAGGGCCCGCAGCCGCTGAGGGCGATGCTGCCACCCGGAAGCACCTGGTTCATGGAAGCGAGTCCGGATGACGTAGCGAAGGTGCGCGAGGCGCACCTCAAGCACATCGGCGACAAGGACAAGCAGGACTGGGGTTACGGCCAGATCCTGATCGGCACCTGGATGGATGATGACACTCGGACAATCGGAGGGGGCGACCAATGAACGCACCAGAGACGACGCAACCGCAAACGCAGCAAACGAAGCAGCCGAAGGCACACCTGATCGGCTACCTGGCCGAGCAACCGCTCCACCCCGGTACCGGCCAGGTGCTGGGCGCGATCGACCAGCCGGTGGCGCGCGAGGGCGGCTCCAATATCCCGGTCATCCCGGGATCGAGCCACAAGGGCAGCATAAAGCACGCGATCCTCGGCGATAAGGCGGCCGAAAAAGACCCCCAGAAGCAACATCCCTACGCCGGCCTGTTCGGCGGCACCGACAACGAGGGCGGCGTGCTGTTCAGCGATATCCGGCTGATCCTGCTGCCCATCCGCTCGTCGGTCGGTAGCTACAAGTGGGCGACCTGCCCGTACCTGCTCGAACGCTTGGCCCGTGATCTCAAACGGACCGAAACCAACATCTCGCTGCCGGTGCCGGCGGTGCCGGACGGCAAGGTGCTGACGGAAGGCAAGAAGGGCGATCGCATTTACCTCGAAGAACTGACCTTCACGATCGACGGACCGGCAGAGGAGAAGATCAGACAAGCGCTGGCGAAGTTTATCCCCTCTGACGATCCCAAAGCCGAAGCAAAGCCTTACGCCAATGTTGCCGCTCGGCTGAAGAACCAACTCCTGATCATGAGCGATGACGACTTCGCTTGGTTCGCCCGCTACGGCCTGCCGATTTATGCGCGCAACAAGCTGAAGGAACAGACGAAAAGCAGCGAAAACCTCTGGTACGAGGAGCACCTGCCGGCAGATACGCTCATGTACGGCATCGTCGCCCCGCGCGCGAAGCTCGATACCAAATATCCGATGAAATCTGCCGATAAACGGCAACAAAATTCCGATGACGAGGCCGGGAAAGAAGAAAAAGAAGCTACAGAAGAAAAGAAACGCAGGAGCTATAATGACTTCATACAAGCAATAAATTCAGGGGATCCGGAAACCAAGCTCGAACCGGTAAAATACCTCCAGATCGGCGGCGACGAGACGATCGGCCGCGGCATCTGTCGGCTGCACGTGATGGAGCACGTGGTGAAGGGGGCTTGAGCAATGGACAACAACATCCAGCTCCAGCGCGCCAAGCATGCGCTCCACAACGTTAAGGATATGAAGAAACCCGAAAACGCTGGCGCGATCGACGAATACTTGTCCGCGGCGCGCGGGCTGCCCGCGGAAATCCGCATGAACGGCCTCGGCCAGGCGATCGCCATGCTGCGTGCCCGCGGCGTCAAGAACGAAGGCGCAATGGCGCTCTATCGGCATGTCAGCGACTGGATGTGCCGAGAGGGCTCGCCCAGCCCTTACGCTGGCAGAGGCCCGCTGCTTGACGCGATCGTCGGCGGGGAGGAATCCGCCTACCGCCAAGCCTACGTCGAGATCGACGCCTACCTTGCTTGGTTGAAGCGGTTCGCCGATGCGTTTCTGGAGCCGCTCACGAAGACGAAGGAGGCGTCCTGATGCTCCCTCTCTACGCCGGTTATCCGCCGCCGGGCGCTCAGGGCAACGCCGGCCTGCGCTTCGAGAAGTTCTTCGATCTGTGGAACGAAAAGGGAGACGGCATCCCGGATGGCGCCAGGTTCGATTGGGTCAAGAGGTTCAGCGGCTCCGTCGGCGAGAAGGACCAGCTCGATGAGTATGCCAACCGGACGCGGAAACTTAAGGCAGCGCTGCGGGGCAAGGCATTCACGGCGAAAACCCAAGACCGCCTGATCGCGGGCACCGGCCGCAGCCACCCGATCGAGGTCGGCTTCGCCTGGCACCACACACTGGGCGTGCCGTACATCCCCGGCTCCGGCCTCAAAGGCATCGTCAAGACCTGGGCGGAGGAGTGGGAGAACCGGAACCTCGACGACCTTCTGGGCGTCATGGAGCGGGTCGGGCAGGTTGTCTTCCTCGATGCGCTGCCGACCGAGCCGGTCACGCTCAAAGCCGACGTGATGACGCCGCACTACGGCGAGTATTACCGAGGCGAGACCCCGCCCGGCGACTGGCTGAGCCCGAACCCGATCCCGTTCCTCACCGTCGCCAAAGGGCAGAAATTCCTGTTCGCCGTCGTGCCGGCCGATCCGGGGCACATTGCATGCTGTAAACCCGCGATGGAACTCCTGCAGCAGGCGCTGGCCGAACTCGGTGCTGGCGCCAAGACCGCCGCCGGCTACGGCCGCTTCGGCGCGTTCACGCAGGAGTGACGGCGATGGCGAGCGAAACCTTCACGCTTGAACTGGTGAGCCCGGCCTTCCTCGCCGGCGCCGACCAGTCATCGGCCGAAAGCTGCGAGCTGCGGGTGCCGACCTTGCGCGGCCAGCTCCGCTGGTGGTGGCGGACGCTGCACGCGGCGCATGTCGACGTCCCCACCTTGCGCCGCCTCGAAGCGGCCGTCTGGGGCTCGACCGAAGCCGCCAGCCCGGTGCGCTTGAGCCTTGAGACGGTGAACACGCCAACGCGCAAGCTGTTCGACCACAAGGACGGCTTCAAACCGAAGCTCGATTTCAAGCAGGCGCACAATCTCGCCCAGCCGCCCAACAACAAGACGACGCAAGGCCTGTTCTATCTTGCCTATGGCATGGACGAGAACGTGCGCAACGAGCGCACCGGCCAGACGGAACGGCGGCGGCGCTACTACCTGGAGCCGGGGGCGCAGTGGGAGCTGCATCTTGCCATCCGGCCCGACCGAAAGCCTGTCGATGGCGTCCCGGCGAGGGAGGTTGGAGCGGCGTTGATCAAAGACCAAGTGCTGGCAGCGCTCTCCCTCCTGTGCCGCTATGGCGGTGTCGGCTCGAAGGCGCGCAAGGGCTTTGGCAGCTTTGGGGAGTTCGAGAAATGCCTCAGCGATGCCGACTGCGGCAAGGCCGCAAGCGATCTGCGCAAAGATTGCTTGCCGGAGGGGCACAAGGCACCCGCGAAGCGCGAGATACCTTCACGCGATCACGCGCTGCCCCCGATTGAGGTTCCTCTGGCCACGACCGATCCCTGGAATGCGCTTGACCAGCTTGGCTTCGTTGTCCAGGGCTATGCGCAAGGCTATGCCCACAAGCCGGAAAAGGCCGCGCTTGGCCTGCCGCGCAAGATCCACGGTCCGCGATCGGACAGGGCCATGCCGGGCCAGGTGAACTGGCAGCGGCCGGAGTGGCTGGGAAGAAACCATCCCCACCGCCCGAGGGACACCCGCGCCGAGGCCTTCCGCCACGCCGCGCCGGTGCACTATCACCTCGCCAGGGGCAACAGCGGCACACTGTTGGTGCGCGTGATCGCCTTTCCCTCATCGGTATTGCCCGATGAGGGGACCGGCGACACGGTGCTCAAGGGACTGCTGGCACATATCGCGGCAAACCTTGGTCCAGGCACAACCGCGCCCGGCCTTGGCGCGCCTTCGGCCGTTGCCGGCAGGCAGCCGCCGGCTGGTGCGCCCACGCTCCGCTTCCGCAAAGGGCAGCGCGTTCGCGTCGGCGAGGAGGAGGCGACGGTCTTGGAGGATGTCACGGTCGCTTCCAAGAGGATGGATGTCGACTTCGGCGACGGCGACATTGGTTCAGTGAATCCAAAAGACTGCCAGCCGCTCGACTGATCGCGGCAACCCAAGAACGACCGACAAGGGGGAGAGACGCCCATGACACACGTACTGGTGACCTTTCTCGGCGCACCCGATACCGGCCGCCCGCCGTCGTTGCGCAAACGCCGGGGCTATCAGGTGATGCATTATCGCTTTCCTCCTGACGGTCATATCCGCAGGCACCGACTGTTTCCGCTGGCGCTGCTGGCGCATCTCCGGCGAGGCGGCGGCGGTCCGAGCGAACTGGTGGTATTTGGCACGCGCGGCAGTGTTTGGGACGAGCTTCTGCGCTACGCCGGGGGTCACTGGTCGCAGCGCGAGCTTAATGACCTGATCGAGCTCGCTTTGAAAAATAGGGTCGATCAAGATGTTCTGAAACGCTACCAGGACCCGCTTCGCGACGTGCTTGGCCTCGACAGCGTGCGGCTTGAGGTCCTGGAGCACCTCGACGAGGATGATGCGGGGGGCTCGACGGGCGACGAAGTCCAGAAGCAGATTGAAATCATCGAGAGGCTTAACAAGGCGACGGAGAAGGCGACAAAGATCACGATCGATGTCACCCATGGTCTGCGCTACATGCCGTTGCTGGGCAGCCTCGCCGCCTACGTCGTTGAGAGCACGCGATCCTCGGTCTTTGTGAAGCCAGAAATGGTAGCGAAGATCGACGGCATCTGGTACGGCGCGCTCGATCGGAAGAAGCCGGATGGCCTCGGCCAGGAGATCGCGCCCGCGATCAACCTCGCGGGCCTTTCCCGCATTGTCGACTGGCTGACGGCGTTCAAGAACTTCGAGTGGGATGGGGATTACTGGGCGTTCGCGGACGTGTTGAAAGAAGACGACAACGACGAAAACGATCCAGGGAAACTGCTGGCACAGGCTGCATTTTTCGAGCGGATCGGTCGCTTCCGGGAAGCTGAAGTCAAGTTCAAAGCCTTCGATACGGCCGTCGATGCGCGTGTTGGGAAAGAGTCTGCCGCGCACAGCATGATCAATCTGTTTAGAGAGGACTTGAGAAGGCGAATTGTCTTATCCAAAGTAAGTGACGAACAACTCTACGAGCATCAGTGTGGACTGGCTTGGCATCACTTGAAGCATGAGGACGTCGTGCACGCCGCCATATGGGGCCGCGAAGCTGCCGTGACGCGCGTGACGATCGACCGCTTCAGCCAGCTGAGAGAGCCATCAAGATTAGGGCTTGATCGAGACTACGCATTACGCAGTTTCGACGTGCGTAGAGAAGCGAATAGGATATATTATAGGGAATCATCTGACACGAAACATGACGCGTACAAGAGGATTCTTGGCATTAGAAACAAGCTAGCTCACGCGGTTGATGATTTGGTAACACCTACAGACGATGTTAATAGGGATGTTGTTGCTGCTCTTGAAAGTTCAGGAAAGTGCAAGGAGAAACTAGAAGAGTATTTTAATGATTTTGGGCTGCCTGATCCGGCAAAGAAATCAGCAGCCAAATAGGATCATCTCTCACAGCGGCGCCCGGGCGGTGTCTTCTGCCGCAGGGGAACCACTCCCCCCTCCCTTCACCCACGGCGGATCGATCGACCAGCGGACGTCTTCGGCCGGCATGGAGCGGTAGTCGATGATCACCTTGCGCGCGGCGCGGTCGATCACCAACCAACCGTGTTGCTTCGCGGTTTCGGCGGTGCGCGACGTTAAGTAGCACGTCGTCGAGCACACCGACTTGATCCAACGCCAGAGCTCGACGTCAGAGGTCAGGAACCGCTTCATGTCCTCCCAGTAGATCGCCTGCGGCCGGTCGCCGAAGCCGCAGGTGACGAGCGTCCAGCCCTCATACGGCTCCCGTTCCATCCGCTCTGCCCGGCGGCGCAACGCATTCGCGAACCAGCCGGCGATCAGGCCCGCGATCAGCGAGAACAGGGCGTAGGAGAGGATCTGATCCGCCCACCATTCGGGATCTGTGAGGTTCTTGAGCACCGCCTCGATCATTCACCCCTCCGTCAGCTCTCGACAATCTCGATCTGCTCCGGCGGCAGCCTCAGGCCGAAGCGGTTCGGCTGGCCGCCCGTCCCCTCGCTCTTGCCAAAGCGCAGCCGCTCCAGCAACAGCCGGTCCGGCACCTTGCTTTCCAGCTCGCGCTCTAGGTTGGCGCGGATCTGGGTAAAGGCTTTGACCGCCGGCCAGGGATCCTTGTCGGTCGGCTGCAGCTTGGCAGCAAACGGCGGCGGCACCTTGCCGCCCGGATCGCGTAGGCGCTCATAGACGCGCACGAACGCCTCCACCATCGGGTCGTCGGGCAGGCGGAGGTCGTGCACCGTCAGCCACCCGCAGTGCGCGGGGCCGCTGCCGTCCGGGCCGGCGCCGGGCCGGGCGTCGCTCGCTGCCATCGCCATCAGCCGATACATGGCATAGGACTGAGGCGTCAGTTCGATCGGGGCCCGGCCGCTGACAAGGATCTGCCGCCGCGCATCGACCAGCGTAACGGCCAGCGGCACGCCGACGATGTCGCGGATGCGCTGGACCAGGGCAGCGTAAGTGCCCACTCGCAAGCTGGCGAGATCGTCGGCGCGTAGCAGGTACCGCAGCGGCACGAACGGGATCGGCGTCAAGTCAACCCGCGCATCCCTGGCATCGAGTTTGACCGTCTCGCCGCTCTCGCGATCGACGTAAGCGAGCGGCCTTGAGCCTTGCGTCGGGCACCAGAAATCGCGGCAGAATTCATAGCGTTCGTCGTGCAGCAGCACGTGCGAGAGCTCGTCCTCAGGCCTTCCGAAGAGCGACATCACATAGCCCATGAAGAAGCTCATGGTCTTGCGCCCGCCGGCCATGGAGGCGTGCAGGCGCACGTCGTCACGCTCGGTGAGCCGGCCGATCAGCCGCACCGTGGCATCGCCGAGCGCGCTATTGTCGGCCTCGCCACGGATGTCGTCGAGCACGCGGCCATCGGCGCCCAGGATCGGCTCGACGATCAGCCGCGGCGGCCGATCCGCCCGCCCAAGCTCCTGGCAGACCCGCGCCAAGCCGCCGCCTTCGCCTCGCAGCCGCGTCTCCACCTGGCTGATCCCGCGCCCCGTCGTCAGGATGTGGACCTCGTCGGCAAAGAACGGATCCGGCCGGCCGTCGGACTCGCGATGTGCCAAGGCGCAGAGCGTCTCGGTGATCACCGCTGGCGACAGGCCGAGCACGGTTACGAGTGCGTTGGTCATTCTCGTCCCCCTTTCGCTCGCGCCCCAATCGTAGCGTGCCCCGCCTCACGCCGCCATCGTGCGTGCCCTTGGGCTGGTGCGGCGTGTCTGCCGGCGCCGGCCCGCGCAAATGCCGAAGTGGTGGCGGGAGCCGCGCGCCGAGATGCTGGCCGGCATCGAGGAGCTCCGGCTTTACCGGTTGAGCCATCCGCTCACCGATGCCCTGGTGCTGGAGCAGATCCGCCAGGCGCTCGCCGAAGCCGACGCCGGCTCGGCGACCGACGATCCGGAGCGGCGGAAGCGGGGCGCGATCGTCCCCTTGCGCCGTCGTGCGGACGACGACAGCCCGTCCCGCGCCCACCCGAACCCCTTGCGGGACGACGCCTTCATCGACGCGTGAGCGTGCACGGCGTTCACCCCTCTCGCAGTCGAGGGGCGACGCCGGACGGCCCGCCGCTCTTTTTCCCTCCGCTCGCCGGCGGGCCCGCTCCTTTCTTCCCCCTCTGCTCGGCGGAGGGGGACAGGGGGAGGCGCCGCCAGGGTCCGAACCGGATAGATAGTGGACAGATTAGACCGGGTAGATGGTTGACACGT
>JARSSM010000013.1:104540-109841 GCA_029624735.1 Defluviicoccus sp. | reverse complement strand
AGTCCTGGCCATCCATACTTGGTTCCTGCGAATTGCCTCTGGCGATGGCTGCACCGAAGTGGACCCCATCGGCGGGACCACGCGGCCGAGAATCCTGATTGAAAGCGGGGCCGGCTCCGGCCTTCTTGATCACGCCGCGCAGATCATCTGCTGCTGTTGCTGCTGTTGTCGCTGTGGGCATGTGGGCAACGCGGTAGCGTTGTCCAAGCTTCTTGGCGTCATGTCTACAGCGTTCCCGGCGTGCGCTCCGCTGACACCCTCGCGCCACACAGCCATCGGCATAGCCGTTGAGATCGACGTCCACGTCCTTGAACGGGCGCCACGGGCGTTCGATGAACACGTTGTCGCGCCAGGGGTGGAGCGACAGGCCCGTCAACGAGAAACATCCGCAGGGCATCCTGGTGGCGGCGCTGGGGGTGCCGGCGAGGGGATATGGGTATGGAAGAAGCTGACTGTTGCCCGGCGGGAGACGTTGCGGGCATCCGCCATGCCGTCACAGCGACGCGGCACCCTGCCGAGCTAGCCGTTGACCCAATGCTCGCAGGAGGGTCGCACCGTCGCCGCGCCAAGCCGCACCATGCATGCACGCGAGTGTCTTCGGCTCAAGCTTCGCGAGCTTTTCGATCAGGGCCAAGCATCCGCTCGTGTGCGAATAGTAGTCGAAAGCGGCGCGCGCCTGTTCGCTGGTCTCCAGAATATCGTCTTCGGTGACGGCTGGATGTTCGGCGCCGAACTGGGTGAAGAGGTCACCGCAAAAGAGAGTTGCTGTCTTCTTCTCGTAAAGGTGCCCACATTCCCAAGCGTGCGGCAGGTGTGGCGTCGCAATCCAGGTGACCGTGTGGCGGCCCAATTTGACGGTCTCGCCGTCGGCCAGCGCACGCGGCGGGCGATCTGCCAGATCGCCAATCGAGACCATGGCCGCGATCTCGCTGCAAAGCGGCTCCGCGTTCGGCGCAGCTTCCAGGAAGCCATTAAGGGCGCCGCACTCATCGGCTTCAACGTGGGAGAAAGCGACGTACCGCAGCGTGTCGACCGGCATCACCGACGCAATCGCCTGACAGGTTAGCGGGAACATCCGCCGCAAGCCCGTGTGGTAGAGGAGTGGATTTTCGTCGACGATCAAATACTGGTTGAAGGTGAAGCCCGCCGGCATTGCATCGCTGGGTGGCAGCGGCGTGCTGATGCGGAAGATGCCGTCGACGATCTCGTCGATGGTGGTGCCGGCTTTGTCATTGACAATGGGCATGGCCGCCCCCTCGGGTCGGATCGGCTGAAGGCTAAAACATAATACCGCCGCTCTTACGATCGTCGCCACAGGTACTCATCGCACCGCGAGTGGGGAACTCCAACACGGGCCCCTCCTCCTGACAAGAGGCGAACCAAACGGCCGTCACTCTCAACGGCTGTCGGTGCGCGTCGAACCGGCGCGAGGCATCCTGGTCGCGGCGATGGGCGTGCTGTCTGCGGCTGTTCGCACCCCTCTGAACAATTTGGTCCAGGATCAATCAACGAGATCCCAATAAGGCCGGTCGCCAAAGCGTTCGTAGAAGAACTCGACCAACAGTCTTACGCGCGCGGACAGATGCCGGTTCGGTGGGTACAGCAGGGTGAGGAAGACGCTCGGAGACTTGTAGTTCGAAAGGACCGATACGAGCCGACCGTTCTGCAGATCGGCGCCAACAATGAACGTTGGCAACTTCGTGAAGCCGAGTCCTTTGACGGACGCATCGCGCAAGACTTCGCCGTTGTTGGAACACAAGACGCCATTGACGCACATGTCGTCATTCGTCGTCACCGGTCCTCATCGGTCGTCATTCGTCGCCTTTCGCCGGGTGCATTTTGCATCGGATGTCGTCCTGTTGGCGGCAACCCGTCGTCATCGGCGCATCATCCGCACGGGGCGCCACCGCCTGCCTGCCGCAAAAACGAACATTACGAGAACATAGCGCCTGCACCAGCCCCTTGTAAAGGGCCAAGCGCGCGCCGCCCGAGGGTGATGCGGGGCCCAAGTCAGTCCGCAAAGCCGTACTCGACCAGGTCTTCGAAGTCGCGCGGCTGCAGGATATCGGCCACGGTCGCGAGGATGTCGCTGACGTTGCGGGAGAAGTCACGCATGCGGCGGAACGCCTGGCTGTCCCGCTCGCCGAGGATGTCGTAGCCGTGCGCCTTCACCAACGCTTCCAGATTCTCGTAGCGCTGCTTCCAATGGATCGCGTATTCGAGCCGCTCTTCCGGCGACCAGATCTTGGCGCAGGGGAGCGTGTAGACGCGGATGTGTTCAAGGAACTCCCCCTCCTCCTGCCGGCAGTTGCGCCACACCTCCGCCAGCTCGTCCATGCAGAAGGGGGACGTGAGATACTTGTCGCTGAGGATGATGAAAACACGATCGGCACGGCCGATCCGGCGCATGAATTTGGAGATCTGCTCGCCCAGGCCCAGTGCCGTCTTGTCGCGCAGGATGGTCTTGCCTTGCGCCGTGGCGTGCTGGCAGAGCCGATCGACCACGTCCTCCCGATCCCGTCCCGCCGGCGTCTCGTCTCCCCAGGCGTAGGAGACGCACCACTCGGGCTGCGGCGATGGCTCCTGGGCGAAGGTCATCGGCGCGGGCGGCGCGATCTCCTCCGCCGGCGCGCGCCAGCCGGCGCCCAACCGCCCGCCGGCTGGCGCCGCCACGGCCAGCGGTGTGATCCCAGCAATCGAGTTCTCCCACTCCACCAGCCTGCACAAGCGCCGCAGCAGTTCTGCCGCCCGGCCGCGCTGCGCCTGCACGCGGATGCGGCCGTGCCAGGTATCGAGCATTTCCGCCTCGATCACGCCGCGGCTGCCGGTCCCGGTCTCATAGACATAAACGCCGCCCTGCCAGTAGTCGGCGGCAATCCCGGCTTCGCGGCCGATGCGGGCGATGATGCTGCGGATCAAGCCGGGGTGGAGGAGCGCGTAGGTGAAGCTCGCCTCCTCCGTTGCAGCATCCGCATCCCACTTCTGCACGAGGTCGAGCGCCACCTCCGCCCGCGCCGGCAGCAGCTCAGGCGCGATGTATTCCGCCTCCAGCCCTTGAGCCGCCCGGCGATGTTCGAAGCAGACGCCGCAGGACTGCATCATGCTGAGGAACAGCGCCTGCTCACCCTCGCTGTGTTCCCCCCAGACCCAGTCGGCCAAGTCCGTGCGGGTGAAGCGGCCGCGGTTGCGGCGGATCCAGCGATAGCACCTGTCGCGGTGAAAAACGGCGTAGATCGCGTCCAGCGCCCAGCCCTGATCGAGGATGATCTGATCGTGGAACAGCCCCTGGCGGTAGAAGAGGATGCCGGCGTTGTGCAGGTATTCCAGCAGATGGGCCGGGGAGCTGACGCCACCCGCTTCGGTACACAGTTGGCGGAAGTGTTCCTGGCTCAAGGTGCGGTATTGGCGGGCCGTGGGCGGCATCCGCGCATCGGCATCGCGCAGATCCTCCAGCCGCTCCTTCACTCTGGCGCGGCCGGCGCCGATGCTGGCGATCCCCTCCTGCGCGCGCAGCCAGGCGGCCGCCTCCTCCAGCGCTTCCGTCAGCGCGGCGCGGCCGCGATCGGTCCGGGCGCTGAAGCGCAGCATGCGCACGAAACCGAAGGCGGCGAACAGCGCGGCCTCCGCCACCGGGCAGGGCGCCTCGTCCTCAGGCAGGTCGCAGCGGGCCTGGACGACGACAACCGCGCTGCGCTTGCCGCCTAAGTGGCGCACGTACTCAACCCAATAGGCGAGCGGCTGGTTGCGGAAGGTGATGCCGTCAACCGTTTCCTCGCAGGTGTTTTCGAGCGCGGGCGACCAGACGAGGAGGAAGAGGGCATTGGCGCGGGTGAACAGCGCGTGCGTGCCGTGATAGAGGTCCTGGCCGCCGAAGTCCCAGAGCTGCAGCGTCGTGTTCGCGCCGCCGTCAGGGGCGGGCAGCGGCGCCCGGGTGGTGACGATGCCGTGCGTCGAGGGCTCGCTCGGGTCGAAATCCTCGCCGCGCAGGCGGCGGGACAGTTGCGTCTTGCCGACCCGGCCGTTGCCGAGCACGAGCAGCTTGACGTCAAGGACCGGTACCGCGCCTGCGTCCAAGTCGCGGACATGGGCGCGCAGGGTGTCCAGGCAGCTATCCACGCAGTTATCAAATAAATCCTGCGACAGCACCGCCGCCGGCACCCCCGGCACTTCCGTCTCGTAGAGGACAAGTTTTTCGAGCGTCGACCGCTCCAGCAACCAGCGCGGGAAGTCCGCGAGCCGGCATAGGGAAAGGTCCAGTCTTCGGATCGTGGTGAGGCCGGCCAACGGACCGAGATCGCTCACTTGGGTGCCGGCGCAAGAGAGCGTTTGCAGGCGGGTCAGCGCGGCCAGCGGGCCGAGATCGCTCACCACGGTCCAGGAGCAAACGAGCGTTTGCAGGCGGGTCAGCGCGGCCAGCGGGCCGAGATTGCGTACTTGGGTGGCGGAGCAATCGAGCGTTTGCAGGCTTGTGAGCGCAGCGAGGTCCCTCAGGCTCTCCAGGCGGCATTCGTACAGTGACAGTGCCCGCAGGCTCGGGAGCTCCTTGAGCCTCGCTAGCGCCCCCTCCAGCGCGTTCGGCGCGATGAAGCTGCGGCTCCACTGCCATTCGCTGCTTTCGTCAACGAAGCCCATCCCGAGGTTAAGCCGCTGCAAGTGCTTGAGATCGAACAGTGCGTCGGGGAGCGCCGTCAGCCCAAGCATGCCGAGGTCGAGTTCGCCCGTCCGCGCCTCGGCCTCGTCGGCGATGCGCTCAAGGGCGATACGTTCGCCTACCGTTTCCCCGCTCATGCTCGCTTGCTGCCCCCGCTCCCTGGGCCGCCTCAGGCCCCGGCGCACCGTGTAATCCCTTGAATGAGGATGCCAAAGGAGGCGCAGTGTTGTCCAGGCCGGGCGCAGTGCACCGCCTGCCCCTGCTTTCGCCCTCCGGGCCCTTCCCTTCTCGTCATGCGCGCCCGCGGACGCGTTCCGCGGGTCAGGCACGCGCATCCACGGCCTGCAACCGGTTGTGGTGTCTCCAGGAAGTCGTGGATGGCCGGCCTTCGCCGGCCATGACGGTGAAGTGGGGAGTGGACGCGTGGCGCCTGTCCACGACGAGGAAGGGGCGTGTGGATGGCATGAAGCGCCGGCCATGACGGGGAAAGAGGGAGTGGACGCGTGGCGCGCCGGCCATGACGGGGAAGGGGGTGTGCGCGGTGACGTTCCCCTCTCTCACTCCCAACCGTCATGCGCGGGCGAAAGACCCGCGCATCCACGGCTTGCAACCGGTTGTGGTGGCTGCAGGAAGTCGTGGATGGCCGGCCT
>JARSSM010000013.1:0-104440 GCA_029624735.1 Defluviicoccus sp. | reverse complement strand
CCGCCGGCCATGACGGACGTGAGGGGGACATGGCATGACGCGCCGGCCATGACGGTGAAGGGAGGAGTGGCCGGCCTCCGCCGGCCATGACGGACGTGAGGGGGACATGGCATGACGCGCCGGCCATGACGGGTGTGAGGGGGGGTGCGCTGTTACGTTCCCGTCTCTCACTCCCAACGGTCATGCGCGGGCGAAAGACCCGCGCATCCACGGGTCATAACCCGTTGTGGCGGTTGCAAGAAGTCGTGGATGGCCGGCCTCCGCCGGCCATGACGAGGAAGGGGGCGTGCGCGGTGACGTCTGTCCACTCTTAGACCGTCATGCGCGGGCGAAAGACCCGCGCATCCACGGCCTGCAACCGGTTGTGGTGTCTCCAGGAAGTCGTGGATGGCCGGCCTCCGTCGGCCGTGACGGGAAAAGGACGTGTGGACGCGAACCGCTGCAACGTCGCATGCCAACTTTCCCGTGCCAGTGCCTCCCCCGAAGGCTGGGCGCGGAGCGGCCGTAAAGCGCACGCGGCCCGTGCGCGAGAAGCGCAGGAAGAGGCTGGCGTGGTCGCCAAGATCACGAAGCGGCCGGTCGGTCCCTTCCGCTAACCGAGGCTGTCGACGTGGTCGGCGATGGCGCGCGCTGTTGCCGACCACAGTTGCCGGTACGCCAGTACGATCGGGATTAGCACCGTCATGATCATGAAGAAAAGCGGGTGGACGAACCAAGCCAAGGCGGCGAAAGCAAAATAATAGGCGCGAACGCCGGCGTTGAATTGCCAAATGGCGTTGCTGAGAACCATCGCCATCCTAATGGCCAATGCGCGGTCGGATGGCGCACTCGACGCTGGGGGTGCGCCACCGATGATTGCCGCGAAGTAATTGAACTGCCGGATCGCCCAGGTGAATTTGATGAACGCGTAAATGAATATGGCAATCAACAGCAGGACCTTCAGCTGAAAGAGCGCTTGAGTGCCAGTATGGAATATCATCGACAAGTTGACCGTGGCGCCATAGATCCGGTCGGCCGAGCCGATTACACCAACCAAGCCAGCAACAAGGAGGATGGTTGTCGACGCGAAGAAGGAGGCGCTGTGGATCGAGTGACCGATGAGAGTCGAATCCACAATCCGGTTCTCGCGGGAAAGCAGCTCCAGCATCCACGCCTCGCGGACCGCGATCATCTTCGCATTGATGCTCGCTGGACGGCGGAAACGGCTGTCGAACAGGGTGTGGTAGGCGAACCAGGTCGCCAAAAAGAGGACGACGGCACCTGCGTCAAGCGGGCTGAGATCGGCGATCAACGGCGGACCTCCGGTCGATAACGGGCGAATACGCAAATATACGCCGGTTGGCCGAGGATTGAGTGGCCGAAAGACCCGCGCATCCACGGGTCACAACCGATTGTGGTGGCTCCAAGAAGTCGTGGATGGCCGGCCTCCGCCGGCCATGACGGGTTGAAGGGAGTGGGCGGCATGATGCGCCGGCCATGACGGGGAGTGGGAGTGGACGCGTGGCGCGCCGGCCATGACGGGGAAGGGGGTGTGGCCCGTCGATCACCGACAATTTCCACTATCTCTTTGGACGCTAACCTTCCTCCTTGGACGCTAACCTTCGTGCCTACAAGAGCAGCCGCTTGAGCAGCGTTTCAAGCCAATCAGCAAAAACCTGCAATCGGCGCGAGACATGCTGGCGATGGGGATAGAGCAGGGCCATCGGCATGGAATCCGCGCGGTGATCGGGCATCACTTCGAGGAGTTCGCCAGCGCCCAGATAACGCCTTACATCGTAAACCGGGATCTGGATCAAGCCGAGGCCGGCGAGGCAGCAGGCGATGTAGGCTTCGGCGCTGTTGACCGTGACGCGGCTCCGCATCAGCAGGGTTCGTATGGCACCGTCTTCAATCCACTCCCAGCCCTCGACTCGGCCGCTGGAAGGCGACGCATAGTTGACCGCCCAATGGTTGGCCAGGTCGTCCGGCGATTGTGGCGTTCCGTGTCGTGCGAGATAGGCAGGGCTTGCGACGTTGATCAGCGGCAGCTTGCCGATCGGCCGCGCGATCAGGCCGGAATCGCTGAGCGGGCCGACGCGCAGGACACAATCGATGCTCTCTTCGATTAGGTTCACCGCGCGGTCGGTGACGCCCAGCTCGACGTCGATCTGCGGATAGAGATCCAGGAACTCGGGCAACGCCGGCGCTATGATCAGCCGTCCGATCCGGCCAGGAACATCGATCTTCAACCGGCCCGACGGCTGTGCCGCCGTCTGCCGGAACAGGTTCTCTGTGTCCTCAACCTCCGCGATGGCTCGCTGGCACCGTTCATAGAGGGTTGTGCCGTCCTGCGTCGGCGACACCTTCCGCGTGGTGCGATGGAGCAGCCGCGCGCCGAGCCGGCCTTCCAGTTCCTGAATCGCCGCCGAGACCGACGAACGGGGGATGCCGAGCGTATCGGCGGCACGGGTGAAGCTCGCGCACTCGACGACGCGGGAAAAGATGCGGAACAGGTCGATACGGTCCAAAGGGAGCGGCTTCAATTGGGCGGCGTTCCTGACAAATGATGTCAGAATGATCGCCTTTATCGTGCAATCCTAGACGGTATTGTCGTCTTCTGGAAGCGGCCATCGACATCGAAGCGGTCGCGCATCCGGCAAAGGAGGCCGATTTCATGACCGATCACAGCATCCAAGGTAAAACCGTCATCATCGCCGGCGGCGCGAAAAACCTCGGCGGGTTGATCGCCCGCGATCTCGCCGCGCATGGCGCCAAGGCAATCGCGATTCACTACAACAGCGCCACCAGTAAGGCGGACGCCGACGCGACCGTCGCCGCGGTAAAGGCGGCCGGAGCCAAGGCCGCCGCTTTCCAGGCGAACCTGATCACGGCCAGCGCGACCGAGAAGCTGTTCGCCGACGCCATCGCCGCGATCGGCCGTCCGGACATCGCCATCAACACCGTCGGCAAGGTGCTGAAGAAGCCGATGGCCGAGATCTCGGAAGCTGAATATGACGAGATGGCTGCGGTCAACGCCAAGGCGGCCTTCTTCTTCATCAAGGAAGCCGGCAAGCAGCTCAACGACAACGGCAAGATTTGCACGCTCGTCACCTCGCTGCTCGGCGCCTACACACCCTTCTATTCGAGCTATGCCGGCACCAAGGCTCCGGTCGAGCATTTCACGCGCGCGGCCTCGAAGGAGTTCGGCGATCGCGGCATCTCGGTGACCGCCATTGGCCCTGGCCCGATGGACACGCCGTTCTTCTACCCGGCCGAGGGCGCCGATGCGGTCGCCTATCACAAGACCGCTGCAGCGCTCTCAAAGTTCTCTAAGACCGGACTCACCGATATCGAGGACATCGTCCCCTTTATCCGCCTGCTGGTCTCGGACGGCTGGTGGATGACCGGCCAGACCATCCTCGTCAATGGCGGCTACACCACCAAATGAACCGTCGGGCGGCGGTTGCTGCCGGCCATGACGGCGAAGGGGGAGTGGACGCGGTGGCGCCTGAGAGGGTTACCGCCAAGTGCGGACGACGGAAGCAATCTTGCGGCGGTAGAAGCTTCTCGTACCGAGATCGGCGATCAGCCGGGCGCGATACTGAGGAACCCTGGCAAACCATTGCAGATCGAGGGCGTAACGGCCGAACAGGCGTTGCATCCGGCCGATGGCGCTCGCAAACTCCGATCGGTCCTGCAGGCGCGCCCAATGGTCGATGAGTGCGGGCGCCAGGCCGGCCGGCTCCGGGGAAGCCACACCAAGACCGAGCGTTGCCGCCAGCCGGGCGAAGAACAGCCGCGCCGAGAGGCCGAAGCCGGCTTGGCGAAACCGCTCGATGACCATCGGCACGGCGTCCGGCCCCAGCCGCGCGAGGAGGAGCGCTGCTTCCAAGAGTTCGCGCAGCGGCGCGGTCCCGGTCAGGCGATGGCTGTCCTGGATCTGCGCCGCGGCGATCAGGTGGACGATCTGCTCGAACGGAGCCGGGAGGCGGACCTGGGCCGAGCGGAACGCGCACCGAACAGCGCTGCCCGCCATCGTGGCCGCAGCCAGGACCCGGTCTGCCGGCGGCGGCAGCGGCTGATGGTGCAGCTCGATCGCGATCGGCAACCGCGGGTGTTCGAGCAAAGGCAGGTGGTGGGGCGGCGCAAACGGGAAGGGCGCGCGATAGCCTCTGCTGCGCAAGAGCGCATGGGCTTCGGCCGCCCTGTCCGCCGGGACAAGCAGATCGAGGTCGTTCATGAAACGATAGCTCGTGTCCGGATAAAGATCGTCAAGCAGCCGGTTGGCGCCCTTGAGCAGGACCGGTTCGATCCCCATTCCGTTCAGGAGCAGGCAGGTCTCTTCAAGGGCGGCGGTGTAGGCCGCGTTGCGCTTACGGTTGTAGTGGCGGGCGGCGCACAGGATGCGCGCGAAGTCGGCCGGCAAGCCGGCGAGCTGCCCTTGCGCCTCAAGGGTGGCCGCCAGCGCCGGCGTCACCATATGGCGGCCGGCCACCCGCACCAGCGCAGCGAGCTCTGCGGGTGGGCGATCGCTTAGACCGCGCGGAAAGCCAGCCGCCTCCTCCGGCCGAAGCCAGGCCCGCACGACGGCGCACAGAAGGGGAAAGGGGTGCGTGGCCTTCCCGGGCGCGGTCAACGGTCCGCCGTCAGATCAGCCGACGAACGGCGGCGATCGCACCGTCCAGATCGCCGAAGACAAGGCGGAAGGCCGGTACGCGCTCAGCCCAGCGCAACAGGGATGCGAACGCCTCCTTCTGCCCGGTGGGCAGGGTGCCGGTGGCGCCGAGGCCTGCCAGCAGGTCCACGGGCGACACAGGCTCGACCGCGGTTGCGGCGCCGCGGCAGTAACGAGGAAACACGACCGCTGCCACTGGCAACGGCGCCGCCGATGGGCCCGGATCGGCTGCCACGACGGGCCAAAGGTAGCGGCATTGGCCCCGGCCCAGCCGGTGCACGGGCTGCTCGAAAAGGGCTGGAAAGAGCGCGCCTACGATCGGCCATCCACCGGCCTTGATCGACATCGCCAGGCGAACGGGCAGGACTTCGCCATCGGCCGTGAGTGGCACCGCGTCATCGGCGAGGAAGAACAGGCCGTCGCGGACAAGGCCGGCCGCAAGCGTCGTCTTGCCGGAACCACCGGCGCCGGCCAGCACGACAGCAGCGTTGCCGTTAGCGACGGCTGCGGCATGCAGAACCGCGACCAGGCGCCGGCCGGCGTAGCAGGCGGCAGCAAGCGCACGAACGAGTGCCCAGCGCGCGACAAACGGATCATCGGTCGCTTGGAGCACGCGGCCGTCCTCGGTCACGTGATACCCGCCCTCGCCAGACCTGCCTTCCCTGCCGAACAGGTCGATCGTCGCCGCGGGGTCGCGGTTCAGCGTGCGCGCCGGCGCCGCCATCCCTGCGAACGAGCGGGCAATCGGCGGATCGAAGCAGCGCACCCTGACCGGGCGCTCGCCGACCTCCAGCACGGCATCAAGCGCGGCGGCCCCTGGAGGCGGATGGACAGGACCGTTCCCGGCAGCCGTATCGGGAGGAGGTGCTGCATCCGCTCGGCAGTGCGCCAGTTCGCCCTCGAGTTTCCGGGCAAGAGCGGCCGCGACCGGGAGGTCGACTCTCAGCTCGCGCGCGAACCGCGCCAATGCCGTTTCCGCGGCCTCACATGCGGCCAGCAGGTGCAGCAACCGCGCGGCAAGCGTGTCCAGATAAAGGTAGCGGCCGGAGGTGGGATCGATGACAACGCTGCCCGAGCCAAAGCGAAAGGAGCACCAACGGGCGGCACTGAAGGCGAGGTCGAGTGAGGGCGCAGCGGTGGGGATCGGATGGGAGGACAACGTTGCGGCCGGATCAGCGAGGCGACACGGAGGCGGCAGCGAACCGGCCGGCTTCGGCCTTATCGTTACTCCTCGAACTCTAATTCCCCGGTAACGTCAGCCGCGGCGCGGCGGGGGTCGAACAGCACGGTGATCATGGCGCCCGCAGCCCCAAGCCGCATCGCAAGCTCAAGCACCTGCCGGCGATCGGCCAGATCGTCTTCGCTCTCGGAACCGGCAGCCTCTGCCGATGACCCCGCAGTCGGCGAATCGTCTCCCCGCTGCATCTGCATCTCCCTGCGCTGCGGCGTGCCGCCCGTCTTGGCCTTGGTAGCGCCGGACCAACCCGGTCCTTCGGCTGCTCCACTTAAACCACTATAGGCAAGCAGATAATCGTTTTCAACGCCGGCGAACGACCGCAATTCTTAAGTGTGGTACCGCTGCTCACCGGGAAATCAGGCGGGAAACACGCATCACGCCTGGTTCTTCCGGACCGCGGTGGATCTGGAAACCACGTCTGCGCAGGTGCCTCAGCATCGGCGCATTCTCGCTGCGGACCTCGCCCCAAATCTCGCCGACATCCATCATTATCGCGTGGTCGATGATTTCGAGCATGAGCGCACGGCCGAGACCGCTTCCGCTGACGGGCGCCGTGAGCGGAAAACCAGCAGGAGGCTGACGACGAGACGGGTCGCAGCATCGGCGATCACGGCGCCGACGACGCCATAAAGTCCGGCTAAGACGAAGGTCAGGATCAGGCCAATGGCAGCGCCGATGACGAGGCAGTCCGCCGCCATCCGCTCCCGCCCGGTCATCTGGAGGACAAGGATCCGCCAGCTTGCCGGTACCGCGCAGAGCTCGCCGATCACAAGTGCGATCAGGATGGGATAGGCATCCGCAAAGTCGTGGCCAAACAGCGCTGTCAGCAGCAGCTGCCCAAACACGACGAGTGTCGCCGCGGCAAGGACCGATCCAACCCAGACAAGACGCGCAGCGGACGTGACCAGCCGCGCGAGATCCGCCTGCTTCCCCTCGGCATGCAGGCGCGCGATGAGGGCGCCAACGGGATGAACGGCAATCAACGCGGAATAACCGACGAATGTCGCCATCACCAGAGCGACGCGGTAATAGCCGATCGGCGCTGGATCCTCGAACAGGGGCAGGATGGCCAGCCCGGCCTGCCCGCTGACGACCTGGGCTAGGTTTGCTGCCGCCACAAGCATGCCGCATCGGTACCAGGAGCGAAGCTGGAAGCGGGCGCCGGTTGACCTGATCCATTCGCCGCCATAGCGGGCCATCAGGGCGGTGCCGATAACGACTGCGGCACCGGCTGCCAGCAATTGCCACCCCATCGCACCTGCGGCACTCCGTTCGGCGTCCTCGGCCAAGGCAGGCCAGAGCAGCAGCAGCAGTGCAAAGGCCATCGGCCGTATCAGCCGCTCCGGGATCTGGGCCGCGACAACGCGCTCCATCCCTTGGAGCGCCCCTTGCTGAAGTCGGCTCAATGCCATGAGCGGAACGACCAGGGCCGCCAGGTAATATGCCGCTCGCTGTTCCGCCAGCCCCAGAAGTGGGAACCCGATCAGACAGACGAGCACGGCGAGTGCCACAGAGGCCGTGCCTGTGTGCGCGAACGCCCAAAGGAGGCAGCCGCGAGCGTGAAAAGGGTCCTGTTGTGACCGGTAAGTCGGCAGCATGCGGGCAAGCGTCGTCGCAACACCGGCCGACGCGAAAGCCGCCAGCACACTGGCAAGGGCGAACGCGCTCGCATAACTGCCCAGCCCATCGGGGGCAAGCAGCCGCGCGAGCAGTACATTGGTGAACAGGCCCACGGCCGTGAAGGCAGCCAGCAGTCCGCCGGATGCCGTAGCCAGACGCGCGACACCGAAGCCGGCAGACGCTTTGGCGTGTAACCTCACACGGTCTCGGAGTCTCGCCACCAGCATCTCACCGCCTGACCTGAAAACACGCGCGTAATCTTAAAGGGTTGCGATTCGACGGTTGTCGCAGGGAACCTGCGGGACATCGTCACGCGCTGGGCCGCGACCCGATCACTGGCTTCCGCTGCCCTCCAGACGGGGTGCGCGCAGAAACGACTTGGCGCTCTCGGTTATGCTCCGAGGCACAACGCAATGAGCCAACGTCTTGGCGATCCCGGCCCAATCGGCGATCGAACCGGGGCGCGCATGAGAGACCTGCAGGCGCAAGGTGGAGCGGAGCTGTTGGTAGCGGTGCCTGGCGGAGGTGCCGTCCGAAGAAATCGCAAACCGGGTCAGCACCTGCGGCAGGTTCGCCGCCCGGTAGGAGCCCAGAAGGCGCAAGAAGAGGTCCAGGTCTTCGGCCAACGGATAGACGCCGCGGTAGTTGCCCACTTCGATGACAGCGCTGAGCCGCATCATGACGCTCGTGTGTGCAAGACAGGTTCGAAGCAGAATCTGGCGGCGGATGTTGGCGTCATCGACGGGCGGCCTGAGGAGGTAGAGGTGGCGCCCCCAGTCATCCACGATGTCGCAGGCGGTGCCGACGACAGCGACCTCCGGGTGAGCATCGAGGAACGCCTGTTGAAGACCGAAGCGGCAGGAAAGCGCGTTGTCGCCGCAGTCAAGACGAGCGACGAACGAAAAGCCCTCGGCGTGCAGAAGGTTAATGCCTTCGCGCAGGGCGCCGTGAACGCCCAGGTTCTCTGCGTTGCGGATCATCCGCACGCGGTGACAGGGAGCGGCGGCCGGCAGCACGAGCGGCAGGACGCTGCCGTCGTCAACGATGAGGACGGCCAGCGGCAGGTCGGTTGGGAGCTCTGCAATGGTCGAATCGAGCTGCTGCTGGCAATTATAGGCGGGAACGAGCAAAGCGACCGGTTCCATCTCAACCCTCAGCGGCATCCCCGTGGCGACGCCACGGCATCCCGGCAGATGCCTCTGCTCGGCAGCACAACGACGGGCCCCTCGCACCGCCGAGCGTGATCAACCCGTCGCTGGAGGGCAAGCAGGTCCCCTTCACGGCGCAGCCCCGAAATGACGCCGCCGGACTGCGAACTGAAGCCGCCAGAGCCCGCGCAAGCCCCATGTCACACCGAGCAGAATCCAGAAATGGCGCCAATGCAGGGTGTCGACAAAGAAGCTATTGGCGAGGACTCCAAGCAGACTCGCGAAAACGACGGCCGCTACCGGTGCGTACTGCCAGTCCACCACTGCGGTTCGCCAAGCGTGGCGAACCGTTAACAGGAGGAAGGCCAGGAACGACACGGCACCACCCCAGCCGCTTTCTGCAATTATCCGGACATAGAGCGAGTGCGGTGAATGCGGCGCACGCAAGAGCGAGACACTCCCCTCGTAGGTCTCACTTTGGCCCGGGCCGATTCCGAACGGATTGGCGGCAGCCTCTTGAAGAGCGAGGCTCTGGGCAAGGAAGCGGTCCGAATCGTAACCCTTCTCCTCGAACCGATCGGAAAGAAAGGCATCGTAACCGGCAGCAGTCACAACGGCGTATGAAACACCTGCGACAACGGCGAGACCGGCGATCGGCAGCAGACCCCGTCGGCGAACACGAGGCGACCACTCCCGCTGGCGCCGGCGATGCCACTCGAACGCGGCCAGGGCGACGACAAGGTTGAGCCAGCCACCGCGAGAGCCGGCAAGCAGGATCGTAATGAAAAACAGGAGAACCAGGAACCAACGCCCGGCAATGATTATTCTTGAGCGAAACACTGGCGTCCACGATAACATACATATCAACAGTGCTGGAACAAGGCACGGGCCAAAGACATTCGGGTCCTTGAAGAACCCTCTCAGCCTGACCCCATATAACGGATTCCCGTATAAGGTAATTTCGGAAAGCGGGCCTGGAATTACGAGCGATACGAGAGACGCCACCGATCCCACCGTGCATGTGAGCACGTATCCCAAGGCGAGCAATGTAATTCCCGAATATCCGAATACGTTCACGATGCGCTCGTAGAAAAATAATGATAGCATCAAATAATATGTAATCGCTAGATAAACTACAGAGTCATTCAAGTCATAGGCATAAAAAAATGGAATAAGACTGAATATTATAAACGCGTGCAAGAATAATAGAGGATAGTAAATGTTTTCTCTCACCTGTATAAAACCAAAAAACGCCGAAATTACAATAACAATTGCTAATAACACGTCGTAAGGTGAAGGCTCAACAAAAACAAACCCGGAAAGAAACATCAACAAGAATACAGCACAACCACCCCAGCTGATCGGATGCCTCAGCGAACCTCCTCCACCCGCTCTTGCAGTGAACGAGAGCGCCTTCACTTTCCGACCAGGACTTGCATTCTGTCGCCGGGCTGCCGGCCTTCCTCCGACCGGCGTCCTGTTGCGCTCATCCGCGGCCGAGCCTGGGCCATCATCCACTCGTGGGCCATTTTCATCCCGCTTCCGTCACTCTACGCTTGGCCCGTTCTCTGGCCGGTGGGCACGATAGCATAGTCCGGTCGGCTGAAGTCCCAATTTTCCATTATTGATCGCTTCCTACTAAGTGGCAGAAAAACAATCAAACAACCCTGGAGTGCACCTAAATGAGCCAGCGAGAGCTCAAGCATGGCGTCACTGTTTTTGTACTTAACGGCCCCGAGTCAGTTGTGTTACGTCCCCTCTTAATACCTAGAAGTGGTATGTTCTTGGTGCTGCCGCGCTACCGGCCGATTACTCGTTAAGAAAGTGGGGCTGTTATTTTTGCGCGATTGTCTTGGGTTGGTTTTAGTTCCTACGTTGAGTTGGGTCAGGGATTGGCCGCGATCGCTATGACTGGCAAGCACGGATCGATAGACTCCCAATCATTTCGGTGCTTGACTGTTGCGTGTTTCTAACCCCGGCACTCCCGGCGGGACCTAACCAATCGTTTCGAGCGCGCATGCGAGCAGGCTGGAAACAGTTCCCCATTCGGCTTCCCTCTCCCTTCGGGCGCGATCGTGCGGGTTCCCACACGCATTACGAGTTAGCACTTTGCCGCTCTCGGGGGGCGATGAGGCGAAAAGATCACGACGCCAGCGACACCACAACGACAACGACGAGAATCAAGGTGCCTGCAGCCGTTGCCCCCCCTTGTTCCGCATCTCCGGCCGATGGTCCCCACGGCCGCTTGGTTACAATCATTGGCCATCGCAACATGGCGCGGTTCTGGGGGTGGCTGATCCGCGACATCATCGCTGCCGGCCATCGCGTTGTGGCAATTGGGAGCGACGAACCAGGGGTGGCCCAGGCGATTACGGGCCTTGGTGCCGAGTTTCGGCCCCTTTCGTTGCGGACCACGGGACTCAACCCGGTTCGCGACCTGAAGGACCTCGGCTCTCTCGCGGCGCTGGTGCGTGAGTTGCGGCCCGATATCGTCGTCACTCATGGGACGAAATCGAATGTCATCGGTGTCCTCGCTGCGAAGGTGGCGCGCGTCGGGGAGGTCTTCGTCGTCGTCGAGGGACTGGGCTACGCCTTCGCGGGCGGGCGCGAGTTGCGTCGCCTATGCCTGCGCGCCCTCCTCTGCGTCTTGTTCGCTGGTGCATTACGGTTTGCACGCGCGATTTTGGTGATGAACCCCGATGACGGCCGCGTGATCCGCAGGCTGGGGCTTGAGCGTCGTTCGCGCCCGGTGGTGCGAATCGAAGGAACAGGCATCGATCTGGAGGAGTTCAGTTACGCCCCACCAGTGGCGGGGCCGCTCAATGTTCTCATGATCGCACGCTTGCTCCGCGAGAAAGGGGTCGTGGAGTACGCCGCCGCCTCGCAACGGCTTCGCGATCAGGGGACTGCGTGCCGAATGGACCTTCTCGGTCCCTACGACAGCAATCCCGGCGCCATTGACGAGGACCAGGTCAATGCCTGGATCGCCGAATGCCTGATCAACTATCTCGGCGAGACCGACGACGTGCGGCCCTACCTGCGGGCGTGCAGCATCCTCTGCTTGCCGTCCTACCGTGAAGGCCTGCCGCGAACCGTCCTTGAGGCGCTGGCTATCGGCCGGCCGATCATCACCACCGATGTTCCGGGCTGCCGCGAACTCGTGATCGACGGCGTGAACGGCTTCATCGTTCCGCCGCGTGATCCTGATGCACTGGCGGCCGCGATCACCCGTTTCGTAGATCGGCCCGAGCTGCTCGTCACGATGGCGCAGGCAAGTCGCGCGCTGGCGGAAGCCCGCTACAACGTCGGTGACATCAATCCCCTCATCATGGCGACCATGGGACTGTCAGCCCCGCCCTCTTCGCCCCATTGCGGCCAGAGCGCACAAGAGCCGAAATGGCGACGGTAACCGTCAACGCGATGAGCCAGCCGGCCAACGGCGAGCGTGGCGCAGCACCGGATCCGATCGGCTGCGTGCAACGATGGAGCCTCGGCGTGGTATTGGCGACCCTGGCAGTCTTCCTGGTCGTGATGGGAAGCCGGTTCACCCTGGCTTCGCTGGCGGGGCTCGCGGGCGAGCCGGTGCTAAGCAAGCTCCGCGACGCGCTTCCCGTAACCGCGCACGAGGCTGAGGGCCTCCTCGCTGCCAAGCAAGGCGAATTGAAATGGCGCGCGAACGGCGAAGCTGCGATCGATGCAGGGCTGGCCCGGTTGCTGATCGCGGAGTCGCTCCCTGCCGACGAAACGAATCGCGCCCACCTGGTGAGCGCCGCCGTGACCGATCTCAAGCAGGGCCTGATGGCGACGCCACTCAGTGGGCGCGGGTGGGCCCGCCTCGCATACGGCCTTGCGGCGCTCGAAGGCTGGTCCGCTGCCGCGCAGACGGCGCTGCAGTTTTCCATCGCGGCGGCACCGTTCGAGCCGTCGCTGATGCCCTTTCGACTGCGGATGGGCTTTCAGGCATGGCCCACCTTGGATGCGCGCGGCAGAGCTGCGGTCTTGCAGCAGGTCCGCTACGCAGCGAAGGTCGATTTGCGGTCGCTCGTCTTGCTTGCCGGCCAGGAACGCGCCTTCCCTGTCGTTCGGGCCGCCCTTCGCGACGAGCCGCACGTTTTGGCCGAGTTCGAACGGCTCCGTACGCAATCTGCGAGCGATCGTCAGCGGGGGTAGTGCGGTTGCCCGTCGGGCTGCGTTCCTCGACCGCGTCGATCCGCTGTAGGCAGACTGGGGTCTGCCTGCGCGCATGCGATACCGGCAATCAGACAATAGGTTGCCGTCACTGCGGGGATCTGGAGGCTGAAGTCGAGGAGCGAATGAACGCCGACCAGGACCGTGGCACTGAACCCAATGCAAGGGTAGATGGCATCCCGACGGCGCCTGCGGGCGCCGCGCCACGTACGAACGGCGATCGAAACAAAAATCGCCACCAGCGCCGCCGTTGCCGGAAGCCCCAGCTCGACCGCGTTCTCAAGGTAAGCGTTATGGGCCTTCGTGTACCGGGCTTCCATATCCGGCGGCCGCCGGTGCGTGAAGAAGGTCTCGAAGGTTCCATATCCGCTGCCGAGGAGCGGCCGTTCCTCGATCCCCTGCAGAGCGAGCAGTGCCAGCTTCCCGCGGTCATCCGGCTGGCTCCAGAGAGCCTGGTCGAAACGCGCCTGCCAGCCAGCGCTGCCGGCGACAACGGCCGCCCCAAGCAGGACGCCGGCGCCAATCGCAAGACCGAAAATGACCCCTGGGCGTGCTCCGCGTGCGTGGGCATAAAGCGCGACCAAGCTCGCCAATGCCACCCCCGAGCTGAAGATGCCGCCAAGAGAATGGGTAAGCAGCAGCGCACTCGCAATCAAGAGCCACCCGGCAATAAGGAAAGAATTGCGGGCGATGATTGCATCGATACCTCTGTCAACGCTATCAGTGAAATCATCGGTGTTGGCCATCCGGCCATCGACCCTCGCGAGGATCAGTCCACTTACGCAGACCAGAGCGAGGCCTGCGTACGTTGCAAAAGTATTTCGGTTCACGAATGTGCTGCTGAGGTCTTCAATTGCGGTGACTTTCGGGAACCACAAGACCATCCTGATTTCAGACAGCTCCACGACCAAACCATAAAGCGAGAAGCCCACGGCCGCGAGGACGACCGCCTTGAACATCATCTTCGCTGCCCGCCGATCACGGCCGTATTGCAGCGCGAGCCAGAAGATCGCCCCATAGGTGATCAAGCGAGTTAGGGCAGCGATCGTCTCTGCGGGGTCAACGGTGATTCGGGAACTGGGGGCGGCGTTGAAGGCGCTTGCGGGCCATAGCCATGCAGAGTGATGCCACGCTTCGGGTGTGATCGGCAGCAACTGCACGATGATCCAGCCGACAACCAGAAGAAAAGGCAGGACGGTGGGCCAGACGGCGGTCAGCGGCACCGCCAGAGCAGCCTTCCTGGCGAGAAGTCGCAAACACCACATGCCAAGGAGGGCGCCGATGCCAACGGCCAACAAGCCCCAGCTCCACGGGTAAACGGACCCGAGCGGCAATGGCGTCAGAAGCACGACAACAACGAAGAGTTGAAGCATCCCGGCTACGCGCTTACGGCGATCTTAACCTTCATCACAGGACCGGGTCAGCAAAGCAAGGAAAACCACACCATGACCCGCCACGCTTGCTTCCGATTGACCGGCGGCGGCCATCCATATCATGATCGGGAGATGGTGCCGCCCCGCTAGTTCATGTTCCGGCCGAACCGGCGGTACGATCTCTTCATCACCCACAGGTCCTGACGGGCGGCCGATCAAGGGAAGGCGTGCGGCGTGCAAGTGGAAAGACAAAATATAACACCAGCATATCCGCGGGTTTTTGCTGCCGAGCAGTCGTATGACGTTCGTGAGCTGATCAGAATTGTCCGACGACGAAAAAGCATCGTCATCGGCACCGTCACGCTCATCCTTGCCCTCGCCGTGTTCTTTCTGTCTCAGATTACCCCCACCTACAGGGCTGAAGCTCTCGTTATGGTTGAGAGCCGCAAGGCCAACATTGCCGACCTGCGAGAGGTCTTGAGCGACGTCAGCGCGAACCAGGAGACGACGCGCAACGAAATCGAAGTGATCCGCTCGCGAACCGTCGCCCGAAAAGTGATCGAGCAATTGGGTTTGACTGAACGCGAGGAGTTCAAGCCGTCACGCTCCCCTTCGTCGCTGGTAATGGCATGGAAAGCGGCGGCGCGCCTCGGCCAAGGGGACGGAAGTGCCGCCGCGATCGACGGTTCGGCGCAAGCCGCAGAGGCCTCCCGCGCCCTCAACCTCGACGAGGTGGTGGATGCCTTCCTCCAGCACTTGGACGTGCGCCCGACCAAGGCATCGCGCGTCATCTCGGTCCGGTTCGGATCGCATGATCCCGAACTCGCCGCCGAGGTCGCCAACGCGGTTGTCAATGCCTACACGAACCGCTTCATCGAAACCAAGATTGCGATGGCCGGGAAGGCCGCTGGCTGGCTGAACGGGCAGGTCAACGCCCTCCGCGAGGCAGTGGCGCGCTCGGAAAAGGCGGTTGAGGCCTTTCGCACCCAGTCCGGGTTGTTGCGCGGCAGCCAGGTCACGCTCATCAGCGAGGAAATTTCCGAAATCAACCGGCGCCTGGCTGCGGCCAGTGCGGATCGGGCGCAGGCCACGGCGACCCTGAACGAAGTGCGGGCCCTACAGAGAGCCAACAACATCGAGGCGGCGCAGGCCATCATGGAGTCCCCGGTCGTTCAGCAATTGCGCATTCAAGAAGCCGCGGTGCTGCGCGAATTCGCTGAGCTAAAGATCGAACTGGGCGAGCGTCATCCAAAGGTCATCAATAAGAAGTCGGAGCTCGAAAATCTTCGCACCAAGATCGACGCTGAGATGGAAAGAGTCCTAAAGAGCTATGTGACGGCCGTCTCGGTCACGACCGCGAGAGAAGAGAGTCTGGAGCGTGAGCTCAGCAGACTAAAAGCCAAACAAGCGCTGGCGAACAGTCATGAAATTGAGCTGCGCGAACTAGAGCGTGAGGCGGAGGCAAACAGGAAACTTCTTGAAAATTTCTTGACCCGTTTGAAAGAGACCACGCCACAATTAGATACAGAAATGCAAATCCCCGGCGCGACCGTTCTCTCTCCCGCAGCTGTGCCACTCCACTCGTTGCCCGACAAGCGCATCGTCCTTACGGTCTCTACGGTCATATCGCTTCTGCTTGGCTTCGGCCTCGCTCTCATGGCGGAGCGCCTCGACTACGGCTTTCGCAATGCCGAACAGGTCACGGAGGCAACCGGACTGCCGGTGTTGGCGCACTTGCCGACGTCCCGTGGCGGCAGTGGCGGACCCGACGCCGCGATTCTCGATAGCCAGCCATCGCTCTTCCTCGAAGGCATCCGCTCGACCTACATCCAGCTGGCGCTGCGCAGCAAGCGACCGGCGATCCGCAGCCTTCTCGTCACTTCGTCGATGCCGAAGGAAGGCAAGACGACGTTGGCGATCGGCCTTACGCGGACACGGGCGACTGCCGGCCATCGGGCGCTCCTGATCGATGCCGACCTGCGCCGGCCCTCGGTGCATATCCGTCTTAAACTCGAGCGGGAACCCGGGTTGGTCGATCTCCTTGTCGGCGACGCCAGCCTGGAGCAGGTCCTCCAGCGCGACGAGCCAACGGGTGCGTTCGTGATCGCGTCCGGCAGCACGGCGCGCGATCCCTCCGATCTTCTCGGATCGAAAGCCTTCAAGACCTTCCTTGATCAAGCCTGCGGGGCGTTTGACTTGGTCGTCTTGGATTCGTCACCGCTGATGAGCGTCTCCGACGCCTGCAACTTGGCGCCCCTTGCCGAGGAAACCGTGTTCGTTATTCAATGGGGCAAGACAGGTCGCGAAGTGGTGAAGCTGGCACTCGAAAAGCTGACCGAGACCGAGGGAGTGCCAAGAGGAGTCGTCTTGTCGCGGGTCGACACCGCCAAGATCAGGCTGTACGGCTACGGAGACGCCGCCTACTACGATCGGACAGTGCGTGAGTACTACACGCGCGGGTCCGCCTAGTTGAAAAAATTGGGCAGGGTACCATCGCATGGCAACCGACCCTCTGGCGGTTGAGACAAGCGACCCAGCCTATCGAAAATCGACACGGTCCCTATCGGGCATCGGGAGGAGCGAACCAGGATGGGCGCGAACAAGCGAGTGGTCGTTCGGGGCGTTGGAGCTGCAAGCGCGTGGCTCTTGGCCGTGGCGTTGGCGGCCCCACCGGCCGGTTCAGCGGAGCTCAAGAGCATCGGCGAGACCGCGGCACGGATTGGTGAAACGTCACTCGTCGTCAAGTCAGTTTCGGGCGTGCTGCCGGCCGGCCGGCGTGCACTCGCGATAACCGACCCGGTTTACACGAACGAGGTCATCGAAACCGCCGCCGAGAGTGCCGGGCGCTTTGTCTTTCTCGACAAGACCGAGCTCGCAACCGGCCCCAATTCGCGGATTACCCTCGATCAGTTCGTTTTCTCTGGCGACGCCGGCACCCAGAAGGCGGCGATCGGCTTGACCAAGGGGTTCATGCGCTTCGTTACCGGCTCGATGGACAGCAAGGCGTACGAAGTCAAGACAGAGGGCGCCGTCATCGGCTTTCGCGGCACTTCCGTGCTGATCGAGCTGAAGGGTGACCAGGCGGTCGAAGTATGGTGCATCGGCGGCGTCGCCGTCCAAGCGACGGCGGTCGCACCAGACGGGACCACGAAGACGCTCCAATGCCCGGTTGGATCGGCGATCGGTCTTTCGGCAGGAGGCTCCTTGGTCTGCGGGCCGCCGAGCTCAGGCATTCAAGTGAACAACGCGAGCATTACGGCGACCATCGCTTTCTTCGGCGACGGTCCACCGGCTGACACGTTTGGAACCGTGACTTCCCAGCAGCCGGCGATGACAACCGCGGCGCAACAGGCGGCGGCATCGGAAGTCAGCACCGGTGCCTCCTGCAACATTGGCTGTTAGGGGGATGGCATGAAGGCGCCAGCACGCGTTGTTATCGGCCTGATCGGCGCTTTGGCCGTGAGCAGCTGCCAAGGCGGGGCCGATCAACCGGCAGCCGGAGCGGCAACCGCTTCGCGACCCGCCGCCGGCGAGACCACATCGACCATCGAGGGCTCATTCACCAGCGGCCGTTTCCAGGTGCCGCTGCCGCCCGGCCGTTGGCAGGTTGCCTATTCCCAGGAAGAGAAGCTCGAGGCCGGCCGCGCCTGGCGGCAGGTGCTGATCAAGGAACAGGAATCGGTGGTCTATCAATCGGTTCTGATCTACCGGTCGGAATTGGACGGCGGCCGGCGTTATCGTCCGCGTGAGGCCTGTCGCTACGAGGGCTATTTCTCCAGCGCTGAAACCCAAATCGGCCTCGGTGCCGGCGACTGCCGTCAGGTGCGCGTCGTCAGCTTTGGCCTCGCCGGCCCCCCCAACCCCGTCAGCCTTGTCTTCCAGGCGATTCGGGACAAGTACCAATATTTCGCGCCGGCAGCGATGCTCGGCTCCCGCCACATCCGTTTCGCCGGCCGCGATCAGCTACAGGTCGATTACCTGTGGACGCCCGAACTCTTGCTGCCACCGGAAGCGGGAGGGGTCTGGCGGGTGCAGGACTGGTCGAATGAGGCGGTTCGTCAGGACGCCCGCAAACTCGCGATCATGAAGAACCTGCAGCGCTGGAGCGAAGATTGGCACCCCAGATTTGTGAACGCCTTCCCGATGTAGCCTTCCGGTTCGGTGAAGGCGTTCGCGCCTATTTGCCGGCCATGACGATGCGGGTGCCGCTTTCGCCCTGCTTCAGCCTGTTGAGATGAAAGGCGGCGAGCGCATCGTCCGGATCGTCCTTGCAGACAGCCTCGAAGGCCGCCAGCGCTTGCTCGTCGCCGGCTTCGAGAAGCCGGTAGGCGTGTAGGTAAGCCTCTGTCTGCGGCGCATGGAGAAGGTCGTCGACAAGCGGCTCGAAGGTTTCGATCGCTTCCGTCTTGCCTTTGAGGACCAAGGCGCCGATCGGCCGGCCGGCAAAGCGCTCGCAGAGTTGAGCGGTCGAGCCGCTGACGCAGACCCGGGTTCCGAAGAACTTGTTCGCACTTTCCAGACGAGCAGCGGTGTTGATGGCGTCGCCATGCGCTGTGTAATCGAAGCGCAGGAAACCGCCGAAGTTGCCGACCACCGCCGGGCCGGAGTTGACCCCGATCCGCGTCATGCCGAACGGGATCCCCTCCGCCCGCTTGCGCTGCGAGAACGCCTGGCCAAACGCATCCATCTCAAGTGCGCAATCGACCGCGCGCTGGGCGTGGTCGTGCCGCGTTACCGGCGCGCCGAAGATCACGTGCAACGCATCGCCTACGATCTTGTCGATGGTGCCATCGTGCTTGAAGGCGATGCGCTCCATGGCGTCGAGATACTCGTTTAACAACGGCACGATGACGTCCGGGGCCGATCGCTCAACCAGGGACGTGAACCCCTCGAGATCGGTGAACACGAAGGTCATTTCCTTGCGCTCGCCGCCAAGGCTCAAGAGAGCGGGGTTCTTGACCAGCTCTTCGACCAGATTGGGGGAGACGTAGGTCGAGAACGCCGAGCGGATCCAGCGTTGCTCGCGCTCGGTCTGCATGTGCCGCAGCAGCGACGACGTCAGGTAGACGGCGACCACGATCATCGCCGGCACGAGTGGATTGAAGAGCATGCCATGGTCGGCGAACGCGAACCACGACCAGGCGAAAGCGAGCGCCAGCGTGATGGCGCAGATGACCGCCATCCACAGGGCTCCCACCCACGGCCCGATAACGATGATCAGGGTGCCGAGGCCGGCCATCAGCAGCACCTCCGCCCCCTTCGCCCAATCGGGCCGGACGAGGTGAATGTCGTGGATGACCTGTTCGATGAGCTGGGCATGCAGCATCACGCCGGGCATCTGCACACCAAGCGGTGTTGCATGAAGATCGTGCAGACCCGTGGCCGACGTGCCGATCAGAAGGATCTGCCCTTCGATGCTTTCGGGATCGACCTCGCCGGCCAGCACTTTCCAGGCGGGAATCGACCGCTCGGGTACCGATGGGGTGAAGTAGATCGAGACCTGACCGTGGGCATCGGTGGGCACGGTGAACGCGCCGATGCGCACGCTGGTGATCCCGGTGGCGGCACCGAAGTTGGCCTCACCGCTGGCGCCGGCGGTCTTGATGACGAACGTGCTCGCGCCTTGAGCCACGCGCAGCGCCTCCGCCGCCAGCGAGGGATAGAGGCGATCGCCAAGCCGCAGAACCAGCGGCACATGCCGGCCAACACCGTCAAGGTCGCGAATGACATTGATCGCCCCGTTGCCGCGGGCAACGCCTTCGATCATCTCCAGGGTGCTGACTGCCGTTTCGAAGGCCGGCACGAAAGGCGCCGGGTTGGTTCCGGCGACGGCGTAACCGGCCTTGAGCTCAGGCGCGCGCACGCCGCCCACCGCTGCCAGCGCAAACGCCGTTACGACGTTGGCCGAGGCCACCGCATCGCGCAGCCGCTCGTCGTTGTCGGGAAGCTCCTCCATCAGCATCCGCAATGCCGGCTGGTCGCCCCACTCCGGCAGCACCCGCGCCGGCGAGGTTCGATCCGGCTCGGCGAACAGGACGTCGAACGCGATAACGGCCGCCCCGAGGCGGTGCAGCGCCGCCACCAGCTCGGCGACGCGCGTTCGCGGCCACGGCCATTGGCCGATGCGGCGCAAACTCTCCTCGTCGATATCGATGACCCGCACCGGCGCCGGCTGGTAGGTGCGTGGCCTGATCCGTTGGTAGGTATCGAACACCGGGTCGCGCAGGTGGCTGAGCCACAGCGGCTCCTGAAGGTGAATAGCCGCCGCAGCCACGATGATGAGAAAGCAGAACCAGATCCGCGCTAGACCTATGGTTGACGACACCGTCAAATTTCTCGCGTTATGCGTCTATGGTGCCTGAAAGATCGGCAAATCTTCCTTTGCCGCCCGTACTCGCATAGAATAGCACGTCAATTCGGCGTGGAGGCGACCTTATGCCGGCTTTGTTGCGGGTCCCGAGCGTTCGACGGCGGCTTGTTCTGCTGTCTGTCTTGGCGATTGTCGGCCTGGGCGCCAATAGCGCCTCGGCGATCGATACACAAGCCTTGATCAACGAAGTCCAACGGGGCCTTGCCGCCGGCGAACCCGGCAAAATCGGCGTGATCTGCGCCAATGCCGATATCTCTGCCGAGAGCGCCCTCACGGCGGAGCAGCGCGAAGCCGTCGTGACCGAATTCCTGGAGGCTTGCGGCGGCGCGGCGGCAGATCTCTCCACTTGCCCGGCCTGGACATCCTTCTTTGATGCCTACCAGAACACCTTGGCAAGCCTGGGGATGAGTGACGGACAGATTGCGGCCGACGTCGCGACGTGGAACGGTGCGGTGGCGGCCCTGACAGAGCCTGCCGGCGGACCGGGCGGCACCACCGATACCGCTTCAAACTTTCAGGGCCCGGCCTATGCGACCGGCAGTGGCATCTACCCCGGGTACGTGACGCCGCGCCAGTCGGCGTCTGGAAGTGGCGTTACCGAACCCGACGGCAGCCCAACCAAGCTGCAATAGCGCTCGTGCACTGACACGAACAGAGCCTACATCCTGTTTGTGCCGAAAGTGCACGCGATTCAAACTGTTGTGCAGCGACAACCTTGCTCGGGCGTGAATCGCCCGATGGCGTCGCTGCACTAGTGGTTCGATGCTGACGGATGAATCCCATCCGTTGGCTGAATCGAACCACCCGATCAATAGGGTAGTGGATCGACCGATCTGACGTTTGGGATGCAAGCGTCAGATCCGATCCACTAGCCGATCGAGCCGATTTCGAAGTCCTCCGCGGCGAAATTTCCAACCGTGCCGTTCACCAGCAAGATGCTGCCGCCGAAGTCCCTCAGATCGATTTGAACAAACGCACTATCGTATTGCGTGATGAGTTCGAGTTCCTCCAACAGGTCGAAACTGAGCTCTACGCCTTCGTAATAATAGTATTCATCCCCCTGGTAGTAATAATTGTAGAGCGCAATGGTGTCCGTTCCCTGCTCAAAGTCAAAGATCGTTTCGTAGTCGCCAAACTGGCGCCAGAAAATAAACCGATCTGCACCCGCCTCTCCGTAGAGATCGTCCGGCGCTGGGTTGGCCTCTACTTCTCCCTCATAGCCATCGTTTCCATAAATGCTATCGGCGCCGGCACCTCCCTTGACGAGATCCTGGCCGGCGTCACCGTAGATCGCTTCATCCTCGGGTCCGCCGGTAATCGTGTCGTTGCCGCTATTGCCGGCGATGACAAGCGGCGACTCTCCCTCGCTATGAGAGACCGAATTCGGGCCCTTGATCGTGTCGGCCGCGCTGGATCCGTTAACCCCATACACGTCCAGGAAATCGACATCCGTGAAATCGAAGTTGACCGCCGTACCCGGTTCCGCTGCGAAGATGGACCCAAAGTTGAGATTAATCAGTTCAACGCCTGAAAGCTCCGTCGATGGATAGCCGCTGAGCCCAAGATCGCCGTTCCACTGGAATTCGTCGTAGCCGGCGCCGCCGCTGATACTGCCTTCCAGGATGCCATCTTCGGAAGCGGCCCTGACATTGATGAGGTCATTCTCTGTGCCGCCGGCAATGGTATCGCCGTTGGAGCCGTAAATCGTATCTTCGCCGCCGCCGCCGTAGAGCGAGTCGAGTTTGTCGTCATATCCCCCGGAGTAACGGTCCCCACCGTCGATGATATCGTCTCCGCCACCGCCCCAGATGCTGTCGCTGTCGGCGCCGCCGATCAGCTCGTCAGCGCCAGGGCCGGACCAGATCGTGTCGTTGCCGGCGCCGCCATCGACGGTGACGTCATGCGGATATGGATTGGCACTGTTGGTGAGATCGACGAGGTCGTTGCCGCCGCCGGCATTGATCACCAGAACGCCGTCGAACCGATAGCCGGCGTTCGAGCCAACCTTCAAGTAATAGGCGAACACCTCCGAGCGCGCGGTGCCATTGAGCGTAAAGTCGCTTTCCGTCCCCTGGTAGAATGCGAGCGAGGCATCAAGGCCGGCGACGCTGGCGCTGACGCCCTGATCGACGTTGGTCGCCGTACCGCTCTTGAACGTGCCACTGCGAATGTAGTTCATTGCGTTCGTCCCCTGAGCCGCCTTTTTTCCTAGTAGCATGGGACGCTCGATCACGTCCAGGCGCTACTCCGTCGCACTCGCAAGCCCGGCTGCGCAAGCTGGCGCTGGCGCCGACAGTGCCGCCGGGGCAGCCTGACCACGCGGCCAAACCGCCGGAGACCGCCAGCGGCCCCGCGCCTGCACCACTCCTCGGGACATGATCGCTACGCGCGGCTACGACGCCCGCCATCCTTCGCGTGATAATGCCCTGTTGCCGCAACTCGCCAATGCGGAGCGTGGGTTACCGCCGGCTTCAGTAAATGCGGTTTCGCGAGGCAATGAACAGGTCCTGGCAGCGCGCCGGGACAACAGGAATGTTCGACCGTCCGGCCAGAGCGAGGAACGCGCTGCATGTGACGAGCAAGCCAGCCTGCAAGGCAATAATCGTAAGCGCTGTTACCAGCGTTGTTGCCCAGCCCGGCGTCGCAAGGGTCGTCATAAGACGGATAGCGATGACACTCCCGGCCGCAAGGGCGCTAACAGCGATGATGATTAGGCAGGCAAACAGCAAACGCGTAAAAACCGCATCGATGAACACCGAGATCGCGCTCAATCCATGGGTGGTAAGCGAAACGAGGTTCATCGACGATTTGCCTGCATAGCGAGTTCCGCGTACCGTAGGCACAAGAAGGAGCGGAAGACGCGAGAACAGGAGGGTTGCGGCCAGGTGGTTCCAAAGGGATGGCATAAAGACCAATCTTTGCAACAGGCCAAATGGTATAAGACAGAAATTTCCGAACAGGATCGTTTTTCCTGTCAACAACCTAAAGATAAACTTATAGAGTGCGTAATTGAAGGTGAAGAGGGCGCCTTCTGATCGTTTCGCCCGAGCGGCTACAATGAAGGCTCCTGGCTGCTTCCAATGTTCTGCCAGAAGGGCCGGAATCGCCTCTGGCCGGTCTTCTCCGTCGCAGTCCATAACGATCACGACATCGAAGCCCTTGCGCGTAGCGACGTCGGCCAAAGCGACGGCGATCGCCCGCTGGTGGCCAAGGTTGCAGGCGAGGGTCAGGATTTCCAACGATTGCAGATGAGCGTGTCTCGTGCTTCCCATCAAAGCGGCTGGGGCGGGAACGAGTGAGCCGTCATCGACGGCAATAACATGGACGTCGACGTTTTCTGCTTTCAGGTGAGCGTCTAAGTCAACGAGCAACTGCTCGAGGGGCCCCCAGTCGTTAAAGACGGGAGTTACGATTGCCAGCTTCAGGCGCGCTTCCGACAAAGCGTCGTTCATGTTCGTCCTTCGTCTCGCGTGATACCTGTAGTTGACGTGTCCACACCACCCAGTAATCGGTCGTCTGGGAGATCGTGAAGTTGCGCTGCAGATATTCTTCGTAAAGGCTGATCATTTTATTTCGGTCAGTCAAGCCGCTCGGCAAAGTCGGGATCATGACGACCGAAACATCCGAGAAAAGAACTTCCGACGGAATGAACGCTTGTTCGCTAAATTGCCTGCGGTAGTGATACTGCAGCAATGAATTGCGCGGCGATGGCAGGTTCATGGCAAAGGGAAAGGGATTTGAAAAATCAAAGGTCAAGACCGTCCCGTCGCCGCGGTCAATGCCAGACAGGGTTTCGATTCCCTTATTTATCGTATACATGTACTCTGCCGCTTTCAGCGCCGAAACCCCATGATCTGGAACCCCACTTCGGGCGATCTGAAAGATCTCTTGGGTTGTCAGGCCGGGTTCGTTGATCGCCACCACGGCGCGCTCCGAACCGAGGGAATTGGCCAGCGTCATTCCGTAGTCCAACGTAACGAAACCCGGCAGCGCGGCGGCGGTGTCCCCAGGCGCAGGCGCGACGCGGGCGTAGGAGAAATGCCGGTAGAGAGCGAGGGAGCGATAAACAAAGGGCTCTGCCATGAACACAACAAGCAAACCCGGGATCACGTAAGTCAACAGTCGCCGATCCTTGGTTTCCGCGCCCTCGGCAAGCCGCGCTGCGACCAAGACGGGAAGCAACACCACCTCGGGCAGGGAACGGTCGGCCGTGTTCTGAGTGAAGAGAACCAACGACGCCGCCAGGACGAATGCCACGAACAGCGCATCGCTTGTCGTAACGGCGCACGCCGTAAACCCTAACCCCAGCGCGAGCGCACCCAAGGCGACCTCATTGGCGTGATTCAACGCCGCCTTCAACGGCGCCGCGATACCCCCGAACAGCCCCGCGCTTGCCGTCATCGCAAAATGGACATCGTGCGCGTAGGCAACATGGATTCCGGGGATTGCCACCTCGAGCCCCGTCGCGACGGCTGCGACGCAGCCAAGTGCGAGTAGCGCCGACGCCCGTTGGGTCCGACCGCACAGGCTCCAAAGAACGATCGCCGCCAGTGAAACGAGGCCATAAGTAATCTTAAGGTAGAGCATCACGGCGCACAGGATTCCGGCTAGTACGCCATCGACAACCGTGTGCCATCGTGTTCGCGCCGAAGGACTCAGGTAAAGACATAACTGAAGAATTAATAACCCTTGGCAAAACCTATTGTACCACATTGCGAGGGTGATCCGCGACGGCAGGTCACCAACACAAAGCGGCGCTCCTACAAGCAATAAAATGTAGACACCTAATAATATAGAAACAATAACCGGCAAGCGCGTTATCACAACGTAAAGCAGCGGCGGCGTCAAGAAAATTATAAATAGCGCAACCGCGGCTGGTAATGCACCGCCTGTTGATCCGCTTGTAATCAGGCCAAGAAATGGGAGCCACGAGGCGAGAACGCCGAACGGGGCGTGATAGGCCATGTGGTGGACCTGGCCTTCGGCTGTACGGTAAGCCGCATCGACGAACAGTAGGACATCTTCGGGATAGATCGCAGTGACCGTTCGCCCGGGCATCGCGATCAGAACGGCAACGACCAGCGCGAAGCCGCCGAGGCACGCCGCAGTGAACCAAGCGCTGGCTTCGCGTGAGGACCAAGTGGTATTGATGGAGGGCATTGCAATCATTTATAGCACTATTGGCTTGAGTCGTTAACGCTGTAATAGGAAATGGCGGGGGCCAAGCCTCTCATTCCAGCGTTGGGTGCCTGACCGAGAAAAGGGCAAAGACATCCACTGATTATTGCTAAACGGTGGCGCCTGCACAACCTATGATCACCCTGGCATGCAAGAGGGATCCCTGATTGGAGTGCGCCCCTTATTGCACGCCAGTTCACAAATCGCCACTCATTCGGTCCGCGAAGGGCGCGACCGGCGGCGGGGACTCCATTGGAACGGCTGGCGGCGGCGGTTGTGCGGCGCCGGGCCGCCAAGAGCGGGGTTGCCTGTCCGGTCAAAGGGAGGGCCGGTCCAGCCTCAGCGCGCATATGTAAGGCCGAATGTCGGTCTGGTTAACGACTTTTCAGCACGATATCACCTAGTAAGAATTGGCTCGACACAACCGCCCCTGCTGCGCAATGGCAATGCATTAGGCACCCGGCCATGAACATCCTGACGTCGCTGGCTCCGGATGCGCGCTTCGATGTCGTCGTCATCGGCTCAGGGTTTGGCGCGTCCTTCTTTCTGCACCGGTTTCTCGCCAAGGCGAAGCCCTCGGTGCGGATCCTGGTCCTGGAAAGAGGGCCCTACCGTGACCATCAGCGGCAGCGCGAAGAGGGCAGGAACGCCTCCATCCCGGCAATGGAGAGCGTCCGCGTTGGCGAGGGACACAAACCGTGGACGTTCACGCTTGCGTTCGGCGGCGGCACCAACTGCTGGTGGGGTCAGACGCCAAGGATGCATCCTTCCGATTTCCGCCTCTTCAGCAGCTATGGTGTCGGCTGCGACTGGCCGCTGAGCTACGATGACCTGGAGCGCTACTACGTCGCCGCAGAACGGATCATGGCGGTATCCGGTGACCCTGCGAGCGCCAATCTCTTTCCGCGTTCCGCGCCCTTCCCCCAGCCGCCCCACCGGGGCACGTCCGCCGACCGGATGATGCAACAGGCGCAGCCGCTCCACCACTTCATTGGTGCGACCGCGCGCGCCCGCATCGCCACCGAAAGCAGGAACGCCTGCTGCTCGTCTGCAACCTGCAACCTCTGTCCGGCGGATGCAAAGTTCACCGTCCTCAATGGGATGCAGGCGACCTACGGCGACCCGCGGGTGTCGATCCTGGTCGATGCCGAGGTTCTCGCCCTGGACCATGTCGGCGATGACGTGACGGGTGTCCGCTTCAGACACGGCGGCAAGCAGGTGTCGATCCGCACCGAGCTGGTGGTTCTGGGGGCGAACGCGATCTTCAGTCCGCATATCCTGCAGAATTCGGGCATGGGCGGCGGGCTCTGCGGCCGCGGACTGAACGAGCAGCTCGGAGCGACGGTGGAGGTGCTGCTCGATGGTCTCGATGCCTTCGACGGCAGCACGATGAGCACGGGCGTCAACTACCTCCTCTACGATGGTGCGCATCGCCGCACCGCGGGCGCCGTCATCGTGTTCACGCGCAACCACTGGTGGGACGGCCTCCGAACGGAGTTCGGCCGCTGGCGGCAGACGCTGCCGCTGCTTCTGGTTGCCGAGGATCTGGTCGATGACAAGAACCACGTCGGTCCAGCCGACAGCAAGGGGCGCCCACAGATCCACTGTCCGGGAGCGAGTGATTACGCCCGTGCAGGGATCGGCCGGATGATCGAGCGGTTGCCGGACCTGCTGCGGCCATTGCCGGTGGAGGCAATTCACTTCCGCGGCTGGCGGCGAACCGAATCCCATCTGCAGGGCACGCTGCGCATGGGGGCCGACCCGCGTACTTCCGTCGTTGATGCCGACCTGCGCCATCATCGCTTTCGCAACCTGGTCGTCGTCGGAACGGCAGTGCTCCCCACCTGTCCCGCCACCAATCCGTCCCTGACCGCGGCGGCGCTGGCACTCCGGGCCGCTGATCGTTTGGCCTGACAGAGGGGTATGACGTGACAAAACGCTTGTGCGTAACCCGCCGCGCCGTGCTGTCAGGCGGCTTGGCGAGCCTGATTCCGCTGCGGGTGGCAGCGGCCGAAGAGGCCATCCTCCCCCGCATTATCGCCGAGCGGGCCGGCTATGTTCGCATCTCTCCCGACGAGGTTCTCGCCTTCTCCCGGGACTGGTGGCGCGCCCGAGAAGCGAGCGACCACCGCAAGGCCCCCGTCATCGAGTTCTTGCTGAATGCACCGCGGCTCTATTTCAGCCCTCTGGTGCGCTGCCTGCTGCCTGCGTCCACCGCGCGCGCGATCGATGTGTTAGAGCGCAAAGTGACAACCGATTTCCTTCTGTCGACCCGGTTTTTCGATGACCCCGGGAGCGAGCACGAACTCAGCTACCATGGCCTCGACCAGGCATGTGGCAATCCCTTCGCCGAGTTCTGACTCACCTACAGCCGGATCACGAAAGCGTCGCTGGCGTCGCCGTCAGCGCCGACTTCGAATGCGACGCGCCGGTGCGCTTCGATGGCGGGCAGCATGCTGCGCGCGCCGCTGCTGAACTACGCAGCGCGCTACCTGTGACCTGCGACAGCTCCCTGATCGATCCTTAGCGTTTCGCTTGACAGCGCATCTCGGGGGCGCCGTAGCCCCAGGTGATCAGGGCCTCCCCATGGTGTTCCCACAGCGTTTCGTTCTGCCCTTGATACTTTGCGCCGCTGGCAGCCGGCTGTTGCACCATCCATGAGGTCTGGTCACCACGCTCGGTGATGGCCGACGGCGGCTCGGTCTGGAAGAAGGTGGCGACCACTTCGTTTGCCGGCTGTCCGTCACAGGTGTAAAACACCGGTCCCGTAAAGGAAACCAGCCGATACCGGGCTTGTAGTTCGGCAATGCGTAGCGTGTAGGACTCTTCAACGCATCGCCGCTTATCGTCACTCTTCCAACACTCGTTGCGCCCCTTGATCCAGCCACGCTGCCCTGCCTTCAGTACCGGCGGGTGTTCATTCGTCGCCTTCTTTGTCGCCGCGTCATAGACCACGGTCATTTTTCGATCCAGCGCGGACAACTGATCGTCTTTGCAGATCATCTCTTCGATGCTGCCTGTTTCGACCTTGGCGCAGTCGAACGAAGGACCCGCTGCGAGGACTGCGCCCGGAACCCACACAATGCTCAGCGCAATGAGCACAAGGTCGCCCGCGGTTCCAGGAAATCGCGACGTCAGTTGCATCATCAGGACTCCACCTCGCCAACCGGCGCATGGCGCTAAACGAAGCGCCAGCGTTCTTGAATACTACTGCGATGGTCAAGCGGTTTCTGCCCGGTCAAGCAAGCGTAGCCTGAATGGAGCGTGAGCGAAATCCAGAGCCGCTGCCGCTGACAAGCGTCCAACCGTCCGCGGGCGCATTCCCCGCATTCCGTTCGACTCCATGACGGCCTACGGAATGATTGGACCATTGCGCACATCGGCGCGACCGAGGAAACGTCGTTCCGGGGATCCAGCGAAGGCGCGATCACCTGCCCGGCGCCTAAGCGGGGCGCGGTCTTCGAGATGTCCATGCGGCAACTGTGTGCGCGCGACGGCCTTCGCCTCTATAAGACACCCAGTTGTGGCGTCGGCCCCGATTTTCCGCTCTGTTTCGACGGCGGGACCGGCGAGCCGCGCGCGGCGTTGGGACGCATCCGTCGCGCCGCCAATTGAAATGGGATTCTCACCGCCGATGCCGTTTCTGCCCCAACACTTGCCCACGCTCTCCGATGCCAGTCTCGATATCCTCCTCGCCGAGGATCTCCCGTTCGGTGATTTGACCACCGGCGTCCTCGGGATCGGCAACCTTTCCGGAACGATGACCTTCGCGGCCCGTCGGCCGATGGTGGTCGCCGCGGTCGAGGATGCAGCGCGGCTGTTGGCGCGCGCCGGATGCGCGGTCGAGGTCTCGGCCGCATCCGGCCAATCACTTGCCGCGGGCGCGACGATCCTTTGCGCGTCAGGATCGGCGGCGGCCCTGCACCGCGGCTGGAAGATGGCGCAAGTCCTGATCGAGACGGCCGCGGGGATCGCGACGGCAACGCGGGCCATCGTCACGGCGGCGCGTGCCGTCGATCCCTGGGTGACCATCGCCGGAACGCGCAAGACCATACCGGGTGCAAAGGCGCTCTCGATCGCCGCACTCGTCGCCGGCGGCGGCGTCCCGCACCGCCTCGGCCTTTCCGAAACCATTCTCATCTTTGCCGAACATCGGGTTTTTCTCGCTTCGTCGTCGCCGGAAGCCGTTGTGTCGATGGCTCGCCGCGGCGCACCGGAGAAGAAGGCCGTCGTCGAAGTCGGATCCGTTGCCGAGGGCCTGACATGGGCCGTAGCGGGTGCCGACGTCATCCAGACCGAGAAGTTCACGCCGGAAATGGTCGCCGACCTCACGACAAAGCTGCGCACGGCAGCGCCCCATGCGATCGTCGCCGCCGCCGGCGGGATCGATGCCACGAACGCCGCCGCCTACGTCACGGCCGGTGCGCGCGTCATCGTCACTTCGGCACCGTTCACAGCCAAGCCGGTCGATGTCGCCGTCCGCATCGAGGCGAGCGGCGGGGGTGACACCCGCACGCCCTGAGCGACGGGAGCGCGCCTCTCCAGCGAGGATTGTGTGGGGTGCCTTGGCCGGCCGACACGCCCGATCGCCGCCCCTGAAGCCGCGTCAACCGCGGCCGGCCGCGTTCTTGCATCGCGGCGACGGAGCGGCTTCCGGTGCTTCAGCACCTGCTCTCACGGTGTCTTCTTCCAAGCGCAGCGGGCATGGGCGATCCCACCCTCACCATCCTGATCATCGAAGAGAACCCTGTTCGTGCCGCCATCCTCGAAGACGGCATGCGCGAGGCTGGTTACGGCCGGATCATCCATGTTTCCGACATGGTCACGGTGCCGGACAAAATCTGTGCAATCGACCCTGACGTCATCGTGATCAGCCTCGAGAACGCGAGCCGGGATACGCTCGAACAGATGTTTCAGGTTTCGCGCACCGTCCGCCGACCCATCGCCATGTTCGTCGACACCTCCGACACGGCAACCATCCAAGCCGCGGTCGATGCCGGCGTCAGCACCTATGTCGTCGACGGCCTCAAGAAAGAGCGGGTGCGCCCGATCATCGATGTCACCATCAGCCGGTTTCATGCCTTCCGGCGGCTGCAGGAGGAACTGGCGGAGGCCAAGGAAGCGCTCGCAGCCCGCAAGGTGATCGAGCGGGCAAAGGGCATCTTGATGAAACAAAAGAACATTAACGAAGACGAAGCATACAACCTCTTGCGGCGAGCGGCGATGAGCCAGAAGCGAAAGCTGTTCGATATTGCCCAGAGTGTTTTGACCACAGCGCAACTGTTTGACGAAGCGTGAGGCCGCATCGGTGAGGGACAATCAGGTGATGACGTGGGAGGTGGAACCACAGACGCGGAGAGATGCTCGGCACTTGCCGACCATCACCTTGGGCTTCATCCCGTTGACGGATTGCGCTGTCCTCGCGGTGGCGCGCGAGCGCGGCTTCGCCGTGCGCGAAGGCATCGACTTGCGTCTCAGCCGCGAGGTGTCCTGGGCCAACATCCGCGACAAGGTGGCGCTCGGCCACCTGCACGGTGCGCAGATGCTGGCAGGCATGCCGATCGCAACCACCCTCGGCATCAATCAGATCCCGATGCCGATGCAGGTCCCGTTTTGCCTGAACCGCAACGGGAACGCCATCACCGTCTCCAACACCCTCCATGATGCAATGGCGCAAGGTGACGGCTTCCCAGCTTGGGATGATGTTGCCGCCGCCGGCCGGGCGCTCCACCGGGTTATCGCGCAACGCCAGGCAGAGGGGCGTGCGCCGCTGACCTTCGGAATGGTGTACCCCTTCTCGTGCCATAACTATGAATTGCGCTATTGGATGGCGGCCAGCGGCATCGATCCCGATAACGACGTTCGCCTGGTCGTCGTACCGCCGCCGTTGATGGTGGACAGTCTGCGTGATGGCCACATCGATGGCTTTTGTGTCGGCGAGCCGTGGAGCAGCGTTGCTGTCGAGGCCAACCTTGGCCGGATCATTGTCAGCAAGGCAAAGCTTTGGCGGCACGGCATGGAGAAGGTGGTGGGCGTTCCGAAGGTCTGGGCGTCCCAAAACGGGGCCGTTCTCGCGGCGCTGATCCGCGCCCTCGATCGCGCCGCCGCCTGGGCGGACGATCCTGTCAATTGCCACGAGCTTGCGACACTGCTGGCGGCGCCGGAGTACCTCGGCATGCCGGAAGGGGTTGTTGCGCGCGCGCTTTGCGGTGAAATCCTGACCGGATCGGGACTTGAGCACCGTGCCGTCGACGATTTTCTCGTTCTGCATCGCAACGGCGCCAATCTGCCATCCGTCGAGCATGCGCTGTGGATCTACAGCCAAATGGTACGCTGGCGGCAGGCGGTGCGGCGCCCTGGCGACGAGGCCGTGATCCGCTCCATCTTTCGGCCTGACGTCTATCGTGCGGCATTGGCCGGGGCGGCATGGGGGCCACACACGATGGCGGACGGCCCTGGGATTGAGGCTTCGGACGAACTCGATCTGTTCGATCACCGGCCCTTCGATCCAACCAATATCGACGCTTACCTGGCGTAACCGGCCGCCAGTTCCAAACGGCCGGCGCATCTGCTGCCCAAATTTAGAGCAACGATCACTCCAAGGGCAGCGCTTGCCCAAAATCGTGCCAGCGCAACTTCTCGCGACCGCCGGTAAAGAGCACTAAGTGCCCCTGGAACAGGGATAAACCCTTGGCGGCAGGCGATGGCATAGTGATTGCTTCGTTTGTCGCGGCACCAACGCTGCTGCCACACATGGCGCCCTGCGCAAGGGCGCGCGACGCAAAGCCGCTGTCGCTCCCAGTCAATGGGACCAGTGGCCTTTTTTTTGACCCGAGTTTCGGCCCGAGGTCGCAGATGCACACGCCGGCTCATGCCGGACGCGGCGACGGCAGCGATGGAAGGAAAATTTTCGAGATGTCGATAATCTCAAGCAGATGGGCCGCAACCGCGGGCGCACCCAGACGAGCCGGTCTCGCCGGCTTCGCGGCGGTCTTCCTCGGCCTCCTCGCAGCAGCCTGCCCGGCGATGGCAAAGCCCCTCGCCCTCGAGAAGGAAGAACTCCGGCTCGGCTTCATCAAGCTGACCGACATGGCGCCGCTCGCCATCGCCTACGAGAAGCGCTTCTTCGAAGACGAGGGCCTTTTCGTCACCCTGGAGCCGCAGGCCAACTGGAAGGTGCTGTTGGACCGGGTGATCACCGGCGAGCTCGACGGCGCGCACATGCTGGCCGGCCAGCCGCTGGGGGCCACCATCGGCTTCGGCACCCAGGCGCACGTGATCACCGCCTTCAGCATGGACCTGAACGGCAACGGGATCACCGTCTCCAACGAAGTCTGGGAGATGATGAAGCCGGGCCTGCCAAAGACGGCCGACGGCAAGCCGCAGCACCCGATCGACGCCAAGTACCTGAAACCGGCGGTCGACAAATTCAAAGCCCAGGGCCGGCCGTTCAACATGGGAATGGTGTTCCCGGTCTCGACCCACAATTACGAGCTGCGCTATTGGCTGGCCGCCGGTGGTATCCATCCCGGCCTATACTCGCCCACCGACATCTCTGGCCAGATCCAGGCCGACGTCTTCCTTTCGGTAACGCCACCGCCGCAGATGCCGGCAACGCTCGAAGCCGGCACCATCTCAGGCTACTGCGTTGGCGAGCCGTGGAACCAGCAGGCGGTGTTCAAGGGCATCGGCGTTCCCGTCATCACCGACTATGAGATCTGGAAGAACAATCCCGAGAAAGTGTTCGGCGTTACCGCGGCGTGGGCGGAGAAGCATCCGAACACGCACCTCGCACTTGTGAAGGCGCTGATCCGGGCGGGCCAGTGGCTCGACGAGAACAACAACGCCAATCGCAAGGAAGCGGTCAAGATCCTCGCCAAGCCGGAGTATGTCGGCGCCGATGAAGCCGTCATTGCCAACTCGATGACCGGCACGTTCGAGTACGAAAAGGGCGATAAGCGATCCGTTCCCGACTTCAATGCCTTCTTCCGCTACTTCGGAACCTATCCCTACTACTCTGATGCCGTCTGGTATCTGACGCAGATGCGGCGCTGGGGCCAGATCCCAGAGGCCAAGCCCGACGCCTGGTTCGCGGAGACGGCAAAGAAGGTCTACCGGCCGGACATCTACTTGAAGGCGGCCCGCCTGCTGGTCGACGAAGGCAAGGCCAAAGAAGCCGATTTTCCCTGGAATACCGACGGCTACCGCGAACCGACCAACGCCTTCATCGACGGCCTGACTTACGACGGCCACACGCCGAACGCGTACCTGAATCAGCAGGTTATCGGCCTCAAGGGCGACCAGCGCGTCGAAGGTAACCGCGTCGTCGGTCAGGCGCAGAAGTAAACCCGATCATTTGACGGATTGAGGGACGATGAGCACGACCACGACCACCATCAAACCTGCCGTCGCTACCGACGTGCCACCGCCGCCCGCCATTGTCGCCAAGACTCGCGCACAGCTGCGCAGCGGCATCGACCGCGCCGCCGGATACCTCGGCATGCTCGGTCTCGGCTGGATCGCGCCGGTCGCACGCCTCGCCATCGGCGTGAACCCTCGGGAGCAACTCGGGCAGATCTGGACCCAGCTCGGCGTCCCCCTGACCGCGATCGTGACCTTCCTCGTCCTCTGGGCATGGGTCGCGCCGTCGGTACAGACCAGCCTCGGTGCGGTTCCAGGGCCCGCCCAGGTGTGGGCGGAGGCGCAGAACCTCACGGCCGATCACGTCGCCGAGCGCGCCCGCGCCGCGGCCTTCTATGAGCGCCAGGCGCAGCGCAATGCCGAACGCCTGGCCGAGGACCCCAACGCCGAGATCAAGTCTCGTTCCTATACCGGCAAGCCGACCTACTTCGACCAGATTGCAACCAGCCTTATCACCGTCTTCACGGGGTTTGTCCTGGCTGCCCTGATTGCTGTTCCATTGGGAATCCTGTGCGGCCTCTCCCAGACGATCAATGCCGCCCTCAACCCGCTAATCCAGGTGTTCAAGCCGGTCTCGCCGCTGGCCTGGCTGCCGATCGTGACGATGGTGGTCAGCGCCGTCTACACCAGCGCCAACCCGATGTTCGAGAAGTCGTTCCTCAACTCGGCAATCACGGTGACGCTGTGCTCGCTGTGGCCGACCTTGATCAACACCGCGATCGGTGTGTCTTCGATCGACAAGGACCTGACCAACGTCGGGCGGGTCCTGCAGCTGACCACCTGGACCAAGGTCCGCAAGCTCGTGCTGCCGTCGGCGCTGCCGTACATCTTCACCGGCCTCCGGCTCTCGCTCGGGGTTGGCTGGATGGTGCTGATCGCCGCCGAAATGCTGGCGCAGAACCCGGGCCTCGGCAAGTTCGTGTGGGACGAGTTCCAGAACGGCTCCTCGTCCTCGCTCGCCCGCATCATGGTCGCCGTTTTCACCATCGGCATCATCGGCTTCGTCCTCGATCGCAGCATGATGGCGCTGCAGTCCGCCGTCACCCACAGTGCCACCCGCTGAGCCCAAGGAGCTTCGACCCATGACATTTCTCGAGCTCGACGGCGTCAGCAAGTCCTACGGCAGCGGCAGCGGCCGCAGCGAGGTGCTGCACGACATCAACCTGCGCATCGACCGAGGCGAGTTCATTGCCATCGTCGGCTTCTCCGGATCGGGCAAGACGACGCTGATCTCGACGATCGCGGGGCTCGTGCAGCCCGATGCCGGGCAGGTCCGGCTGCAGGGCAAGCCGGTCGCCGGTCCCGGTCCGGAACGCGGCGTGGTGTTCCAGAGCTACTCGCTGATGCCGTGGCTGACCGTCTACGGCAATGTGGCGCTGGCCGTGGATGCCGTCTTCAGGAACCAGAACCGCGCCGAGCGCGACGAGCTCACGCGAAAATACATCGAGATGGTCGGCCTGTCGCACGCGCTCGAACGGCGGCCGGCGGAACTTTCCGGTGGGATGCGGCAGCGGGTAGCGGTCGCCCGCGCACTCGCCATGCGCCCGGAGATCCTGCTGCTCGACGAGCCGCTCTCCGCCCTCGATGCGCTGACCCGCGCCAAGCTGCAGGACGAGATCGTCCAGATCTGGGAACGGGAGCGGAAGACGGTCGTCCTCATCACCAACGACGTCGACGAGGCAATCCTGCTCGCCGACCGGATCATCCCGCTTACGCCCGGCCCGCGGGCGACGCTGGGCCCTGAGTTCAAGGTGCCACTGGAACGGCCGCGCGACCGGACGGCAATGAACCACTCGCCGGCCTACCGCGGCCTGCGCAAGGACATTACCGAGTACTTGATGGCAATCGGCAACACGCGCAGCGCCGCTCATGATGAAACGTTGGCTGCACCGTCAGTGGTGCCGATCAGCGTCAGCAAAGCGCCGCCGAAGGCCTACCGCGAGCGCGCCGACAGCCCGATCAGCGCCCGCTACGTGGAGTTCTCCAAGGTATCGAAGGTGTTCCCGACACCGAAGGGCCCGCTGACGGTGGTCGAAGACTTCAGCCTGACGATGCAGAAGGGCGAGTTCATCTCGCTCATCGGCCATTCCGGCTGTGGCAAGTCGACCGTGCTGTCGATGGTGGCCGGGCTGGCCGACGTCAGCGGCGGCGGCATCATCCTCGACCGGCGGGAGATCAACTCGGCCGGGCCTGACCGCGGCGTTGTCTTCCAGGCGCCGAGCCTGTTCCCGTGGATGACCGCGGCTGAGAACGTCGCGCTCGGCGTCGATCGCGTCTATCCGCACGTCAGCCGCGCCGAACGCCGCGACGTCGTCGCCTACTATCTCGACCGCGTCGGCCTTGGCGATGCCATGCACAAGCGCGCGTCGGAGTTGTCGAACGGCATGAAGCAGCGGGTGGGGATCGCCCGCGCCTTTGCGCTGTCGCCGAAGCTGCTGCTGCTCGACGAGCCGTTCGGCATGCTCGACTCGCTGACCCGCTGGGACCTGCAGGAAGTGCTGATGGAGGTGTGGTCGCGCACCCAGGTCACCGCGATCTGCGTGACCCACGACGTCGACGAGGCGATCCTGCTCGCCGACCGGGTTGTCATGATGACCAACGGCCCCAACGCCCGCATCGGCAACATCATGGAGGTCGACATCCCGCGGCCGCGGACGCGCACGGCGTTGCTTGAGCACCCGGACTACTACCGTTACCGCGAGGCGCTGCTGACCTTCCTCGAAGAGTATGAGCAGGCCGGATCGGCCGGCGGCGGCGGAAAGTCTGCCACCGGCGCGAAGAAGGCGGCCTGATCGATGACCGCGCAGCCTTTCTCCGCGCCCGCTGGAGACGTTGCCGGTGCCGTTGCCGGCCGCTTCGCGGCGGCTCCCACGAAGCAGCCGTTCATCCGCGCCACCGAGATCTGGGTGCCGACGGCGGATCGCAAACAGCTTGAGCTAGGCGCCGGCCTGTACGGACCGCTCCGCGCGTTCGAGGCCGTGAGCCAGCAGACCCAGTTCGGCTATGACGAGGGATTGCCGGGCAAGGCCTGGGCGGCGGGGCATCCGATCGTCCTCAAGGACCTGACCAACTCGTACTTCAAGCGCGGCGAGGCGGCCAGCGCTGCCGGTCTCACTTGCGCGGTGGCCCTGCCGATCTTTGCCGGCCAGTTCCTCATCGCCGTGCTGGTGCTGTTCTGCGGTGACGACCGCGAGCACGTCGGCGCGATCGAGCTTTGGCACACCCCGCCAGGGTCGGTCGAGATGGGGCTGGTGGACGGCTACTATGGCACCGCCGACGCGCTCGAATGGAATTCTCGCCACATCAAGTTCATGCATGGCATCGGGCTGCCCGGCCGGGTGTGGGCGACGGCAATGCCGGTGATCATGGAGGACCTCGGCCGCTCGCGCCAGTTCCTGCGCTGGGCGGACGCCGAGCGCGTCGGCATCAACCATGGCATCGGCATTCCCTGCGGCCGCGAAGGTGAAGGCACCTGGGTGCTCACCCTGCTCTCGGCACTCGGCACGCCGATCGCGCGGCGGTTCGAGTCCTGGATTCCTGATGCCGACCACGGCGGTCTCATCCTCCACGCCGGCTACTGCGAGCATGCCGCCGACTTGGCATCGGTCTACCGCGGCGTCGTGGTCCCGCCGGATGGCGGCCTGCTCGGTCATGTTTGGCGTACCGGGGCACCGGCACTCGCGAGCGAGCTGACCAGTGAGCCGGCGATGATCGCCGCTTCGACCGCCGAGGCCGGGCTCACCACGATGGTCGCCATGCCGGTCATCGCCAATGCGGCCATCAAGGCCGTCGTCGCCTGGTACCTGTAGGCCAGCCATGCAGACGGATCCCGAGACTGCTCCGACCGATCAGCACCGCGAACATCTGGCCGTCGTCGGCAATGGCATGGCGGGCTTGCGCCTCGTCGAGGAAATCGTCCAGCGCGCGCCCGGCCGCTACGCGATTACCATCGTCGGCAAGGAGCCGCAGCCTGCCTACAACCGGGTCCTGTTGTCGTCACTGCTGGCAGGCGAGATCGGCGAGGACGACATCCGGCTGCGCGATCACCGCTGGTACGCCGATCACGGCATTCAACTGATCACGGGCGACGCGGCGACAGGCCTCGATGCTGGCGCCGGCACGCTCACGCTCGCAAGCGGCCGGCACTTGTCCTTCGACCGCGCGGTGCTGGCAACCGGTTCCAACCCGATCCGGCCGCCGGTGCCGGGCTCGGAACTGCGAGGCGTTCTGACCTTTCGTGACCTAGCGGACATCGCGGCGATGCGCGATCTCGCCACCGCAGGGGAGCGCGCCATCGTCATCGGCGGCGGATTGCTCGGCATCGAGGCCGCCTACGGACTGGCCCGGGCCGGCATCGGCGTCACGCTGCTCCACCTGATGGACCGGCTGATGGAGCGCCAGCTCGACGCGCGCGCCGCGGCACTCCTTCGCCAGGCGATCGAGGCGAAAGGGATCGACGTCATCCTGCAGGCGGAGACGGCAGCGATCGAAGGCGATGGGAAGGCGGACGGCGTGCTGCTCAAGGACGGGCGGCGGATAGAAGGCGGCCTTGTTGTCTTCGCCATCGGCATCCGCCCGGAGGCCGAACTTGCGCGCGCCGCCGGCCTCGCCTGCAACCGCGGCATCATCGTCGATGACGCGCTCGCCACCTCGGCGCCCGGCATCTTCGCCATCGGTGAGTGCGCCGAACACCGCGGCCAGTGCTACGGCCTGGTCGAGCCCGCCTATGCCCAGGCGCGGGTGCTGGCGCAGGCGCTGTTAGGGGAGGAGGCCGGCTACAACGGGACTGTCCTTGCCACCAACCTGAAGGTCTCCGGCGTGCCGGTGTTCTCGGCGGGCGACTTCCTCGGCGGCGAAGGCTGCGAGGAGATCATCCTCAGCGACCCGGGCCGTTCGACCTACAAGAAGCTGGTCATCCGCCGGATCGGCGGCTCCCAGCAGCTGGCCGGGGTGGTGCTGTTCGGCGATACCGCCGACGGCCTTTGGTATCTCGAAATGATCCGAGCCGGCACGGCCATCGATCGCATGCGTGGCGATCTCATCTTTGGCCGCGATTTTGTCGGCTCCGCGGCGTGAAGGACCGAGATGACGAATAGCCAGGATTTCACGCCCGAGCAGAAGCGCTATCTGGAAGGCTACGTCAGCGGCATCCAGGCGTCCCGGGTGTCCAAGCGGTTGCCACCGATCGCTGGCGCGGCCGACCCGACGCAGACCGCGGGACCCTCGCCGGCGCCGGATTCCGCTGCCGCCACCGGCCCGGATGCGGTGCACATAAAGGCACAAGACCGCGTGCTCGCTGGCGGCGGCAAACTGGTTGCCGAAGAGACGGCGAAGCGCGAAGAGCACCCTTTCGACATGTACGCGCGGATGAAACGCGCCGCGCGCGAAGAGGCCTTCCCCAAGGGCGTCGATGTGTTTCGCTGGAAGTTCCACGGGCTCTTCTATGTGGCGCCGGCGCAGAACGCCTTCATGTGCCGGATGCGCATCCCGAACGGCATCCTCTCGGCGTGGCAGTTCCGCGGCGTCGCCGACCTTGCCGAGCGTTGCGGTGGCGGCTATGCCGATGTCACCACGCGCGCCAACCTGCAGATCCGCGAAATCGATGCCGCTCACGGCATCGAAGTTATCGAAACGCTGCAGGCGCTCGGATTGACGCCGAGAGGATCGGGCGCCGACAACATTCGCAACGTCACCGGCAGTCCGCTCGCCGGGATCGATCCGGTTGAGCTGATCGACACCCGTTCCCTGGCGAGCGAATGGCACCATCACATCCTCAACGACCGCTCGCTTTACGGCCTGCCCCGCAAATTCAACGTCGCCTTCGACGGCGGCGGCCGGCTCGCCGTGCTGGAGGAGACCAACGACATCGGCTTCCAGGCGGTCCGCGTCCCTGCCGGCGCCAGCACCGCCGTCGAGCCCGGCGTCTGGTTCCGGCTGGCCCTGGGGGGCATCACCGGCCACCGTGACCTTGCCCGCGATACCGGCATCGTGCTTCGCCCCGGCGAGTGCACGGAGGTTGCCGACGCGATCGTGCGCGTGTTCATCGACCATGGCGACCGGACCAACCGCACCAAGGCACGCCTGAAATACCTGCTCGATGCCTGGGGGTTCGAGAAATTTATGGGCGAGGTCGAGGCCCAGCTCGGCCGCAACCTCTTGCGGCTCCCGCTTGACGCCTGCGCGCCGCGGCCGCCGGTCGACCGGCTCGGCCACATCGGCGTCCATGCCCAGGCGCAGGACGGTTTTTCGTACCTCGGCGTCGTGCTGCCGGTAGGCCGGGTGACGACCGCCCAGATGCAGGCGCTGGCCGACATCGCCGTGAACCTCGGCGACGGCGATATTCGGCTGACGGTGTGGCAGAACCTGCTGTTGTCAGGCATTCCGGACGCGCGCATCGCCGAAGCCCAGGCGGCAATCGAAGCGGCGGGGCTCGACTGGCGGGCATCCAGCGTCCGTGCCGGCTTGGTTGCCTGCACCGGCAATGCCGGCTGCCGGTTCGCCGCATCCGATACCAAGCGCCACGCGCAGGCAATCGCCGATCATCTCGACGGCTGCCTCGCCCTCGATACGCCGATCAACATCCACCTGACCGGCTGCCACAATTCGTGCGCCCAGCATTACATCGGCGACATCGGCCTCCTCGGCGCGCGGGTGGCGCTCGACGAGGACGGCGAAGAGACGGTTGAGGGCTATTACGTCTTCATCGGCGGCGGCTATGCCAGCGACGCCGCGCTGGGACGGGAGTTTCGCCGCGACGTCAAGGCGGAGGATGTTCCGGAACTGATCGAGCGCATGCTGCGCGTCTACCTGGCTCAGCGCGCCAATCCCGCAGAGACCTTCCAGCAGTTCAGCACGCGCTTTGATATCCAGCACTTTCAAGAACTTGTCGATTCGGAGAGACGGTGATGTTGGCTCCCCTGCTTCCGGATAACGCGCCGTTCACGCCAGAGCAGCGGGCCTGGCTGAACGGCTTTTTCGCCGGGCTGCTCAGCTTCGACGGACCGACGGAACTCGTCACCGCCGCCACGCCCCAGAGCGTAGCCACGCCAGTCGGCGCCGCCGACCCGCTCGCCGACGGCGATGATGGCGCAGCGCCATGGCACGACCAGACAATACCAATGGCCGAGCGGATGACGCTTGCGGAAGGACGCCCTTTGCGGCGCAGAATGATGGCAGCGATGGCCCAGCAGGATTGCGGCCAGTGCGGCTACAACTGCGAAGACTACGCCAATGCCCTGTTCCTGAAAAAAGAGGAGCGCCTGAACTTGTGCGTGCCCGGCGGCAAGCCGACGGCGCGCATGCTGAAGTCGCTGCATGCGGAGATGGGGGCCGACGCCCCGGCCGCCACGCCCCCCGCCAACGGCACGGCGGTGGCGGCAAAACCGGCCGCAGCGGCGCCGGGACGGTCGCGGGAGAAGCCGGTGCTGGCCACGTTTCTCGGCACTCGGCTGCTCAACAAGGCGGGGTCGGAGAAGGAAACCCGCCATGTTGAATTCGATCTTGCCGAGACCGGCCTCGACTACCAGCCAGGCGACAGTTTCGGCATCGTTCCTCGCAACGATCCCGAACTGGCCGATGCCATCATCGAGCACCTCGGATGCGCCGCCGATGCGGAGATTGGCGACGGCAACGGCCACAGCCGCAGCTTGCGCGATGCACTGATCGAGACCCTGGCGCTGTGGCCGGCCCCCGATGCGCTGTTCGAGCTCCTCGCAACCCTTTCGAGCGAAGCTGGCGAACGTGCCAAGCTCAGCGCCATGGCCGAAGGCACGGACACCGACGGCGATCTCGACAGCCTCGACGTGCTGGCGGCGCTGGAGAAGTTTCCGGCCCTCAAGCCCACGCCGAAGGCGCTGGTTGGCGCACTCGAGCCGCTGCAGCCGCGGCTCTATTCGATCTCGTCCAGCCCAAGGGCGACACCGGGCAAGCTGCATCTCACCGTCGATATCGTCCGCTGGCGCTCCGGCGCGCGCCTGCGCAAGGGAGTTGCCTCGACCTTCCTTGCCGACCGGCTGGCGCCGAGCGACCGGGTTCCCGTGTACATTCAGGCCTCGCACGGGTTTACCCTGCCCGCCGATCCGGCGACGCCGATCATCATGGTCGGGCCGGGCACCGGCGTGGCGCCCTTCCGCTCCTTCCTGCACGAGCGGCGGGCGACCGGCGCATCCGGCCGTGCGTGGCTGTTTTTCGGTCACCAGCGGCGGGACTGCGACTTCTTCTACGAGGACGAGCTTGCGGAACTCACCGCCGCCGGCACGCTGACGCGGCTCTCGACCGCCTTCTCACGCGACCAGGAGGCCAAGGTCTACGTTCAGGACCGGATGGTCGAGGAAGGCGCTGAACTCTACCGCTGGCTCGAAGACGGTGCTTGGTTCTACGTCTGCGGCGATGCGAAGCGGATGGCACCAGACGTCGACCGGGCGCTGCACCAGGTCGCTGCCGTGCACGGCGGCATGACCGATGAGGCCGCGCGCGCCTACATCGCTGCCCTCACCGCTGCGGGACGCTATCGCAAGGACGTCTACTGATGGATGGTGCGGGCAGACCGCCGCTACGCACGACCTGTCCCTACTGTGGCGTCGGCTGCGGCGTCCTGCCGGAAGCGGACGGGAGCGGCGGCTGGAGGGTGCGGGGTGATCCCAACCATCCCGCCAACTTCGGCCGGCTGTGCTCCAAGGGCTCGGCGCTGGGCGAAACGCTGAGCCTCGACGACCGCCTGCTCTATCCGATGATCGGCGATGCACGCGTCGGCTGGGACGAGGCGCTGGACGCCGTAGCCGGCGGCTTTGCCCGGGTGATCGACCGCCACGGCCCCGATGCCGTTGCCTTCTACGTCTCGGGCCAGTTGCTGACGGAGGACTACTACGTCGCCAACAAGCTGATGAAAGGCTTCATCGGCTCAGCCAACATCGATACCAACTCGCGCCTGTGCATGGCATCCTCGGTCGCCGGTCACAAGCGGGCGTTCGGCGAGGACGTCGTGCCGGGCTGCTACGATGACCTGGACGAGGCTGACCTGATCGTCCTCGTCGGCTCCAACGCTGCCTGGTGCCATCCGGTCCTGTTTCAGCGGATGGTCCGCAACCGTTCGACGCGCGGGGCGCGGATCGTCAATATCGATCCCCGCTGTACGGCGACCGGCGAGGAGGCCGACCTGCAGCTGTCGCTCGCCGGCGGCACCGATGCCCTACTGTTCAACGGCCTGCTGGTCGAGCTCGCACGCCGGAGGCGGATCGATCACCAGTATGTCCGTGCGTATACCGAAGGCTTCGCCGACGCGTTGGTGATGGCGCAATCGCTGGCCCCTGACGCCGCGGCAACGGCGCGCGCCTGCGGCCTGCCGACCGATGCCGTCGAACAGTTCTTTACCTGGTTCGCCGCGACCGACCGGGTGGTGACCTGCTACTCGCAAGGCGTCAACCAGTCGGTCGCCGGAACCGACAAGGTCAATGCGATCATCAACTGCCATCTCGCCACGGGGCGGATCGGCCATCCCGGCATGGGGCCGCTGTCGCTGACCGGCCAGCCAAATGCCATGGGCGGTCGCGAGGTCGGCGGCCTTGCCAATCAACTGGCCGCCCACATGGGCTTCGAGCCGGCCGCCGTCGACCGGGTGCGCCGCTTCTGGCGCGCGCCACGCATGGCGACCCGCGAGGGGCTGAAGGCGGTCGACATGTTCGAGGCGGTGGCCTGCGGGCAGATCAAGGCGCTGTGGGTGATTGCCACCAACCCGGTGGTCAGCCTGCCGCGCGCCGATGCCATCCGCGCCGGCCTTGACCGCCTGGAGCTGTTCGTCGTCTCCGACAACGTCATCGGCGCCGATACGGTGGTGCGTGCGCCGATCCGGCTGCCCGCCTGCGGATGGGGCGAGAAGGACGGGACGGTAACGAATTCCGAACGCCGGATCAGCCGCCAGCGCCCGTTCCTGCAGCCGCCGGGTGAGGCGCAACCGGATTGGTGGATCGTCTGCCAGGTGGCACGCCGCCTCGGCCATGGCGACGCCTTCGCATACGAAACGGCGGCCGAGATCTTTGCCGAGCACGCGGCCCTGTCCGCCTTCGAGAATGACGGCAGCCGCGCCTTCGACCTGGGCGGATTGGCCGCGCTTACGAACGAACAGTACGACTCGCTGCCGCCTTTCCAGTGGCCGCAACGCGCTCATCCGTTGTCGCCGGAACGATCCCGCCTGTTCGCTTCGGGCGGCTTTCTCACAGCCAACGGCCGCGGGCGGTTCGTACCGGTGGGCGCCCCGCCAGAGCAGGCCGGCGACGCCGACCCGGCGTTTCCGCTCCGCCTGAACACGGGCCGCGTACGCGACCAGTGGCACACGATGACGCGAACCGGCAAGAGCCCGCGCCTCGCCCAGCATCTTCTGGAACCCTTCGTCGAGGTGCATCCGGACGATGCTGCCCGCTTTGGCGTCACCGACGGCCGCCTGGCCCGCGTCCGCTCCGCCCATGGCGAGGCGGTCCTGCGGGTCATCGTCAACGGCGGGCAGCGTCAGGGCAGCGTCTTTGCGCCAATCCACTGGAGTGCCGAAAACGCCAGCGACGGCCGCATCGGCGCGCTGGTGCACGGCGCAGCCGACCCGATTTCGGGTCAGCCGGACAGCAAGGCGACCGCGTGCACCATTGCGGCCTGCGCCTACCCGCTCGAAGGTTTCATCCTGTCGCACGACCTCCTGCCGCTCAGCACGCCGTACTGGGTCCGCGTCAGCCTGCAGACCGGCTGGCTCTACCGGATCGCACTCGAGGGGGAGCCGGAGCCGTCGTGGGGTGCCTGGGCGGCACGGCTGTTCCGTGCCGACGAGGGGCGGCTCCTCCAGCTCTCCGATCCGCAATCGCCCTGCTACCGAGCTGCCTATCTTTGCGATGATCGTCTCGCCGGCTGTCTGTTTGTCGGCGAGCACGGGCACCTTCCGGCCTGGGACTGGCTTTCCCGCCTGATCGGCCAGCCAGTGACCGAGGAGGCGCAGCGACGCGGCCTCCTCGCCGGCCGGGCGAGCGACGGGATCGCCGATCAGGGGCCGATCATCTGCGCCTGCTTCGCGGTCGGGCGCAATCGGATCACAGAAGCGATCGTTGCCGACGGCTGTCATTCGGTCGAGGCCATCGGTGCCGCCCTGCAGGCCGGCACCAACTGCGGTTCATGCATCCCGGAGTTGCGCCGGCTCATCGCCAGCGAAAACGCCCTCCACGCAGCCTGAACGACGCGGCGCAATCGCAGCCCGGATCCCCTCTCGTACGCGGTTGGCGCCCCGAATCCTTACTGCTAATCCTTACTGCACCGCCATGAGCGCCTTCGCGAGCTCATTGCGCAGACGTGCCTTTTCCTCGTCGCTCAGGTTATCCGGTTCGAGAACCACGGCGAAGCGCTTGAGCGTGCCGGAGAATGCATAGGGCATGGCGCCTGCGTAGTCCTCGCTGACCGGCGTACCGGTGTCCTCGCCGACATCGAACGTTTCATCGAGCGAGAAACGAATGCCGATCGTTTGCGGGATTTTGCCCTGGGCGACCTGTTTTTCGTCCACCAGCAGCGTGGCGGTCGCGCCCTTGCCGATCCCTCCGCCGTCATAGTCGAACTTGACCCGCACGACGTGACCGCCGGGCGGGAGAGCCTCATTGGCGGCGATACGGAACTTGTGCTCCGGCTGGTTCGACAGCGCGTAGACAAACACCGGCTTGCCGTCCTTCAGCATCAGCGCCCAGCCACCGAACCGCCCGCCGATCGTCGCCAGGACGCCACTCGCGCCTCCCTTTGGAACGGTGACCTCGGCCGCCGCAGTCCACGACTTGTTCTTGAAGTCGGGCGCTGAGCCTTCCGGGATGCGGATCATGCCGGGATAGTACGCGAACTCCGCGCGGCCACGCGTCAGGCTCGGCCGGATGGCCGGATCGGCGCGCGAGGCAAAGCTCGAGTCGAGCGGATAGACGTTGTACTTCTTTGCCTCGACGTCGAAGGCGTCCTGCAGTTCCCTGAGCTTCTCAGGATTTTTCGCGGCCAGGTTGTTGGCCTGACTGAAATCCTCACTGATGTTGTAAAGCTCCCACTTGAAGTCGTCGGGGTTGGGTTCTTCACCAATCGTCACCCAGGGCAGCCGGAGCGGGGTGGTGTTGGCGATCCACCCGTCCTTGTAGATGCCGCGATTGCCGACCAGCTCGAAATATTGGGTGGTGTGACGTGTGGCGGCCTTGGCGTCGCCGAAGGTGTAGACGAGGCTGGTGCCATCCAGCGGCATCTGTTCCGTGCCGTCCATGATCGTCGGCGGCGTGATGCCGGCGGCTTCATAGATGGTTGGCACGATATCGATCACGTGGGCGAACTGCGACCGCAGGCCGCCCCTATCTTTGATGTGCGCCGGCCACGAGATGACCAGACCGTTGCGGGTGCCGCCGAAGTGCGACGCGACCTGCTTCGTCCACTGCATCGGCGCGTCCATCGCGTGCGCCCAGCCGACCGGATAGTGATTGTAGGCGAGAGGACCACCCAGTTTGTCGATCATCGAGAGGAGGAAGGGGAGACTCTCCTTGACGCCATTGGCCGCTGTCGCGACCTCGTTGGTCGTGCCCTGCTGGCTGCCTTCGGCGCTGGCGCCGTTGTCCCCCATGATGAAAATGACCAGCGTATTGTCGAGTTGGCCGGAGTCCTTGACGGCGCTGAGCAGGCGCCCGATCTGATTGTCGGCGTAGGAGAGCGCGCCGGCGTAGACCTCCATCATCCGCGCATACAGACGCTTCTGGTCCGCCGACAGCGTATCCCAGGCCGGAATCTGCTCCGGCCGCGCGGTCAGCCGCGTATTCGGCGGGACGATCCCGAGCTTGATCTGGCGGGCGAGAGTCTCCTCGCGAGCCTTGTCCCAGCCCTGGTCGAACTGGCCCTTGTACTTTGCAATCCACTCCTTCGGCGCCTGATGCGGCGCGTGCGCGGTCCCGGTCGCGTAGTACAGCAGCCAGGGCTTGTTTGGTGCCAGCGCGTGCTGCATGCGCATCCAGGCGATCGCCTTGTCTGCGAGATCATGATCGAGGATGTAGTCCTGCTTGCCGAGGTACGGCTCGATCGGCATCGTGTTCTCATACAAGGCGGGATGCCATTGATCGGAGTCGCCACCGAGGAAGCCATAGAAATATTCGAAGCCCAGACCGCTCGGCCACAGGTCGAACGGCCCGGCCTGGCTTGACATCCAGTCCGGCACGTTGTGCATCTTGCCGAACCACGATGTGTTGTAGCCGTTCTCCTTAAGCACCGCGCCAACGGATCCAGCGCTCGCCGGCACCAGCGAGTTGTAGCCCGGGTACCCCGTCGCAAATTCGGTAATCACGCCGCTGGCAACCGAATGGTGGTTGCGCCCGGTGATAAGCGCGGCGCGGGTCGGCGAGCAGAGTGCCGTGGTGTGGAACATGTTGTAGCGCAGCCCGTTGTCCGCGAGCTGCTGCATGGTGGGCGTCTGAACCGGCCCACCGAACGTGCTGCTGGCGCCGAAGCCAACATCGTCCGTCAAGATCAGCAATACATTTGGAGCGCCCTCCGGCGCCGCGACACCCTTCGGAAAATCGGGTGTCGAGTCCTTAGCCGTGCGCTCGATCTTGCCTTGGAAAGGCGCCGGCGGTATCGGCAACGTGGACCGGTCCACTTGACCGCTCGCTGCCTTGGATTCCTCTGCATAAGCAAGTGGCGAAGCTACGAGCGCAAGTCCGAGCACAATCATCGCTACGGCGCAAATACGGCGCATGACATTCCTCCCCGCTAATGCAGCGACCCAATTGGGCGATTCACGCCCGAGCACGGTTGTCGCTGCACACCATATTGAATCGCGTGCACTTTCGGCACAAACAGGATGAACGCTCTGTTTGTGTCAGTGCACTAGATTCTTATCGCCGACCCGACAGATCGAGACCAGGACGGCCTTTCTATTTTGCGGAATTATTATATCAGGATTCCGCCGCGAGCAAAACCCCCGTCGGTTTCTGTTCATCGCTCTTGGCAGTTCGCCTAGAATGGCCAGCAGGCGACGCGATCAAGCGGGCATGATTTTAGACGGTTTGGTCATGTGCAAAATTCTCGAGGTTCGCTTCGCGCCAGTTCTGGGTGGGAGCGGCCTTCCCCTTTGCTGCTGCAGCCGGAGATCAGAAGTGGCCTCGGATTCTCAGACCGCTTCTCAACTGCGCCTCATGCATCCCCGAGTTGCGTCGGTTTATCTCCAGCGCATGCGCCCGCTGCGCGGCCCGAAGAGCGCGGCGCAATAGCGTTCGATCGACTTCGTGGCGGGGTCATCAGATCCGCGGTCTCAAAAACAAAGACCACGCCGTGCCTCGGCTCTTCCGGAGCAGTTGACGCTTGGTCAACCCAGGTATTGAGCCCGCTCTTCGCCTTCATCGAATCCTGCACAGGACGGGCATGATGAGTTTGGGACAATATGATGGCAAAATGATGTCAGGCGGTTCTTTTGTGGACAAAGAAGGAGACCGAGGCGAAATTTCTTGACGTTCAATGTAAGATAGGATTCCCTGATTGGGCGTGATTTCGCACTGGAGCCGGTCCAATTCCAGATAAGGAGAAGGGACAGTGACCACCAAGAGCGAATACAACGCCGAAGAATGGCAGCTGTTACTGGACGTGCCCACCCTTGCGGGCCTTGCCGTCATGATGTCGGCAAAGAGCGGTCTCGGCACGATGAAGGAGGCGATCTCCCTCACCAGGAGTACTCTCGAAGGCGGCAAAGAGTTTCCAAACGTCGAGTTGATCCAAGCTATCGTCAACGCGCGCCTGAAGGGCGGCGAGAAGTCGACGGCGGAAACATTCACCGACAATCCCTACCAGGGACTCGGAATCGAAAAGTTCAAGGCGGCCGTGTCCGAGAAGTGCAGGGCGGCCTCCGAAGTCTTGGCCAGGAAAGCAACGCCAGAGGAGGCCGTAGCCTTCCGAACATGGGTGCTTTCGATCGCCGATAACGTCTCCAAGGCGGCGTACGAGGGCGGCTTTCTCGGTTTTGGGGGAACGCAAGTGAGCCCGGAAGAGGTCGCGGCCATCGACAGCATCAAGGCGGCATTGGCCTAAGGTCGTGCGACGGGCGCTTCGCGCCTTGCGGGACTAACCGGGGCGCTCAGGGAAACATCCGCCCATTTGGGGCTTAGCTCTCTCGGAGGGAGGACATCATCGTGGCGATATTCGATACCTTGATCAATGAGATTGCGAGTAAGTTCGGTCTCGGGAACAAAGCGGGTCCGCTTGTTGCTCAGGTGCTGCAATTCATGACCTCCGACCGCGGCGGCCTCAGCGGGTTCTTTGATCGCTTCAAGGCTGCAGGGCTCGAAGGTTTGCTTTCCAGTGTGGTGGGAAGCAAGGACCCTCAACCGATGCCGGCGCAGCAAGTCGAGGCGGTCTTCGGCAAGAGTTGGCTCGAAGGCCTGATGAGCAAGCTCGGCCTCGGGTCGAGCGCTGTGACGCCGGCCTTGGGATTCGTCGTTCCGAAGCTGATCGGCATGCTCACTCCCGATGGCAGGGTCCCGACCTCGGTTCCGCCGGCCTGGCAAGGCTTTATCGACTCGACCTTGCGAGCGCCGGCTGCCGAACCCGTTCGCCGGGCCGCTGCGCCGCCGCCGCCAGCCGCAGGCGGCGGGTTCCCGAAGTGGCTGTTGTGGCTGATCCCACTGCTTATCATCGGTGGCCTCCTCTGGTCGCTGTTGTCGGGGAAGGAGGAGAAGGTGGCCGTCCAGGCGCCCGCACCGGCTGTCGTGCAGCCGACGACGCCGGCCCCCGCCGTGCAGCCGGCAATGAAGGTGCAGCCGCGACTGGGCGTGAACTACCACGGCGACAACTACGTCACCTATTCGGGCGTCGTGAAGGATGAAGCGAGCCGCACGTCGATCATCGATACCCTGAAGGGCGTGTTCGGCGCTGGTAACGTTTTCGGGGAGATCAAAGTCGATCCCAATGCCGAGGCCGCGACCTGGCTCGAGAAACTCAAGGCGGCGATCGAAAATTTCAAGATCCCCGGCCTTAGCGCTCTGTTCGGTGGGTCTTCGGTCAACGTCGGCGGCCTGATTCCCGACGTCGATCGCGATCGCGTTCTTGAGGCGCTGAAGGGAGTCTTCGGTTCCGGCTTCTCCCTGGCCGCGCTGGAAGAGGACGCTAACACCAAGGCGCTGGCGCAGATCCGCGGCCTCAAGACCGGCTTCGGCGCCCAGGACGTCATCGGTGCCCTCAATGCCACCGTCATCAACTTTGCGACCGGCAAGGCCGAGGTCCCGAGCTACAACCGCGCGCTGCTGAAAGAAGCGGCGTCGGTGATGAAGCAACTGCCGCCCAATACCGTCATCGAAATCGGCGGCCACACCGACAGCACCGGCGATGCCGCCGCCAACATGCAACTGTCGCAGGCGCGGGCTGAGGCCGTTCGGATAGTGCTCATCGAGGAGGGCGTCGCTCCGTCGATGATGACGGCGAAGGGCTATGGCAGCACCATGCCGAAAGCCAGCAACGAAACCGCCGAGGAAAGGTACCAGAACCGGCGGATTGAATACACCGTCGGTCAGTAAGCTCTTTTATTCACCCAACTCTACCGCCGCCGCGGGCGCAGTATTCCCGCGGCGGCTGACATTTTGTCGATGCCGTTGTTCTGTCGCGCGCTGGTGCACGGCGCGGCCGACCCGATTTCGATCCAGCCGGACATCGATGGCCGTGCGCCGCGAGGCTGTCACCGGCATGGCGATCCTGCGCTAGTCGGAAAGCGCGCGTGGAGTGGCACTACCCCGCCCCGGGCAAGCCGACGCCGAATGCCCTTATAGAGAGCGTCAATGCCCACCTGCGCGACGAGCTGCTGAACGAGACCTTGTTCGCGTAACTGGCCCACGCCCGCCAAGCTCTGGCCGAATGGAAAGACGATCACAACCGTATCCGGCCGCACAGCGCCATCGGCAATGTACCGCCGGCGATCGACGCCATGCTCAGCGGGCCCGCAAAGCAACGGGACGGCGCGCCTGAGCTATCTCGAGGCTCCGCGCCCCGTCCCGTTGCATCACAGAGCCTGATCGGCTCAAATAGCGAACTGCCTCTACTTCCGACTGGATGAACAAAGGGGCTCGGACCACGGTCAGTGGCTCGATACGCCAGCATTCACTCTATCGTTTTCGATAAGAATACCATTTCTCCGCCTCCGTCTCGCAGCGCAAATCGAACATAACCAGCAGCCGTATAAGCGGAGAGCGCAACCGCGTTATTGTCTAAAACTTCAAGTGTCAATTTGCAGCAGCCCCGTTGTCTCGCATGGTCTTCCGCCGCGGCCAGAAGAGCCTTACCCACGCCACGTCCCCGATAATCTGGTTCCACAATCAGATCATGAATATTCAGCAGAGGTTTGGCGGAAAACGTCGAAAAGCCGCCGAAACAGATCGCGACACCCGCAATGATGTTTCCGACATAGGCAAGCAGCACCAAAGTCGTCGGATGCGCTCGCAAGCCCGCGACCAAGCGGTTTCGGACGTCTGCAGCAAGCTCCTGCCCCCGGCCCAACTGGTCTTTAGAAAAGACGTCTATCATCTCAACGATCGCTGTCTGATGAAGGGCGTTTGAAAGATCGGCCTGGATGACACGGATATTCTGGTCTTGCATCTCTCAAACCGCCCCCTATCACTCTTGGTGCATTTACCCTGGAGATTAATTAACTCTTTGCGTTTGCGCTCCGCTGACCGCGTCGCAGATGATCAACAACACTCCGACGTCAAAGGATGCCGCTACAGGCTCGCAGTACGTTCCGATGTGTACTACTTCGATCACCCATCGACGACAAAATTACGAAGAGAGCATTGGTTACGAAAGCTCGCCTCGTCGACCAACGATCATGTAGCATCACGCCTGATGGATTATGGAACCTCTCGGTTCAAATGCAACCCTATCCTCCCTAAATCCATCCTAGTGGATTGGCCCCAACGCGGGGAACTCGTGGTTGCGAGCGGCGATGATGGCACCGGGATCGTCAAGGTCGATGGTGTGAAGTCCACGTGGCGGCTGGAGTGACGCTTGTCGCGGCAGAGCAAAGGCCGCTTTATCCCAGTTGCGTCGATTTCGGAATTGGCACCGTTGGCGTCCGCTCTCGACTTACCGCGGCTTCTCAAGGGAAGCACGGTTTACCGCATGGCACCGCGGTCTTGCGAGGCTAATGCGCGGCAACCGTCAGCCTGCCGCCTAGTCCGCTGCTCCTCCCCCGATCTGCTCCTGACGCGCGGATCTGGGCCAGGGTGACAGCGTGGGCGTCTGCACCGACGAAAGACATCTCGTATACGCGCATCCCGGCTCGCTAGTGCACTGGCACAAACAGAGCGTACATCCTGTTTGTGCCAGTGCACGCGATTCAATATGTTGTGCAGCGACAACCTTGCTCGGGCGTGAATCGGCCGATTGGGTCGCTGCGCTAGCATATGCGTAGCCCGCTGCCGCCGGCGACTGTAGGCGCTGCCGTCTCGGAGGCGATTGCCGGACCACCCACGCTTCACCGACTCCGAGCCTCGCATAATTGCGATCATGAATAGCTGTCGAGGTTTGCTCTTACGTCGAATTTTGCCCGTTCAGGCAGGCCGCTCGATGGAGCTCGATCCGCGTCGAATTCAGCCTCGGCGGCCGACTGGGCGACGGGAGCGTCAAGCCCCCGCTTGCCCGGCGGCCTTCAACTCCGTCTCCTCGCCCTGGATCCAGCGTTCGAGGATGGCGACGTGGTCGGATTCCTCCTTGACGAACGCCTTCGCCATCGACCGGACCTCGGGGTCCTTCGCCGTCTCGGCAACGTGATGATAAAATTCGAAGCCGCGCCGTTCGCCTTCCAGCGCCGCCTTGAGGGCGTCGAGCTTCGTCAATGCCGGGTCGGCGCCCCACAGACTGGTGAGTTCCGGCGTCTCGAAGGTGGGCCACATGTGGTCCTGCGGCAGGTAGCGTTCGAAATCCTTGCCTGCTGCCCGCGCTTTCGCCTCCTCCCAGTGCAGCCGGGAATATCTGGCGAGCTGGTGAAATAGAGCCGCAACCTTCTCGTTGCCGCATGCCTCCATCGCCACGCCGAGTTCGTCAAAATGGATCGCCGCTTCCTCCTCCACCTTGATTGAGTAGGCGAGGAACATCTCCACGTTCTGCATCTGTACGCCGCCGAAAAATGTGTGGGCGGAGACACTCATCGCCGGCTTCTTCGCCGGCAGCGTCTGATCGCCTTCGAACGAGACGCGGATGTCCTCGTGGCGGATGATGTACTGGCAGGCCAGGCGATGCCGCGATGGCATGTCACGGACCTCAGCGTTCTCGATCTCCTCCTTGGTGATCTTGCCGAGCTGACGGAGAACTTCCTTCTCTTTTTCCTGCATCGAGAGGCTCATTGGTTCACCTTTGTGCTGGTACTGCACCTCGACCAGGCAGGAACCGCATTCGCCGTCACCGCAGTCGAACGGGATCGGCACCTTGTGCGTCTTGGCGAGCGCGAGCAGGGTCCCGCGTTCGCCGGCAACGCCATAAACGGTGATGTCCTTCGCCATCACCGGCGAGTGGAAGGTAACGTTGGCCATGGCAATTCTCCGAGGTGAGGGCTGTCGCCGCCGCTGGGAGTAGCGGCAAAGCAAGCCCCATGCCATGTCCGACCGCTTCGCCGAAGCTTCCATTTCCGAGCTATCAACCGTGCCACGATTGGGAGACAAGCTGCATCGCTTATGCGGCCAGTGCCGTGATCGGCTGATGGTCGGTCCTGATCTGAGCGGGTGTCCTGTGGCCGCGGCAGGCGCAATCGGATCACAGAAGCGATTGTTGCCGACGGCTGTCATTCGGTAGAGACCATCGGTGCCGCGCCGCAGGCCGGCACCAACTGCGGTTCATGCATCCCCGAGTTGCGCCGGCTCATCGCCAGCGAAAGCACCCTCCACGCAGCCTGAAGAACGCGGCGCAATAGTTTAATTCTCATTGACGATATGCAAGGAAAGCGCTTGTCATTGTGCACCTGCGTGATAGGCTCATGAGTGATGTGATTGAAAATTGGTGGGTGCCGGGAGGTGCCACCGTCTAACGGTGGTTACGACCGCGCGGAAGCTGGCAAGCAAGGCTGGGCTTTCGTACGGCTGGCCCCGCTGAGGTGCGCCCTCCCCGACAGCCGGCCGCTTTCGGGACCTGAGGGGGGGCGCTATGCCGATCACCAGCATTATCCGTGCGTCAACTGCCGCCGACGGCACGCAAGGGAACGACGAGAGCCTCTTTCCGGTCTTCTCGCCGGACGGGACCAAATTGCTGTTGTGGAGCTACGCCTCCAACCTGGTCGCCGGCGATACGAACGGCTCTTCCGACATCTTCGTCAAGGACTTGACCACCGGCGCGATTAAGCTCGTCTCCACCGACGCGGCGGGCGTGCAGGGGAATGACGGCAGCTACGAGCCGGACTTCTCGCCGGATGGAACCAAGGTGGCGTTCTACAGCAGCGCCTCCAACCTGGTCGCCGGCGATACGAACGGCTCTTCCGACATCTTCGTCAAGACGCTTGAGACGGGCGCGATCAAGTGCATCTCCACCGACGCTGCCGGCACGCGTTGGAACGACACCAGCTACGATCCGAAGTTCTCGCCGGACGGGACGAAGCTAGCGTTCGCGAGCTACGCCTCCAACGTCGTACCCGGAGATACCAACTTCACCGGCAGCATCTTCGTCAAGGATCTCACCAACGAAACGGTCAGCTTCGTCTCCACCAACGCCGCGGGCGAGCACGGGAATGGATTCAGCGACGAACCGGCCTTCTCGCCGGACGGGACCAAGGTGGCGTTCCGGAGCGACGCCTCCAACCTCGTCCCCGGCGATACCAACGAAAATTCTGACATCTTCGTCAAGACCTTGGCCACTGGCGCGATTAACTTGGTCTCCACTGCCGCCAACGGCACGCAAGGCAATGGCGGCAGCTACGATCCGATCTTCTCGCCAGACGGCACGAAGATGGCATTCCGGAGCGACGCCTCCAACCTCGTCCCTGGCGATACCAACGGCTCGCCTGACATTTTCATCAAGACTTTGGCTACCGGAGCGATCGCGCGCATCTCCACCGATGCCGCGGGCGCGCAAGCGAATGGCGGCAGCGGCGACCTCGTCTTCTCACCGGATGGGACGAAGGTAGCGTTCAGAAGCGACGCCTCCAACCTCGTTGCTGGCGACACCAATAACCGTGCCGACATCTTCGTCAAGGTCTTGGCCACCAGCGCGATTGAGCGCATTTCCACCGATGCCATGGGCGTCCAGGGGAATGGCTCAAGCTACGAGCCAGTCTTCTCGCCGGACGGGACGAAAGTGGCGTTCAGAAGCGACGCCTCCAACTTCGTCGCGGGCGATACCAACGGCGCGCCCGACATCTTCGTCGTCACGCTTGCCACTCCGCCGACCACAATCTTCCATGACATCACCGACAATACCAACCGCAGCCAGTTCAAGGCCGCTTTCGCCGGTAGCGACTCGATCGACGGCACCGGCGGTGCCGACCGCATTCGCGGCTGGGCGGGGAGCGACACCATCTTGGGTGAGGGCGGCAACGACGAGATCCGCGGCGATGGCGTCGGGGCGCCCTATGATCCGGATCTGCCCGATACCGATCCGGTCAAGTTTGCTGACAGTATCCTTGCCGGCGCTGGCAACGACTCGGTGTGGGGCGGCGGCGGCAATGACACGCTCCTCGGCGAGGACGGCAACGACAGGCTCTACGGCCAGGGCGGCGGCGATTCGATCGACGGCGGCCGTGGCGCGGATGAGATCATCGGCGCCGAGGGTAATGACATCTGCCGCGGTGGTGCCGATAACGACTGGATCGCCGGCGGTACGGGCTTGGATGCGCTCTATGGCGATGACGGCAACGACAAGATCTACGCCTTCGCACCAGCCTCGGTTGCCTCGCCCTTAGGCTGGGTGGACGACGGCGCAGGCGACCAGATGGACGGCGGTAACGGCAACGACACGCTGATCGGCGGTAAAGGCATCGATACGCTCACGGGTGGCGCCGGAAAGGAACTTTTGTCCGGCAGCAGCGGCGACGACATCTTCCGCTATGGCGCGGCGAGTGAGACCGGCAACAGCCTCACCACCTGCGACATCATCACCGACTTCCAGCAGGGCCACGACAAGATCGACCTGAAGGATATCGATGCCAGCAGCGTGCTTGCCGGCAACAATGCCTTCGTCTGGCGCGGGACGGGGCAATTCACCACCAACGGCGAAGGCGATCTGCGCTACCAGAAGTACGACAACGCCGGCACAGCGAACGACTACACGGTGATCTTCGGCGACACCGACGCCGATACCGCGAGCGAGTTCCAGATCAAGCTGCAGGGCCTCGTCACGCTGACCCAGGCGGACTTCATCCTCTAGGCCGGCGGTCGCGGTTGCCTGGCTCCGATCGTGCTGAGTGAACTCCCCTCGTTGCACCCCTCCCGGGCGCCACGTTAGAGCGCCTGGGGGCGGTACAGCGTCGAGATGACGTCATGTCCCGAACGCGGTGTAGGAGCGCGGGAACTACCGCTAACCCCTTGAAGCAATGGTGCCGCAGGAGGGATTTGAACCCCCGACCCGCGCATTACGAATGCGCTGCTCTACCCCTGAGCTACTGCGGCGTACCGGTGACCGAGCGCTTGCCTGCCGGCGTGAAAGGCAGCGCGCTGGGATCGCCCTCGACGGTCGGACCTTAGCGGTTTGCCCCTCGACGGGCAACCCGCAAGCCGGGGCGGCTGCGCGGCGACAAAGGATGCGGGATGGCAGGTGCCAAGTGGTTCCCGGGCTTCGACCCTCCTCAACAGGTGATGACGGCGCGGAAGCGGACCCGGCCGGCCTCGACCCGCTCATAGGCGCGGCCAATGTCGTCGAGCGGATAGGTCTCGGCGTGCACCTTGACCTTGCCGGCGGCGGCGAGCTGCAGCGCCTCGTAGAGATATTCCCGATCGTTCTGCTGGCTGCCCAGCACGCGAATACGGCGCATGATCAGGTCTCCGATCGAAATCGGCAGCGGCTCCGGCTCGAAGCCCATCACCACCAGCCGGCCGTCCGGCCGCAGGCCCTTGACCGCATCCACCATCGATCTGGCCGAATTGCTGGTCGCCAGTACCACGTCGGCGCCGCCGGCCTTGGCCAGGCCTTCGCCGTCACGGGCGATCGCGTCCGCCCCCATCGCGCGGACGAGCGCGTCCTTGTCGGGCGAGTGGGAGACCGCGATCGTCTCGAACCCGGTCGCCTTGGCGTACTGCACCGCCAGATGGCCGAGCCCGCCGATGCCGACGACGGCGATGCGCTCACCCGGCTTCGGATCGGCCAGGCGCAGGCCGGACCAGACCGTATAGCCGGCGCAGAAGATCGGTGCCGCCTGCTCGTAGGCAAGCCCGTCGGGCAGCGGCATCGTCGCTTCCGCAAACGCCAGCATGTACTCGGCATGGCCGCCCGCCATCTCGGTCGCCGTGCTCAGCGGCTCGGCACAGAACATCGGCCGGCCGCGCAAACACCATTCGCAGCGGCCACAGGTGGTCTGGATCCACGGCACGCCGACCCGATCGCCGATACGGCGGCTTCTCACGCCGGGACCGACGGCGACGACCTCGCCCACCGGCTCATGGCCGAGCGTGCGCGGGAACGGCCCCGGCAGGTCGCCACGGGTCTGGTGGACGTCGGTGTAGCAGAGCCCACTCGCGTGGATCCGGATCAGGACCTGGTTGGGACCCGGCTCCGGCGTCGCGATGTCCCGGATCTCCCACTTGGCGTTGGCGGATGGAACAACGGCTGCTTTCATTGCTGGTCCTCCCTCAAGCTCAATCCTGCCCATGCCTTGCCTTGCGGCGCGGATCGCATCGTCCCGCGCCAAGCCTCCCTATCGTCGGGCCGCACCGCTGGCCGGTCAAGGGACGGGCGCCACTCGGCAGTGGTACGCAGGTGAGCAAAGCCACATATATATCTGCAAAGATATCTGGCTCGGTGTCCAACAATGCTTGCAGCTGCAACCTTATTCGGTTACCTTTGACAACTGGAACGAAAGTTTATCTGGATCCTTTGGACTATTTCCAAGGGGTTTCGTGCCGAGCGGCAGGCTGCTATCCCGGCGGCGTGCGGTGCAAGCCTTTCTTTTTCAACGCTCACAGACGGGAATTCTCACCATGTTGTTCGAGGAGACACCGCTTCGCGGTGCGTTTATCGTTAATATCGAGCCGATGGAAGATCACCGCGGCTTCTTCGCCCGCGCTTTCTGCAGCCGCGAATTCGAAGACCGCGGACTCAACAACCGCATCGTGCAGGCCAACATTTCCTACAATCGGAAGGCGGGAACATTACGCGGCATGCACTATCAGGTCCCGCCGGCGGCTGAGACCAAATTCCTCCGCTGCACCCGCGGCGCCATTCATGACGTGATCATCGATCTCCGCAAGAACTCCGCCACCCGCGGCCAGCACTTCAGCATCGAGCTGAGCGCTGTCAACCGGCGCGCACTGCTGGTGCCGGAAGGATTCGCCCACGGTATCTTGACCCTGGCCGACGAAACCGAGGTCTTTTATCTCGTGAGCGAGTTCTATACGCCCGGCTGCGAACGCGGCCTGCGCTTTGACGACCCGGCACTCGGGATCCAATGGCCGCATCCGGTGATCGAGGTTTCTGACAAGGACCGCTCCTGGCCGCTGCTCACCAACGGACTGAACGGGATCTCGTAGGGGCAGTATGATCATTCTCGACAAAGCGCTCGCCGCACGCGAGCAGGCCGGTCTCCCGGTTCGGGTCGGCCTCATCGGTGCCGGCTTCATGGGCCGCGGCGTCGCCAGCCAGATCATCCGCCACATCCCGGGAATGCGCCTCGCGGCGGTTGCCAATCGGACGCTGGCGACAGCGATGCGGGCGTATAGGGAGGCCGGCGTCAGCGACTTTGTGCACGTCCAAACGCAAGACGCGCTCAACCATTGCATCGCCACCGGCAAACCAGCGGTCACCGACGACGCCACGCTCCTGTGCCGGGCCGAGAGCATCGATGTCCTGATCGAGGCCACCGGCCACGTCGAATTCGGCGCCGCAGTGACGATGCTTGCGATCGAGGAGCGCAAGCACATCGTCTCGATGAACGCCGAGCTCGACGGAACGGTCGGTCCGATCCTGAAGGTGATGGCGGATCGCGCCGGCATCGTTTTTTCCGGCTGCGACGGCGACCAGCCGGGCGTCCAGCTTAACCTCTACCGGTTCGTCAAGAGCCTCGGCCTGGAGCCATTGCTGTGCGGCAACATCAAGGGCTTGCAGGACCGCTACCGCAATCCGACGACCCAGGCCGGGTTCGCCAAGCGCTGGGGCCAGAGCGCGGAGATGGTGACGAGCTTTGCCGACGGCACCAAGATTTCGTTCGAGCAGGCGATCGTTGCGAACGCGACCGGAATGCGGGTGGCCAAGCGCGGCATGCTCGGTTACGAGTTCACCGGCCACGTCGACAAGATGACCGGCCGATACGACGTCGACGAGTTGCGTGCGCTGGGCGGCATCGTCGATTATGTCGTCGGTGCCAAGCCGGGCCCGGGCGTGTTCGTCTTCGCAACCACCGACGAGCCGCTGCAGAAGCACCACCTCAACCTCTACAAGCTGGGCGAAGGGCCGCTTTACAGCTTCTATACCCCCTATCACCTCGTCATTTTCGAGGTAGCGCTGTCGGCGGCGCGCGCGGTCCTGTTCGGTGACGCGGTGATCGCCGCGCAAGGGGCGCCGATGGTCGATGTCATCACCTGTGCCAAGACCGATCTCAAGGCGGGTGACGTCATCGATGGCCTCGGCGGCTACAAGACCTACGGCGAATGCGAGAATACCGAGGTGGTGCGGGCCGAAGACCTGCTGCCGATCGGCCTTGCCATCGGCTGCCGGCTCAAACGCGACATCGCCCGCGACGAGGTCCTGACCTACGCCGACGTCGAGGTTCCTGCCGGCCGGCTGTCGGACCGGCTGCGCGCCGAGCAGGAGGCGTACTTTTCCGCGGACGAGCCAGAGGCGAAGAGCCGGGCAAGGCAGTGTTAACCGGCTTCGCCGTACGCTTACGTTGATCGCTCGCCCGGCGGCGCGGCAGCGTGTAGAGAGTGCGCTCGCTATCACGCCGCCGCTGATCGTCTGCTCCGGCTATCCGGAGCGCCGGGACCATCGGCGGCCTTCGCTCACCCTCGCCACGGGGCTCGCCCGACGATGACCGATGCCGACGGCGCCAAGGTCGCTCCGCTCCGGCGCAAGACGGCGCGCGGCGTGCTGGTCACCGGTTCGCGCGGCGTCATCATCGGCATCGTACACGTACTCACCCTCGCGGTGCTGGCGCGTATCCTGACGCCGGCCGATTTCGGTCTGGCGGCAACCGTTACCGCGATCTACGGCCTGTCGACGCTGCTCGTTCAGCAGGGTCTTGCCGACGCGCTCGTGCAGCGGCGCCAGCTTACGGATGCCGCCGTCTCGACCGCCATGAGCCTGATCCTTGCCGCGGCCGCGGTGCTGCTGGCGGCGCTGTGGGGGCTTGCGCCATGGCTCGCCCATACCCTCGCCCTGCCCGAGCTTGTCCTGCCACTGCGCATCCTCGCGCTCGTCATTCCGGTTAACGCGGTGACGCGGTTGTGGTGGAGCGACGCCCGCCGCGACCTTGAGTTCGACCGCATCGCGGTGATCGATGTTGTGAGTTCGGTCGTTGGCGGGACGATCGTAGCGATCGGCCTGGCGCTGGCCGGCCTCGGCTACTGGGCGCTGATCGGCGGTCTCGTTGTTCAGGAAACCTGCCGCATGATCGGCTTCGGCCGCGGTCGATGGCGGCGGTTTCGCCCGGGCTTCGTACCGGACGCGGTTGGTCCGCTCGTTTCCTTCGGCGCGCTCAGCAGCGCCTGGACGGCCTTCGGCCAGATCTACGCCAACGGCGAGCGGCTCATCCTGCCGCCCTACCTGGGCGCCGAGGCGGTCGCCTTCTTGAGCCGGGGACGCAGCATTGTCGGCATCTTTTCCGAGTTCTTCGGCATCCCCGTCAACCAAGTCCTGTTCCCGGTGCTGGCGAAGCTGCAGAACGAGCCGGAGCGCGTTTTCCGCGGCTATCGAGAGGTGATCGCGCTTTCAGCCCTGCTCGCGGTGCCGTCGGCGATCGTGACCTACCTTCTGGCCGCGCCCCTGGTCGCGATTTTTCTTGGCCGCCAGTGGCAGCCCGTCGTGCCGGTTCTGCAAGTCGTCGCCGCCAACATCTTCTTCGCGATCATCGGCATGCCAATGGTCGCGACCCTGCGCGGCCTTGGCCGGCAGAAGCTGGCAGCCCTCTTGATGGGCGCGCAAACCTTGGCTCTGATTGCAGGCATGCTTCTGTTGCGCGAGCAGTCCTTATCCGTCATCGCCAGCGTGATCCTTGCGACATCCGCTGCAGCCTTCCTCGGCTGGAACTGGCTCGTCAGCCGGGCCCTGGGCGTGAGCTATACCGCGACGCTGGTGCCGATGCGGGCCGGCTTCGTTTACGGTGCCTGCCTGATCGTCACGGGGTTGGTCATGACCGCGGTGACCGGTCTGTCCACGGATGGGTTTGTCGGCGCCGCCGTCTTCTTGGTGCTGGCCGCCGCCGAACTGGTGCTGTTGGTGCTCGCCAATCCACGCTGGTTTCTCGGTACCGACACGCAGTGGCTGCGCCGGCAACTGATCGAGCGTTTGCGCAGCAGGATCGCCACTCGGAGCTGACAGGATCGACCCGCGATGCCTCATGCACCCCGCACCATTCCCGAACTTGTTTTCGAAACGTGCCGGCGACTGCCCGACGCCACCGCACTCACAGCGCCCGGGCGCGCACCGCTCAGCTACCGCGCGCTCGCGGGAACGATCGAGGCGGCGGCGGCCAGCCTCAACCGGCTCGGGATCGGCCGCAACGATCGGATCGTAATCGTGCTCCCCAACGGTCCCGAGATGGCTGCGGCATTCGTCAGCATCGCCGCGGCGGCGACGACGGCGCCGCTGAATCCGGCCTATAAGCGCGAAGAGTTCGATTTCTACCTGTCCGATCTGAACGCAACCGCCCTTCTGATTGGCGACGGAATGACTTCGCCCGCCCTCGATGCAGCCCGGGCGCGCGGGATCGCGGTGATCACGTTGCGCGCCGACGCGGCGCATCCCGCCGGGGCCTTCTCAATCGAAGGCACGGCCGCAGGTGGCAGCGGCGTGGCAGGGCTCGCCGAGCCTGACGATATCGCGCTCATGTTGCACACGTCGGGAACCACCTCGCGGCCAAAACTGGTGCCGCTCACGCACGCCAATCTCATTGCTTCTGCCACCAACATCCGCCGCTCGCTCGCACTGACAGCGGCCGATCGCGGCCTCAACGTCATGCCGCTGTTCCACATCCACGGCTTGGCAGCGATGCTGTTGGCGACGCTCAGCGCCGGCGGTTCGCTTTGCTGCACGCCCGGCTTCGATGCGCTCAAGTTCTTCGGATGGCTGCAGGAATCCGCACCGAGCTGGTATTCCGCCGTGCCTTCGATGCATCAGGCGATCGTCGCCCGTGCGGCGCGCAATCAGGACATCGTCGCCAAAGCGGGCCTGCGGTTCGTTCGTTCTTCTTCAGCCGCACTGCCGCCGCGCTTGATGCAAGAGCTCGAAACGGTGTTCGGGTGTCCGGCGGTCGAGGCCTATGGCATGACCGAGGCCTCGCACCTGATGGCATGCAATCCATTGCCGCCGGCTCGGCGCAAGCCCGGCAGCGTCGGCATCGCCGCCGGCCCCGACGTCGCGGTGATGAACGAGGCTGGCGATCTCTTGCCGGCCGGAACGGAGGGCGAAGTGGTCATCCGCGGCACGAACGTCACGGCCGGCTACCTCGCCAACCCCGAAGCCAATGCCAAGGCGTTTACGAACGGCTGGTTCCGGACCGGCGACGTCGGCTCGCTCGATGCAGATGGCTACCTGTTCCTCAAGGCCCGGCTCAAGGAGATCATCAACCGCGGCGGCGAGAAGATTTCCCCGCGCGAGATCGACGAGGTCCTGCTTGAGCATCCGGCCATCGATCAGGCGCTCGCATTCGCGATGCCGCATCCCTCCCTTGGCGAGGATGTCGCCGCAGCAATCGTCCTGCGCCCTGGGATGAGCCTCACCGAACACGACGTTCGCCAGCACGTTGAAGCGCACCTCGCCACCTTCAAGGTGCCGCGCCGGGTTATCTTTGTCGCCGAAATCCCCAAGGGGCCGACCGGGAAGTACCAGCGTATCGGCCTCGCCGAACGGCTCGGCCTCACCGGATGAGGTTCGGCCGGAACGGCGTTGAGCCGCCCTGCCGACGCGCGGGGCCCCGCTCAGTCGCCCTGGCTCTGCCGGAGCTTGGAAATGCCATCGGGGGCGAGCAACTGCGGAAAGTCCTGCAGCAGCGCGTTGCAGGCGGCGAGCCCGCCACCGCCGGCCTCGGCTGCCGGCAGGCCGCCATTGCTCGCGGAGAGCCAGCGCATCGCCCGCTCAATCGCCTGCTGCGCGGCAAACAGGGCTGGCGTGCTGTAGATTGCGATGCCGACACCGGCGCTGCGCATCTCGGCGAGGTTGAACGCTGGCGATTTGCCGCCTGCAATCTGATTGAAGGCGACCGGAACAGCCACCCGGTCGGCAAGCTGGCGGATGCAGGCGAGGTCCGGCAAACCATCGATCAAGACCGCGTCGGCACCGGCCTCGGCAAACGCAGCGGCACGATCGAGCGCTTCGCTGCGGTCGGTCGCATCGGTTCGCGCGACCACGAACATCGTTTCGCGCGTCTGCAGCACGCGGCCCAGCTTCTCCAGGTAATCCGTAAGCGGAAGGATCTGCTTGCCTTCGACATGGCCGCAGCGGCGCGGCCGCCGCTGGTCCTCCAGCACGATGCCCGATGCGCCCGCCCGTTCCAGCATGGCGACGATATGCTCGGCGACGTGGATATCAACGAAGCCGTCATCGATATCGACCAGCAGCAAATGATCCGGCAGCACGGTGCGAAGGCGAATGACAAAGTCATGCAGGTCGGACCAGGTCACGAAGCCGATATCCGGCAAGCCGTAATGGCTGGCGGCGAAGCCGAAGCCGCTGACGAACAGGGAGTCGAAATGGCGTCCCGCGACCCGCGCCGAGAACACGTCGTAAATGCCGATGAACGGCACTATCCCGCGACCTGCCAGCTCCGCGCGGAGATCCAAGCGTGCCATGGCGCTTATCACCTACGCATTGTCACCACATTCCCGGCAATTTGCTTTAGGCCCGCCGGGAAGGCTGTGCGCACTGTCACACGCCGCCACGTGAGGGCCAGCGAGCCTGCCATCATTGTCGTGCCAACCCTGCTTCGCACGTGTGCAGCCCCCTCCCTTCGCGCACTGTAAGTGCTAGCCTTCCCTCCAGGAGCGACCGATGAGGATGGCAGCCCGATTGAACAAGCGCCACGACAAATTTGGTCCCGAGACAGACAAGCGCGCGTTTGTGACCGCGGACGATATCCGCGCCCTGGTGCAGCTGCCGTTGTCTCTCGCCATCGCCTGGCTGGCGCCCGACGCCTCGCTGCAGCGGCTCGCTCAACTGTCGGCCAAGCGCGCGCGCCCGGGTACCCGGGCCAGCGAGCGTCAAGTCATCCTGGATCTGCTCTTGGGGAAGCGGGTGGCCCCGGCCACGCTTGCCGAGGCGACAAGGAAGAAGGCAGTGCACAAGAGCCTGCTGCAGCTCCACTTGTTGCGTTGCCTGCGTCCTGACGGCTGGCAGCCGCGGTGCGAACTCGTGGGCCGGGCAGCGCTCGATGCGGCGCTCGGCCGCGGCCACGGCGCGATCCTCTGGCTGGCACCATTCGTGTACTTTCCCCTGCATACCAAGGTCGCGGTTGCACGGGCGGGTCTCAGCGTCAGTCATCTCAGCCGCTTCTGGCATGGCCGCTACACCAGCGTGGTCGGCAACCGGCTCCTCAACGCCTTGACGCGGCGCGCCGAGGATCGTTTCCTCGCCGAGCGCATCGCCATCGGCCCGCGCCTGACGACCATCGCCGCGACCCGGTTGCTTGCCCGCAAGCTCCACGAGAACAAGATCGTTTCGATCACCGCCAACCGCGCCGGGTCGGAAGTGCGCGTACCGTTCCTGGGTGGCGAACTGGTGCTTGCAAACGGCGCCGCCAAGCTTGCGCTCGCCAACGGGGCGCCGCTGCTGCCGGTCTTCGGCGTCCAAACGGCCGAAGGTTCGTTCCAGACCATCATCGAGGCTCCCCTCGAAGTCGATCCGGACGACGGCAATCCGGTGTACGCGCTGCACCGCGCGTTTGCGCGCCGGATCGAGCCGTACGCTGTCCAGTATCCGGATCAACTCCTTGTCAGCTACGACTCATCCGTAATCGTCGTTCGCCGGGACAACACCCGCGCATGACCTGAGCAGCGATGGCGGCTGCCGGGTCACACTCGGCCGGCGGTCGCTCGCGCGCCGCGCAGCGCGGCGAGATCGGCCGCCGTGTCGATGTCCCGCAGCACCGCGTCATCGTCCATGGCGACTTCGAGAACGTTGAAGGCGCCAGACGCAAGCAAATCGCGACCGCCGACATCACCTTCAAGCCGCATCAGCTGAGGGAACGAGCCGCGCGGCCACAGCCTCGGATTGCCGCGCCTGCCGGCGTGGGTCGGCACGCAGAGCGCTGACCCGCCCGACGCCGTGAAGGCTGCAATCAGCCGGTCGAGATGGCTGGATTCGACGAACGGCATGTCGCCCAGAATGATGAGAGCCCCATCGGCGGCCGTCGCTTCGAGTGCCCGGATCCCGGCACCGATGGAGACCCCGATCCCGCACCCCTCAGGAGCAGCGACGAACGCGACCGCCCGCCCCGCGAGCGCGGCAACGATGCGCGCGCTCTCGTGCGCGACGACGACATGCACCCCCGCCGCCTGCGACGCCAGCGCCGCCTCGACAACGCGGGCGATGATTGCCTGGCCGCCGACCGCTGCCAGCAGCTTGTTGGCATCCTTGAGCCGGGTCGAACGTCCGGCTGCCAGTACGATCGCGCCGACTTTCAGCGCTGCACCTACTCTTAACGCTGCCATGTCGGACCGCTGCCAAGCCGGCTCAATTGTCGTGCCGCGCCGGCTCCTGCAGCGCCTTGCGCCGCTCGTTCAGGTCTTGGACGTCTTCGGCCGCCTCGTCGATCTTTCGCTCCTGAAACTCGGTCGCCTCGCGCAACAGCGCGTCCGCGTCATTTTCCTTCGCAGGTGGCGCCGGCTTGGACCGCACCGCGGGCGGCTTGGCTGGTGGTGGCGGCTGATTTGCCTGGGCGAGGACGGTTGCCTTCCCAGCCGTGGCTGATCGGGTCCTCCGCTGCCAAATTTCCCAGTATTCACTTTCCCGCGCCAAGCGAAAATTCTGGCGCAGATAGCCGGAATAGAGTTCCAGCAGCAGCCCCTTCTCGCGGGAGCCTAAAGGGAACTTCGGCACCAGCGCGATGTCGATATGACCGAGAACGGTCTCGACCGGCAGATGGACTTCCCGGCTGAACTGCCGGTTGACATGATAGGCGAAAAGCACCCCGTTCTGGGATGGCCAGCCGAGCGCCATCGGGATCGGATTGAGCGCATCAAAGACGAACGTCTCCTGTGCGGCGACGCCGCTGTCTTGCAGCTCCGCGACCGCCTGGCCGATGGTGAACAAGTACTCGCTGCCGCTCAGGTACCAGCGCTGATGATCGCTGAACAACGACGTCACGACCGCTGCCGCCGGCCCCGCGCGTGCCGCTTCCGGCAACAAGTCCGGCGTATCGACGGCTATTCGCGGCCCCTTCGCGGTGCCGACCTGGAAGCCGCGCAGCGCTTCGGGGAGATCCGGCGCTTGCTGCACCCGGCTCGCGTGCCAGGCGTGCGTGGTGAGCGCGATGGCGCTGTGCAGCAGCGGCTGGACGAGAAAGAGCGCGAGGCACGTCAGCACAACCAATGCCGCACCGTCCCGCCAGCCATCGCGCGGCTCGGCGCCGAGGCGCCAGAGCCGTTCGGCGGCAAACGCAAGGCCTGCCACCACCAGCGGCAGCGCGCGGTCCTCGGTATTCTGGACGACAATCATCGTTGCCGCGACGAAGATGAACAGGAGCAACAGCGCGTCCCGCCACGATCTCCCGCGCGCGAAAAGGATGCCGCCTCCGAGCAGCAGCAGGGCCGTCTCGGTCGGAAAGCGCAAAGCCTGTTTCAAGGGCTGGAGGACCCCGCTCGTCACCTGCGGGCTGGCGCGGATGGCGAACGCGATGTCCTCGAAGTAGCCGCGATGGATCGGCCACAAGAGCTCAACACCGACACAGAACAGGAGAACCAAGCCGCCGGCGAGGAGCGCGGAACGCCGCGCGTGCGGATCGAACAGCGGCCACAGCAGCAGGAACGCGAGCGCGAACAGCGCGAACGTGATCTTGGTATAGAAGAGGATCCCGACCAGAACGGCCGCGACCAGGGCATCGCCAAGGACGAGCGGTTCACGATCGCGGTTGGGCGGCAGCGCCAGCAACAGAAGGATGATCAGCACCGCCCAACCGAGCCGGTTGTACCACATCGCCCAGGTCAGGACCGAGACCGCATGCCCCGGCAAGAGCGGCGTCGCCACCAGGAGCAGCACATAGGCGCCGAGGGGCAGCGCGATGAACCAACGCAGCCGGGTCTGCACCACGTAGAGGAGAACGGGCGTCAACCCGAGCAGGAACAGCGCGTGGGCCGTCGGCAGGGCAGCGCCGTAGGACCCGCTCAGATGGTAGCCCCAGGCCGGCAAGAGCGCCGTCAGGATGCCGAGTGGGGAATGAAAATCGAGGTGCTGGACCGCGCCGTTTGCCACCCGATGGGCGAGGTCCGCGAATATCAGATGGTCGTGCACGAGGTGCGTCTGGAAGGAGGCCCCGGGCACAACGAGCGCAAGCGCGAGCAAGACGGCAAAGGCGCCAAGCGGTACGGTGATCGCAAGGGTACGCCAGGCGAAGGGTGCCCGTACAAGCAAGCCGCCACCAGCGCCCGCGCGGACCGTCTGTGCGGCCAGCACGCCGACCTCGGTCTGGTTCATCGGCACACACACCCTGCGGCCGCGGTGAGATGCCTGCACGCGGTCACGATGCCCACTTGACCCCCTTTCCACTTGGTCCGCCCAAGGCCGGCGCTGCGCGGGCTGCGCCCGTTTTCCGGGCTTAGCCGACCGCCGCCACGCATGGTCGGGGAGACTGGATTCGAACCAGCGACCCTCTGCTCCCAAAGCAGATGCGCTACCAGGCTGCGCTACTCCCCGTGCGCGCGCAAAGAGTAGTGATTTTTGGGCTTGCCGGCAACGCCCAGGCGCCAGCCTGATCCATGACCGACCGACCGCGCCGCGGCCGGCACGCCGAAGCCGCGGCTCAAGCGGCCGAGCGCCTTGAGGGCAATTGCGCCAGAACAGCCGGCGCGGCGTCGCAAGCGCGCGCGAACGGCTTAGCGACGAGGTCAATCAGCTGGTTCAAGTCGTCGCACAGCACCACCGACCAACCGTCGTAGCCGGTCGCCGCGTAGGCGCCGCTCTCGGTGCGGACGATGCTGATCACGCCTGGACGACGGCCGGAGGCGCGAATCTCGAGCACGTCCCGCCCCTCCTTATCGCTGCGCCGCGACCAGCTGTCCCAGTCCGGCACTGTGGCGACACGCTCTTCGAGAACGCTCACATCCTGGGCGGTAAAACGAAACTTGGCCACTCCGAACCTCCGCGAGAACGGACGCCCCTCCCGGGGAATACGTTATTGCTCGTCAAGCACCGACCTCGTGGGGGTATTTTGCAGTGCAGTATATTAACGCAGAGTTAAGCGCGTCGCCTGTTGCATTGCAAGAGGGACGAGGGCAGAACAGGGCTGCTCCCCGCGCACGGCTGCGCCGGATGCGCAGATTACGCCCTCAATTGGACATGTTAACAGGCATTGCGCGGATAGATCGGGTGACAGACGCGATCGCCGGCGCGGACTTTGAGGCGGTCGGCGACGCCGGCCTGCACTTCGAGGACCGCCCGCACCGGATCCTCGATGCCGATTCGGTCGAGCGACAGCGGAACGGTGTTTTTCGCGATCGCAACAACGCGGCCGGCGTCGTCGAGAAACAGCATGTCGAGCGGGATGTAGGTGTTCAGCATCCACATCGCGACCGGCTGCGGCGTGCCGAAATCGAACAGCATGCCGGCATTCTCGGCGAGCCCGCGACGCCCCTGAAGGCCCTGCTGGCGCGCTGCCGGCGTGTCCGCGACCTCGACCGTGAGCGGGAAGCGGCCGCTCTGGGTAGCGAGGATCAGCACGCCGGCATTCTTGGCCGGATCAGCCGCTGGCGGGCGCCCCTCTGCCGGGTCTGCTGCTGGCGGCAGCGCGCCCCACAACAGCAAGCCAACGGCAAGCGCGAGGACAAGACAGAGCCCTAGCCAGCGATGCTGTCGATAGCGCGTCAAGGTGTCCGGTTCCGCTCGCACCTGAAGTGACCGCCTCTGTTGTGGTGGTTTGGCTGACAGGAGTTGAAGGCAGCGCGTGGGCGATGTCCATCAAATCCTTGCGGCCGAATGCTTGCGGCCAAATCCTTGCAGGCGGCACGGCGACCGCCACCAAATTTCCACCATCTCCCAGGACGCCAACCATCTCCGCTCCGCGAAGCGCTTCCGGACCGGACGGGCTGCGCATGACACCCTCATTTGAGGGATGATCATTGCTCTTGTACGATATTTTTGGCTATAGTGAGGCATTCTCCTGCCAGTGTCCCCGCCAATGTCCCACCGCCGCGCACGTCCCGCCCTCCGTTCCGCCGCGATTGCAGCCGCCCTGTGCCTGCTTGCTGGTTGCGCGGCCGACCGCACCGAGCTCAAGCTGCAGGCCGCCCCGCCGCCGCGCGGAAAGACAGTCCTCGTTGACGCCTTCGTGCCTGCCGAGCCTGCCTGGGAGCGACTCGCACGGCGCCTGCGCAGCCGGTTGGCGGACGACCTGAACCAAACCGGCGAGGTTACCCTGATCACGGCGCAGCAGGGATCGCTGCCGGCGCAGCGCCCCCTTGTACTGTCGGGCGAACTGGTTGCGGCCGACGCGGGCAGCGAAGCAGTCCGCTTCCTGGTCGGCATGGGACTCGGCAACGCCAGCCTGCGCGCGCATGTGCGCATCGTCGACGCAACAAACGGGCAGCCAGTCCTCGAATTCGACCAGACGCGGACATCGCGGGCCGGTAGCGGCCTCGGCGCGCATTGGAACCCGACCGACATGGACAACGAAATCGACGCGTTGGCAGCAGCGGCGGCCGAAACCGTTACCCGCTGGCTGAACGGCCAGACACTCTAGGCCACGGGACATCGCGCGCACCGCATCCGCCCGGTCAGCGGCGGCGGCCTGCGCGCCTTGCACCGCCCCGGCTGAAACCGCATAGTATAGACATGCGTGGCTCCGGCAAATCTCGGCTGTATCGCGACTGGCCAGGCGCGACGCCATCGCCGCCGCACGGCCAGATGTGTGAGTGGCCGGGGTGCGTGAATGCGGCGGCCCACCCGGCGCCGCGGTCACGCAGCCACCTCAAGGACTATGTCTGGTACTGCCTCGATCACGTCCGCGCCTACAACGCGACGTGGAACTACTATGCCGGCATGAGCGATGCCGAGGTCGAGGCCGATGTGCGTGCCGACACCGTCTGGCAGCGGCCATCCTGGCGTCTGGGCACCGAACCCGCGGCCGGCGTTCGCGAGCGGCTGCGCGACAGTTTCGGCATCCTTGGCGACGATCCCTTGGTGCCGCCGGCGCGGCCGCCGAGCGAGGAGGAGCGCGCGCTTCTCATTCTTGACCTGCGGCCGCCGGTAACGCTTGCGATTGTCAAGGCGCAGTACAAGGTCCTGGTCAAGAAGTATCATCCCGACGCGACCGGCGGCGACAAGGCCGCCGAGGAACGCTTCAAGGAAATCAGCGAGGCGTATCGCAAGGTCGTCCGCGCACTCGAAGGGTGAACCGCTACGTCTTTGCGCGAGGCCGGAACCGCCCTACCTTTGGAATGGAATAAGGCGACTGGGTAATGACGATGCATAGTCACGGACATGGCGAGGGCGCGGGCGGCGCAATCCGATTCAATGCGCCCGATCTCGTGCTGTCGGTGCGGCAGACGTTCGGCCTCGAAAGCGACATGGAAGTGCCGGCGTTCAGCGAAGCCGATAGCCACGTCCCGGACATCGACGACAGCTACCGCTTCGATGCCGACACCACGCTGGCCATCCTCGCCGGGTTCGCGTTCAATCGCCGCGTCCTGATCCAGGGCTACCATGGCACCGGCAAGTCAACCCACATCGAGCAGGTGGCAGCCCGGCTCAATTGGCCCTGCATCCGCGTCAATCTCGACAGCCACATCAGCCGGATCGACCTGGTCGGCAAGGACGCGATCGTCATGCGCGAGGGTGCCCAGGTCACCGAGTTCCGCGAGGGCATGCTGCCGTGGGCGCTGCAGCGGCCGACCGCGCTTGTCTTTGACGAGTACGACGCCGGCCGGCCGGACGTGATGTTCGTCATCCAGCGCGTGCTCGAGGTTGAAGGCAAGCTCACGCTTCTCGATCAGAACAAGGTGCTGAAGCCGCATCCTTATTTTCGCCTGTTCGCGACCACCAACACGATCGGCTTGGGCGATACGACCGGCCTTTACCACGGCACCCAGCAGATCAACCAGGGGCAGATGGACCGCTGGAACATCGTCGCGACGCTGAACTACCTCGCCCATGATGCAGAGGTCGAAATCGTGTTGGCGAAGGTCCCCGACTATCAGACCAAGGAGGGCAAGGAGCAGGTCGACGCGATGGTCAAGGTCGCTGCGATGACGCGGACCGGCTTCATCAACGGCGACATCTCGACCGTCATGTCGCCGCGCACCGTCATCACTTGGGCGGAGAACGCACGCATCTTCAAGGACCTTGGCGTCGGCTTCCGGTTGACCTTCCTCAACAAGTGCGACGAGATCGAACGGGCGACGGTTGCGGAGTACTACCAGCGCTGTTTCGGGCTCGATCTGCCGGAGTCGGCGGCCCGTCCGAGCGGACGCTGAGGCCCCGCGCCGATGACGTCGGACGACAGTGCGGCGAACCTCGTCCGGCGGGTGACAGCCGCGGCGTTTCGCGCGGTCGCCGGGACAGGCAGGGTCGAGATCAGCTACGGCGGCTCAGACGCCGACATCCGCGCCACCCGTGTCCGCCTGCCCAATCCGTCGGGACATATGAGCCGCGACGAGCTGCAGCAGCTGCGCGGAACCGCCGATCGGGCCGCCTTGCAGATCCGCTATCACGACGATGCGCTGCACCAGAAGCGCCGGCCGGGCGGCGACCAGGCGCGAACCATCTTCGATGCCCTCGAGCAGACACGCCTGCAGGCACTCGGCAGCCGCGATCTTGCCGGCGTCGCTGTCAATCTTGGCTCACTGCTCGAACATGTCTGCCGGGTGCGCGGCTATGAGTTCGTCGACGGCCAGGAGGAGCGGCTCGCCGCCGATGCCGTGAGCCTGATCGTGCGCGAGCGCCTGACCGGGCGCAAGCTGCCGGACGCGGCTCTGCCACTGGTGGATCCCTGGCGCTACCTGTTTCAGGATAAGGGCGCCAGCGGTTTGCAGCGGCTCTGCGAAACCGTTGCCGATCAGGCAGCATTCGCAAACGCCGCACTCGGCATGATGCAGGCCATGGGCCTGATCAGCGACGATGACCCCGCGCTCGCGAACGAAGAGGACAACGAGGCTAGCGGCGACGACGAAAAGGATGCCGACCAGCAGAAGGACACGACGGGAAGCGACCAGAGCTTCGATATTTCGATGGCGGTGACGGCCGGCAGTGAAAGCGACCGCGGCGAAGCGGAAGCGCCTGCCGAGGGCGGCCAGGATTTTGTCGCTGGCCAGAGCGGCGAGCAGCCGGCAGGCCCGCAGCCGCACCGCAACGACCGCAACGACGAGCTTCCGATCGATTCAACCCATTACCGCGCCTACAGCACCGCCCATGACGAGATCGTCGAAGCCGACCAGCTGTGCGACGACGCAGAACTCGCACGCCTGCGCGCGCTCCTCGACCAGCAGCTGTTGAACCTCGAAGGCCTCGTCGCCCGCCTCGCCAACCGGCTGCAGCGCCGTCTGTTGGCGAAGCAGATGCGGGCGTGGGAGTTCGACCTCGACGAGGGCCTGCTTGACGCCGGCCGGCTGGCGCGAGTCGTCGTCGATCCGCTGCACCCCTTGAGCTTCAAGCGGGAAAAGCAGACCGAGTTCCGCGACACCGTCGTGAGCCTGCTGATCGACAATTCGGGCTCGATGCGCGGCCGGCCGATCTCGGTCGCGGCGATGAGTGCCGACGTGCTCGCCCGCACGCTTGAGCGCTGCGGCGTCAAGGTCGAAATCCTCGGTTTCACGACCCGCGCCTGGAAGGGCGGCATGTCGCGCGAACTCTGGGTCGGCAACGGCCGGCCGAAAGCACCGGGGCGGCTGAACGACCTCCGCCACATCATTTACAAGGCGGCCGACCAGCCGTGGCGCCGGGCGCGGCGCAACTTGGGCCTGATGCTGCGCGAGGGCTTGCTCAAGGAGAATATCGACGGCGAGGCGCTGCTGTGGGCGCACAGCCGGCTCATGGCGCGACCGGAACACCGTCGCATCCTGATGGTCATTTCCGACGGCGCGCCGGTCGACGATGCAACGCTCTCGGCCAACCCGGGCAACTACCTCGAACGCCATCTGCGCCAAGTGATCGGCTGGATCGAGGAACGCTCGCCGGTCGAACTGACGGCGATCGGCATCGGCCACGACGTCACCCGCTACTATCGCCGCGCCGTCACGCTGGTCGATCCGGAGGATCTGGGCGGCGCCATGTTGCACAACCTCTCCGAACTGTTCGAGGAGCGCAGTCGGCGCCGGCGGGCCCGGACACGCGCAAACACGGCGGTGCCGGTCCGCACCGGACGGATCGCCGGGCAGCCGCGGGTGTAGTGAGCGCGGAGGCAAAGGCTCGGTGGCCAAGCGTGAATCGCCGGATTGGGTCGCTGCACCAGCGGCATGGCCCGGCAGCGCGTAATTGATTAGAACTGCGCGACGTATTGATCGACGATCACGTCGGCCATCGTTGCGCCTTGGCAGGCGAGCGGGACCGTCGTGCATTGGCGGACCGGAGCCGCCTCTGCCGCCTCCACGATGGCCGCCCGGTCGGTTTCGGTGGGGCGAGGCTGTACGGGGCCGTCACCGGCGGCGTCAACCACCGCCGAGCACCCGGCCGTCCCCGGCGGGCAAGCGTCATTCGCCGCTCTGCCGTGACCGTACATCCCGAGTTCGCAGCCAGAAGCGGTAACCGCGGCGATTGCCGCGAGCACAATGCCGCCAGTCCTCAGCGTGCACGTCCGCATCAGTTCTCGCCTTCTTCCACTGCTGCCACCGGCTTCGCTAAAGCCAGGGCGAACACGACGAGGCCAAGGATCGCAGCCATCACCGAGCCCGTCAACACGCCCATTCGCAACGGCGCGTCGAACCGGCCATCATCCCAAGACAGGCCGCCGATGAACAGGCTCATGGTGAAGCCGATGCCGCACAGGACGGAGACGCCGTAAAGCTGCAGCCAGTTCGCGCCCGATGGCATCGGCGCAAGGCCGCCGCGAATAGCCAAGAGGAAGACACTAAAGACACCGACCTGCTTGCCAATCAGCAGACCCAGCCCGACACCGAGTGTCACTGGTTCCAGGAAACTGCCCCACGTCACGCCGGCAAGGGATACGCCCGCGTTGGCAAAGCCGAACAGCGGCAGAACAGCGAATGCGACCCAGGGGTGGAGATCGTGCTCCATCTCCTTCAGCGGCGATGAGCCACCTTCCCCGCCCCCCATCGGAATGGCCATTGCCAGGAGCACCCCGGCAAGGGTCGCGTGTACCCCCGACTTCAGCACACAGACCCACAGGACCAAGCCCACCAGAAGGTAGGGCGCACGGCGGGTGACGCCGAGAAGGTTGAGCGCCGCCAGCACGCCGAGCGCCACACCCGCGAGCGCCAGCGACAAGACCGACAACTCGCCGCTATAGAACAGGGCGATAATCACGATCGCGCCCAGGTCATCGAAGATCGCAATCGCCGTGAGCAGGACTTTCAACGAGACGGGAACGCGCGAGCCCAGCACCGAAAGGACGCCAAGGGCAAAGGCGATGTCAGTCGCCGAAGGAATGGCCCAACCTGAAAGGTTTTCCGGCTCGCCCGCGTTCATCGCCACATAGATCGCCGCCGGAACGGCCATGCCGCCGACTGCGGCCACCGCCGGCAGAAGAACCTGGGAGCGGCTAGACAGTTCCCCCTCGCGAAACTCGCGCTTCATCTCCAGGCCGACGAGGAAGAAGAAGATCGCCATCAAACCGTCGTTGATCCACAACAGAAGCGGTTTGGCGAGCGCGAGTTCGCCGATGCGGACCTCGGCGCGCAGGTCGAGAAAGGCTTGGTAAGAGGGTGCGAGCGGCGAGTTCGCCGCCCAGATGGCAACAGCCGACGCGAGCACCAGCACAATCCCGCCCGCCGCCTCCAGCCGGAAGAACGCTCGTAGCAAACCTAGCGGCATCGCAGTGATCCTTGCGACCAAAGCAACGGTGCCAGCCGCATGTCCGCGCCACTAATCGCCAAGGCAAATCCCCATCCGCCGCGCCGTTTCCACCAGCGTGCCGTCGAGCTTCAGCGCCCGGGTCTGGCCGGCAACGCTGCTCAGCGGAACGTCGATGATCTTGCCGCGATCCCAGATGACGATCCGATCGGACAGGCCGCGTGCCGCAAGATCGGCGGCATGTGCCCCCAAGGACGAAGCCAGAATGCGGTCAAAGGCATTCGGACTGCCACCGCGCTGGACGTGGCCGAGCACGGTGACGCGGGTCTCAGCTCCCGTTGCCTTCTCGATCATGTCGGCAACAATGCCGCCGGCACTGCGGCAATCCGCCTTCAGATCGGTCTCGGGCGGCAGACGCACGCCCTCGGCGACAACCACCAGCGCATGGTTTCGCCCCTGCGCGCTCACCGCCTTCAGTTTCGCGGCGACCTTGGCGATCGAGACCGGAACTTCAGGGATCAGCACGACATCGGCCCCACCGGCGATGCCGGCCGCGATCGCGATCCAGCCGACATCGCGTCCCATCACCTCCAGCACCATCACGCGGCGATGGCTGGCCGCGGTCGGCTGCAGCCGGTCGAGCGCATCGACCGCAACATCGACCGCGCTCATGTAGCCGATGGCGAAATCGGTGCGGGCGACGTCGTTATCGATGGTTTTCGGGATGCCGATGAACGGAATCCGGCCCTGCTCTGCCAGCCGGCTCAGGATCCGCATCGAACCATCGCCGCCGATGCCGATGAGGGCGTCCAAGTCGAGCATGCGAAAACCTTCGATCGCCTCGGCGGACCGGTCCCTGATACTGCCGTCCGGCATTGGATAGGCGAACGGATCGCCCTTGTTGACCGTGCCGAGCATAGTGCCGCCCATGCGCAGGTAGTTGCCAGCAAAGACCTTCATCGTCAGGTCCATATGCTTGACTGGCCGTTCGAGCAGGCCCGCTGTGCCGTCGTTGATGCCGACCACGGCAAGCCCGTGCTGTTCGATGGCGCGAAAGGTCACGGCGCGGATCGCGGCGTTGAGGCCGGCGCAATCACCGCCCGAGGTGAGAATGCCGATCCGGTTATGCTTGCGAGTAAAGCGCGTCATCCCCTGCCCTGTGCGCCGATTTGCCGGTGCGGCAATCGATAGCCTGGATCCGCAGCGCTGTCACGGCAACAACATCGCGGCCATCATGTAGTAAGCGCGCGATCTGTCCGGGGTTTGTAGCGCGTGATCTGTCCGGTTTTGGAATCGCTTCAGGCAGGGTTGTCGGGAGCGGTGCATGGGCCGGGCGGGCGTGTTGCAGGAGATCCGGAGGATGCGGTTCGAGGCGTTGTTGGATCGGCACGAGCGGGGCGAGTTGAGCCAGGTTGAGGCGGCGGAGATGCTGGGGATGAGCGAACGGACGTTCCGTCGCTGGCGCGACCGGCTTCGGGACGAAGGGCCGGAGGGACTGATCGACCGGCGGATCGGTAAGCCGTCGAGCCGGCGGGCGGGCGAAGACGAGATCCTGCGGATGCTGGGCCTGTGGCGCGATCACTATGCCGATTTCACGGTCAAGCACTTCCACGAACAGCTGGTGAAGCGGCACGGTTACAAGCTCGGCTACACGGTGACCAAGCTGCATCTGCACCGGTCGGGACTGGTGAGGCCGGCGCCCAGGCGGTCGGCGCACCGCAAGAAGCGGCCGCGCCGGCCGATGGCGGGGATGCTTTTGCATCAGGATGCTTCGCGGCATGACTGGCTCGACGGCGCCCCGCCGCTCGACCTGGTGGTCACCCTCGACGACGCCACATCAGAGATTTATTCGGCGTTCCTGGTCGCGGAGGAAGCAACCGCGTCCAGCTTCCGCGGTCTGGCCGAGGTGGTGGCCGTCCACGGCCTGTTCTGCGCCCTCTACACCGACCGCGGCAGCCACTATTTCCATACGCCGGCCGCCGGCGGCAAGGTGTCGCGGACGCTGCTCACCCAGGTCGGCCGGGCGCTGGCGCAGCTCGGCATCGAGCATATCGCCGCCTATTCGCCGGAGGCGCGCGGCCGCTCCGAGCGGGCATTCCGAACGCTGCAGGACCGGCTGCCGAAGGAGTTGCGCCTCGCCGGCATCAGCGACGCCGAGACGGCCAACCGCTGGTTGGCCGAGGTCTATCTGCCCGCGTACAACGCTCGCTTCGCCGTTGCCGCCGAACAAAACGGCTCCGCCTTCGTCGCCGACACCGCCCAGGCGTGGCGCGATGTCCTCTGCATCCAGGAAGAGCGGGTCGTCGGCAACGACAACACCGTCAAATGGAAGCGGCTCAGCCTGCAGATTCCGCCGTCACCGCTGCGTCCTCACTTCGTGCGCGCCAAGGTGCGTGTCCTCGAATATCCCGACGGCCGTCTCGCCGTCTTCTGGGGGCCGCACCGGCTCGCCGACTACGACGCCCTCGGCAACATCACCAATGCCCATGCGCTGGCCGCCTGAGCCGCTTCGGCCGCCAGACAAGGGCGGTGGATTTGTGGACAACGCTCCCCGCGTTGCCCACAACCCCACCGCCCCAACCACCACCACAGAAGCGGTCAATTCATGCGCTACAAGAACCGGTCAACTTGACGCGCTCGCTACACAACATCGCGGCCATCATAACGTTGAGCGGCGGCCGCCAGCCAGGCCAAGGCGATCAACCGGATGGGGTCAGACAGGAACAACCGTTGGTTCCGCGGCATCCGCGAACACGAACCGAAACGTTTCGCTCTTGCGGACGTTGCCCACCACCGCGGGGCGGAAACAAGCGATGCAGGTCCCGTTGCTATGACGGACACTCGGATACACGATCCCCAGCGATCCCCCGCCAAGAAGCTGTTGGGCCAACCCTTGGGATTCGATGTAGCTGTCAGGATCGAGGCACGCAGCGAACGCAACGGCGCCACGGAGATCATGAAAGATGCCCGTGAAATCAGCCAGATAGTCATCGTAGGTCATGGAAACCGGCTTCGACCAGGACACCTCGGCAAGCTCGATCCGTTTGTGAAAGGCAACTTCCGCAATCGAGGTTTGGACTGAGAACCCGCCATACCACGCACCCCGGTCAGGCCCATTGAAGCGGCTGCCAAAGGGATGGGCATGGCAGAAAGCGGCATTGACGATCCGGTAACAGGGGACTCCGAAAACGAGTTCACCCAACCCGATACCCGCCTGCCGATCGTGCTCGGCGAGAAGACGATCGTTCGTCGCGTGATCGAGATCGAAGATGTCTTTCAGGTGTGCGTCATCGTCAGCGATGCGCGTAAGCACGCTGTCGCTGTTGTCGCTGTACTTCGACGGTATCAGCCGATGCGTGTCGAACTGACGGATCAGGGAAACCGGCAGAGGTGCCGTCAATACCCGCCCCGCCGGGAGTCGACCAACCGCCTAACAGTCCACATGGCGGCTAGCCCGCCCTCGACCATGTAGGACAAAGGCGTTCCGCCACCGAAGAGTCGGTTCTTGTTCGGCAGAGTCACCCAGGCATCCGCCAGATCCTCCGGGTAGAGGATGTTGAGGCCCTTGAAGATGCCGATAAGGAGCGAGATCCGTGCCAGCCCATCCACGGTGAGAGAACGGTTTGGGTTCTTCTTCATTTCGTAGAACACGCCATTCGAAACGCCGCCTAACAGGGTGCGCGCATCGCGATCTCTGACCGCCCACTTCTCCATGATGTTGAAAAAGGCCTTGAGAGCGGCAGGGCTCAAACGTTCCCGTTCTGCCGGCTCGTTCAAGTTGATCAAAGGCGATGGCTCGTAAGCTGACTTTGGGTAGGCGAGCTGGGCGTACATTCGCATCTCCGGATTCGCCATAATATTACTCCAATCCCGGAGACTTGCAAGGCGCGTCCAACATTCCGAACGGCGGTCATCAACGGCCAGTGCAGCAAGACCTCCCCCCGGAATGACTGCCCGCGTCAGGCGCGATTATGCGGCTTTGTTCGGATCGCTTCGAGTGGTAAAGTACCCATATGGACCAACCACGCCGTGAGCGATGATGGCCGGTAGCCCGATTCTGCGTTTCCTCTCCGCCGCCGTTTGTTGTTCTTCCCTCATCAGCTGCACCCACTCCACGCGCGATATCTACGACAACAAGGACGTCGGCAAGACCGCGCCGGCGGCGAGCGGCCAGATTGCCGCTTCGCGCATCGTCTCCATCCGCGGGCAGACGTCCGATGCCGGGGCTGCTGCCGGCGGTGTGCTCGGTGGTGCCGGAACCGGCATGGCAACCGACAACGGCTGGGCGGCCATGATTGGCGCGGTGCTGGGCGCCGGCCTCGGCTACGCAACCGAGCGCGGCATCAACAGCCGGGAGGGCATCGAGTACGTGATTCAGCTGTCCGATGGGCGGCGCATCATGCTGACGCAGAACCGCGACGGCGATGAGGCGCCGATCGCCAACGGCACGCCGGTGTTGGTGCAGCTCGGCGGCAAGTACCGCCGCGTTTTTCCCGATCCGACAGTGACCTTACCCGCCGCGGGGCCAAACGTGAGTGCGACCGCCACAGGAGCCGCCAGCACACCGCCGCCGGCCCCGCCGCAGGCGCCGGCAGCGGCTGCCTTGTCGGCACCTCCGTTGCCTTAACGCGTAATCGCGACCGGATAGCCGCGGCGTTCGGAAAAAGCACGGTCAACCGCACGCCAGTCGATGCGCTCGATCTGCTCGCCGGCCGCCAGCAGCACCATATCGGTATAGTCGGGAACTGGGGCTGGCTTGAACGCGCCCTCGTCCTCGATCTGATCGATCTGTTCCAGCGTCGGGTGGACCTCAAGATAGAGGACGCCATTGCGGCGGCCGAACTTGACCGCTTGGGCAACCGTGACTACCGGCGTGCCGACGGGAACGTTCTCATACATCCAGGCGATGTCTTCCGGAAACATGCGGATGCAGCCGCGGCTGACGCGCCGGCCGACTCCATAGGGCTTGTGCGTGCCGTGAATGAGGTAGGTGGGCCAGCCGAGGTAGAGGGCAAACTCACCCAACGGATTATCAGGGCCGGGCGGCACCGCCTTGGGCAGGGTCGGGTCCTCCGCCAGCTTGCCCTCAGTGGGATACCACGTTGGCCCATCGACCTTGCGGACGATCTTGGTCTGGCCTAACGGCGTGCCGAAGCCTTCCCTGCCGACACCGAGCGGGAACGAGAACAGGCCTTTTTCCGGATGGAAATAGTAGAGCCGCAGTTCGGCCAGGTTGACGATGATCCCGGTGCGCGGGGCGTCGGGCAGGATGTGGGCGGTCGGCAGGACGAGATTGACGTTTTCGCCCGGGTACCACGGATCGACGCCCGGATTGGCCGCCATCAGCTCGACCAGCCCTAAGTCCTCGGCACGCGCGATATCGAGCAGCGTATCGTTGGCAAAGGTGAGGGTCGAGGCCATCTCGCCCTGGATGTCGCCCACCAGCGCGGGCTGGGTGGCATCGTGATCGGTCAGTGCCGCAGTCGTCGTTTCCTGCGCGACCGCCGCGCGCAACAATGCGAACGACACCACACCGCCTGCGAGCACGCCGATCGCCGCTCGCCGGCTCACCCTCAGTCCGCGCAGATCTCCACTGCCGCCACGAGAGGCGCCAAACCGTCTAAGCATCTCGTCTCCCGACCAAGCAAGTTCCCCGCCCTAATCTGGACGTCCTTAACGGGAAAATCCAGCGGCCAGGACATCACCCTGCTCACGTTCGGGCGTATCGTTGATAAGCGGCTGCAGGGCCGGCGCCAACACCTTCAGCACCTGCACCGGCAACGCGCTGGTGAAGTTGTAGCGGCGCGTGAACTGGCCCGGCACATGGGCGGTGACGACGCCAAAGAAGCGGTCGCCAAGGTAGAATACGAACGCCGCGCTGCGACTCACCTCGCGTTCCTTGGCGTTCCCGGAATCGGCGAGTTCGTCGCCGGTCCCGGTCTTGCCGCCGACCGGGATGACAGCGCCCTTTGCGTCGCGATAGGTCCCTGCCAGCCGCCGCGCGGTCCCGTTCTCGACCACATCGCTGAGCGCGCGGCGGACCGTGCGGGTCAGCTCCGGCGGCAGCACCCGTTCGACACGATCGACAGAGAAACCCATGTGGGTTTCGTAGGGAGTTCCTTCCGCCAGGTGCACACGGTCGATGCGCACCGTCGGCAGCCGCAAGCCCTCGTTGACCAGGATCCCCATGAGTTCGGCAAGCGCAGCAGGCCGGTCGGCCGAGGTACCGATTGCGGTCGCGTAGGAGGGCACCAGCGTCGGGAACGGATATCCCAGCCGCTCCCAGCTGTCGTGGATTTTCTGGAACGCGTCTTCTTCCAGCATGATTCGGATGCGCGTGTTCGCGGCCCGCTGCACCTTCGACTTGAACAGCCAGCCGTACACCTCCTGGCGCTGATCGACACTCGCCGCCAGGACCGCCGCCCGCGACGAGGCCGGATCCTTCTGCAGGTGCGCGACCAGCCACAGCTCAAGCGGATGGACACGGGCAATGTAGCCGCGATCCTGGAGACTGAACCGGTCCGGCCCATAGGTGAGATAGAGATGTTCGAGGTCGGCTGCGCTAAGGTCCGCATTCGGCAAGCGCGCGCGCAGGAACTGGCTGAACTCGGCGATGCTTGCGCGCGGCCGCACCGAGCGGAACACCACCGCCAGCCGATGCGCGACCGGCCGCGACCTGCTGGCCAGGAGCGAGAGGGCATCGTCCGGCGTGAGGCCGCGGTACCGCCGGAAGAAGCGCGACAGAAACAGGCTGCCCTCCTCATCCGCGAAGCGCTCGAGGTATTCCTTCCGCGCCGGGTGCGACGGCGAGCCCAGGATTTCGCCAGGCGCCGTGGGACCGTCAGCCAGATGAAAGCGGACGATGTCGCGCATCATGCGGATGAAGACGAGGTTGACGGAATACCGCATCGCCTCCGCAACCGTCATGATGCGGCCGTTGTGCGTCTTGTCGAAATTCACGAAGGTGTGCAGGCCGCGCCCGGTAAAGAAGGCCTCGCCGGGATTGGCGGAATAGCGCCGCAGCATGGCGGCATCCATCATGCTCTGCAGGTTGCGGTCACCCGCGTGCACCAGGTAGTCCACCGACCATTGTGTCAGCGGATCGGCACCGTCGTCCGCCACTTCCGCCAGTTCGCGCGCCGGCAGGTGCGCATAGCGGTCGTGCAACTGGGCAATGATCTCCAGATAGCTCACCAGCGTGCGCAGCTTGGCGGTTGAACCGAGATCGAGCTTGCCGCCCTCGTTGAGGTCGAGTGGACGCTCCAGGTTGTCCGCCTGCACGCGCATGAAGTTGCCGTATTCGCGCCGCTCGTAGATCGTCACGCTGTAGTTGACGTTGCCGGCGGAGTCCGGCTCGAGCAGGCGCTCACCGGTGAGTCCGAGGCCGGCAACCTCCTTCGGATCGCCGATCCGGCGCAGCATGGCGATGACGCGGCGCTGGGTCGGCATGTCGAGCGTCGACTCCGCCCGCACGTCGAGCCGGTCGAGATCGTAGAAGGTCGATTTCCCGAACACGGTCAGAAGATGGGCGCGGATGGCGTTAATCGCCTTGCGGTCGATGAACGAGAACTCGGCCGGCGCCGGCGGATCGTGGCGGAAGACGAGGTCGATCGCGAGCGCCCGATCACGCAGATCGAGGCTGATGATGCCGGCTTCCGCCAGCACCCGCAAATGGCTGTCAGTCAGCGTGCCCAGTTCGTCCCGGCCCTGCAGCAGGTAGTAGGAGGGCCGGCGCTGCGCCAACAACAGGCTCAGGACCTGCTTAAAGATGCGCGCGCGTTGATAGTGCTCGGCCTCGCTGCGCGGCGTCTGACCAAGGGCGCTGACCGCCTGATTGAAGTCGGTGCCATACCAAGCCCACAGGCCGTCACCGAGGCCGATCACCTCGCCGAAGCCTGCCCGCGCCGAAAGCGGCGTCGAGTTCAGGTAATCGATTACGACCTGGCGGCGGAAAGCGCTGGTATCCGGGCCTTGCGCATAGGCGCGCATGCTGGCCGACGCGATCTGGCGCAGCTTCTCGGTCACCGAGCCGGTTCGGCCCTCCGGCGAGTGGCGGAACTTCTCGATCTGCGTCGCCAGCGTGCTGCCGCCGAAGCGATGGCCGGTCGAGATCACCTTGTCGACGACGATGTTGGCTGAGGCAAACGCGAATCGATCCCATTCGATCGCCGGATTGTGGGTCACGCTCGTGGTGGAGAGCAGCTCGCGATTCTCGACGTAGAGCAGCGTATTGACGATCAGCGGCGGAATCGCATCGAATGAGCGGAATACCTGCTCTGGATGCAGCGCGAAGTAGATCGAACGGCCGTCGCGATCTTGAATCGAGAGCCCGGCCTGGGCCTTCTCCGGAAAGATCGGGAACCCGCCGTAGTCGACGAAGGAGCGCAGCGCGTCCGACATCCGCGCCTGGCTCTCGATGACAAAGTTCTCCCCCTGCAGCGTGTCGATGACCTGCGGCAGATCCGAATAGCCAAGCCTTTGGTCGTATGGCCCATCACCGGCGAAGCGCGGTTCCGCAGCCGGCCCGGGCGCAGTGGCGTAGCTCATTTCTCCGGAAAAGCGCGAGAACAGGCGCGCCTGCAGCGGCGAGGTCTCGACCTCGATGCTGATCAACCACGCTCCGAAGCCCGCGATGACGAGCAAGATCAGAGCCGTAAGGACACGGTCCCAAGTTAGGCGCACCATGGGAACTCTTCGTCTGCTGCACGATGTTGCCAGACGATGCACCGGATGAGGTTGCACAACCGAGTGAAGGTCTGCATCAGGCATGTGTTACCGAACCGCGCAGAGACTACCCACCGAGTAGTTTAATTGTGGTAACCGGCGGACCGAAGGCACGTTTCGCGCGCACCGCCGGATGGGGCCCAAAAGCCCAATCAGTGTGATATAAATGCAAGCAAACGTTCGATAAGCCACCTCATTTGGGGGGTTGCAGTGACCGGAGACTCGCAAACGCGGCAAGAGCGCGCTTGCGAGCGCTCTCGTGATCCAGAATCGGGCTCGGATATGTGGTGCCCAGACGGACATCCGCCGCGTCCAGATCGCGCGGCGGCGAATCCCAAGGCCGGTGTATCCAGCGTGCCGGCAGGCGCTTCAGTTCGGGAACCCAGCGGCGAATGTAATCGCCCTGCGGGTCAAAGCGCTCGCCCTGCCGCACCGGGCTGAAAATGCGAAAAAACGGCGCCGCATCGGTGCCGCATCCGGCTACCCATTGCCAGCCACCAGCGTTGTTGGCCATGTCGGCATCGACGAGGGTGTCCCAGAACCAAGCCTCGCCTTCCTGCCAGGGGATCAAGAGATCCTTGGTGAGGAAAGAGGCAACGATCATGCGCACCCGATTATGCATCCAGCCGGTTTGCCAGAGCTGGCGCATCCCGGCGTCGACGATCGGAAAGCCGGTGCGCCCCTGCTGCCAGGCTTGGAGCCCAGACGACGCGCGCGCCCAGGGAAAATCCGCGAACCGCGGCTGCATCGGCGCCTCGGCGACATCCGGATGTTCGAGGAGAACGCGAGCATAGAACTCCCGCCAGCCCAACTCACGCAGAAACGTGTGGCCGTCGGCGGCAAGCTGAGGTTCAAGCGCCATCCGCATTGCCGTCGCATGCCAGACCTGGCGCGCAGAGATCTCGCCGAAATGCAGCGCCGGCGACAGCCGCGACGTCGCGCACGGCTCGGGCCGGTCGCGCAGGTCGGCATAACCGGCATGGTCATGATCGAGAAAGGCCGCGAGGCGCGCGTGCGCCTCGGTTTCACCCGGAGCCCAGGCGGCGCGCAGGCCCGCCGCCCAGTCCGGCTTTGTCGGCAGCAGACCCAGATCCGCGAGCGCGCTGCCGTCCGCGAAACCAACGATGCCTTGCAGGCGCTCGGGCGGCGGCAGCGGCGCTGGGGGCGGTGCAGCGGCGAGGCAGGCCCGCCAGAACGGTGTGAAGACCTTGAACGCGGCGCCGCCACGGCCGACGACGCGTGTCGGATCGAACAGGAGCGGTAGGCCGAAGGCGCGGCCGGCAATCCCCTGTGCCGCCAGCGCCTGGCTGGCCTCCTGTTCTGCACGCCGCCAATGCGGTTCCAGGTGGCCGTTCCAGAACACGGCGGCCGCCCCCACCTCGGCGGCAAGCTTGGCCAGGACCGGCACCGAGCGGCCGCGGCGGACGACCAGCGGCACGCCTTTGCGTTCGAGCGACCGGCCGAGAGCGCTGAGGCTGTGATGCAGCCACCAGCGGCTGGCGCCGCCCAACCGCCAGAGCCCGGGGGTTTCGTCGTCCAGGATGTAAACGCCGAGCACAAGAGCGCCGCCGCTTGCCGCGGCCGTGAGCGCCGGATTATCGGCCAGACGCAGGTCCTGGCGGAACCAAACGATGTTCGGAGGGGGGGACATCAGGAGAGCACACGTTCCCACCGGGCCGATCCGCCAGAATTCGTTACCCACTCGCGCCCGGAACCGGCGCCAAGCAACGACCAAAGGCAAGTAACCATAGTACCGCTCAGGAACACTCTAAATGCAAACCCCCGCGCTGTGCCCTTTATGGGCGGGCGGGGGTTTGACTGGCGAAGTCACGGTGACTTCTGCGCTCGATGCTCAGATCGAGATCAACTTGGACTTTCGCTGCAGAAACCGGTGCCAAGGGGCCGGCTCCCTTCGCCTCATCCGGTGGAGTCATGCCGATTAAGCACCCTCCTTTTTCCAGATCACCCAATTAAAGGATATCCACTTCCATGTTCCGAATCAAGATCTGTTCGTCACCACTGTCACAAAAGGGCAATGCCACTGCTCCAGGGCGCGGTCAGGGCGCCGCACACTGCCAAATCCCCCCTCAGCCGCTGCGGAGAGTGGCCGTGGATCGCCGGCATGCCGGCTGCCGGGACGCCGCCCTCCACCCCGCTTGGGTGGATGATGACCGCGACGCCAGGCAACTGATGCGGCCGTGCAACTCCAACGCGGTGTCGATACAAACCCGCAGAAGCAGCTCGTGACACAATTTCCGTGAGCGCTATTATCTGGCCATGGCTTTCTCCCACGGAGCGCAGCGCGTGATACGGGCGGCGTGGCCATATTTCTTCGTGTGCCGCTTCATGAAATAACACCCAAATGGGAACTTTGGGCTGAGCAAACATGTCCACAACCTCGGGTGCCGACGCCAGTGTCGGCCATGACATCGGGTGGCTCGATTTTGCCAAGGGCTTCGCGATGTTTTGGATCATCTGGGATCATATCAACTGGGCGGTCTTCGGGGCCTTCCCGATCACTGATCCGACCAACGACTGGCCGCCGGTCGCGGAGCGCATCAGCCAGCTGCAACCCCTTGTCGGCCACGGTGTCTGGAATGGGCCGCTGACCCTGTTTCACTGGATCGGCGGCCTCGGCGGCGAGGGGGTGCAGCTGTTCCTGATCGCCAGCGGCTTCGGCTTGACTTGGTCACTGCTGCGCCACGGCGACAGCAAGCCCGACTGGCGCGGCTATTACGTCCGCCGGTTCTGGCGCATTTATCCAATGTGGTGGGTCGCGCATTTCGTGATGCTGGCGCTGGGGATCATTGGCGCGCACGGGTTTGCCGTCGATCCAACCCGCCCCGGCGTTTGGGCGAGCCTGCTGGGCCTGCGAGTCGGCGGCCAGCAAATGTACGTTTTTGCCGCATCTTGGTGGTTCGTCGGCATGATCATCCAGTTCTATGCGGTGTTCCCCGTCTTCTACTGGATCTTCAAGCGCTGGGGATGGCAGCGATTCCTCGCCATCCTCTTGCCGGTGGGGATCATCGTGCGTGCCCTTGGCCTGTGGGCGTTCGACGCTCCGCTCGCCGGCATGCACTACCTCGACGCCTGGGCGCATGGGGCGATCTTCCTCAGCCGGTTACCAGAATTCGTGCTCGGGATGGCTCTCGCGGGCGCGCTGCGGCAGGACCCGCTGCGTGTCCAGCGCCTGTTGTCGTCGCGGTCGCTGCTTGTCGGTGCGGTCGTGATGTATCTGCCGGCACTCGGGTTGTCGCTGATGGTCGTCGGCAACGCCGTGTCTTCGGTTTTGGTTGCGCTGTGCAATCTCATCTTGGTGCGTGCGATGGCGGTCGCAGCCGAACGGTGGCTGCCATCGCTGGCAAGCGCCATGCGGTGGTGCGCGGTCCACAGCCTCAGCCTGTGCCTGGTCAACTCGGTGGCGATCAACCTGATGATCCGTCATGGGACGTTTCCCGACCTGCTCCAACTGCTCGGAGTCGTGGCGGCGATCATCGTGGCGGCGCTGGCCTTGGAGTGGCTCACCCGGACCGGCACGCGGCTGGCGACAAGCCATATCCCGTTTGCGCACAGGTCGTCTTCGTCCGGCCACTGAAGCGAGAGCGACCGCGCTGACCGCAGAACGAGGCGGGACTTCGCGCACGACGGCGCGGCCCGCACGTTCGGCTGCCGGCTCAGCCCGGCGTTGCGGAAAGCGGATCGGCGTCCATGCCGGCCAGAGAGGCTGCAAGCACACCGCGCGCGGCGAGATCCGAAGCGAGCTGCGGCGGTGAGCGGTAGTGGATCGCCGGCATGCCGGCCGCCTCGCTGCCGGCGACGTTGACCGCCACGTCGTCAATGAAGAGGCACTGGCCGGGCTCCAGCCGGTAGCGTTCGAACAGAATGCGATAGATCGCCCGGTCCGGCTTGCCCACGCCCTCATCGCCGGAGACGACAATGCCGTCAAACAGCTGCAGGAAGGAGAAGCGCTCGACCATGCGCGGGAACGTCTCGGCAGAGAAGTTGGTGACCGAGTAGAGCGGCCAACCGGCAGCCTTGAGCGTTGCAAGGATTTTGACCGTCGGTTCGATCGCACCCGCCACCATCTCGTCCCAGCGCTCGGCGTACAGGCGGATCATGGCGGCGTGTTCGGGAAAGCGGGCGCTGCGCTCGGCCACCGCCTCGGCCCAGGTGCGGCCGAGATCCTGCTGATGGTTCCATTCAGCCGTGCAGATGTGGCCGAGGAAGTGTTCCATCGCCGCCGCGTCACCATTGAACAGCCGGCGGTAGAGGTGGCGCGGGTTCCAATCGATCAGTACCCCGCCAAGATCAAAGACAACGCACCGGGTCACTGGACCGCCCTTCTCCCGTTTCAGCTTGCGGCGCGCATGATGGCGGCCTGCCGCCCGACCAGCAACCGGCAAACGACCCGCCGGCGAACAGCGCTTAACAGCTAACCCGCTTTGGGCTATATTTCCCATTTGGGGCGCAAGCCAGGAAAGCGGCAGACAAACGGAGGCAGCGAATGTCTCTGTGGTGTGCGTTTGCGACCGAGCGGCAGAATTACGTTTACGACACGTCGTCGAACCGCATTCTCGCCGTGGAGCCGCCCGTCGTCGAGGTGTTGAACGGTGCTCTGCCTCACCCGGCCGCGGGAGAAGGATGTGAGATCAATCAGGCCGCGCGCGAAGCGGTCGCAGCGGCGCGCGACGAGGGGCTTCTGCGCCAGCGCCCCTACCAGATCCGCAGCTTCCCTTGCGAAGAAGCGCAAGGCCAGATCGCCGGTCTGTTGGCACATGGACCGGACCAGCTGGTTCTCAACGTCACCGAAGCCTGCAATCTTAGGTGTGCGTACTGCACGTACTCCGGCGCATATCCTCATCACCGCAGCCACAGCAAGCGGCAGATGCCGGCCGCCGTCGCACGCGCGGCGGTTGCCTGGTACCTGAACCATCCAAGGCGGCAGCAGTTCACAATCGGATTCTATGGCGGTGAACCGCTCCTGCGGCTGCCGTTGTTGCGCGCGCTTGTCGCTCAGGCGCGCGCCATCGTCGGCGAGCGGGTTCATTTCAGCGTAACCACCAACGGCACCCTGATCGATGAGAACGCCGCGCGCTTCCTGATCGAGGCCGATTTCGGACTGACGATCAGCCTCGACGGTCCCGAGGCGGTTCATGACCGCTACCGCCGCACCGGTGCTGGCCGCGGCACGTTCGGCACGGTTTGGCACGCCGTCAATCTCCTTCGCCGCCTCGACGAGCGCTACTTCAGGGAACGGGTGCAGTTCAACGTCGTCCTCGCCCCGCCGGTTGACTTGGACGCGCTTGATGCGTTTTTCGCTGCCCACCCCGACATCTTCCGCGGCAGCAACGTCATGACGGCACCGCTCAACCCGCAGCCATCCTCCGTCGCCGTTCGCCTCGCCGGTGCGACCGATCCATCGCTCGCGCAGGCGCAGCGGACGCAACTGTGGCAGCACTTCGAGGAGGAATTGGCAGCCGACACCCGCCAGCAGCGGCCGTTGCCGTGGGCCCAGCTCAGTCGGGACTTTGTTCCGCTTCACCAGCGCGAAATGAGCTCCCTGCCGGAGACCATCCCGACCCATGGCCAATGCCTGCCGGGCGCGCGCAAATGCTTCGTCGACACCGACGGCACCTTCTTCATGTGCGAGCGGGTCGCTCCTGCATGGCCGATCGGAAGCGTCGAGGAAGGGTTCGTGGCCGAGAAAATTCTCGCGGTCGTCGAGGCGTATGATGCGTTCTTCTCGACGCATTGCGGCACCTGCTGGGCCGTGCGCCTCTGTGCGAAATGCGTCAACTCGGTTCGGATCAGCGATACGCTTGACCCAACGCGCCGCCAGGCTTTCTGCGACAACCAGCGCCGTTATTGGCAGGGGCTCCTCACCCGGTACTGTGCCGCACGGGAGCAGCGTGACGACGCCTTCGCCTGGGCGCAGGAGATCGAGATACGCTAACAACGACGTGGAAAGGGAGATGAAACGATGATCACAGAATGCTTTCCGGGCACGGGACAAATCACCGCGCTGATGATGGCGAAATGCAAGTGCAGCTGCTGGGGCGGCCCGAACGCGGAAAACTTCCGCGAAGGATCATCATCGGAGCTGCCCGAAGCCGAAGGCGCCTGCAAGTGCAACTGCTGGTGCGAGCGGGGGAAGGCTTCGACCCAGCGCAACGATGACACCAGCGCCGCGACCGCCGAAGCATCCTGAGCCGCTTCCTCTAGCTCCGGGTATGGCTGGGCGGTGTCGCCGATGACTCCGCGCGGGCCGGCCAGGGCAAGCGGCAGGGGTGGTTCCAGCGGCGGTTCTGTACGCGGCTCCGCCGGAAGAACAAGACTGCGGACATCGGCAAGGCCGTTTCTGCCGATCAGGAAACCTGTTCCCCATGTCCCCAGTCAATCCTGTCGCCTTGTCTACCCGGTTCGGACTTTCGCCCAGCCTCCTGCTTGAATAGGGCCGGGCATTCCGCTACTGAAGCCGGCTCTGCGTCCTGCCGGGGCCGGCGGCGTTGGCCTGACGGCGGCACCCACTGGATGCACCGGATATACACGCAACGGAAAAAAGGAAGGAGGGGTCGCTATGGCTGAACAACCTGCCCCCAAACTGGGGAACCCAGCGGTCGTCGGTCTCGCCGGGTTCGGACTGACCACCCTTGTGCTGCAATTCCACAACGTCGGCTGGATGGGACTCGGCCCCGTGGTCTGGCTTGGCCTGATCTTCGGAGGGCTCGCCCAGATGATTGCCGGCCTCCAGGAAATGAAGTCGGGCAATAATTTTGGCTACAGCGCGTTTACATCCTATGGCTGCTTCTGGATCGCGCTTTGCCTAATTCTACTGGGCAACCATTACGACATCTACAAGTCAAGCACGACAGACGTCGGCTGGTTCCTTATCGCCTGGACGGCCTATACCATTATCATGTGGATCGGCTCGTTCCGCACCAACAGCGCGCTCGCCCTGACGTTCACGCTCCTGGTGGGCGGCTTCATCCTGCTCGACCTTGCCCATTTCGGCTTTCCGCAGCTAACCCGCTATGCCGGCTTCGAGCTGATGGCGTGCGCGCTTGGCGCCTGGTACGTCATGGCCCATCTCATCTTCCAGGATCTGTTCGGCCGCGACGTGTTGCCTGTCGGCAAGCCCTGGATCCGCTGAGGGCGGCCGACGAACCATCACCGCATCTACCTAATCAATGGAGGTTTGCCATGTACGGCAGGAAAACCCTCGCGTTCGCTTCGCTCGTCTGCTCGCTGGCGGCCGGATCGGCGGCGTTGGCCCAATCGACTGAGTCGGCCGCGCCGCAGGAGGTCGTGACCAAGGTGCTCGAGGCGGTCCAGTACCTGAACGAGAAAGGCAAGGCCGGTTTCAGCGAGTTCAACGCTTCCAGCGGCCGCTGGGCGTGGAAGGACTCTTACGTCTTTGTTTACAACTGCGCGAAGAACGAGATGCTCGCCCACCCCTTGCGTCCGGATCTCGTCGGCCGGCCCCTCCTGCAGATCAAGGACAACAACAACAAACCGATCTTCAAGGAGTTGTGTGCCGCCGGTGCGAAACCCCGTGGCGGCTGGGTGGAGTATGCTTGGCCGAAACCGGGTGAAGGCGGCGTCTCGCGCAAGATTTCCTATGCGCACGCGGCCGACGTGTCGTTCGACTACGGCGTGCAGGCCGCCGCCGGCATCTATAACGCTGAAATGTCAGTTGAAGAGCTGACCAACCTCCTGAACACCACTCTCGATCCGGAGAAGTACCCGGCGCATTAGCCGGCATCGTAGGGAGCGCCGGAGGTCAGCGGCGAACGGTGGAAGGCGACTGAGGTTCTGCCAACAAAAATGCCGCCCGGTGAGGGCGGCATCCTTGGCAGGATCAGGGTCGTACGGAACGTTTCTTGTTCTCGTTGGCGTGCTTCCGTTTAGCTAGCGAGCGTGCGTTATTTCGACACGACGGTTCTGCGGCTCGCGGACGCCGTCTGCGGTCGGAACCAGCGGATCTGCCTCACCGCGGCCCTCGGCCGTTATCTGGTTCGCCGGAACGCCCAGTCGAACCAATTCGGCTTTCACCGCATCGGCACGGCGCTTGGACAGCCTCAAGTTGTAGTCCTCAGGCCCTGCCCGGTCCGTGTGGCCAACGACGATGAGCCTTGCCGGGCCGGTCACTTTGGCGGCTTTGGCGATCGTGTTCTTCGCGTCAGTCGTCAAGTTTGACTTCGCGAAATCGAAGAAGACGAGGAACTTCTCCGGTGCCGCCATCGGCGCCACCGGCTTGGCAACGACCGGCGCCGCCTCGAGCTGAGCCAGGGCAGCCTTGAAGCCGTCCCGGCAAGCGGCGATGTGGTCTTTCTGCAGGTTCTCGTCAAGCTGCTCGAGCCAGCAGTCGTACAACGACTGGGCCCGGGCGGCGACGTCCGGCTTGGTGGTGCGGCCGTTGCCGTCGAGCGCCTTCACCAGACGCTGGCGGGACTCGGTCACCTCCCCCTCCGCAGCGCCCCTGATGTGCCGCAGGGCGGGCTCGTCCGGCTGGGTCGGCTTGCCCTTGGCGGCATCGATCGAGCGGCGGGCGTAGGTGTCGCCGTCCCGCTGGTCGCCTTGCTGGTACTCGACCTCGGCAAGTGCCAAGTAATCGCGGGCGAGCGCACGATCGAACGCCGTGCCCTGCGGCTGGGCCGATTGCGCCTCGGCGAGGTAGCGATTGGTGCAGCCTGTACTGGCCAAGAGCGCCAGCGCGACGGCTGCCATCTTTAGCTGCGCGTGCATCACTCGGTTCTCCTCATTCCTAGCAGCTTGAGCCGCAGCCTAGAAGTTGAGGCCGAAGCCGAACGAGTACAGCGCATTGCCCTCATCTAAGTCGTTGTCGCCGACGAGCACGTATTCGCCTTGACCGTAGACGAAGGTGCTCTCGTTCAGCCAGAACTTCACGCCGGCCTCGGGACCGTAGATCCAGTCGTCCTCGAAACTTTCGCCGTACTGGTAGCCGCCGACGATACCGACGAACGGTTGAAAGCGGCCAAGCGGCGCCTGGAAGTCGACCGACACGCGCGAAGCGCCGCCCCAGGTGTCATTGAGGTTATCGCCGAACGACGACGTGAATGTCTGGCGTACGCCAACCGGCAGCCACTTCGTGACGTAGTAGTGCACAGAGCCCGAAAGACCAAAGACGTGGTCATTGAACTCGTCGGTCGATGCACCGGTGCCACCGAAAGTTGCTTCCCAGTCACCGACGCGTGGACCCCATTCCGCCGTGTAGGGCGGCATTTTGGAATCAGCGACGGCCCAGCCACTGCTCAGCGCGAGTAGAGTCGCGCCTAAGAGGATTCGCTTCATTTTTCTGCTCCTGACTGACACCCGAACTAAAGAGGAGCGTCCCGCGAAGAACAGCTCCGATGCTTCATGGTTGCCGAATAAGGGTGTAGACAGTCAATTGCAAAACCTAAGGCAGTTTTCACGGCCGCAACCGCTGTTGCACTTCGGAGACAGGTACGACGACGGGTGGACGGACGGACGAGCCGCGGCCGGCGGCCCCGGCCAAGCGGGGGAACGGACGTGGCGATGATGCTGCATACGCCGGCTGCGCCGACCGCCGGCCACGGGGTGGAACGCTTTGCCCACGGCCCGGCGCTGCCGTGTGCGCGGCTTTGCGACGCGGTTTGCAGCACCATTTGCGGCACCGCTTACCTCCCCTTCGCGCCGGGTCACGACCACATGATCTAGACGCTTCGATCAGGGATCAGCACGACCGGCAGTCGTCCACCGGCCGGCCATCCCGCAGCCAGTCGTTGATGCCGCCGGCGACGCTGTAGACCGTCTGAAAGCCGCCCTGACTGGTCAGCAAGCGGGCGGCCACAGCCGACCGGTTGCCGCTGCGACAGAGCAACGCGAGCGGTCGATCCGGCGCCGAAACGGCCGCGACCTCTGCCATAAAGGTGGGGCGCAGCCGCCCATCGGCATCGAAAGCCGTGATCAAATGACTCCCGGCGACGACACCTGTCGCGCGCCATTCGTCGGCGCGGCGGATGTCAATCAAAGTGATTCTGCGCTCCAAAAGGGGAGCAAGCTCCGCTACGGACACGGTTTGTACACCCGAATCGGCTACCGATTCGCGCGGGCCGGTGATACCGCCGAAAAGGCTCAACCACATCGCCGCCCACACCGCCGCCGTTCGCACACGTTTCCAAGCCATCCGCCACGCTCCACCGCCCCCCACCACTGAAGATAGCGACCACGGCGTGCCACGGCAAACCCGCTCGGGAACTGCAAGGCGGGCGGGCAGCGCACGCGCAATCCGTGCGCGCGGGAATGGCATTCATCAGGGCGGGTTCAAAACGCCTGGCGCCGGTGCTAGGTTTGCATGGCGCGCAAGCACGAGGCGCCCCCTCGCCTCACCGTGTGGCGGGCACGCGGCAATACAGCCTTCAGGAATGCGCATGGCAGATGATCCCAAGGCAGAGCCTGTTGCGCCGGAGGAGGACCCCGCGGTCGACGGCGCCGATGCAGCGGAGGCGGTGCCTGAAGGCGACAGCCAAGCAGCGGCCCACGATCGCCACAGGCGAAGCCGGGCGGCGCTGCTACTGACCGCCATCGGCGTCGTTTATGGCGATATCGGTACCAGCCCGCTGTACACCATCCGTGAGGCGTTCAGTCTTGCGGGCGGTCTCTCCCCCGATATTGGATCCGTGTTGGGCGTGCTGTCGCTTGTCTTCTGGTCGCTGATCATCGTCGTCACCGTCAAGTACGTGCTCTTGATCATGCGTGCCGACAATAAGGGCGAAGGCGGCGTGCTGGCACTCGCTGCGCTGGCCGGACGCGGACTCGACTACACCGGACCGATGCGCGCAGCCGTCACCGTACTGTCGATATGCGGCCTCGGGCTTTTTTTTGGCGACGGCCTGATCACGCCCGCGATCTCGGTCTTGAGCGCGGTCGAGGGTTTGAATACCGCGACCGAGGTCTTTCACCCCTACGTTGTCCCACTTTCGAGCGCGATCCTGCTCGCTTTGTTCGTCATCCAGACTCGCGGCACCGAGTCGGTCGGCAAACTGTTCGGCCCGGTCATGCTGCTGTGGTTCACAGTGTTGGGCCTGCTTGGCCTGGTCCAGATCATCCAGGTGCCAAGCGTGCTCAAGGCCCTCGACCCGCGCTATGCCGCCGCCCTGGTGGCCAACGATCCGGCGGCGGCATTCTTCAGCCTGGGCGCGGTCGTTCTCGCGATTACCGGCGGTGAAGCGCTTTACGCCGACATGGGGCACTTTGGCCGCTGGCCGATCCGCTTCGCCTGGTTCTCGCTGGTCTTGCCGGCCCTGGTACTCAACTATTTCGGCCAGGGTGCCCTCGTGATGGCCGATCCGGGTGCAATCGAGCACGTGTTCTTTCTCCTTGCCCCGCCCTGGGCCCTCTACCCGTTCGTCATCCTGGCGACGCTTGCGACCATCATCGCCTCTCAGGCAGTGATATCGGGCGTCTTCTCACTCACCCGCCAAGCGGTGCAGCTGGGACTCTTGCCGCGGATCGAGACGCGCCACACGTCCGCGACCGAGGAAGGCCAGATCTATGTCCCGCGCATGAACTGGGCAATGCTTGCAGGCGTGCTGCTGCTCGTCACCGAATTCCGCTCATCCGCCAACCTTGCCTCCGCCTATGGCCTTGCCGTCACCGGCGTCATGGCGATCAGCGCATTGTTGGCCGCTGTCGTCGCCAGGCGGCTGTGGCAGTGGTCGCGCCTGACGACAGTTGCCGTGTTCGCCCCCCTGCTGGCCATCGACCTCTGCTTCTTCGCGTCAAACGCCTTGAAGATCCCAAGCGGCGGTTGGCTGCCGCTGGTCGTCGCCATCATCGTGTACTTCATCATCGACACCTGGCGTCGCGGTCGCATCGTCCTGCGGCAGGAACTCTACGGTGATGCGCTGCCGCTGGCACTGTTCATCGATCAGGTCAGCGGCGCCTCGACCCGCGTCCCCGGGACGGCGGTGTATATGACCGGCAATCTCAACACGGTTCCGAACGCCCTGCTGCACAATTTCAAGCACAACCAGGTCTTGCATCAACGGATCGTATTCATGACCGTCGCGGTCGAAGATGTCCCCCGTGTTGCCGAGAGCGAGCGGATCGAGGTCGAGCGGGCCGGCAAAGGCTTTTTCCTCGTCGTCGCCCGCTTCGGCTTCATGGAGGCGCCGAACGTGCCACGGGCGCTGAAACAGTGCCGCAGCCACGGTCTTGTCTTTGACATGATGCAGACTTCTTTCTTTGTCGGACGGGAAACGCTGGTCGTGCGCCGTGCCCGCGCCAAGCGGCTGCCGTTCTGGCGCCGTTGGCAGGAGCATCTGTTCATCGCCCTGTGGGGGGCATCCCTCAGCGCGACCGCGTTTTTCCAGATCCCGCCCAACCGGGTGGTCGAACTCGGAACGCAGATCGAGTTCTGATCTGGGTGCATTTGCCTATAATTTAGGCACTATTTCTTTGTGATTGTCTCTTAGGCAATCTTCCGCTACCACGATCGCCAGGTTACGGTCCGATGTCGGGTGCATGTCACCGGCACGAGACGGAGAGTGGACGCGCGTGCCTGATCCTTGCCCATCCCCCGTTCAGTCTATCCTTCTGGAGCTGTACGAGAAGTACCAGCCCGATTTTTCCGGGTCAGTTGCCACGTATATCCCCGAACTGGCAAAGGCAGACCCGGCCGACTTCGCCATTGTCCTGGCGACGACCGATGGTCACATTTACGAAGTTGGACAGAGTCGGCGGGAATTTACTATCCAGTCGGTCTCCAAGCCGTTTGTTTTCAGTCTTGCCTTACAAGAACACGGCCGCGACGCGGTTCTGCGCAAGGTCGGTGTCGAGCCATCCGGCGAAGCCTTCAATGCCATCGTCTTTGACGAGACGGGAAACCGGCCGTTCAATCCGATGGTCAATGCCGGTGCGATCGCCATCTCGGCCCTGATTTCGGGTGAGAGCTTTGAGAGTCGTCTGCAACGGATCCTCACGACATTCGCAGACTTTGCCGGCCGCCCACTGGAGATAGATGAGACGGTCTTCCAGTCGGAGCGGGCGACCGGCCATCGCAATCGCGCTATCGCGTACCTCGAGCTCAATTCCGGGATGATCCAAGAGCCGGTCGACGAGCATCTCGATCTCTATTTCCGCCAATGCTCGATTCTGGTCACGGCGCGCGACCTCGCGATCATGGCGGCGACGCTCGCCAATTACGGCGTCAATCCGTTGAACGGCCGCCAAGCCGTAGCCGCAGAACACGTTCAAAGTATCCTGAGCGTGATGGCAAGCTCCGGCATGTACGACTATGCGGGTGAGTGGAACTACCGCATCGGCCTGCCGGCAAAAAGTGGCGTTGCCGGCGGCATCATCGCGGTCCTGCCCGGCCAGTTCGGCATCGGCCTCTATTCCCCGCTTCTGGATGCCAAAGGCAACAGCGTCCGCGGTGTGCGCGTCTGCGACGAACTGTCGTCACGCTTCGCGCTGCACATGTTTGCGCATCATCCGCAGCCGCGCACCGTCATTCGCCGGGTCTATACCGGCAACAATGTCGTCTCGAAGCGGCGGCGGCGCGCGGCCGAGCGGGATGTGCTCGATCAGCTTGGGCACCGCATCACCGTTTTTGAGCTGGATGGCGATCTGTTCTTCGCCAGCATGGAACAGGTGCTGCGTCGGCTGACGGCGGAGCTCGATCCGCACGGCTTTGCCATTCTCGACGGCCGCCGGGTTGGCCATGCCGACCAAGGCCCGCTGGGACTCCTGATCGCGATGCACGAGCGGCTCGCCGAGCGGCAGCAGCAGCTCCTCCTGGCCGCCTTTCCGGCCGCGATCATTCGCGCACTCGGCCAGCGATTGCCTGTGGGTTGGGTCGAGGAACACGTGTTTGCGGATGTGGACCGCGCACTGGAGGCTTGCGAAGATGCCCTGCTGGCGGCGGCCGCGCCTGAATTGTCGGCCCACGAGATCAGCGTGCCGCTGGCGGAGATGGACATCGTCGCCGGTTTCGAAGGCGAGTATGTCGCTTTGCTAACCGGTTACCTTGAAGAGGCAACGTACGCGCCGGGGGCCGCCATCATCCACGAGAACGATCCCGCCGACCGGCTGTTCATGCTGGCCGAAGGCTCGGCTGCGGTCACCATGCAACTCGGCGACGGCCGCAGCAAACGGCTCGCCAACATCGGCCCGGGAGTATCGTTCGGCGAATTGGCCCTGGTCGACGGCGGCAGTCGCGTCGCCGACGTGATCGCCGAGAGTGCCGTGCGCTGCTGGGTGCTGCGTACCGAGCGGTTCGCGGACTTGGCGGAAAAGCACCCGCGGCTGCACGCGCGCCTGCTGAAGAACATCGGCCGCAACTTAAGCGATCGGCTGCGCCGGACCACGCGCGAGGTACGCACACTCGAAGAGTGAGCCTTGCCGCCGCCTTAACGGCTTCCTGCTCCGCCGGTCATCGCACGGTGGTGCAGCGGGCTAAAGCTGCAGCCCGCAACCACAGATTGGGCAAGTCAGGCCTGCGACCAGGGCGTCCCGCTCTTCGGGCGACAGGGAAAGGCCAGCGAGGCTCTGCCGCAGCTCCGCGAGCAGCTTCTGATGCTGCGGGTCATCTGCGAGCGTGCACGAGCGTGCGGCATGGTAGATGCCGCTCACCTGGGTGCCAGCCTCCTCGACCGCAAAGGCAAGCGCCTTCCCCGACGCCAGCGCAAAAGCAGTGGACGCAAAGAGGCCGGTGCGCAAGAACAGGCGGCGGCTGGTGGACAAGGGATTGCTCCGTTACGTCACCTTCGAGGACGTAGTAAAGTATACCGTGACGCGCTGCCCGATCGCAACGCACACAAGCGGGCCCGCCGTTCGCGCGTGAAGGGTGCGGCCCGATGCGGCCCTGGGCACGGCACGCAGGGTCTGGCAGGAAGGCGCGATGCTAAAGAAGCTATTGCCGTGGATCATGGCCGCCATCGTTGTTGCCGGTGCCGTGGCCGTATTCTTGTACCTCGCCATCCCCGTCGTCGAGGTGCAACGGCCGGTGCGCGGTCCCGCCGTCGATGCCGTCTATGCGACCGGTGTTGTCGAACCGGTCACCTGGGCGAAGGTCACGCCGATCGTCCGCGGCCGGGTGGTCGAGCTCTGTGCCTGCGAGGGCGAACGCATCAGCCGTGGCGATGTTCTGGCGCGGCTCGATGACGAAGAGCCGCGGGCACGCCTCAAGGAGTTCGAGGCCCGCGCGCGCTTCCTGGAGAGCGACGTTGCCCGCTACGGCAAGCTGCTCTCCGACCGCGTCATCAGCGTCCAGGCCTACGAGCGGCTGGTCAGCCAGTTCGACGAGGTGCGCGCTTCCATTGCAGCCGCCCGCGAGCACCTGGCCGATTACACGCTGCGCGCGCCCATGGCCGGCCGAGTCCTGCGCCAGGATGGCGAGGTCGGCGAGGTGGTGGAGCCGGGCGACGTCCTGTTCTGGGTCGGCGAGCCGACGCCGCTGTGGATCGAGGCCGACGTCGACGAGGAGGACATCCCGCGCGTCCGCGTCGGCCAGCACACGCTCGTCAAGAGTGATGCGTTCGCCGGTCAGGTCTTGGCAGGCACCGTCAGCCAGATCACGCCCAAAGGCGACCCGGTGGCGAAAAGCTTTCGCGTCCGCATCGGCCTGCCCGCCGAGACGCCGCTGATGATCGGCATGACGACGGAAATCAACATCATCATCCGCGAGGAGCCAGGCGCGCTGCTGGTCCCAGCCGAGGCGGCCGTCGACGGCCGGGTATTCGTGGTCGAGGACGGCCGGGCAATCGAGCGCCCGATCACGCCCGGCATCAAGGGCGCCCGCTGGCTGCAGATCAAGGCCGGCCTGAGCGACCACGAAACGGTCATCGTCACCCCGCCGCCCCAGCTTGCGACCGGTGGCCGCGTTCGCGTCCGTGCCGCCCCGGCGCCGGCAGATCCTTGAGGCGCCAATGCCGCTCACGCTCGAAATCGCTCTGACGCATATCCGCGAGCGGCTGCGGCAGACCGTGCTCTCGGTGCTGGGCGTGATGACGGGGGTCGGCTTCGCGGTCGCGATGGCGGCCCTGATGCAGGGCTCGCAGGAGGACTTCATCCGCCGCATCATCGACGCGACGCCACACATCACGGTCCGCGACGACTTCCGCGCCGTGCCCTGGCAGCCGGCTGACGCGGTCTATGGCACCAGCGCCGTCGGGCTCTCCTCCGTCAAGCCGAAGGAGGAACTGCGCGGCATCCGCAATCCGCAGCCGAAGCTGGCCCTCCTGGCCGCGCTGCCGGGTGTCGCGGTGGCACCGACGCTGCGCGGGCCGGTGGTCCTGCGCTTCGGCGGCCGCGACGTCGCCGTCTCGCTGTTGGGCATCGAACCGAAAGCGGAAGTCCGGGTTTCCAAGCTCGCCCACGACATCCGCGAAGGCAGCCTCAACGATCTCTATACGACCGCAAACGGCATCATCATCGGCAGCGGTCTCGCCCGCAAGCTCGGCGCCGGCTTGGGCGACAGTGTCAGCCTCTCGTCCTCGGCGGGGACGATCCGCCTCGCCAAGGTCGTCGCCATCGTCCACTCCGGCGTCGTCGCCATCGACGATGCGACTGCCTATGCCCGGCTCAAGGTTGTGCAGGTGCTGCTCGACCGGCCGAACGTCATCAACGAGATCCGCCTGCGCCTTGATGACGTGAACGGCGCCCGCGCGCTCGCCCAACGCATCGAGCGCCGCTTGGGCTACCGCACCGAATCGTGGGAGGAGATCAACGAGAACGTGCTGGAGGTGTTCCAGATCCGCAACATCATCATCTACACGGTGGTCGGCGGCATTCTCGTGGTCGCAGCGTTCGGCATCTTCAACATCGTCTCGACCATCGTGTTCGAGAAGACGCGCGACATCGCCATCTTGAAGTCGCTGGGTTTCACCGAAGCCGACGTGCGCGCGATCTTCGTCAGTGAAGGGTTCCTGATCGGCAGTTTCGGCACAGCACTCGGCTGGGGCCTGGGCTACGCGCTGTGCCGGCTCTTGGGCAGCATCGAGATCAAGGTAGGGACGTTTGCCGAGCAGACCGGGCTGCCCGTGACCTACGACTGGCGCCACTACGCAATCGCCGCCGCCTGCGCGCTCACCGCGGCCGGCCTCGCCGGCTACCTGCCAGCGAGACGCGCCGGCAGGCTCGATCCGGTCGCCATCATCCGCGGGGCGGCATGACGGAGCCAAGCTTCGTGACGGCCGAAGGCGTTCACCGGGTGCTGCCGGGGCCAGTGCCGGTCACGCTCGTGCGCGAGATCGCGCTCAGCATCGGTGCCGGTGAGTTCGTCGTGGTGACCGGGCCTTCGGGCTCCGGCAAGTCCTCGCTGCTCTATCTGCTGGGCCTCTTGGACCGGCCGACCCAGGGCGAGATCCTGATCGAAGGCAGGCCGACGCGGGCCTTAAGCCGGGATGCGGCGGCAGCGCTCCGGCTGGCATCGATCGGCTTCGTCTTCCAGTTCCACTTTCTCCTGCCCGAGTTCAGCGCGCTTGAGAACGTGATGCTGCCGATGCGCCGGCTCGGCACCCTGGAGGGAGCAGCGATGGAAACGCGCGGGCGCGACCTGCTGGCCACCCTGGAAATGGCCGATTACGCGGACCGCAGGCCCGATCAGCTCTCCGGCGGCCAGCGGCAGCGGGTGGCAATTGCCCGCGCGCTCGCCAACGCGCCCAAGCTCGTGCTCGCCGACGAGCCGACCGGCAACCTCGACTCCCGCAACGCGGAGCAGGTGTTTGCCATCCTCGCCGGCCTCGCCAAGGCCGGCCGCGCGGTCGTCGCCGTCACCCACAACCTCGACCTCGCCGCCATGGCCAGCCGGCAGATCACACTGCTCGACGGCCGCATCGTGGAGGACGTGCGCACGCACTGACGTTGCGCATTGCCCCCCGCCCCCACCGAGCGCGGTCATCGCCACGTGCGTGGTCTTGGGTTCTCGACGTTGTGCGCTCTTGGCGCCGCTCCAGGCGCAGCACCGGACTGTCAGCCCGATAAGGGGACGTCCGCATCGGCGGGCCGGTCACCGCCGCCGGTCGAGAAAATGTCGGTCAAGAAGTTGCAGACAATCTCGACCCGCCGCGTCATCCGCACATCTGAGCGGACGAGCAGCCAAAGATCAATCGAGAGCGCCGCCGTGTCAGCGAGCACCCGCCGCATCCCGTAACCCTCTCCGATCGGAACCGGCAGTGCGGCGATCCCGCAGCCGACGCGGCACGCGCCGAGTTGTGCCGCGAACGTGCTGGTCCGCAACACCACGCGGCCCTCGCCGGAGTTGGCCGAGAGCCAGCGCGCCATCTGCAGGAATGCGAGATCGTGGTCCCACGCAATCAGGCGGTGATTGTTGAGGACACGGTCGGGAATGCCGTGGCGTGCCAGATAACCTTCAGACGCAAACAGCCCGACCTGGATTTCGCCGATCCGTCGCATCGTGTAGGCACCGCGGGCCGGCCGTACGGCACGCAGCACCACATCCGCCTCGCCACGGGAGAGTGAAACCGGTCGGACATCGGAGAGCAGCTCCAGTGAAAGCTCGGGATAGGTTTCGCAGAAGCTGCCGAGACGGGGCACGATCAGTTCGTGTGCGAGCAGTTCGGGCGTTGCGAGGCGGACAACGCCGCCGACGTCTTCCGGATCAGCGCCCGCGCTCCGCTGCAAAGCGAGGATCCGCGCCTCGGCTGCCTCGGCCTCGCCACGAAGCCTTTCACCGGCGGGGGTCAGCGTGTAGCCGTCGCGATGGCGGCGGAACAGGCGGCAGCGAAGCGCTCCTTCCAGGGCGTCGATGCGGCGGGACACGGTGGACGCGCTGACGCAGAGGTGATGACCGGCCTCGCTGAGGTTGCGGCCGCGGGCAACCGCGAGGAAGTAGCGAAGATCGTCCCAAGACATCAGGCGTTCCATTTTCGCAACATGACGTTCCGGCAATCGACGTTGCTGTTCATGGTACTCGCCACTTAAAGCTCTGCCGCAGAGAGAGCACTTTGCGATCCTGGAGGCAATCCTAGAGAGGAGGGGCGACGCATGCGGGTGTTTCAGGTGCAAGATGATTGGTCGATGGAGAACCTCCGCATGGCGGAGCGACCCGAGCCACAGGCCGGGCCCGGTCAGGTCCTGCTGCGCATGCGGGCGGCGTCGCTGAACTACCGCGACCTCCTGGTGCCAAAGCGGGGATACGGCGCTTTGACCGGCACCTTGCCGCTGATCCCCATATCGGATGGCGTCGGCGATGTGGTCGCCGTCGGTGATGGCGTCACCCGGGTGCGGGTCGGCGACCGGGTATGCCCGATCATGATCCAGAGTTGGATCGGTGGCGAGGCCACGGCCGAACGGGTGCGCCAAACCCTCGGCGGTCCGCTCGATGGCGTGATGACCGAGCTGATGGTGGTTGACGCCGAGGGGGTCGTGCGCGTGCCGCCCCACCTGACCGACGCGGAGGCGGCGGCACTTCCCTGCGCCGCGCTGACGGCGTGGAGTGCTGTCGTTACCCACGGCGGCGTTCGGGCGGGAGATGTGGTCCTGGTCCAGGGCTGCGGCGGTGTCTCACTGTTCGCGCTGCAGTTCGCGAAGCTGCACGGCGCGCGGGTGATCATCCTGTCGAGCAGCGACGCGCGCCTCGAACGGGCGCGAGCGATGGGCGCGGACGTCGGCATCAACTACCGCACGACGCCGGAATGGGGCCGAGTGGTGCGCGAGCAGGCAGGCGGTGACGGCGTCGACCAGGTCATTGAGGTCGGCGGTTCGGCAACCCTGCCCCAGTCGCTGCGCGCCGTCCGCGCCGGAGGCACCATCAGCCTGATTGGCGTCCTTTCTGGTGCCAAGATCGATGCCGCGCTCGGGCCGATCGTCACGCGGCAGGTTCGTCTGCAGGGTATCGCTTGCGGCAGTCGCGACGGCTTCGAGGCCATGCTGCGGGCGATCGCCGAGCACCACCTCAGGCCCGCAATCGACCGCGTATTTGCATTTGAGGAGTTGCACCCCGCCCTCGCCCATCTCGCCACCGGCGCGCAGTTCGGCAAGGTGTGCCTGCACATGTGAGACTGGAACTGATGGGGTGGATGCCCCCTTCGTGCGGCATCGTATGATGCCGTTCGCGCC
>JARSSM010000012.1 GCA_029624735.1 Defluviicoccus sp. | reverse complement strand
AGACTGTCAACCATGTCTCCGGTCCATAGTGTCAACTATGTCGCCGGTTGCTCAGTGGGAAGTGGGGCCCGTGTCAGGCGATGGCGGCTGTGCTCGAGCCGTGTGCGATCCGCAACAGGGCCGCGACCTGCGCGCGGATTTCAGCCGCGATGGTGCGGTCAAGCCGGCGCAGCCATTCGGCCGGCAGGGCAGCGGCCCCCCAGGTCGCACCCGCCAGCATGCCGGCCAGCGCTCCGGAGGTATCGGCGTCGTCGCCCTGGTTCACGGTTGCAATCAAGCACGCCCGGAGGTCGCTTGCCGCAAAGTACTGGCACAGTACCGTGCGCACGGTATCGACGATGTCGGCCGAGCATGGACCGCGATAGTTCTTGAACATGAACACCGGGTGTTCGCGGACCAGCGCGTTGGCCTCCGCCCGGGCCGCAGCCATGCCGTGGCCAAGGATCAGTGCGCGGGTCATCCGGGCCAATGTCAGGGCTGCCGCGTCGGCGAGCGGATGATGATGCGAGATGTGGCACTGATCGAGCGTGCATCGATCGAGGTGGTCGGTCTGAACGAGGCAGGCGAGCACGACCGGCAGATTGCGGGCGCAAGCGCCGTTGGTCGCATGACCCTCGGTCGCAACCGCCTGCACCGTTCCCTCGACGATATAGCGCCGGAAGCCGCGCCGGCAGGCGTGGCCGACGTCGATGGGGGCGGACCGCAGCCAGGTGGCGAGTTCATCGCACACGGCGCGCAGGTTCCAGCCGCCGGCTTTCGTCAGTGCGCGGCCGACACAGAGCGCCATTTCGGTGTCATCGGTGACCTGTCCGGGCTTCAAGCCCAGCCAGCCGCCGCCGCTCAGCCGGCTGTGGACGCCGAATTCAAGCGCGATCTCGCGTGCTGACAGATGCGCCACCGTCGCGCCCAGGGCGTCGCCGATCGCGAGCCCGAGGTAGGCGCCAAGGGCGCGATCGGCGATTGCCGCTGCTTCGTCCTGTTCGGCTATCACGTCTGCCCGCTGCCGGCGGTTCATTTCTCAACATCAGGGATCGGGGCGGAGTGCCAAAAAGGCGAGCAAGACCCGTGCCAGTTTGCGCAGCGGGCACGGCACGGGTCTTTACGCCCCCTACTCGGTGGCGGGCTTCACCTCCTCTTGCCGCCACAGCTTGTCGGCACGATCGAGCCGTGCCTGCATCTGCGCCCAGGTGCGGGCGATCTCTTCATCAGTCAAGCCGGTCGTCTTCATCTCGGTGAGAGCCTCAAGGGCGAGCCGCCCAAGGACGGTGACGGCATTGAGCAGGGCCGCGATTTCAACGGGCGTCATTGGCGATCTCCACCTGGGCCTCGATAGAGAGCAACTGCCGGACACCTTCGGTGACCTGTGGCAGAACGGCAGCAACGGAGTCGTCAAGGACGGGTGGTGACTCACAGATCGGGTTGAGGCCCAAGCGAACGGTGTCGACGGCGTCGATCTGCTGGGCGCTGAGGCGCCCGTGTGCCTTGGCGGCGGCGAGGGCCGTCAGCGTTGACGCATACCTGTCGCAAGTCTGCAGAAGTGTGATGCGCGGGCTGACGGTGGTGCAGGCAGCCGCCGCGGCGACCACCAGACCGAATGCAGCGAGCGAGGGGGCAAGCTTCGCCATCACATCAGCCTCAGCGGCTGGCGGGCTGAGGCGCGGCCGTAAGCTCCGAGAAGAACACCCGCCAATTCAAGGATCTGATAGACCGCGGCGGCAACCGACTGTGCCTCCAGCTCGATCACCCCGGACCCGCTCAGCGCCATCAGCAGCGCGGTCACGAGGGGGCCGAGGAACCCCTTCGAGACGTACCAGGGCTTCGCTTCATCCTCTAGCATAAATTCCTCCTTAGCAGAAAAATCATACGAGCTGGCACCAGAAGCCGGCCGTTAATCTGCCTATAGGGATAACATTCCTATCACGCCGCCGTCAAGAGCGGCGATTCGGATCAACCCGAGATCAGCTCAAGGGAACTGCCGTAGGAGCGTTATTGCGTGCTGCGACGAGGAGCGCGCGCTTAGCCGCTGAACCCGCGAAGAACCGGCACCAACCTGCAGATCGCCGCCCGCGGTTCAGAAGGCGATCTGGATCTGCGCGCCGAAGAGGTCGATGTGGCTCTCGTAATCGCCGGAGAGGTTGCCGCGTGCCCGGTTGCCGGGGTCGTTCGCTGACAGCTTGATCGAACTGTCCAACATGAAGAGGTGCGCGTAGCCAAGCGTGACGGCGACGGTCGCGGTCGGCTGATAGGTGCCGCCAAACGACAGCCAGACGCGGTCGTTATCGGGGATGCGCGGCGTCCGTTTCGAATTCGGCACCGGGCTTTGATCATAGGCCGTGCCGAGGCGGACCGCCCAGTTCTTGGTCGGCCGGTAGGTCGCACCGGCAGCAAAGAACCACGTATCGTGCCACTCCTCATCGGTCACGCTGTCGGGCTGCGCCGGATTGCCAAAACGGATGCGCAACTCGTCAAAGCGGCTCCAGCGTGTCCATGCGGCCTCTCCCATCACCGACCATTGATCGTCGATGTCATGGTGCGCGCCCAGCGAGACCATTTCCGGCAGGTTGAGCTTGGCCCGTGCGCCGGTTGGCGCGAAGGCACCGCTGCCCGCGGCAATCGCGGGGCCGACGGTGGGGTCGAGACGGAAGCGGGCGTCGCCTTTCAGGTTGTGCTTTATGGCCGAGCGATAGCCGACACCAAAGCGCGTCCCCTGCCAGGGCTCGTACAAGAGCCCGGCCGTGAAGCCGAACGCCCACGCGTCACCCTCGATGCGGCCGCGGCCATCTTGCTGGGTCGGCTGGGCAATCGGTCGCAGGGCGGGAATGACGGCGGCGATGCTGCCAAAATCAATCGCATTGCTGAGTTCGGCGGTCGCGTACTGCGCCTGCAGACCCAAACCGACGGACACGCGCTCCAGCATCTTGAACGCGATGGCAGGGTTGACGTTGATGGTCTTCAGTTTCGATTGCAGGGCATGGTAGCGGCCGATCCAGCCGTTCTTGTAGTCGGTTTCGAGCCCGAACGGCGCGTTGATGCCAAGCCCGATGCGCAGGCCGTCGACGAAGCGCACCGTTTCGCTCAAGTCGATGACGGCATAGAGCGCCGGCAGCACGGCGCTCTCGGCGCCGTTGCCGCCGCCGTTGCCGCCCTGGATCGCGGTACCTCCGGCCGTGCTCGCGTCCTTGGCGTCGAACCGGGCGACCGGACGGACGAAGGTGGCGGCGTTGGCCGCTTGGCTGCCCTCGATCCTTGTCATCGCCGCCGGATTGAAAAACAGATAGCTCGCGTCCTCGGCGCCAGCGGTCGCGCCGGCGAAGGCATTGCCCTGCGCCGTCACGCTCTGCTCCTTAAGCGCGAAGCCGCTGGCAGATGCGTCCCGCGCGGCGGTCGCGGTGGCACCGGCAGTAACGATGGCAAGGAGGAAAATACTGCCTCCGGCAGTGCACTGGACAGACCGCGCCCGTGCCGGCGCTGGCGTGCTGCCTGCCTTCATATCCCGTTCCCCGCAGCGCCCAAGACGCTTTCACTGCTTGGTGTGGGACCCGTGCTGCCCGGATACTGCGATTATCCCGCCGACGATTGCGCGCTTTTGTTCGGATCTGACGCCCAATCCGCCCCAGCCGACAACCGCTTGCCGACATACGTTCCCTTTTGGGGTAGACTACAACCCGCATAAGGCTCGAACAACTGGATTCATGCAACGGAAAGCGTGCGCCGCCGCAGTTCTTCGCGTGTGTTGTTCGGGAGGCAATCGCCGTTCAGGAACCGCGGGCGGGCTTCGCTCGTGTTGCCGCCGCCGCCTGTAGGCCGTCGGCGATATCGCGGCTCAAGAGCGCCAGCGCTTTGCTCATCGCCGCCGCAATGGTGTCATAGCTGCGGTCTGCTGCGGGTTCGGTGATGGTGATCCTGCGCGACGAGACAACCTCGTCTCGGCTGCGCTCGACCAGGTCCCAGCGGGCCGCGAGCACGACCCGGTCCTGATCATCGAGATCGAAGCGGTCGATGGCGATGTCAATCTGGTGGGTGAGGCCCGGCAAACGCCGGCGCGGCGAAAGGTAGACCTGATCGCTGCCGAGCAGGACCGACAGGTTCTCCGCAATCACGCGCGGCACCATGTCCTGCAGCGGCTCCGACCAGCGGTCGAACTCGGCGAGGTCGACGGCATAGACGCCCGGCCGGGTGACGACTTGCGGCCGGTCGAGGTAGGCCGGCAGGGTGACCGTGCCGACGGCCACCGCCAGGCCCTGGCCGGCCGGGCGCGGGCTCTCCGGCGCGGCCGGCGCGATGCTGGCAAGCGAATAGAAGCGCGTTGCTGGCGTGCTCGAGCATCCGGCGACGGCGAGCGTGAGAGCGGCGAGGATGAGCGAAGCGGGGCTGAGACGGGTCACCGGCGGGGGTCTCCTGGTTTGCCGCGGATCAGCGAATCGGGATGGCGCTCCAGATAGTCGGCGAGGGTCCGCAGGCTTCGTGCCGCCTCCTTGAGCTCACGCAAGAGGTCGGTTATGTCGCGCCTCAGCTGGGAGTCGGCTCCAACCATATTGCTGGTCGACTGCAGCGTTGCCGCGGCGGCGTCGGCGGTCTTGCGGGCGCTCTCAATCAACGGTGCCACGCCTTCAAGAGACGTTACCGCGCGCGCGACAGACGGCGAGTTGATCAGGCTGTTGACCGTGTGCACGGTCTCTTTCAGCTCGGCCGCGATCGTGTCCAGCGGCAGGGCGCCGATCTTGCCGATGATACCTTCGACCGAGCGGGTAATCTTCTCGAGATCCGAGGGGATTGTCGGGATCTCCGGATAGGTGCCGCCCATCTTCAGTTGCTGCGCCGCTGCCTGCGGATGGAAATCGAGGGCCACGACGAGCTGGCCAGTCACCAGGCTGCCGGATGCGAGCTGCGCCCTCAAGCCGTTTGCGACCATCGCCTCCATCCGCCCGTAGGCGGCGCGGCGATCGCCGAAATTGCCCCCCATCACGACCGGGCGCTGCGTGCCGTCAACGATGTCGATCCGCTGCGGCTCAATCTCGATGGTCACCGGGATGCGGACCGCGCGGCTGGCGAGGTCGTACTCAAGCCGCACATCGGTCACGCTGCCGATCTTGATGCCGCGGAACTCAACCGGCGCACCCGTGGACAGGCCCCGCACCGAGCCTTCGAAATAGAGCCGATAGGGAATCTTGACCGTGTACTGTGCTTCCGAAATGCTCGAATAAGAATCGTACAGCGTGAACTCCGTACCCGCCGGGCTCGGTTCTACGCCTGGCGCGGCAGCGGGCGAGTCGAAGGCGATCCCGCCGGTCAGGATCGCCTGGAGGGATTCCGTGGTCACCTTGACCCCATCGGCGCCGACAGAGACATCGATGCCGCTTGCGTTCCAAAATCGGCTGCCGGCGTGGATCAATTGATCGAACGGCGCGCGGACGAAGATCGGAATGATGATCTCGTCCCAGTTGTCCGCAAACTTGTGGCCAAGGACTTCACCGACCTGAACGCCGCGGAAGGAGACGGGCACGCCGATCCCCAGCGAGCCGAGCTTGGCGGTCGTAAGAATGAACTCCTTACCCGGCACGTTGGCGGGCACCACCGGCGGTTCTTCTAAGCCCGTGAATTCCCGCGTCTGTGCCCCCTCGCCGAGATCGAAGGCGATGTAGGCGCCCGAAACCAGCGTGCTGAGCCCGGACACGCCACTGGCGCTCAGCCGCGGCCGCACCACCCAAAAGCTCGCGCCTTCGGTCAGGTGCCGTTCCATCTCCTTCACCATCTTCGCGGTCACGATCACGTGCTTGAGATCCTCCGCGAACCTGACCGTATCGACGGTGCCGATCTCAACATCCTTGTGCCGGACCTTGGTCTTGCCGGCTTCGAGGCCTTCTGCGGTCTCAAAGCTGATGCGGATCGTCGGTCCCGCTTCGCTGATGGTCCTGTAGGCGAGCCAGGCACCGATCACGGCGGCCACCAGTGGCACCAGCCAAACGAGCGAGATGCGCCGGCGCCGGTCAACCAGCACTGGCTGTGCTTCGGACCCCAGGGGCTGGTCGGGCATCATGCCGGTTTCCGCTCCTGTACCGCCGCGTCCCAGATCAGGCGCGGATCAAAGGCCATCGAGGCGAGCATAGTTGTTACCACCACTGCCGCAAAGGATGTTGCGCCGACGCCCGGCTCGATGGTGGCGATCGCGCCGAGTTTGACCAGCGCCACCAGGATCGAGATCATGAAGATGTCGATCATCGACCAGCGGCCGACCCCTTCGATGATGCGGTAAAGGCGTGTCCGGTCCCGCCGCCGCCAGGACGAGCGGCGCTGGACCGAGATCAGCAGGAACGACAGCCCCAAGAGCTTGAGTATCGGCACGGTGATGCTGGCGACGAAGACGAGCAGCGCCAGCGGCCACATCCCGGCCTGGATCAGCGTCTTCACGCCGCTCAGGATGGTGTCCGGTTCGCCGCTGCCGAACGAGATTACGGTCATCACCGGATAGACGTTGGCCGGCACGTAGAGGATGACGGCGGTCAGCACCAGGGCCCAGGTGCGGGCAAGGCTGTCCACCTTGCGCGCATGCAGGGCTGCGCCGCAGCGCGGGCAGCGCGCGTGGCCACCGTCCAGCGGAGCGACCAGATCGCACGCATGGCAGCCAACCAGATGCTGCCCCGGGGCGGGCTGCGGGGGCGTTGGAACCGGTGTTGACGGCTTCAGGCGCTCCCACACCTCGGCCGGCTCCAGCGCCGAATCGGCCCAGCTCATGACCAGGATCAACAGGCAAAACGCGAACAGGCCTGTGTCCAGTTGAAGCGTCGCCATATCGATGAGTTTGACGTAGGCGACGAAAACGCCCAGCAGGTACACTTCCATCATCGCCCACGGGCGCAGCGCTTGCGCAAGGCGGAAAACCCGGCCGCCATGCCGGGGCTGGCGGCCGCGATAGAGCGGCAGCAATACCCACAGCGAGCATGCCATCTTGACCAGCGGCGCCGCGGTCGTCGCAAAGAAGACGAGGAGCGCCAGCGGCCACAGGCCCTGCCGGTAGAACTCAAGGCAGCCCTGCAGGAGAACCGTGATCTGCTCGCGCCCCTCCATCTTGAGCGTCATGAACGGGAACGTCTGCGCGACCACGAACAAGATCATCGCCCCAAAGAGGAGGCTCAGGCTGCGCTCGATGCTGTTGGTCCGATGGCGGTAGAGGAAAGCGCCGCAGCGGGGGCACTTGGCGGTCGCACCTTCCGGCAGTGGCGAGGCGCGCAAGAGCAGGCCGCACTCGTGACAGAAGATCGGCTGCGCAGTGCCGTGCTCACGCTTGTTCATCGGATCCTTTCGTCTGCTCCCGTCATCGCTTGACCAATTCATTCTGGCACTTGCCGCGCAAAAGCGAAAGGTGCGACCGTCCCTGCTTTGAAGTGCCGGCGAGCAGGGCTGCGTGAAGCCCGCCTCTTGCTGCCGTCAAGCGCCCGCGTTAGACGACAACAGGAGGCACCGCTGCCGGAAGCCGAGCGTTGAGCGCCAACCGTGAAGTTCATCCACGCCGCCGACATCCACCTCGACTCCCCCTTCGCCGGCCTCACCGATGCGGCTCAAGCGCCGATCGACCGGCTGAAAGGCTGCACCCGCCAGGCGCTGACCAACCTCGTCGACTACGCGCTTGAAAACGCGATCGATTTCGTTGTCATCGCCGGCGATCTCTACGATGGCGACTGGCGCGATTACGCGACCGGCCTGTTCTTCGCCAAGGAGATGGGCCGGCTGGCGCGGGCGCAGATCCCCGTCTACCTCCTTTACGGCAACCACGATGCCGAAAGCCGGATCACCAAGCGGCTTGTGCTGCCGGAGAATGTCTTTGTCTTTCCGGCCAAGGCGCCGCACACGCACCTCATCCGCGACCTGAAGGTGGCGCTGCACGGCCAGAGTTTCGCGACCGCCGCCGTCACCGACAACCTGGCGCGCGCCTATCCGCCGGCCCGGCCCGGTCACTTCAACATCGGCGTCCTGCACACGGCTGCGACCGGCCGCGGCGGCCACGCAGCTTACGCGCCGTGCCAGCCGGCCGAACTCGTCGTCAAAGGCTACGACTACTGGGCCTTGGGCCACGTGCACGCGCGCGAGGTGCTGCACGAAGTCCCGCCCGTCGTCTTCGCCGGCAATCTGCAGGGCCGCAACATTCGCGAGACCGGGGCCAAGGGCTTCACCGTCGTGACCGTCGCCGAGCACAAGGTCATCGGCGTCGAGGCGGTTACGGCCGATGTCGTCCGCTGGGCGCGGCTCGTCGTTGCGGCGGATGCCTGCTCCGATCTCGAAGCGCTCTTGACCCAGGCGCGCGTGGACTTGGCGGAAGCAGTGCGTCAGGCGGACGGCCGGCTCGCGGTCGTACGCTTAAGTCTGAGCGGACGGACGGCGCTGCACGGCTGGCTGAAGGACCATCCGGACACGCTTACGGCCGAGCTGCGGGCGGCCGCATCTTCCGTTTCCGAGGATCTGTGGATCGAGCAGGTGGTCGTCGAGACCGAAACCCGGCACGATCTCGCGGCGGCCGCCCGCCGACCCGATGCGGTCGGTGCGCTCTTGCAGGCGGCGGATGGTCTGCTGGCCGAACCGGCTGCCACCGCCGCGCTTGAGGCCGAGCTTGCCCAAGTGATCGACAAGCTGCCCGATGACGTTCGTCATCAGGCCTGCCCCGGCGGCCGGCTGGCTACCGATGATCTCGCCGCGCTGATCGGTGAGGCAAAAGTCGTCATTGCCAGCCGCCTCCTTGACGACTTCGGCGAGGCTTGAGCGCCGATGCGGATCGATCAGCTGGTTCTGGAGCGCTACGGCCACTTCACCGATCGCGTGCTCGATTTCGGTGCGCCGGGCACGCGTCTTCACATCGTCTGCGGCAGCAACGAGGCTGGCAAGACGACGGCGCTCAATGCGATCGGTGACCTTCTGTTCGGTATCGATGCCCGTTCCAGTTACGCGTTCCTGCACAGCTATGCGGACATGCGGATCGGGGGCACGATCGTCGCCCGGAGCGGCGCTGCGCTCACCTTCAAGCGGCGCAAAGGGCTCAAGAATACGCTGATCGCCGCCGATGACCGGCCGCTGGCCGATGAGGCGCTGCAACCCTTCCTCGGCACGGCTGACCGGGCGCTGTTTACGCGCCTGTTCGGCTTGACCCAGTCCTCGCTCGCAAGCGGGGCAGCGGCGATGCTGGATGCGGGCGGCGACGTCGGCCAGGTGCTGTTCGAGGCCGGCGGCAACATTCGCCGGCTGGTCGCGGTCCTGCGCGGCCTTGACGAGGAGGCGGCAAAGCTTTTCACACCACGGCGATCAGGAGCGCGCGTATTTTACACCGTCCATGATGCTTATTTGAAGGCACGTGACGACGTCCGGACACTTTCGACCACTTCTGACGACTGGAAGCACATCGCAGCCGAGCTCGCGGAAGCCGAGGCGGCGCTCGCCGCGACCCGGCAGGAGTTGGTCCGGCTGGAGGCCGAGCGCGCCAAGGCCGAGCGCATCCGCCGCCTGCTGCCGCGGCTGAGGGAGCTCGAGGCGCACCAGAGCGCGCTTCAGGACCTCGCCGACGCGGCGGATCTGCCAGCCGATGCCGGCGAGCAGATCGCGCGCGCCGAAGAGGTCATCCGTCTTGCGGATGCGGCAGCCGGGCGCGAGGAGCGGGCGGCGGCCGAGGCGGCGCAGGAGCTTGCGGAACTGCCTCTGCCGCAGGCGCTCCTGGCCCGCGCCGCGGACATCCGCAGGCTTTATGAGCGGCGCGGCGCCATCCTCAAGGCTTCTGCCGACCTTCCCAACCGGCAGGCAGAGCGGCATCAGCTGGCGCGCCAGCTGGATCGCTTGGCGCGCGAGATCGGCACCGGCGCCGACGGTGGACAAGCCTTCGCCGCGCTGCCGCCGGAGACCACCCGCGCCACCTTGCGCCGGCTGATCACCGATGCGTCGTCGATCGCGGGTGAACGTCGGGCGGCGCGCGCGCGCGTGGCGGACGCGGAGGCTGAAGCCAGCCGTCTGCAGGGGCTTCTGCCGGCAGAGGGCGGCGAGCCAGCGCAAGACGCGCTTGCGGCGCTCAAACGCGGGCATGCGGACGTGCTGGCCAAGGGCGATCTGACGGCGGCGCGCACGAGCGCACATCAGGCAGCCCGGCTGGCAGCAGAGCGCCTCGATCAGGGGCTCAAGAGCCTGCCCGGCTGGCACGGCGATGCCGCCGCGCTCGCCTGCCTGCCGGTGCCGGATCAGGCGACGCTCACCCGCTTCGAAGCCGATCTGGCGGCAGCGGCAGAGACGCTGCGGCGGCTGCGTGAGCGCCGCGGCGAGGCCGCCGATGCGGTTCTTGGCCATGAGCGCGAACTGGCGGAGCTGAGCGCTCATGGCGAGCTGCCGACCGCAGATGCGCTGGCGGAAGCGCGCGCGCGGCGGGATCAGGGCTGGCGGCTGATCCGGCGTCGGCATGTCGAAGGAGCAGTGGTCGCCGACGCCGAGGTTCAGGCGTTCGCGGCGGGCGCGGGTCTGGTCGAGGCTTACGAACGCGCCGTCGTCGCCGCCGACCAGGTGGCCGATCGCCGAACCAGCGAGGCCGAGCGGCTGGCCCGCCATGTGGCCGCCACTGCCGCGTTCAACGAGGCCAGCGCCCGCCGGGCGCGGTTGGATCAGGAACTGGATGAGGCGCAGGCCGAGCAGGCGGCCACGCTTGAACGCTGGACGGCCCTGTGGGACGCGCTCGGTGTGCGTGCGCACGGCAGCCCGCGGGAGATGGCGGCGTGGCTCACTGAGCGTAAGGGCATCTTGCGTGCCTTTGAGGCTTGGCAGGAGGCCGTCCGGCACGCCGAGGCTGCGGATGCAGCATGCGCTGCCGCTGGCAAGCTGTTGCGGCAGTTGGCGGCACCGCTGCCGCTTGCGCTCGATGCGGGCGAGGACCTTGCCAGCCTGTCGGTCCGGATCGCAGCCTTCCTCGATGCCGCCGCGCGCCGCGCCGAGGAGCGCCGACAGCTTGCAGCGCGCACGCGTGACCACCAGGCCGCCCTGGAGCGCGAACGGCAGCACCTCGCCGAGGTGGAGGCGCGGGCGGAAACCTGGGCCGAGTCCTGGCGCAGGACGGTGGCTACGGCCGGTCTCGCGGAATGGTACGACGTCGCCGCCGCCGAGAAGGCGCTGACGCTGTGGGAGGAGATCCGCAACCTCGGCGTCCGCCTTGGCGATCTCGACGAGCGCATCACCGGCATCGAGGCCGATGCGGTTGCCTTCGCGGCCGACATCCGCCGGACAACCGCAGATGCCGGGCTTGCCCTCGACGACAGTGACGCAGCGGCGGCTGCGCTCAGTGCCTTCACCCACCTGCAGGACGGAGAGGCAGCGCGCACGCGCCACGATCGGCTGGTCAAGGATCGCGCGCTGGCGTCGAAGCGGGCGGCGACCGAACGCCAGCGGGAGAAAGAGGCCCAAGCGCAGCTCCAGAGCTTCATCGATCGCGCCGGCTGCGCGGATGCGGACGGCCTTGGCGTGGCCGTGCAGCGCTCGCAGCGCAAGGCCGAGTTGCACCGGCGCAGCGAGGAGCTGAAGGCTGAGATCCTCGCCAACGCCGACGGCCTCACGCTCGACCAGGCCGCGGCCGAGGCCCAAGGCTGCGATGCGGATACGCTCAAGGGCAGCATCGCGGCCATGCAAGGTGAGCTCGAAGGCCTGATGGCGGCGGCAGAGCAATCAAGTGCCACGGCACAAAGCTGGCGCAGCCGCCGCGATGAGCTGAGCACCGGCGAGGGGGCTGCGGCCTCCGCCCAGGCCATGGCCGATGCGCGCGCGGATCTTGAGGTCATCGCGCGGCGCTGGATGCTCCTGCGCACGGCGGCGTTCATCCTGCGCGAGGGCATCGAGCGCTTCCGCGCCCAGCACCAGGGGCCACTGCTGGATGCCGGCGGCGCCATCTTCCGGACGCTGACCCGCGGCAGCTTCCAGGGCTTCAGCATCACCTATGACGAGCGCGACACGCCGCGGCTGGCCGGCCAGCGTCCGGACGGCAGCGTGGTGGCGATCGAGGCAATGAGCGACGGCACCCGCGATCAGCTGTTCCTGGCGCTGCGCATTGCCGCGGTCGAGAGTTACGCCGGCGCTGCCGAGCCGCTGCCGTTCATCGCCGACGACCTGTTCGTCAACTTCGACGACGCCCGCGCCGCAGCCGGCATCGACGCTCTGATCGGGCTTGGCGCTGGAACGCAGGTGCTCCTGTTCACCCACCACCGGCACTTGGCTGAACTCGCCCGCGGCCGCCCGGGCGTGCGCATCCTCGACCTCGACCGGCCGTGACCACGCTTTAACTCATAATCTCCCGTGGCGGGTCCCGACCTCCCTGCGCGAAGTGCCGAGACCAGGCTGGGCGCGTCCTTATTGGCGGGCGCTGCGGCTGCCACCGTTCTGTGCTTCCAGGCCCATCGGGCCGGGCAGGGTTGCGACCAGTTCGACGATCTTTGCGATTGCCTTCGCAGCCTCCGGAGTGTCCTTGAATTCACGCAAGGCATCGATGGCGAGGAACGCGGTGATGACGGTTCCGGTGGCGTGCAGGACGCGCGCGTATTCCTCGTCGCCGATGGCCCCGTTGAGATACGCCTCGCACACCCGGTAGCCGATATCACGCAGGACCTGGATTGCGTTCGAGCGTTTCAGTTCGTGCAGCGTCTCCGTGACGGCCGTGCCGACCTGCAGCTCGCCGCTGGCAGGGACTGCGGCCTGACCGGCGCCCGCCTTGCCGGTAACGTTGACGGTGACGTTGCGGCCGACGGCGACATCGGGGTTGGGCTCTGCACAGACAACGGCAGCCGTTGACGCGCTCTCCCCCCGTGGTTTGGTGAGGATGATGCGCTGGTCGGCTTTCAGAACCCGTGAGCGGCCGCTGCCGTCATCAACGCGGTAGGTATCCGCACACGAAACGAGAGAAAGCGCCGCGCCGAGCGCGAGTACCAGATTGAAACGTCCCACGGCATCCTCCTTTTCCGGAGGTTGATCTGCGATGGGAAACGATAGTGCGCGCGCTGCCGAGGGACAATACCGCAGCTGTTCCAGCCACTGGCTTCCTTTTCCTCACCGGCTGCGGTCGTTAAGTGTCGGCAGGTCGCTTCGGTTTCGGTGATTCCGACTTGGCAGGCGGGGGCGTGCCGGGAAGGCCGTTGATCTGCTCGTCCGACAGGTCCGCCAGCCGGCGCACCGCCGAGGCCCATTCATCGGGCGCGTCGAACGTGTGGCCCCAGAGCACGCGTCTCATCTTCGACAGATCCGGCATAGCAAGCAACCTCGCTCCCGTCGATCTTGCTCTTTTCGCCCCGAACTGGGGGCAGGTCGGCATGATGCACACCCGTTGTCTGCAGCCAAGGGGGGAAGCCGGAGAATCCTGGGGATAAACCGGGCCTGCGGGCACACCCAGGACGTTAAGTCCACTTTCCCGTCAGGTGGCGCGGATCGGTAACGCGCGGCGCGCGAAGGCAAAGCAGCAAGGCGAACGGCCCCGGCGCGCGCTTAGCCACCGCAATGGGGTAAAGGATCCGGGTTGACCTGCAGAATGGGGTAAAGGATCCGGGTTGACGCACAAGCTTAAGAGCGGATAAGTCTCGGCACCGCCTGGGACGCGGGACCAAAGCCCGATATTTACGCGAGGACGCAGCATTTAGGGCGGATGATGGGGAAATTAACGATACTGCTTTTTGCTGTCCTGACCATTGGCGCCTACGGTTGGATCACCGTCTATCCGAACGCACGTGAAGTCCAGGATCAGCTGCAAGCCTCTGTTAACGCCGCGCTCAGCCGGCCGGGCATGGAATGGTCCACTGCTGAAATGGACGGCCAGACGGCGATCGTCTCCGGCCATGCGCCTTCGCTGGCCGCGCGCGACGAGGCGCTGAACCTGGTTCTGACCGCCGCCGGGGCGGGGGGGACGCTAATGGGCGGCGTTGTCGAAGTCGTCGATCGGACCTCGATGGCAAGTCTGCAACCGCGCGCGCGGGAGCGTGTGCCGGCCGCAGCCGAGCCGGTCGTGCCGAAGAAGACCGAGCTGGAGCGCTCGGCCGTGCCGGCGGTCCGAACACCGTTCATCTGGCGCGTTTCGTCCTCCGGCAGCGCGGCCGTGCTGGCTGGCTCGGTCCCCAGCGAGGCGGCGCGGACGGCGCTGCTGCAGCAAGCGCGGCAACAGTTCACGGTTGTCGACGACGCGATGACCACCGCCGCCGATCCTCCAGCCGGCGACTGGCAGGCTGCAGCGCAACTGGCGCTGGCGCAACTTTCCCAGCTCGAACGGGGAACCGCAGAGCTTGCTGATTCCCGGCTCAGCATCCAAGGCGACGCCGTCAATGCCGGCGCGATGGCCGCTGTCGACGCGGCGCTGTCGCAGTTGCCGGCGGGATACCACGGTACGCAGCAGCTGACATACAAGAAGGCTGCGGTCGCCGAACCGGCGCCGGTGCCGCTGCAGAAGCCGACGTTGGAGCCTGCTCCACCCCCCGTTGTGGAAGCGATGGCGCGGGCGCCGGTGCCGAAACCGGGCGCAGCGGCAGCCGAATGCCAGCAGCAGATCGCCGGCGCCATGGGCAAGGCGACGATCCGTTTCGCGATGCAGAGCGCCGAGATCGAAAAGGCCAGCCTTGCCCAGCTCGACCGGGTCGCGAAGGTTCTCAAGCGCTGTGACGATGTTCGCGTGCTGATCGGCGGTCACACCGATGCCAAGGGGCGCGAGGCTTACAATCGATCGCTGAGCCTTGATCGTGCTCGCAGCGTCCGCGATTATTTGGCCGGCGCCGGTGTGCCGCGCGAGCGCATGCAGGTCGCGGGCTACGGCTCCAGCCGCCCGATTGCGACCGACGAGACGGAAGACGGCCGCAACCGCAACCGGCGTATTACATTTGAAGCGTCCGAGCCTTAGAGGATTTAACTGTGCTTTATCTGATTCAGCAGATTTGGATCTGGATTGTCGTTGCCGCGCTCATCGGCTTTCTCTTCGGCTGGCTGCTGCGCTGGCGGGTCACCTTGGAGCGGGTTGATCAGCTCGAAGACAACCTGATGCTGGTGCGGGCGGCGCGCGACCGGCTTGAGCAGGACAACAAGCGGCTGGCCACGCGGCTGGCCACGGTTGAAGGCGCTGACGCGGCCATGGCGGCGAGGCCGGCCGCGGCCCTGCAGCCCGTGGGCGATGCCATCGGCGGCGGGGTGAAGTCACCCATCGTTGCCGCACCGCGTTCGGGCGGGCCCGACGACCTCAAGCGCATCAACGGCGTCGAGCGCGAGACGGAGGAGCGCCTGCGCTAGCTTGGCAGCAACCACGACGACCAGATCCCCGGCGTCTCCTCCGAGCGGTCGCTCCGGCTGAGAGGTACGGTTTGAAGGTTCAGGGGCTGTCGGCTTTGGCGGTGGGTGCTGCCGGCGCGGAGACAGCCGGCGCCACCTTAGTGAAGTTCGCCTTAGGCTGTGAAGTGCGCCCTAAGCTTGGTGTGGTCGCGCATCACATGCATGAGCAGCCAGTCGGCAATGAAGTCGTAGAAGGCGCCAACGTCGAAACGCTCGGGCCGTTCACGATGCCGCGTTCGATAGTGCACCAGGCGCTCGAAGAATGCCTGGTGCGCCCGGCGGTGCCGGTCGAGGTCAAGGGCACCGGAATTGGCCATCATCGCGCGTTCGGCTTGAAGATGAGCCTCAGCGCATGCGACCAAGGAATCGATGACGGTTCCCGTGGCGACCACGTCGGCGCCGGCCAAGGAGAGGTAATGCAATCGATTGAGCAGCACGATCAGGTGCTGGTGGTCGGCATCGATGCGCGACACACCCACCCGCATGCCCTCCCGCCAGCGGAAGAGCGCCATCCCGCGACATTCCCTATGGTTACGCGCTGGCGCGCCCTCGTAGCGGCGTCAGCGCAGAGCTTTGCAGCTATCAGATCACATCCGCGGCGGTCCCGGTATGCAGATTCTGCAAGGCAGCATTGCGCTGGGCGCTGGGCAGCGGATTGTTCCGGTTGCGGCTTCGGGCGCGGACGCGGCCGGCGCGGTGTGCGGGGGGACGGCCCGTGCGGATAGAGGCGGTACCGCTCGCAGCCGCGTCGGGGGTCCGGCACGCCTTTTTCACCCGCTTGGGCGGCGTCAGCGGCGGTCTTTATGCCTCGCTCAACTGCGGGCTGGGGTCGGCCGACGACCCGGCGTGCGTGCACGAAAACCGGACCCGCGCGATGGCGGTGCTGTGCCCGGCCGCGCCAGCGCCCTTGATGACGGCCTACCAGGTGCATTCGGCGCATGCGGTTGTCGTCGAGGGGCCGGTCCCGGCCGCAGCGACGCCGCACGCGGACGGCCTCGCGACGCGGACCCGCGGCTTGGCGCTTGGCATTCTCACCGCCGACTGCGCACCGGTTCTGTTTGCGGATGCGGACGCGGGTGTGATCGGTGCCGCGCATGCCGGCTGGCGCGGTGCCAAGGCGGGGATCGTTGAGGCAACGCTCGCGGCCATGGAGAGCCTGGGCGCTGCCGTGGAGCGGATCGTCGCTGCGGTCGGACCCGCCATCGGCCCGCAATCGTATGAAGTGGGGGCCGACTTTCACGCCGCTTTCACGGCCGCCGAGCCCGACGCCGCGACGCTGTTTGCGCCCGCGGATCGGCCGCACCACTACCGGTTCGACCTTCCCGCCTACGTTGGGCGAAGACTGGCGGCACGCGGCATCCGCACGGTCGCGACGATCGAGACCGATACCTACGCGGATGACCGGTTTTTCAGCTTTCGCCGCGCCACCCATGCCGGCGATGGCGACTACGGACGTCAGCTTTCGGCGATCGTCCTCGAACCATGAAACGGGACCGGCGCTGGGTGCGATGCGCGCCGATGCCGGGCGGGAGTGTCAGACCATGCCGCACCTTTGGCTGCTGATCGGCTTTTGCCTGATCGTGATGGTGGCGACATGCACCTTGAGCTAACGGTTCGATGCGGCGGCGGCCGAAACCGCTGGCGTGCAGCAAGACGTTTACGGCCTGTCATCAGATTGATACAGTCCGCGCCCGGCTGCCCGATGAGCGGGGGGTTGAATCGGCGGGCGCAAAGCTGTCCCGTTTTGAGTGCAATGGAGCGGACAAAGGCCTCCGATGAAGATCGTTGCCTGCAACAGTAATCGGCCACTGGCCGAGGCCGTCTCGGTGTATCTGGGGATTCCGCTCGCCGGTGCCAGCATCCGCCGCTTCTCGGACATGGAAGTGTTCGTCGAGATCCTGGAGAACGTGCGCGGCGAGGATGTCTTCGTCATCCAGTCGACGTGTTATCCAGCGAACGACAACGTGATGGAGCTGCTCGTTACGCTGGACGCCCTGCGTCGTGGCTCGGCGCGGCGCATTACGGCCGTCATCCCGTACTACGGCTACGGCCGCCAGGACCGCAAGTCCGGCCCGCGGACGCCGATTTCGGCCAAGCTGGTGGCGAACCTGATCACCGTCGCCGGCGCCGACCGGGTGCTGACCGTCGATCTGCATGCGGGCCAGATCCAGGGCTTCTTCGATATCCCGCTCGACAATCTCTATTCGGCGCCGGTGTTCTCGAAGGACATCGAGCGGCGGTTCGATGCGCAGGAACTGCTCGTGGTTTCGCCGGATATCGGTGGCGTCTTTCGGGCGCGCCTGATCGCCAAGCGCCTGGGCAGTGACCTGGCGATCGTCGATAAGCGGCGCGAACAGGCGGGCGTATCCGAGGTCATGCACGTGATCGGCGAAGTCCGCAACCGCCGCTGCATCCTGATCGACGATATCATCGACTCTGCTGGAACGCTGTGCAATGCAGCCGTCGCGCTGATGGAGGCTGGCGCTGCTTCGGTGTCGGCGTATGCGACCCATGGCGTGCTCTCCGGCGGTGCCGTCGCGCGGGTGGCGGCAGCACCGATCGACAAGCTGGTCATCACCGACAGCATCCCGGCGACCGAGGCGGTTCGGGTGTCTCACAACATCGAGCAGCTGACGATCGCGCCCGTGCTGGCTGAAGCGATGCAGCGGATCAGCGACGAAACATCGGTCTCGAGCCTTTTTGATTAGGGCGCGAACCACTACCTCTACGCATGCCACTGAGGAGCAGGATTGAATGAGCGAGCTTATTACTTTTCACGCGGAAGAGCGCGCGCGAAAGGGCAAGGGCGGGGCCAGGGAATGCCGCCGGGCCGGGCAGATCCCGGCCGTCATTTACGGCAGCGATCAGCCGCCGGCTTCGGTTGCGATTGGCGCTGCAGAGCTGCAAAAGGAGCTGCGCCGACCGGGATTCCTGACCCACGTCTATGCGATCGAACTGGCCGGCCGCAGTGAGCGGGTGCTGGCGCGCGAGGTGCAGGTCGACCCCGTCTCCGACAAGCCGATCCATGTCGACTTCATGCGGGTCGCGGCGACGACGCGCGTTCACGTTGATGTGGCGATCGTCTTCCTGAACGAGGCCGGCGCACCCGGTTTGCGCAGCGGCGGCGTTCTTAACGTCGTCCAGCACACCGTCGAACTGGTCTGCACGCCAGATGCCATCCCGGAGCGGCTGGAGGTGGATTTGACCGGCCTCGATATCGGCGATGTGGTGCATGCGGATCAGTTGAAGCTGCCGCAAGGGGTGGAGTTCGCCGCCGGCCAGCGCGTGTCGACGATTGCCACGATTGCGCCGCCGACGACGATCAAGGCGGACGCCGCCGAGGCTGCCGAGACCGCTGCACCGGCTGAAGGCTCCGCACCCGCGTCGTCGTAAGCGCCTTAAGCGCTTAGCCGCTGGCGCGCTGGCCGACGATGGTGGCCCGTCTGCTCCTCGTTGGCTTGGGCAATCCCGGCGACCGCTATGCCGCCAATCGCCACAACATCGGCTTCCGGGCGATCGACGCGATCGCGCGTATGTACGCGTTTGCGCCCTTCCGCAGCCGCTTTCAGGGCGAGATGGCGGCGGGCCGGCTCGACGATCGCGAAATTCTCGCGTTGAAGCCGATGACGTTCATGAACGATTCCGGCCGGCCGGTCGCGGCAGCGGCGCGCTTCTTCAAGATCCCGGTCACCGACATCGTCGTCTTTCACGACGAGATCGATCTGGTGGCCGGCAAGATGCGGGTCAAGCGCGGTGGTGGTGCGGCGGGCCACAACGGCCTGCGTAGCATCGATGCCCATCTCGGCCCCGAATACCGCCGGGTGCGGCTCGGCGTCGGCCATCCGGGCGGCAGGGAACGGGTCGTTGGCCACGTGCTTGCCGATTTCAGCGCGGCCGACGCGGACTGGCTGGAACCACTCCTTGCCGCCTGCGCGCGGCATCTTCCGCTCCTTCTGGCGGGTGACGAGGGACAATACATGAGCAAGGTTGCGCTCGCGCTGCAGCCGCCGAAGGCCCAGGCCAGCGGCGCCGCAAGCGAATCAGAAGTCGTGGCGGACAAGCGCCGTGGGGTTTAACTGCGGCATCGTCGGCCTGCCCAATGTCGGCAAGTCGACGCTGTTCAATGCGCTTACGGCCTCTGCCACGGCCGCCGCGGCGAACTTTCCCTTCTGCACGATCGAGCCCAACGTCGGCCGGGTGCCGGTGCCGGACGACCGTTTAGGCACGCTCGCGACGATGTCCCGTTCGGCCAAGATCACGCCGACGCAGCTTGAATTCGTCGACATTGCCGGTCTGGTCGCGGGTGCCAGCAAGGGTGAAGGGCTGGGCAACCAGTTTCTCGCTCACATCCGCGAGGTGGATGCGATCTGCCAGGTCCTGCGCTGCTTCGAGGACGACGATGTGAGCCACGTCGAAGGCGGCGTCGATCCGCTGCGCGATGCGGAGATCGTCGAGACCGAGCTGATGCTGGCCGATCTGGAGAGCCTGGAGCGGCGTATCACCGCGCTCACCAAGCGCGCCCGCGGCGCCGACAAGGAGGCGGCGGAAACCTTGCCGCTGGCCGAGCGGGCCGCCCGCGCGCTGGGCGAGGGCCAGCCGGCCCGCCTGGTGCCGGTTGCCGACGAGGAGCGCAAGCTGTGGAGCGGCCTGCAGCTCCTATCGGCCAAGCCGATGCTCTATGTCTGCAACGTCGAGGAAGCGGCCGCCGCGACCGGCAATGCCTGGACCGAGCGGGTGGCGGCGCACGCTGGCCGGACCGGCACCCCGGTGGTGATCATCTCGGCCGAGATCGAAGCGCAGTTGGCAGCGCTGGCCGAGGACGAGCGCGCGGCCTACCTCGAAAGCTTAGGTCTGACGGAGACCGGGCTTGCCAAGGTCATCCGCGCCGGTTACGGCCTCCTCGATCTCATCACCTTTTTCACCGCCGGGCCGAAAGAGAGCCGGGCCTGGACGGTGCGCCGCGGCACCAAGGCACCGGCGGCAGCAGGTGCCATTCATTCCGATTTCGAGCGCGGCTTCATCCGCGCCGAGACCATCGCGTATGCTGACTTCGTCGCCCTGGGCGGTGAGCAGGGCGCGCGCGAGGCCGGTCGGATGCGCTCGGAGGGGCGCGACTACGTGGTTGCCGACGGCGACGTCCTCTTGTTCCGCTTCAACGTCTGAGCCAGACTTATGGTGATGAGGTGAGGGCGGCAAATGGGGCGAGATGGCCTGGAAAAAGAAGCCGATTGACAGAGCCCGCGCACTGAGGCGCGCTATGACCGAGGCGGAGCGCAAGCTGTGGGCTAAGCTGCGCAGCCGATCTCTCAGTGGTGCAAAGTTCCGCCGCCAAGTACCGATCGGCTCGTTCGTGGCCGATTTCGCGAGCATCGAAGTCGGCCTCGCGATCGAAATTGATGGTGGCCAGCATGCCAGCGCGGCGACGGCCGATGCTGCGCGGAGCGCAGTGCTCGAGGCGGCCGGGTTTCGAGTGCTGCGGTTCTGGAACAATGAGGTGCTGGTAAACACCGACGGCGTGCTGGCGACGATCGCCCGGGTGCTAGATGAATGCCGGTGAGCAACCGGCGACATAGTTGACACTATGGACCGGAGACATGGTTGACAGTCT